>NZ_JBEPPT010000002.1:0-748732 GCF_040547485.1 Agromyces sp. PvR057
TGCAGGGGGGACCCTGTGGGAGAGTAGGACACCGCCGGACAACCATTCCCGAAGAGCCGCCCACCACGTGGGCGGCTCTTCGCATTTAACACACCCGGTGAAGAGCCGGAAGAAGGGCCGACCCGTGCAACGGGTCGGCCCTTCGTGCGTTCAGGAGCGCTCGCGCCGAGGTCAGCGCCGCGGCTCGAGGCGTACGATCACAGCCTTCGAGACCGGCGTGTTCGAATCCTCGGCCGCGCTCTCGAGCGGCACCAGCACGTTCGCCTCGGGGTAGTAGGCGGCCGCGCAACCGCGGGCCGTCGGATACGACACGAGTCGCTGGTTCGCCAGCACGCGATCGGGCTGTCCTGGCCATTCGCTCACCACGTCGACCCGGTCGCCGGCCGCGAGGCCGAGCTCGAGCAGGTCGTCGGGATGCACGAACACGACGTCGCGTCCCTTCTTGATGCCGCGGTACCGGTCGTTGAGGCTGTAGATCGTGGTGTTGAACTGGTCATGCGACCGAAGCGTCTGGAGGATCAGGCGCCCGGCCGGCCGTTCGATGTGCTCGAGCTCGTTCACCGTGATCATGGCCTTGCCGGTGACGGTGTCGAAGCGGCGTTCGTCGCGCGGGCCGTTCGGCAGGATGAAGCCGCCCTTGCGGCGGACGTCCACGTTGAAGGTCGCGAAGCCGGGCACCACACGCGCGATGCGGTCGCGGATCCGGTCGTAGTCCGCCTCGAACTCGCGCCAAGGGAGGTCGTGGCGTGCGCCGAGCGTCGCGTCCGCGAGCCGGCAGACGATGGCGATCTCGGAGAGCAGCCCGTCGGCGACGGGCGGGATGGCTCCGTGGCTCGCATGCACGGCGCAGACGCTGTCCTCGACGGACACGAACTGCGGCCCCGTCTGCTGCAGGTCGATCTCGGTGCGTCCGAGCGTCGGCAGGATCAGCGCCTCTTCCCCCGTCACCACGTGCGAGCGGTTGAGCTTCGTCGAGACCTGCACGGTGAGCTTCGCGCCGCGCATCGCCGCCTCGGCGACGGCGGTGTCCGAGATCGCGCCGACGAAGTTGCCGCCGAGCGCCACGAACACGTCGATCTCGCCGTCGCGGAGTCCGTGCACCGTCTGCAGCGCATCCGCTCCGTGCCGGCGCGGCACCGGGAAGGCGAACTCGCGCTCGAGCGCCGAGAGGAAGCTCTCGGGCATGCGTTCCCAGATGCCCATGGTCCGGTCGCCCTGCACGTTGCTGTGCCCGCGGATCGGCGAGGCTCCCGCGCCCGGCTTGCCGATGTTGCCGCGGAGGAGCAGTAGGTTGACGATCTCCTTGATCGTCGCGACGCCCTTCTTCTGCTGGGTCAGGCCCATGGCCCAGGTGATGATGACCCGGTCGGCGGCGAGGTACTCGGCCGCGAGCGCGTCGATCTCCTCGACGGGCAGGCCAGTGGCCGCGGCGACGGCAGCGTCATCGAGTGACGAGAGATGCTCCTGCAGCTCGTCGAGCCCGATCGTATGCTCCGCGAGGAATGCGTGGTCGAGCACGGTGCCGGGAGCGGCGGCCTCGGCGTCGAGCACGCGCTTGGACACGGCTTGGAGCAGCGCCATGTCGCCGCCGGCGCGGATCTGCAGGAAGCGGTCGGCCATGACGGTGCCCTTGCCGATGAGCCCGCGCACCTTCTGCGGATTCTTGTATCGAACGAGTCCAGCCTCTGGGAGGACGTTCACCGAGACCACGCGTCCGCCGTTGCGCTTCGTCTCCTCGAGGGCGGTGAGCATGCGCGGATGGTTCGTGCCGGGGTTCTGTCCCATGACGATCACGAGATCGGCCTTGCCGAAGTCGTCGTAGGCAATGGTCGACTTGCCGATGCCGATCGTCTGGCCGAGCGCGGTGCCCGTCGACTCGTGGCACATGTTCGAGCAGTCGGGCAGGTTGTTCGTTCCGAGGGCGCGGACGAAGAGCTGGTAGAGGAAGGCGGCTTCGTTCGACGCGCGGCCGCTCGTGTAGAAGGCCGCGCGGTCGGGCGAGTCGAGGGCGTTCAGGTGCTGCGCGACGAGGCCGAACGCGGCATCCCATGAGATCGGTTCGTAGTGATCGGAACCCGCCGCCTTGTGGACGGGCTCGGTGAGGCGCCCCTGCTGGCCGAGCCAGTACTCGCCGCGGTCGAGCAGCGAGGTCAGCGAGTGCTCGGCCCAGAACGAACGCGGCACGGTGATCGGCGTCGCCTCCCAGGTGGTGGCCTTCATGCCGTTCTCGCAGAACTCGAGCACGTTGCGGTGGCCGGGATCGGGCCACGCGCAGCTCATGCAGTCGAAGCCGTCCTTCTGGTTGATCGCCAGGGCGAGCCGTGCGGTGCGCGCGAGGCCCATGCCGCTGAGCGCCGGCTCCATCGAGTGCAGGATGCCGGGGGCGCCGACGGCCCAGGTCTTGGCATGCCCGACGGCGAGGTCGGGATACAGGTCGGGGGCGGCGTTCGGGTCGAGCGAGCGTTCGGTCGTCATGTCAGTCCGCCGTCGTGTGCTCGACGAGCTGCTCGGCCGGGTCGGCCGTGGGCGCGGCCGAGTCGGCGACGATGCGCTCGGCGCCGGCGTAGACGACCATCGAGTCCCCGCGCAGGAAACCGACCAGGGTGATGCCGGCATCCGCTGCATGCTCGACGGCGAGCGACGACGGAGCCGAGACCGCGGCGAGCACGGGGATGCCGGCCATCGAGGCCTTCTGCGTGAGTTCGAAGCTCGCCCGACCCGACACCTGCAGCACCAGTCCGCGGAGGGGGAGGAGGCCCTCGCGGGTCGCCCAGCCGATGACCTTGTCGACGGCGTTGTGCCGGCCGACGTCCTCGCGGAGCACGATCATCTCGCCGGTGCGGGCGTCGAAGAGGGCGGCCGCGTGCAGGCCTCCGGTCTTCTCGAAGATCTCCTGCCCGGCGCGCAGTCGGTCGGGGAGCCGGATGAGCAGTTCGGGATCCACGCGCAGGTCGGCGTCTGCGACGGGGTGCGCCGTGCGGGTGTGCACCGCGTCGATGCTGGCCTTGCCGCAGACCCCGCAGGAGCTCGAGATGTAGAGGTCGCGTCGGGCCGAGGCATCCGGCTGCGGCACGCCCGTCGCGAGGGTGAGATCGAGCACGTTGAAGGTGTTCTCACCGTCGGGCCCGGCGCAGTGGATCGCCGCGGCGACCTGGTCGCCGCGGGAGATGACGCCCTCGGAGACGAGGAAGCCCACTGCGAGGTCGACGTCGTGCCCCGGCGTGCGCATGGTGACGGCGAGCGGGGCGCGGCCGACGCGGATCTCGAGCGGCTCCTCGACCGCGAGGAGGTCGTCGCGGCGGGTCGTGCGACCGCCGACCGTGATTCGAGTGACCCGCTTCCGTGCGGTGATCCTGCCCATGCTCCCTGCCTATCACGGTCTTCCGTGCGCAGGCTGCCATGCGAGCCGAATCGTTCGGTTCGCGGAGCGTGAACACGGGTGTTCCCGCCGCCGTCGCTGTGGTGGGATGACGGAATGGACCTGCTCATCCTCGGCGGCACGCAATGGCTCGGACGCACGCTCGCGGGGGAGGCGGTCGCGCGGGGCCATCGGGTCGTGTGCCTCGCAAGGGGCGAGGCCGGTGCGGTCGCCGAGGGCACCGAGCTCGTGCGCGCCGACCGTTCCGAACCCGGTGCGTACGCGGAGGTCGCGGGTCGCGAGTGGGACGCCGCGATCGACGTGACGCGCCAGCCGGGTCACGCACGAGCGGCCGCGGCGGCGCTCGTCGGCGTCGTGGGGCGCATGGCGTTCATCTCCTCGTGCAACGTGTACGCGGCGCAGGACGAGCCGGGCGCCGTCGAAGGCGTGACCCTCCTGCCGCCGCTCGAATCCGACGAGTCCACGCCCGAGACGTACGGCGAGGCGAAGTCCGCGATCGAGCGGGCGTATCGCGAGGCGTTCGGCGAACGGTCGCTGACGATCAGGCCGGGGCTCATCGCCGGGCCCGGCGATGCCTCCGGCCGGAGCGGGTACTGGGTGGCTCGGGCGGCCCGAGCGGCACGCGACGGAGGGCCGGTGCTCGTGCCCGATGTGCTCGAGGCGGCCGCGCAGGCGATCCACGTCGACGACCTCGTGCGCTTCACGCTCGACTCGGTCGAGCGCGGGGCGACGGGCGCCTTCAACGCCGTCGGCGACCGGGGCACCTTCGGCGGGTGGCTCGAGACCGCGAACGCGGTCGCCGGCTACGACGGCGAGGTCGTCGCCGCACGACCTGAGTGGCTCGCCGAGCAGGGCGTCGCGGAGTGGTCGGGACCCGAGTCCATGCCGCTCTGGATCCGCGACCCCGAATGGGGCGGCTTCCTCGACCGGTCGAACGCCGCCGCCAAGCTGGCCGGGCTCACGTTGCGTCCCCTCGGGCAACTGCTCGACGAGACGCTCGCCTGGGAGCGCGGGCAGGGCCTCGACCGCGAGCGCGGAGCCGGGCTGTCCGCCGAGCGCGAGCGGGAGCTCCTCGGGCTGCTGCGGGGCTGAGGGGGTTACGCGGGGCCCAGCTCGGGTGCTCGTCCGGGATCACAGACGAGAACCGGCGCGGATGCCGCGCCCGCGAGCCCGTGCGATCGGTAGCGTGCTGGCATGTCCACGCTTTCGCACGACCCCGGCTGGCCGCGTGCCGGCGCCTGGCCCGCGCTCGACGAGACGCCCGCCGCGGCATCCGTGGACCTGGCGATCCTGGGGGTTCCGGCCTGGCGCACCTCGCTCTCGCCGACGAACGCGCACGCGACGCCGGCCGCGATCCGTGAGGCACTGAGACGGTACAGCCCCGCGCTCGTGCCCGATCGCTCGCACGGCGATGTCGTGGTCGATCTCGACGGTCGCGACGGGGGCCGGCTCGCGATCGCCGATGCCGGCGACGTCGACGAGCCCGACGGACCCGAGGGCGAGGCCCGCACCACCGTGGCGGTCGCCGGGGCGCTGGGCCGCGCGCGAGCGCTCATCGCGCTCGGCGGCGACAACTCGGTGACCGTGGCGACGGCGCTCGGGGCGTGGGGCGCGGACCTCGGCCGCGCCGGACTCGTCACGATCGACGCGCACTACGACCTGCGCGACGGCATCTCGAACGGCTCCCCCGTGCGGAGGCTCGTCGAAGCCGGGCTCGACCCGGGGCGCATCGTGCAGATCGGCATCGCCGACTTCGCGAACTCCGCGGCGTACGCGCGCAGGGCCGCCGACCTGGGCATCACCGTGATCCACCGCGACGAACTGCATCGCCGATCGCCCGCCGAGGTGATGGCCGAGGCGCTCGCGATCGCCGGTTCGGCCGGCGGGCCGGTGCACCTCGACGTCGACGTGGACGTCTGCGACCGCTCGGTGGCACCGGCCTGCCCCGCCTCGGTCCCGGGCGGCCTCGCGGCGTGGGAGCTTCGCGCGCTCGTTCGCGCCGCCGCATCCGACGCCCGGGTGCGCAGCGCCGACCTCGTCGAGATCGACGCGACGACGGATGCCGCAGACCAGCGCACGGTGCGGCTCGCGGCGCTGTGCGTGCTCGAGTTCGCGGCCGGGCTCGCGGCTCGCGGGGCGTCGGCCGGCTGATCGCAGGTCGGACGGAGGGGCGGCGCGCCTCACCGCGGAAGCGCGGCTCGGCCGCCGACGGTCGGCTGAGCGGCTCCCGTGCGGTCGACGGTCACCGGTGGCAGACTCGGCGCATGAAGACGCTGATGCTCGTGCGCCACGCGAAGTCCGACTGGGGCCAGCCGGGCCTCGCCGACCACGATCGGCCGCTGAACGACCGGGGGCTTCGCGACGCTCCCGCGATGGGGGCGCGGCTGCGCGAGCGCGGATCGGTTCCCGACGCGATCCGGTCGAGCACCGCACTTCGGGCGCAGACCACGGCGAAGCTCATCGCGCGCGAGCTCGGGCTCGACGCGGCATCCGTCGAGCTCGACGAACGCCTGTACGGCTCGTCGCCGCAGACGATCCTGCGCGTGGTCGGCGAGCTCGACGACGCGCTCGGGCGGGCCATGATCGTCGCCCACAACCCCGGCATGGCCGACCTCGCGTACGACCTCACCGGGTCGATCGGCGAGATGCCCACGTGCGCGGTGCTCGAGCTCGACTTCGACGTCGACGAGTGGGCCGAGCTCGAGTTCCAGGCGCCGGTCGCGACGAGGTTCGACACGCCGCGGTAGGCAAGCCTCAGGGCTCGATCGCCGCGCCGGCACGCGGGCTCGGGCTGGACGAGCGGTCAGTCGTCGGATGCCGCGAGCAGGCGTCGCACGTACGGCGTCGCCGGGGCGGCGCGAATGGCCTCGAGCGTGCCGCGCTGGGTGACCCGCCCGCCCTCGAGCACGAGCACGGCGTCGGCGAGCCGTGCCGCGTCGGCCGGACTGTGCGTGACGAGCACGGTCGCGCCGCCGAAGTCGCGCACGTGCGTGGCGAGTTCGTCGCGCATCTCGGCGCGCACCTCGACGTCGAGCGCGGACATCGGCTCGTCTAGCAGCAGCACGTCGGGCTCTGCCGCGAGGGCCCGCGCGAGCGCCGCGCGTTGGCGCTGGCCGCCCGAGAGCTCAGACGGCAGGCGATCGGCCAGCGTCACGAGGTCGTAGCGTTCGAGCCAGGGGCGGGCGGCCTCGCGTGCCGCGGCGCGAGAGCCGCGCATGCGTGCCGCGAACGCGACGTTGTCGCGCACGGTCAGGTGGGGGAACAGCACGTAGTCCTGGAACACCATGCCGACGCGCCGGCGCTCCGACGGCAGCGCGTCGACGCGGCGCCGGCCGATCGAGATCTCGCCGGCGTCGAGCGGCACCAGTCCGGCGATGGCGGCGAGCAGGCTCGACTTGCCGGCGCCGTTCGGTCCGATGATCGCGAGCGGATGTCCCGGCCGCACGTCGAAGGCGGCGGCGATGCGCGTCGCACCGTAGCTCAGCGCGATGTCGACGCGGAGGCCGGGGCGGCCGGCGTCGCTGCGGCCGGCGGGATCCGCGGCGCGGCCGTCGTCGCCGGGGCGGCCGCCCGCGGCATCCGGCGCTCGAGGGTCGACGCTCATGCGGTCGCCCCGGGGAGCCATCGGTCGCGGAGGGTCAGCAGCACGAGCACCGAGACCGCGAGGAGCAGGAGGGCGAGGGCGACGGCCTCGTCGGGGTCGGTCTGCATCGCGAGGTAGCTCGCGATCGGGAGGGTGCGGGTGGTGCCGGGGAGGGAGCCCGCGAAGGTGATGGTCGCGCCGAACTCGCCGAGCGCGCGCGTGAAGCAGAGCACCCCGCCCGCCGCGACGCCGGGGGCGACGAGCGGCAGGGTCACGTGGCGGAACACCTGCCAACGCGATGCGCCGAGCGTGGCCGCGGCCAGTTCGGTGCGCCGATCGGAGGACCGCAGCGCGCCCTCGACCGCGAACACGAGGAACGGCAGGGCGACGAAGACCTGCGCGATGACGACGGCGCCCGTCGTGAAGGGGATCGTGATGCCGAACAGCTCATCGAGCCACTGCCCGATGAGTCCGCGACGGCCGAGCAGCACGAGCAGCGCGATGCCGCCGACGACGGGCGGCAGCACGAGGGGGACCGTGACCGCGGCCCGCAGCAGCCGCCGGGGGATCGCGGACCACGACTCGGCGTGCGCGACGAGCAGGGCGAGCGGGACGCCGAGCACGAGGCAGATCGCCGTCGCGAGCACGGCCGTGGTGAACGAGAGCACCAGGGCCTCGAGCACGGAGCTGCTCGCGAGCAGCGTCGGCAGGTCGGCCCATGGCGCCCGCACCACGAGCGCGACGAGTGGCAGCACGAGCACCGCGACCGCCACGACGGCGATCGCCGTGATCGGCCAGGCGAGTCGCCCGGTGCCGCGTGCCGCTGCTCGTGCCACTACGGGGCGCCGAAGCCGTGTTCGTCGAGCGTGGCGCGCCCGGCATCGCCCGCCACGAACGCGACGAAGGCGGCCGCGGCCTGCGCCTCGGCGGCGCCGGTGGCGTCGCCCGAGATCGCCGCGATCGGGTAGCGGTTCACCACGTCGGCCGCGGCGGGAACCTCGATGCCCTCGATGTCGTCGCCGGCCGACAGGACGTCGGTGCGGTAGACGAGCGCCGCGTCGACCTCGCCGAGGGAGACCTTGGTGAGCACGGCCTTGACGTCGGACTCGAGCGTGTCGGGTGCCGCCGTGATGCCCTCGTTCGCGAGGAGCTTCGCGGATGCCGCGCCGCACGGCACCGACTCGTCGCAGAGCGCGATGCGCAGGTCGGCGTTCGACAGGTCGGCGAGGCCGGTGACGCCGGCGGGGTTGCCGGCCGGGACGACGAGCTCGAGCGTGTTCGTGGCGAAGACCTGCGGATCGGTCGCGAGCCCGGCGTCGACGACCTGCTGCATGGGCGGCTCGGCCGCCGAGGCGAACACGTCGGCCGGGGCGCCCTCGATGATCTGGGTCGCGAGCGCGCCGCTGCCGCCGTAGCTCACGGTGATCTCGACACCCGGGTTGGCTGCCTCGAACTGCGTCGCGAGGTCGTCGAAGGCCTCGGTGAGCGACGCAGCCGCGAGCACGGTGACCTCGGCCGCGTCGAGGTTCTGCGTCGTGGGGCCGGTGGCGGCCGGGGCGTTCTGGCCGTCGTCTCCGGTGCCGCTCGAGGCGCACGCCGTGAGCGAGCCCCCGAGGGCGAAGGCGAGGAGCACGGCGGTGCCGAGCGTCGACGTCGTGCGTCGGCTGCGGGTCATGCGGTGGCTCCCCTGGGCAGTTCGATCGAGACGACGGTGGCCTTCGCGCTCGCCGCGGCGAGCACTCCGGGTTCGAGGCCGAGTTCGTCGGCGGCCTCGCGACTCATGAGTGAGACGACCCGGAACGGCCCGGCCTGCAGCTCGACCTGCGCCATGACGCCGTCGCGGTGCACGGCGGTGACGAGGCCGATGAAGTGGTTGCGGGCCGAGGTGCGCGCGAGCGGGAAGGCGTCGGCCAGCGCGCTGCCGCCCGCGTGCTCGGCCATGAGCCCGACGAGTTCGACGCCCTCGACGACCTGCATGCCGTTCGCGCCGCGCGAGAGGGTGAGGCGACCCTGCTCGGCCCAGCGGCGTACGGTGTCGTCGCTCACCCCGAGCAGCGCGGCGGCCTCGCTGATGCGGAACTGCGTCATGATTCCTCCCGTATTCGCGGAACTTCCACGCTACTGCATCCGCGGATCAGGCGGTCGGCATGCGCGGTCCGTCGCTCGCCTGCGAGAATCGGGGGATGACCAGCATGCCTGCCGCCCCCACCGAAGGCCGTTCGACGGGCGTGCGTCGATGAGCGCGCGCTCGAGCGTCGAGGAGCACGCCTCGTTCGTGCGCTCGCTGCTCTCGGGCCTCGGCGCGCGGCCCACCGAACGGGTCGCCGTCGCCGACGCGCTCGGCCGCATCACGGCCGCGCCCGTCGAGTCGCCCATCGCGCTGCCGCCGTTCCGCAATGCGCAGATGGACGGCTTCGCCGTGCGGGCCTCGGATGTCGCGGGCGCGGCGACCGCCCCGGTGACGCTGCCCGTCGCGGGCGAGGTCGCTGCGGCGCCCGGGACGCCGGCGGTGCTCGCGCCCGGAACCGCCGTGCGCATCATGACCGGCGCGCAGGTGCCGGAGGGCGCCGATGCCGTCGTGCCGGTGGAGGACACCGAGCCGGTCGAGGACACGGAGCCCGCAGGCGGCGACGGGGGCGCGGTGCGCATCCTCGTCGCGCGTGCCGCGGGCGACTACGTGCGCGAGGCCGGCTCCGACCTCGCGGCGGGCGACGACGTGCTGCCGCCCGGGCTGAAGCTCGGATCGCGTCACCTCGCCGCGGCCGCGGCATCCGGCCTGGCCGAACTGCTCGTGCGCGAGCGCGTGCGCGTCGCCGTCGTCAGCACCGGGAGCGAGCTCGTCGCACCCGGCGCCGAACTCGGAGCCGGCGAGATCCCCGACGCGAACGGCATCGCGCTCGCCGCGGCCGTCCGGGCCGCCGGGGCCCTCGTCGTGCGCGAGGCGCGCGTGCGCGACGACGTCGAACGCCTGCGCGCCGAGCTCGACGCGGCGCGCGAGGCCGGCGCCGAACTCGTGATCACGAGCGGCGGCATCTCGAAGGGCGCCTACGAGGTCGTGCGCGAGCTGCTCGAGCCGCTCGGCGCATGGGTGGGCGCGGTCGCCATGCAGCCGGGCGGTCCGCAGGCCGCGGCCGCCTACCGCGGCATGCCGGTGATCGGGTTCCCGGGCAACCCGGTGAGCGCGCAGCTCTCGTTCGAGCTCTTCGTCGCGCCGACCCTGCGGGCGATCGCCGGGCTGCCCGCGGCATCCGTCGTCTCGCTCCCCCTGGCGGAGCCGCTGGTATCGGTCGCCGGACGGCGCCAGTTCCTGCGCGGACGGCGAGACGACGAGGGTCGGGCGGTGCTCGTCGGCGGACCCGGGTCGCATCTCGTGGCGGCGCTCGCGGCATCCGACCTGCTGATCGTGGTGCCCGAGGACGTCACCGCGCTCGCTGCCGGCGAGGTCGTGGAGGCCGTCGAGCTCTGACCGATCCGGCCACCGTGGCGGCCGCCGCTACTCCTCTTCGTCTTCGGAGGTCGTCGCCGGGTCGTCGATGACGAGCTGGGCGACGAGCGCGAGCTCCGAGCTCGTCGAGCGGTGGATGCGGTCGGCGCTGTCGCCGGCGATGGCGGCGCGCACGGCGCTGCCCTCCCACACGAGCAGCATCACGCGCGCCGCCTCGAGTGCCGAGACGCGGAACGTGATGCCCTTGGCGCGCCCGATGTCGGTGACGATCTGGGCGACGCTCCGCTGCATCTCGGCCTCCTGCTCGAGGTAGGCCGAGGCCATCGCCGGGTTCCGGAGTGCGTGGATGCGGATCTCGCTCATGAGGAGCACGCCGAGCCGATCGTCGGCCGAGACGTCGAGCACCTGGTCGAGGATCTCGAAGACGTCGATGTGGTTCGAGGCGAACGCGCCGTCGCCCTCGAGCTCGGCGACGCGCGCGGTCACCGCGTCGACCCGGCCGCGCGTGACGCGACCCGCGAGCTCGAGGAACAACTCGTCCTTCGACTCGAAGTTCGAGTAGAACGCACCGCGCGTGAAGCCGGCGCGATCGCAGACGGCCTCGACGGATGCCGCGGCGAGCCCGACCTCGGCGAAGACCTGGGCTGCGGCGTCGAGGAGCTTGCGTCGCGTGTTCTCGCGACTGCGCGTCGCCGTCGTGGCGGATTCGACCATGGCTGCCATTCAACCCCCGTATTCACATGAAGGCCACAGGTTTGCGAGCCGTCACCGTTCTACGATACAACTACGTATCGGATACAGCGCTGTATCGAACTGTCCTGACATCCGGCTCGGAGGCGCTGCCTTGTCCACTCTGCTCTACTCGCTCGGCCGCTGGTCGTTCCGCCACCCGTGGCGCGTGCTCGTCTCGTGGCTGCTCCTGCTGGTCATCGCGGGCGGTGCGTTCGCCCTCTTCGGCAAGGGCACGAGCAACAGCTTCACGATCCCGGGCACCGAGGCCCAGGCTGGCCTCGAACAGTTGAACCGCTCGTTCCCGGCGGCGAGCGGCACGAGCGCGCAGTTCATCGTCGTCGCGCCCGACGGCTCGAGCGTCGAGGACGAGGCGTTCACGACCGGCATCGAGCAGACGATCTCCGACATCGAGGGGCTCGACGGCGTGCTCGCCGTCACCGACCCGTACGACGAGATGGTCTCGGGGCTCATCTCCGACGACGAGACGGCCGCGCTCGTGCGCCTGCAGTTCGACGGACAGGCCACCGACGTGCCCGAGGCGACGAAGGTCGAGCTCCACGAGATGACCGACGAGCTCGGCGCGACGCTGCCGGAGGGCTCGCAGGTCGTGCTCGGCGGCGACCTCTTCGCCGTCTCCGTACCCGGCATCACGCTGACCGAGGGCGTCGGCCTGCTCATCGCGCTCTTCGTGCTCATCGTGACGTTCCGGTCGATCGCGATGGCCGGGCTCCCGCTCGCATCGGCGATCATCGGCGTCGCCCTCTCGCTCTCGCTCATCATGCTCTCGACGGCGTTCGCGACCATCTCGTCGACGACCCCGCTGCTCGCGCTCATGCTCGGACTCGCGGTCGGCATCGACTACGCGCTGTTCATCATGGCCCGACATCAGGACCAGGTGAGAGCCGGCGAGGATCCAGAGGAATCCGCGGCGCGCGCGACCGGCACGGCCGGCTCCGCCGTCGTGTTCGCGGGCATCACGGTGCTCATCGCGCTCATCGGCCTCGGCTTCGCGAACATCCCCTTCCTCACGGTCATGGGCATCGCCGCCGCCGTCTCGGTCGCGATCGCCGTGCTCGTCGCGATCACCCTCACCCCGGCGTTCCTCGGGTTCGTCAAGGGCCGCGTCGTCGGATGGAAGCGCCGCGAGCCGCGCGGCCGTCGCCGGGCGAAGCAGCAGCGCGCCGCGCAGCAGGGTGCGGATGCCGCAGCCGGCCGTCCGTCCGCAGGCGAGCCTCCCGCGGCATCCGGCGCCTCGCCCGAAGCCCCTGCGGTCGCCACCGCCCGCCCCGGATTCGCCTCGCGCTGGGTCGGACTCGTGACGCGGCATCCGATCGTCACGACCGTGGCCGTCGTGCTCGGCCTCGGCCTCATCGCGATCCCGGCCGGCAGCCTCGCGCTCGCGCTGCCGAACGCCGGCATGCTGCCGAAGGACGACCCTGCCCGCGTGTCGTACGACCTCGTCGCCGAGCACTTCGGGCCCGGGTTCAACGGACCGCTCGTGCTCACCGGCACGATCGTGACCTCGACCGACCCGCTCGGCCTCATGGAGGACCTCGGCGACGAGATCTCGACGCTGCCCGGCGTCGAGACGGTCGCCCTCGCGACCCCGAACGAGACCGCCGACACGGGCATCGTGCAGGTGATCCCGACCACCGCGCCCGACGACCCGGCCACGGCCGACCTCGTGCGCGAGCTGCGCGGACTGCACGACCACTTCCTCGACGAGTACGGCGTCGACCTCAAGGTCACCGGCTTCACCGCCGTCGCGATCGACATCTCCGACCGCCTCGGCGCGGCGCTCGTGCCGTTCGGCCTGTTCGTCGTCGGCCTCTCGCTGATCCTGCTCGCGATCGTGTTCCGCTCGATCTGGGTGCCCATCACCGCCGCCGCCGGCTACCTGCTCTCGGTCGTCGCCGCCTTCGGCGTCGTCGCCGCGGTGTTCGAGTGGGGCTGGGGCGCCGACCTGCTGCACGTCACGAAGGTCGGGCCGATCATCAGCTTCATGCCGATCGTCGCCATGGGCGTGCTGTTCGGACTCGCGATGGACTACCAGGTGTTCCTCGTCAGCCGCATGCGCGAGGACTACGTGCACGCGCGCCGGGCCCTCGACGGGCATTCGAGCCGCCAGCCGCGCGACATCGCGCTCGGCGCCGTGCGCTCCGGGTTCACCGCCTCGGCGCGCGTCGTCAGCGCCGCCGCCGTCATCATGTTCGCGGTCTTCGCCGCATTCGTGCCAGAGGGCGACTCGTCGCTCAAGCCCATCGCGCTCGGCCTCGCCGTCGGCATCGCGATCGACGCGTTCATCGTGCGCATGACGCTCGTGCCCGCCGTCATGGCGCTGCTCGGCGACAAGGCGTGGTGGCTGCCGAAGTGGCTCGACCGCCTGCTGCCGCACTTCGACATCGAGGGCGAGGCGGTCGAACGCGAGCGCGCGCTCGCCGACTGGCCCGAGCCCCAGACCACGGCGGCGCTCGTCGCCTCCGACCTCTCGCTCGTCGAGCGCGACGTCACGGTCTTCGACGGCGTGAGCCTGCGCGTGGAACCCGGCGGTGCGCTCATCGTCGCCGGGCCCGACGAGATCGCCACGCGTGCGATGCTGCTGACGCTCGCCGGCCGCATCGACTCCACGGGAGGTCGCCTCCGCGTCGCCGGACACCTGCTCCCCGGCCGCTCGGCATGGGTGCGGGCGCACGTCGGCGTCGCACTGCTCGCCGACGCCGACGACCCCGTCGTCGAGCTGCGCCGGGCCCTGCGCGGACGCACCGCCATCGTCGTCGTCGACGGCCTCGATCACGTGACCGACCAGTCGACCCGCGACCGGCTCTCCGCCGTGCTCTGGGACGCCTCGCTCGAGGCATCCGTCACGGTCGTGATCTCGGCCGCCGACGCCGACAGCGCCAGATCCGTGCTCGCCGCGGCCGGCCACCCAGACGCCGCCGCCATCGAACTCTCCGCGCCCGCAGCACCGGCGCCCGCATTCTCGAACACCGAGGTGAACGCATGACCCTCCCCATCGAACGCGCGCGTTCCAAGCGCCCCGTCACCTGGCTCACGATCATCGGCGTGCTCATGCTGCCCGTCGTGATCGGCGGCATCCTCGTCGCCGCGCTCTACAACCCCACCGAGCGCCTCGGCGAGCTCAACGCGGCCATCGTGAACAACGACGAGCCGGTCACCATCGACGACCAGCTCGTGCCGCTCGGCCGGCAGCTGACGGCCGGCCTCGTCGAAGGCGACGACGAGAGCGACTCGAACCTCACGTGGACCCTCTCGAACACCGAGGACGCGGAGGCCGGCCTCGCCGACGGCACCTACGCCGCCGTCATCACGATCCCCGAGAACTTCTCGGCGGCCGCGACGTCGACCGCTCCCGGCGGAACGCCCGAGCGCGCGACGATCAAGGTCGCCACGCCGCCCGACAGCCTCGTCGTCGACGACGCCATCACCGCACAGGTCGCGCAGACGGCGACGTCCGTGCTCGGCGAACAGCTCTCGACCACCTACCTCGAGAACGTGTTCGTCGGGTTCACCGACCTCGGAACCCAGCTCGGCACCGCGGCCGACGGTGCCGCGAAGCTCGCCGACGGTGCGCAGCAGGCGGCCGACGGCGCCGCAGCGCTGCCCGACGGCGCCACGCAGCTCGGCTCGGGCGCAGCGGAACTCGCCACCGGTGCCGGGGCGCTCGGCAGCGGGCTCGACACGATCGCCGAGGGCACGGCCGCGTCGGCATCGGGCGCAGGTGCGCTCGCCGGCGGGCTGCGGGAGGCGGCGGCCGGCGTGAACAACCAGGAGCTCGTCGGGGCTGCGCAGGCCTCGGCGTCGTTCGCGGCGGACGCGGCGCGCGACACGAAGGTGGTTGCCGGGTCGCTCGGCGCGCTGCAGGCCCAGTGCGCCGCGTCGGGCGCCACGGCGGAGTTCTGCGCGAGCGTCGCCACGGCCGCCGGCCAGGCCGTCACCGCCGCGACGAGCGCCGGCACGGCCAGCGGCTACGCGGCTCCCACCTCTGACGGCATCGCCGGGCTCACCTCCGGAACGAGCACCGCGCTCACCACGATGGCCGCGAAGACCGACGAGCTGTCCGGCGGGCTCAGCCAGCTCTCCGCCGGAACCACGCAGTCGGCCGACGGCGCGCGCGCCCTCGGCGACGGTGCGACGCAGCTCAGCACCGGCGCAGACCAGCTCGCCACCGGCGCCGGCACGCTCGCCACGGGCGTGCAGACGCTCGCCGACGGCACCGACGAGCTCGCGACCGGCCTGCGCACCGCATCCGAGTCCGTGCCCTCGTACACCGACTCCGAGGCGCAGAGCCTGGCCTCGGTCGTGGCCGACCCGGTCGAGGCCGACGGCGTGGGCGACTCGCTCTTCGGGGCATCCGCCGTTCCGCTGCTCGCGACGCTCGCGCTCTGGTTCGGCGGACTCGCGACCTTCGTGGCGCTGCAGGCCGTCTCGCGCCGTGCGCTGACCTCGCGTGCGCCGTCGGCGCTGCTCGCGCTGCGAGGGTTCGCGCCGGCCGCCGCACTCGGAGCGCTGCAGGGCGTGCTCGTCGCGGGCGTCGTGCAGCTCGCCGCCTCGTACGACGTCGGCGAGTGGCTCGTGTTCGCGTCGCTCTGCGTGGGCGCCGGCGTGGCGTTCGCCGCCGTCAACCAGGGCCTGATCGCCGCATTCGGCGGAGCGGGCCGATGGGTCTCGGCGCTCGTGGGCGTGCTCACGGTCGCGACCGGGGTCGTCTCGACCGTGCCCGGCGTGATCGCCGACGTCGCGGGCCTGCTGCCGACGGCTCCCGCCTACAACGGCATGGTCTCGGCCCTCACCTCGACCGACGGCGTCGGAGCGGCCTTCGTCGGCCTCGCGATCTGGGCGGTGCTCTCGTTCGGCGTGACGACCATCGTGGTCGCCAGGCGCCGCACGACCACCGTGCGTGCGCTCCTGCGCTCCGCGGCCGTGGCGGCCTGACCGACGTCTCGACCGACGGGTCGCGAGCACCGAGCGTGCACGCGGCCCGTCGCCGGGTTAACGGCGCGGCCGATCGTCGCTAGCGTGGAGGGATGAACCCCCTCACGCATCTCGACGACGACGGTCGCGCGCGCATGGTCGATGTCGGCGGCAAGCCCGTGACCCGGCGCGTCGCGATCGCCGAGGGACGCCTCGACACGACCGCCGAGGTGGTCGCGCTCGTGCAGGGCGACCAGCTGAAGAAGGCCGACGTGCTGCCCACCGCCCGCATCGCCGGCATCTCGGCGGCCAAGCGCACGAGCGAGCTGATCCCGCTCGCGCATATCGTGCCGCTCGATGCGGTCTCGATCGACTTCGGGTTCGAGCAGTCTGCCGTCACGATCAGGGCGACCGTGTCGACGACCGCCCGCACGGGTATCGAGATGGAGGCGCTCACGGCCGTCGCCGTCGCCGCGCTCACCCTGCACGACATGGTCAAGGCCGTCGACCCGGCCGCGCGGACCGGCGGCATCCGCCTGGTCGAGAAGCGCGGCGGCAAGCGCGGGGTCTGGCGAGCGGATGCCGCGGGCGAGCCGAGTGCGAGTGATCCCGCGCCGAGCGACGAACCTGCAGACGGCGAGGCGGCCGCGGTCGGGCCGGATCCTGTCGAGACGGATGCCGCGGGCGGCCGCCGTGCGATCGTGCTCGTCGCCTCGACCCGCGCCGCGTCGGGCGAGGCGCCCGACACGACGGGCCCGGCGATCGTGGACTGGCTCCGGGAGCGTGGATACGACACGCCCGCGCCCGTCGTGGTCGCCGACGCCGACATCGCCGACGCCGTCCGCGGGGCCGTCGCCGGCTCGCCCTCCGTGCTCATCACGACGGGCGGCACGGGCGTGAACCCCGGCGACCGCACGCCCGAGGCGACGCTCGCGGTGCTCGACCAGGAACTGCCCGGAGTGGCCGAGGCGATCCGCGCGGCGGGCCGCGCGTCGACCCCGACGGCCGCGCTGAGCCGCGCTCGCGCCGGCATCGCCGGACGCACGGTCGTGGTCAACCTTCCGGGCTCGCGCGGCGGCGTCGCCGACGGACTCGCGGTGCTCGACGACCTGCTGCCGCACCTCGTCGACCAGGTCGCGGGCGTCGACCATGCGCCGCGCGGGCGGGCCGGCGCTGCCCGGCCCGCGACACCGCGGCCGATCGTGCCGCCCACGGCCACCGTGCACGCCGAAGGAGCCCACGATGCCTGAGCCCACCACACCGGGTTCCGCGATCTCCGGGCCGCAGGCCTTCGCCCGGATCACCACCGACCCGCTCGATCGGGCCGAGATCGAGGCGTTCGTGGGCTCGCCCGAGAACGGCGCCCTCGTCACGTTCGAGGGCGTGATCCGCGACCACGACCACGGCGAATCCGTGACCGCGCTCGACTACGAGGCGCATCCGACGGCCGAGGAGTTCCTGCGCGAGACGCTCGAGCAGGTCGCGCGCGAGACCGGGCTGCGGGTCGCGGCGGCCCACCGCATCGGGGCGCTCACGATCGGAGACGTCGCGCTCGTGGCATCCGTCGCCGCACCGCATCGGGCGGAGGCGTTCGCCGCGTGCGCGCTGCTCGTCGACCGCATCAAGGAGCACACGCCGATCTGGAAGCGGCAGCACCTCGACGGCGGCACGACCGAGTGGGTCAACCTCTGAGCCGAGGCCCGGCGCCCGCCGACCCGAGCGTTCAGAGCGGGATCGATTCGGCGCGTAGCCGTCGACGGAGCTCGGGATCCGAGAACGCGACGGCAGTCGCCGAGGTGACCTCGACCCGCGTCGCGAGCATCTCCTGTCCGGCCAGGGATGGCGGGCGGTCGCGCTCAGCCGTCGGCGCGGATGCCGATGCGCTCGGCGACCTCGCTCGCCGTGCCGGGCGCCGTGCCGCGTCCGACGGCGAGGCCGATCATGAACGCGGTGACCGGGCCCGCCGGGCGGGCGATGCCGTGGGCGACGCGCCTGGTGAGGTCGAGGATGTCGCCCACCGGCACGTCGGACGGGTCGAGGCCGAGTGCGGCGGCGACCTCGGCGACCCAGGCGTCGACCTCGGCAGGGGTCGACTGGTTCGGTGGCTCGATGTCGGCGGTCATGGGTGCTCCTCGGGGTCGGTCTCGGTCTCGGCGGGTCGTGCGGTGCGCACGTCAGCGCGGAGGCGGGTCGGCACGCGGGCGCGTTCGAGATCTGGCCACGTGTCGACGTCGGCGGCGGTGCCGTGGTCGGCGACCTCGGCGAGGTCGAGCCGGCCCATGACCTGTCGCATGGCGGCGCCATCGGCAGGCCCGTCGAGCAGGGCCAGGGCGCGGTCGAGCGAAGCGCGGCTGCAGATCGCCGTGAGCCACTGGGTGCGTCCGTCGGCATCGACGAGGCAGACGCCGTCCGCGGCAGGGTGCCGCCAGCGGCCCGTGAGCAGGCGTTCGACCGCGGCGGGTGCCCGCGGGAGGTCGCAGGCGAGCACGAGCACGTCGGGTGCCGGGTCGGCGGAGTCTCGAGACGCGTCGCTCCTCGACCGGCGCGGAGGCGCGGCGGCGGGCTCGTCGAGCGCGGCGAGCCCGGCGGCGATCGCGGCGACGGGGCCGCCGAACGGCGGATCCTCGCGCACGACGAGGCATCCGGGCGCGTTCAGCGACGACGGTCCGACCACGACGATGCGCCGGGCGCCGGCGCGCCGGGCTGCGTCGATGGCGAGCTCGAGCAGCGTGCGTCCGCCGACCGCCTGCTCGGGCTTGCTCGCACCGCCGAGGCGCGTGGCCCGCCCGCCCGCGAGGAGCACCGCGTCGAGGGGGCGCGTCGCGGCATCCGTCGCCCGATCCGTGAGCGGTTCCGTCATGGGATCACCAGCACCTCGACGACGTCGCCCGGCTCGACGCGCACGACGTGCTCGGGAACGACGGCGAATCCGGATGCCGCGGCGAGCCCGCCCGAGAGGTGCGAGCCCGCGCCGCCGCGCGTCGCGGGCCGCACGGCGGGCGATGCGAGCGCGTCTGGCCTGTCGCCGTCGCACTCGGCCTCGACGAAGGACACGGGCATGACCTGGAGGCGGCCGGCCGGCGAATCCCAGCCCAGCGCGGCGGTCGCGCGGAGCCTGCGCCGCTGCACGTCGGGCCGGCCCTGCAACGCGAGCAGCGCCGGACGCACGAACACCTCGAACGACACGGCGACCGCGACCGGGTTGCCCGGCAGCCCGAACACGGGGGTGCCGTCGGCGAGCCGGCCGAACGCCTGCGGGGATCCGGGCTGCATGGCCACGCGGACGAAGTCGACCGTGCCGAGCTCGGACAGCACGCGTCGCACGACGTCGTATGCGCCGACGCTCACGCCGCCCGTGAACACGACGGCGTCGCGGGGCCCGAGGCCGTCGAGCCACGCGCGGAGCAGCCGCTCGTCGTCGGGCATGCGCACGACCTCGACGAGCTCGCAGCCCGCGTCGCGCACGAGTCCGGCGAGCAGCAGCGAGTTCGAGTCGGGGATGCGGCCCGGCAGGAGCGCCCCGCCCGGCTCGGTGAGCTCGCTGCCGGTCGCGACGGCCGTGACGCGGGGCCTGCGCACGACCTCGAGGGTTCCGTGGCCGGCCGTCGCCGCGGCCGCGACCTGACGGGGACCGAGCAGCGTGCCGGCGTCGAGCAGGCGGTCGCCGATGCGCAGGTCCTCGCCGGCGCGGCGGATGTGCCGGCCGAGGTCGGGAGCGCTGAAGACCCGCACGAGATGCGCGGCGTCGGCGTCGGCGACCGTGCCGCCGCCGTCGGTGCGCTCGACCGGCACCACGGTGTCCGCGCCCGCGGGCACGGGCGCCCCGGTCATGATGCGGGCGGCCTCGCCCCGGCCGAGCGGCGCCGCGTCGAGCGTGCTCGCCGAGCCGGCCGCGTGATCGGCGACCACGCGCAGCGTCACCGGGGCGTCGGGCGTCGCCGGCGAGACATCCGCCCACCGCACGGCGAAGCCGTCCATGGCCGAGTTGTCGAAGGGGGGCGAGGCCAACACGGCGTCGACGGATGCCGCGAGCACGCGCCCCGCGGCATCCGCGAGTCGCACGGTCTCGACGCGGTCGACGGCCGTGGCCCGCGCCCGCGCGTCGGCTCGAACCGCCGCGAGCACCCGCTCGAGGTGCGCCGCCACCGGGATCAGGGTGGCCGTCTCGTGGAACGCGGCCCGCGTGCTCGGCATGCGTCTACGGTAGCGCCGACCTCCGGTCGCCCGGCGACCGGTGACAGGCGGGCGCTGCGTCGGTATCGTCAGGCGGGGGGACCGAGCAGTTCGAAGCGCAGTCGAGCGGGAGGAAGTGCGGATGTCATTCGTCACACGAGGATTCGGCGGCAGGTCACGGGATCGCGACGACCGTCTGCCACCCGGCCAGACGCTCGTGCACGACTTCCCGGTGCTCTCGGCAGGGCCGACCCCCGAGGTCGACACCGCGGAGTGGGCCTTCAGCATCATCACCGAGGCCGGAACGCACAAGTGGACGTGGGACGAGTTCAACGCCCTGCCGGCCGAGGACATCGCGACCGACATCCACTGCGTCACGCACTGGTCCAAGCTCGGCACGAGCTGGCGGGGCGTCTCGCTCGACACGCTGTTCGAGAACGTCGAGTCGCAGTTCGACTTCGTCATGGCGCACAGCTACGGCGGCTACACGACGAACGTGCCGCTCGACGAGCTGCTCGACGGGCAGGCGTGGATCGCGACCGAGTTCGACGGCGAGCCGCTCGACCCCGAGCACGGCGGCCCCGCGCGCCTGCTCGTGCCGCACCTGTACTTCTGGAAGAGCGCGAAGTGGGTGCGCTCGCTCGTGATGATGCCGCGCGACGACCCGGGGTTCTGGGAGCAGAACGGGTACCACATCCACGGCGACCCCTGGCAGGAGGAGCGGTACTGGTGATCGGGCGCCCCTCCGTTCCGCGTTCGGGCTGGCACGCCGCCACCGTCGTCGCGAACACCCCCGAGACCGCCACGGCCGCCCGCCTCGAGCTCGACGTCGAGGGCTGGCCAGGCAACGCCGCAGGGCAGCACCTCGATGTGCGGCTGACCGCGCCCGACGGGTACACCGCGACCCGGTCGTACTCGATCGCCTCGTCGGGGCCCGCGACGGGTGATGCGACCCGCGTCGTGCTCGCAGTCGACCGCGTGCCGGACGGCGAGGTGTCGCCGTTCCTCGTCGACGTCGCCCGCGCGGGCGACCGCTTCGAGGTGCACGGCCCGCTCGGCGCGTTCTTCGTCTGGCAACCGGCGACGGACGCGGCCGGGTCGGATGCCGGACCGGATGTCGCCGGGTCGGATGCCGCGCGTCCCGTGCAGCTCATCGCGGGCGGCTCGGGCGTGGTGCCGCTCGTCGCCATGGCGCAGGCGCACGGCGACGCCGCGGACGCGACGCCGTTCCGCCTGCTCTACTCGGTGCGCACGCCCCGAGACGTCTTCTTCGCCGCCGAGCTCGAACGGCTCACCGCGGCATCCGCCCCCTTCGAGCTCGACCTCGTGTACACGCGCACCGCGCCCGACGGATGGCCCGTGCCGGCGGGTCGCATCACCCGCGACGTGCTGGCCTCGGCCGTCATCCCCGCGACCGAGGCGCCGCGCGTCTACGTGTGCGGCTCGACCGGGTTCGTGGAGCGGGTCGCGTCCTGGCTCATCGAGCTCGGGCACGACGCTCGCGCCATCCGCACCGAACGATTCGGAGGAACCTGATGGATCACCTCGATGGCAACGCCCTTGCGGGGCCGCTGGCCGACTACTTCTCGTTCGACGTCACCGAGGCGAGGGCGCGGTGCAACGGCTGCGGCACGGTCTCGGAGTTCGCGCGGGCGCTCGTGTTCACGAGCCCGGCCGGCACGGTCGTGCGGTGCGGCTCGTGCGACCACGTGCTCGCGACCCTCGTCGAGGCGGGCGATCGCGCATGGCTCGGGTTCAGCGGCGTGAGCGCGCTCGAGGTGCGTCGGGCCTGAGCGCGTGCCGGCGCGTCGCCGGCGCGTCGCCCGCGCGGCAGAGCGGTCAGCCGGCGACGAGCTCGCCCGCGGCCCAGACGCGCCGCACCAGCGGCACGCCCGGCCGATAGGCGAGGTGCACGTGGCTCGGGGCGTCGAGCTCGACGAGGTCGGCGCGTGCGCCGGGGCGGATCGCCCCGACATCCGCTCGCCGAAGCGCCACCGCGCCGCCCGCGGTCGACGCCCAGAGCGCCTCGGCGGGGGTCATGCCCATGTCGCGCACCGCGACCGCGATGCAGAACGGCAGCGAACTCGTGAAGCTCGAACCGGGGTTGCAGTCGCTCGCGAGCGCGACCGTCACGCCCGCGTCGATGAGGCGCCGAGCATCGGGGTACGGCTGTCTCGTCGAGAACTCGACGCCCGGCAGCAGCGTCGCGACGGTCCCGGATGCCGCGAGCGCCGCGACATCCGCATCGTCGAGGTGGGTGCAGTGGTCGACGGATGCCGCGCCCAGCTCGACCGCGAGACGGACTCCGCCGCCGGGGCCGAGCTGGTTGCCGTGCACGCGGATGCCGAGGCCGGCCGCGGCGCCCGCCTCGAGCACTCGGCGCGACTGCTCGGGCGTGAAGGCGCCGCGCTCGCAGAAGGCGTCGACCCAGCGCGCGTGCGGGGCGCAGGCGTCGAGCATGTCGCCGACGACGAGGTCGACGTAGGCGTCGGCGGCACGGGCGGACGCCTCGGGGCTGCCGGGCTCGCCGAACGCGGGGTCCTCGCGGAACTCGAACGGCACGACGTGCGCGCCGAGGAACGTCACCTCGTCGGTGACCTCCCGCGCGAGTCGCACGAGCCGCTGCTCGTCGGCGACGCTCAGGCCGTAGCCGGACTTGACCTCGAACGTCGTCGTGCCCTGCGCGTGCAGTTCGGCGACGAACCCGGCGAGGCGGTCGCGGAGCTCGTCATCGCTCGCGGCGCGGGTCGCTGCGACGGTCGAGCGGATGCCGCCCGCCTCGTACGCCTGCCCCGCCATGCGCGCCGTGAACTCGTCGGCCCGGTCGCCGCCGAACACGAGGTGCGTGTGGCTGTCGACGAAGCCGGGGATGACGGCGCGGCCGCCCGCGTCGACGATCTCCGGTGGGGCGTCTCGATACGCGTCGCCTGCGGCGCCGCTACTCGATGGGCCCACCCAGGTCACGAGCCCGCCGTCGAGGAGCACGGCGGCATCGCGCACGATGCCGAGCGGCCCGCCCTCGCGGCCCGGCGCCGGGTCGTTCGTGACGAGCTCGCCGATGTTCGTGACGAGGGTGCGACGCGGCATCCGCTCAGCCCTCCTGCATGGGCACGCGCAGCCCGCGCTCGGCGGCGACCTCACGTGCGCGCTCGTAGCCCGCGTCGACGTGCCGCATGACGCCGGTGCCCGGGTCGTTCACGAGCACGCGCGCGATCTTCTCAGCGGCGAGGTCGGTGCCATCGGCGACGATCACCTGGCCGGCGTGGATCGAGCGCCCGATGCCGACGCCGCCGCCGTGGTGCAGCGACACCCAGGTCGCGCCGGAGGCCGTGTTGAGCAACGCGTTGAGCAGCGGCCAGTCGGCGATCGCGTCGGAGCCGTCGGCCATCGCCTCGGTCTCGCGGTAGGGGCTCGCGACGCTGCCGGAGTCGAGGTGGTCGCGGCCGATGACGACGGGCGCGGAGAGCTCGCCCGACGCGACCATCTCGTTGAACTTCAGGCCCGCGAGGTGGCGTTCCTGGTAGCCGAGCCAGCAGATGCGGGCGGGCAGGCCCTCGAAGTGCACCTTCTCGCCGGCCTGCGTGATCCAGCGGCGCAGGTGCTCGTCCTCGGGGAACAGTTCGAGGATCGCGCGATCGGTCGCGGCGATGTCGGCCGGATCGCCCGAGAGGGCCGCCCAGCGGAACGGGCCCTTGCCCTCGGCGAAGAGCGGGCGGATGTAGGCGGGCACGAAGCCCGGGAACGCGAACGCGCGGTCGTAGCCGCCGAGCTCGGCTTCGCGGCGGATCGAGTTGCCGTAGTCGAAGACCTCGGCGCCGGCATCCTGGAACTCGACCATGGCCTGCACCTGCGTGGCCATGCTCGCCCGGGCGCGATCGGTGAAGGCCTCGGGGTCGGATGCCGCGAGCGCATGCCATTCGGCCACGCTCACGCCCTCGGGCAGGTAGCTCAGCGGGTCGTGCGCGCTCGTCTGGTCGGTGACGATGTCGATCGGCACCCCGCGGCGCAGCAGTTCGGGGAACACGGATGCCGCGTTGCCCACGAGGCCGACGCTGAGGGGCGTGCGCGAGGCCTTCGCGGCGAGCACGCGCTCGATCGCGTCGTCGAGGTCGGCGGTCATCTCATCGAGGTAGCCGTGGTCGACCCGGCGCTGGAGGTGCGTGGCGTCGACGTCGACGATGAGCACCGCGCCCTCGTTCATGGTCACGGCGAGGGGCTGCGCGCCGCCCATGCCGCCGCAGCCGCCGGTCAGGGTCAGCGTGCCGGCGAGGGTGCCGCCGAACCGTGCGCGGGCGATCGCGCCGAACGTCTCGTAGGTGCCCTGCAGGATGCCCTGCGTGCCGATGTAGATCCACGAGCCGGCCGTCATCTGGCCGTACATCGTGAGGCCCTGCTGCTCGAGCCTGCGGAACTCGGGCCACGTCGCCCAGTCGCCGACGAGGTTCGAGTTCGCGATGAGCACCCGCGGCGCCCACTCGTGCGTGCGGAACACGCCGACCGGCTTGCCCGACTGCACGAGCAGCGTCTCGTCGGACTCGAGGCCCTCGAGCGTGCGCACGATCGCGTCGAACGACGCCCAGTTGCGCGCGGCCTTTCCCGTGCCGCCGTAGACGACGAGGTCGTCCGGCCGTTCGGCGACCTCGGGGTCGAGGTTGTTCATGAGCATGCGCAGCGGCGCCTCGGTCTGCCAGCTCTTCGCCGAGAGCGTCGTGCCGCGTGCGGCGCGGACGGGGCGCGGGCCGTGTGCGGCGTCGGTGTCGGCGGCGGTGGAGTGCTCGATGGTCGTCGGTGCGTCGGTCATGGTCTGATCCCACACCACGGGTGCGGCGCCGACAACGGATGCCGCGGGCGAGGCGTCCGGGATCCCAGACGAGGTCGTCGACAACTCGAGATGCCGGCGGTCGGGCGTCGGCGGTGCTGACCTCCTGGGGCGGGCGTCAGCCGATGAGGATGCCGCGCGCCGCCATGAACGGCCGGGCGTCGACCGCGACGCCGTCGAGACGAACCTCGAAGTGCAGGTGGCATCCCGTCGAGGCGCCGGTGCTGCCGACCAGGCCGATGAGCTGCCCGGGGGCCACCGTCTCGCCGGGGCTCACGAGGATGCCGCCGTCGACGAGGTGCGCGTAGCCCGTCGAGACGCCGGTGCCGTGGTCGATCAGGATCCAGTTGCCGTAGCTGCCGTTCGCGCGCGCCTCGACCACGACGCCGCCCGTCGCGGCGAAGACCGGGGTCTTGCAGGATGCCGCGACATCCGTGCCTCGATGGAACTCGTTGACGCCGGCGACCGGCTTGACGGGCCGGGGTCCGTAGCCGTCGGTGAGTCGGCCGGCGACCGGCTGCGACCAGCCCTGGTCGCTGAGCTGTCCCGAATCGGCGGGCAGCGTGTCGATCAGCGCGATGCTCTCGGCTGCGGCCTTCGCCTGCAGCCCGCTGAGCGAGTCGCGGGCGTTGGCGAGCACGATCTCGGCGTCGTCCACCTCGGCTTCGCGGTCGTCGACTCCGACGGCATCGGCCGCAGCCCAGGCCTCTTCGGCCTTCGCCTCGGCGGCGTCGGCATCGGCGTCGCGGGTGGCGGCGATCTTCTCGAGCGCCGCGGCGTCGCCGGCGACCTTCGAGACCCTGGCCATGCCGGCGAGGCCGGCGAGGAGGTCCTTGCCGGAGCCGAACACGGCGTCGAGCGATGAGACCGTGCTGCCGTCGCTGTTGGCGGCGGCGAAGTAGGCGCGCCCCGCGGCATCCGCGAGGGAGCGGAGCTCGGCCGCATCGGTGTCGGCCCGGCGGGCGAGGGAGCGGGCGACCTCGCGGGTCGACTTGGCGTCGGCGAGGGAGGACTCGGCCTTGCGGAGCGTCTTGGTCGCGAGGTCGATCGACGTGCGCGCCGCGAGGAGCGACGTGACATCGCGGTTCGCACCCGACGAGACCCGCAGGACCGGACCCTCACCGCTGAAGACGACGTCGGCGGCGATCGCAGCGGCGGTGGGCGTCGGCGCGGTCACGGGGGGAGCCGGCGTGGGGGTCGGCGTGGGCTCGGGCGTCGGCGTCGGCGTGGGGGTCGGCGTGGGCTCGGGGGTCGGCGTCGGCGTGGGCTCGGGCGTCGGCGTCGGCGTCGGTGTCGGCGTCGGTTCGGGCGTCGGCGTCGGCTCGGTGGTCGGCGTCGGAGCCGGCTCGGAGGGCTCCGGCGTCGGCGTCGACTCGGGCGAGTCGGTCGGCTCGGTCGCCGCGGAGGTCGGTGGCGGCGTCTCCTCGGCATACGAGGGGCTCGAGCCGACGATGCCGACGAGCACCGTGAGGGCGATGGCCGAAACCGCCGCCACTGCACGACGGCCGCCTCGCGCGACTGGCGTGCGGGGCGAATCCGGGTGAGAACGATGCGGCGTCATTGGGTCCATTCGAGCTGTCGGCGGGACGCCGACTTCGTTCAGTCTGGCACCGCGGTTGGACCCGCACAACCGTTGAAACGCCGCCTGTGACCTGTTAAGGGGGTGCCCGGATGCCCCTCTGCTCGAACGGGCATCGCCCCCTGCGCGGACGGCTCGTCAGCGCTCAGGCGAGCGGCGCGTCGAGGGCTGCGGCAGCCCGGTCGCGCACGACGCCGGCGGCCACGAGCGCGGTGATCGCCTCGATCTCGGGCGAGAGGAACCGGTCGGGCCCCGGCACGGCGCCCACCTCGGCGACGAGCGAGACGACGGCTCCGGTCGCGGCGCCGGGCTCGAGCGGCGCGCGCAGGGCGAGTCCGCGCGAGGCCGTCATGACCTCGATCGCGAGCACGCGGGTGAGGCCGTCGATCGAGCGGCGCAGCTTGCGGGCCGCGGCCCAGCCCATAGAGACGTGGTCCTCCTGCATGGCCGACGACGGGATCGAGTCGACGGACGCGGGCACCGCGAGGCGCTTCAGCTCCGAGACGATCCCGGCGGCGGTGTACTGCGCGATCATGAGGCCGGAGTCGACGCCGACCTCGTGCGCGAGGAACGGGGGCAGGCCCTGGTTGCGCGCCCGGTCGAGGAACCGGTCGGTGCGCCGCTCGCTCATCGACGCGACATCCGCCACCGCGATCGCGAGGAAGTCGAGCACGTACGCCACCGGGGCGCCGTGGAAGTTGCCGTTCGACTCGACGCGGCCGTCCGGCGTGAGCACCGGGTTGTCGATCGCGCTCGCGAGCTCGGCGTCGGCGACGGATGCCGCGTGGTCGAGCGTGTCGCGGGCGGCGCCGTGCACCTGCGGGGCGCAGCGCAGCGAGTAGGCGTCCTGCACACGCGTGCACTCGGGGCCCTTGTGGCTCGCGACGATGGGGGAGCCGGCGAGCAGCCGTCGCAGGTTCGACGCCGAGACGGCCTGTCCGCGCTGCGGGCGCAGGCGGTGCAGGTCCTCGGCGAACACGGCGTCGGTGCCCATGAGGCCCTCGACGCTCATCGCCGCAGCGACGTCGGCGGTGGCGAGCAGCATCCGCAGGTCGTCGATCGCGAGGGCGAGCATGCCGAGCATGCCGTCGGTGCCGTTGATCAGGGCGAGGCCCTCCTTCTCGCCGAGGCGGAGCGGCGCGATGCCGGCCGCGGCGAGGGCTTCGCTCGCCGACATGAGGACGGTTGCGGGCGGGGCCTGCGTCTCGGAGTCTTCCGCGGGACGCGGCTCGGCGCTGCGCGCTTCACGCGCTACGGCTGCCGCCGTTCGAGGGCGAGGCCCGCTGACGCGTGCCTCGCCCTCGCCCATGGCGACGAGCGCGCAGTGCGAGAGGGGCGCGAGGTCGCCCGAGCAGCCGAGCGAACCGTACTCGCGCACGACCGGGGTGATGCCGGCGTTCAGGATCGCCGCGTACGTCTCGGCGGTGACGCGGCGCACGCCCGTGCGGCCGGTCATGAGCGTCGACAGGCGCAGGAGCATGAGGGCGCGCACGACCTCGCGCTCGACCTCGGCGCCGGAGCCCGCGGCGTGCGAGCGCACGAGGCTCGCCTGCAGCTGCGCGCGGCGGTCGTCGGCGATGAACGTGGTCGCGAGCGCGCCGAAGCCCGTCGAGATGCCGTAGTGCGGCTCGGGATCGGCCGCGAGCCCCTCGATGATCGCGCGGCTGCGCTCCACCTCGTCGAGTGCGGCCGGGTCGAGCACGACGGATGCCCCGCGCCTGGCGACCGCGACGACCTCGTCGATGCTCAGGGGGCCGACGCCGACGGTGACGGATGCCGCGGACGAGGTGGTCGGGTCGGCGGGCGCGATGGTGCTCATGGGTCCATTCCAGCGTGCACCCGCGCGTGCGCGAATGGCCGGGAGTACGCTGGCGTCCGGGATTCCAGACAAGGAGGTCGCATGGAGACGCCGTCGAAGGTGCCCGCCGCCGACCAGACGCTCGCGATCCTCAGCCACCTCGCCGCGCAGCGCGGACCCGTGCCCGCCGCGACCATCGCGCAGGCGCTCGGGGTCCCCCGCTCGACCGTGTACCACCTGCTCGCGGTGATGGCCGAGCGCGGCTTCGTCGTGCACCTGCCGGAGGAGCGCCGCTACGGCCTCGGCGTCGCCGCGTTCGAGCTCTCGAGCGGGTTCAGCCGCCAGCAGCCGCTCGCCCGGCTCGGGCGTCCGCTGGTCGCGGCGCTCGTCGACCGGCTCGGCGAGAGCGGCCATCTGGCCGTGCTGCACGGGCGCGACGTGCTCTACCTCGTCGAGGAGCGCGCGCCCCGGCGTCCGTCGCTCGTGACCGACGTGGGCGTGCGCCTTCCCGCGCACCTCACCGCGACCGGGCGGGCGATGCTCGCCGAACTGCCGCCGGCCCAGCTGCGCGCGCTCTACCCCGACCGCGCGGCGTTCGCGTCGCGGCATCCGTCATCCGAGGCGGATGCGGCGGACTGGTCGTACGGGCGCCTGAAGCGGGTGCTCGCCGAGGTGCGCACGCGCGGCTGGGCGGCCGAGGACGGCGAGGTGACGCCAGGGCTCGCCTCGGCGGGGGCGCCCGTGATCGACCACCTCGGCTGGCCGGCGGCGGCGATCGCGGTCACGTTCCCCGACGACGCCGAGCTGGAGCTGCGCGACCGGGTCGTCGCCGAGGTGCTCGACGCCGCCTCGACCCTGGCGCGGCGCATCGGCGGCGGGCGCTGACGGGCGGCATCCGACCGGTCCTGGACTCGAGGGCGGGTGGAGGCGGGCACCCGAGCCCCGTCGGGCGTGCCCGACTTCCCCGATGCGGGCGGAACCACGTCGGCATGCGATCATCGACGGCGCCCCGGCATCCGGTACTGAGGGGTTACACAATGATCGTTTTGAACGAATGATCATAGAAGTGACGCTTTTGCACGAATCGACTTGACTTTGATCACTCGGGAACGGAAATTGGTGGCACCCCCGAGAAGGAGTCGTTCAATGAAGCACAATCCCCGCACCCGTGCGGTCCTCGCAGCCACCACCATCGCCATCTTCGGCCTCGGCCTCGCCGCCTGCTCCTCGCCCGCGGCATCCGACAGCGCCGACGGTCCGTCCGAGCCCGTCGAGATCACGTTCTCGTCGTGGCTGCGCGGGTCGGAGGAAGTCGTCGCCGCGTTCAACGACGCGCAGGACGACGTCGAGGTCACCTTCAAGCAGGTCGCCTCGGCGAAGGACAACTACACGCAGATCTCGAACGAGGTCGAGGCCGGCACCGCCCCCGACGTCGTCACGATCGAGTACCCCCGCGTCTCCGAGATGGCCACGCAGGGCGTCATCCAGGACATCACCGAGTCCGCCGGAGATCTCGTCGCCGAGGGGTTCTCCCCGTCCGTGCAGTCGCTCGTCAACTTCGGCGGCAAGACCTGGTCGGTCCCGCTCGACGCCGGCGTGCTCGAGTTCTACTACCGGGCCGACCTGTTCGAGCAGTACGGCATCGAGGTGCCGACCACGTGGGAGGAATACCACGCCGCCGCCGCGAAGGTCGCCGCCGCCGACCCGAACGTGCGCCTCGGCGCGAGCATCCTCGGCGACCCGGCCCTGTACGCGGCCGTCGCCTGGCAGAACGGCGCGACGTGGTCGACCGTCGAAGACGACGCGTGGTCGATCGACATCGACGGCAGCGAGACCACGGAGGCCGCGGCATTCCACCAAGGGCTGATCGACGAGGGCCTCGTCTGGACCGACGAAGCCGAGGTGCTCGCACAGAAGCAGGCCGCCGGCCAGCTGCTCTCGGTCGTGAGCGGCGCCTGGTACGGCGCCGGCCTCGCGTCGACGTACCCCGAGCAGGCCGGCATGTGGAAGGTCGCCCAGGTTCCCTCCCCGACCGACGAGCCCTCGAGCGCGATGTACGGCGGGTCGAGCTTCGCGGTCACCCGCGACAGTGAGAAGACCGAGGCCGCGGTCGAGTTCATCCGCTGGATGACGACCGATCCCGCCGGCATCGAGGCCCGCATCTCGCTCGGGGCCTCGACCGTCTTCCCGGTCAACGAGGACGCCCGCGCCGCGGCGGTCGAGGCATTCGACCCGACCTTCTACGGCGGCCAGGACATCTACGAGATCGCCGCGGCCTCGCTCGAGTCGATCCCCGAGGGCTGGGTCTGGGGGCCGGCGACGCCGACCACCTTCACGTCCCTGTCCGACGGCTCCGCGGCGGTTCGCGCCGGCTCCGCGAAGCTGCAGGACATCTTCGCGGACGCGCAGGACGCCACCGTCGAGGATCTCGAGAACCGCGGCATCTCGGTCGACTGATCCGCCTTCGGCCCGGCGCAGCCGGTTCAGGGGCGCCGGCCGTGCTGGCCGGCGCCCCGCCCCAACCTCGGAAGGAGTCGACATGAGCATCTCGACCGCCAGACGTGCGACCGCGGCACGGCGCTCGCGCACGACGCGGCGTTCGCGCCGGGTCGCCGCCCTGTTCCTCGCCCCGTTCTTCGTGCTGTTCGCCCTGTTCACCATCGTGCCGCTGTGCTACTCGCTCGGCCTCAGCCTCTTCAGCGAGCAGTCGAGCGGGCTCGGCTTCGGCGGCACGGAGCAGGTCTTCGTCGGACTCGACAACTTCGTGCGAGCGTTCGGCGACCCGAAGTTCACCTCGGGATTCGTGAACATCTTCCTCTACGTGCTCGTCTACATCCCCACGATGACGCTCGTCGCGCTCGTCGTCGCGCTCCTGCTGGACTCGGCGGCCGCGAAGGCCAGGTCATTCTTCCGGCTCGCCTTCTACCTGCCGAACATCGTCCCCGGACTCATCGCCGCGATCATCTGGCTCTATCTCTACACGCCCGGGATCAGCCCGCTCGTGGACGCGTTCGAGGCCGCGGGAGGCACGTGGGACCTCTCCTCCATGACCGCCGCGATCCTCTCGCTCACGAACCTCTCGGTGTGGCTGCACACCGGGTACAACGTCATCCTCTTCTACGCGGCGCTCCAGGCCGTGCCCCGCGACGTGCTCGAAGCGGCCGCCATCGACGGCGCCGGACCGATCCGCACCGCCCTCGCCATCAAGGCGCGCATGATCGTGGGCGCGATCACGGTCGCCGTGCTGTTCACCGTCGTCGGGGCGATGCAGCTCTTCGCCGAGCCGCTGCTGCTCTCGAGCCGGGCCACGGCCATCACGAGCACCTGGACGCCGAACATGTTCATCTACCAGACCGCCTTCGAGCGCCACGACCTCGGCTACGCGGCCGCCACCGCGGTCATCTTCGCGGTCGTCATCGGCGCCATGTCCTGGGCCGTCACGAAGTTCGGAACGAGGGCCAGCGCATGACCGCGATCGACACCCGCGTGGGCGGCGACCAGCGCCTGCGGACCGAGACCCAGGCGATCACCTCGCCTGCCGACGCCGGTACCGCGGCACGCGGCATCCGTCGCCCTCCGCGGGGGCCGGTGGCACCGCCGCTCATGTCGCGCTGGGTCGTGAACCTCGTGCTCGTGCTCTTCGCGCTCTACACGCTGCTTCCCCTGACGTGGCTCCTCATCGCCTCGACGAAGGACACTCCCGACCTCTTCGGCACTCCGGGATTCTCGTTCGCGGAGTTCAACCTCTTCGAGAACCTCGGGCGCGTCTTCAGCTTCGACGACGGGATCTACGCCCGATGGATGCTGAACACGCTCCTCTACGCCGGACTCGGGTCGGTGGCATCGGTGAGCGTGTCGTTCCTGGCCGGGTACGCCTTCGACAAGTTCGACTTCCCGGGCAAGGAGCGCTGGTTCGCGTTCGTGCTCGTGGGCGTGCTCGTGCCGGCCGCCGTCACGACCGTGCCGCTCTACCTGCTGGCCGCGAACGTCGGGCTCGTCAACACGTTCTGGGGCGTGTTCCTGCCCGGCATCGCGAGCCCGTTCGGCGTCTACCTCGCCCGCGTCTTCTCGGCGAGCTACGTGCCCGTCGAACTCGTCGAGGCGGCGCGCCTCGACGGTGCGGGAGAGTTCCGCACCTTCGCGAGCATCGTCGTGCCGCTCATGAAGCCCGGCATCGTGACGCTGCTGCTCATGTCGTTCAGCGGGATCTGGAACAACTTCTTCCTGCCGCTGGTCATGCTCACCGACAAGGACCTCTTCCCGGTCAGCCTCGGCATCTACACGTGGAACGGCCTCGCGATCGCCGACCCCGAGTTCGCCTCGCTCGTGATCGTCGGCTCGCTCGTGGCGATGCTGCCGGTGATCGCCCTGTTCCTCTCGCTGCAGCGGTACTGGCAGGCGGGCATCGGCTCGGGGGCGCTCAAATGAGCGAGGCCGAGGCCTGGCTCGCGTCGCGCCCCGTCGCCGCCCTCGCCATGCACCCCGACCTAGCGCCGCGACTCTTCGGCGCCGACTGGCGGGAGCGACTGGGCACGCATGTCGACCTCATCGCCGACGTGCTCGACGGAACGGTGCCCGACGGCGCCGACCTGCTCGACGTCGAGGTGCTCATCGCCTGCTGGGGGTGCCCGAGACTCGACGAGCACGCCCTGGCGCGGATGCCGCGACTTCGCGCCGTCGTCTACGCGGCCGGCTCGGTCAAGGGCTTCGCGACGGACGCCTCGTTCGCCCGCGGCATCCGCGTGAGTTCCGAAGCCGCGACCAACGCGCTGCCGGTCGCCGAGTACGCGCTCGCGAGCATCCTCCTGGCGGGCAAGCGCGTCTTCGCGATCTCGGCCGAGTACCGCGAGACCCGCGAGTACCGGCCGGAGGCGAGCCGCCGATCCCGCTGGGGCAACAACGGCGTGCGGGTCGGCATCATCGGCGCCTCGCGCATCGGCCGCCGCGTGATCGAGCTGCTGCGGCCCTTCGACGTGGAGGTGCTGCTCTACGACCCCGTCGCCGACGACGAGATCGCGGGCGTCCGACGGGCGGGCCTGGCCGAGCTGCTCGCCTCGAGCGACGTGGTGAGCCTGCACGCCCCCGAGATGGCCGAGACGCGGCACATGATCGATCGTGCCGGCCTCGCCTCGATGCGCGACGGCGCGACCCTCATCAACACCGCCCGCGGCAGCCTCGTCGAGCAGGACGCGCTCGTGGACGAACTCCGGAGCGGCCGGCTCTACGCCGTCGTCGACGTCACCGAACCCGATGTGCTCGACGAGGATTCGCCGTTGTTCGACGTGCCGAACCTCGTGCTCACGCCGCACATCGCCGGTTCCCAGGGCAACGAGCTGCTGCGCCTCGGCGACGAGACCGTGCGTGAGCTCGCGCGGTTCGCCGCCGGAGAGCCGTTCCGGCACGACATCGCGCCCGAGAACGTGGTTCACCTGGCCTGACCGTTCGCACCACCGACGAAGGGAAATCGAAGATGATGCTCCGCCGTTCGTTCCTCGCCGCCGCCGCCGCATCCGCGGGCCTGGCGCTCATCGGAGCCGAGCCTGCGCACGCGAAGGCGGGCCGGGCGCTGCTCGGCCCGCTCCGCGCGGCGACGGCGGCCGACGTCGCCGCGCTGCGGTCGAGGTGGATCGCCCTGACCGTCGGCGAGGGCCTCGACCTCGCGGACGCGGGCACCGCCACCCGGCTCGCGACGCTCGGTGCCGATGCCGAGACGTGGCTCGCCTCGATGTCGGGCACCTCGGCGTCGCTCTGGCCCGATCTCGTGGTGACGGGCGCCAGTGCCAACGTCACCGCGACGGCCAACCGGCTCCTCACGATCGCCCGCGCGGTCGCGAGCCCGGGCACCGGACTCACGGGGGATGCGGCGGCGACCGCGTCCGTCGCCGCCGGGATCGGCCACACCGCCGCCAACCTCTACACGGCGAGCACACCCGAGTACGGCAACTGGTGGGACTGGCGCATCGGCACCGCGCAGTCGCTGCAGTCGGCGGCGATCCTCGTGCACGGCGCGCTCCCGGCCGCCACGCGAGCCGCGGTCGTGGCCGCGGCCGACCACTTCCTCCCCGACACCGTGTTCGCCGGCAGCCTCGCGACGGGGGCGAACCTCGCCGACATCTGCCTCGGCCGAGCCCTCAGCGGTGCGATCGCCGACGACGGCGGCAGGCTCGCGTCGGCGCGCGACCGGCTCTCGCCCGTCTTCCCGCTCGTGACCTCGGGTGACGGACTCCACGCCGACGGCTCGTTCATCCAGCACACCGTGATCCCCTACACCGGCACCTACGGCGCGGTGCTGCTCGGGTCGACGAGCCGGCTGATCGCCCTGCTCACCGGCACGGAGTGGGCCGTGGTCGATCCGCAACGCCAGGTGCTCTTCGACGCCGTCGAGCGGGCGTTCGCCCCGTTCATGCACGACGGCATCGTGATGGACACGGTCTCGGGGCGCGGCGTCAGTCGCGGGCTCGGCGCCGACGGCGTCTCGTTCGAGAGCGATCACACGCGTGGCCATTCGATCGCGGCATCCGTCGTCGCGCTCGCCGGAGCGGCCTCCACGGCCGAGCGCGCCCGCTGGCGTGCGCTCGCCAAGGGGTGGATCCAACGCGACTCGACGCTGCCGCTCGCCGCCGACACGTCGCTCGGGGTCGCCGCCTACGCCCGCCTGCGAGCCCTGCTCGCCGACCCCGCGGTCGCCCAGGCCGACGAGGGCACCGGCATCCGGGTGTTCGGCGCGATGGACCGCGTCGTCGTGCGGACGACGACCTTCGCCGCATCCATCGCCATGTGCTCGAAGCGCACCTCGTACTACGAGCACGGCAACGGCGAGAACCTGCGCGGCTGGCACGGGAGCAACGGCATGGTCTCGTGGTGGGGCGTCGGCGGAGCGCACGGAGCCCAGTACTCCGACCACTACTGGCCGACCGTCGACCCGTACCGGCTGCCGGGGACGACCGTGTCGCTGAAGCCCCTCGCCGACGGCGCCGGACCGGCGTGGGGCGGTTCGATGCCCACGACGTCGTGGGCGGGCGGAGCCTCGGACGGCCGGGTGGCCGCGGTCGGCATGACGCTCACGGGACTGCAGTCCACCCTCGGCGGCAAGAAGTCGTGGTTCGTCGTCGACGACGCGATCCTCTGCCTCGGCGCGAACATCTCCTCGACCGACGGCGCCGGCGTCACCTCCGTCATCGACAATCGGGCCGTTGGCCAGGGCGGTGCGAACGCGCTCGTCGTCGACGGAGTCGCCCGGGTCGCGACCGCCGGCTCCTCGTACACCGCCGCAGGCCCCGCCTGGGCGCACCTCGAGGGTCACGGCGGGTACGTCTTCCTCGCCCCGGGCCAGCAGGTGGGCGTGCAGCGCACCGATCGAGCCGGTGCATGGAAGACCATCAACACGGGCGGGTCGACCGTCTCCGCCACGCGGCGCTACGTGAGCCTCTACCTCGCACATGGCCAGGACCCGAGCGGCGCCGCGTACGCCTACGCGATGCTGCCGGCCGCCTCGAGCGCGACCACGCAGGCGCGTGCGACGGGGGCGTGGGCGAGCGTGCTGCAGAACGACCGGTTCGCGCAGGCCGTGTCGGTCCCATCCGCCGGGGCGACGCTCGTGAACTTCTGGGAGGTCCCGACGGCGCCGATCGCCGGGCTCTCGGTCACGAAGCCGGCGAGCGTGACCGTGCGCGTCGACGGCACCACGGCGACCATCGCGCTCGCCGATCCGAAGCAGGCCGAGACCACGATCGACCTCGTGTGGTCGCGCGCCGGCTCGGTGGCCGCGCTCGGCGTGGGCGTCGTGAAGCTCGGCGACGGCGCCGACATCCGACTCCGCTTCACCGTCGGCGGCCGCGCCGGTGCCTCGCTCACCGCGACCGTGAACCTGGCCTGACCGCCGAGACCCCACCGAGAGGCAGTTCCGCGTGACCACCTTCGCCATCGACGGCGCCCGATTCCTCCGCGACGGACGCGAGCACCGCGTGCTCTCGGGGGCGCTGCACTACTTCCGCCTGCACCGTGCGCAATGGCCGCGGCAACTCCGGATGCTGCGGGCGATGGGCCTGAACGCGGTCGAGACGTACGTGCCGTGGAACCTGCACGAGCGCGACGAGGGCCGGTTCGAACGACTCGACGACCTCGCCGAGTTCCTCGACCTCGCCGCAGCCGAGGGACTCGACGCGATCGTGCGACCCGGCCCGTACATCTGCGCCGAATGGGAGAACGGCGGGCTGCCGGCGTGGATCACGCACCGGCAGGCCGGCCGGATCCGCTGCCTCGACGACGGCTGGCTCGCCGCCGTCGAGTCGTGGTTCGACGTGCTCATCCCCGTCGTCGCCGAACGCCAGGTGACCCGCGGCGGCAACGTGATCATGGTCCAGGTCGAGAACGAGTACGGTTCGTTCGGCTCGGATGTCGCGTACCTCGAGCGCCTTCGCGACGGGCTCGCCTCGCGCGGGATCGACGTGCCGCTGTTCACGAGCGACGGACCCGAACCGTGGATGCTCTCGGGCGGGCTGGTCGACGGCGTGCTCGCGACGCTCAACTTCGGCAGCGGCGCCCGTGCGGCGTTCGAGGCCCTCGACGAGCTGCGACCGGGCGAACCCCGGATGGTCATGGAGTTCTGGGACGGATGGTTCGACCACTGGGGCGACGGGCATGTCACCCGCGACCCGGCCGACGCGGCTGCGGCGCTCGAGGAACTCCTCGAGGCCGGGGCATCCGTCAACCTCTACATGGCGCAGGGCGGGACCAACTTCGGCACCTGGTCGGGCGGCAACCGGGCGGGTGCGCAGCACGACGGGGTGCCGCAGCCGACCATCACCTCCTACGACTACGACGCGCCGATCGACGAACGCGGGGAGCCGACCGCCAAGTTCGAGCTCTTCCGCGAGGTGCTGCAGCGACTCGGCGGAACGGCGGCCGGTGCCGCGGCGGGTGCGACGTCGCAGCGGTCGGGGCCCGTGCCCGTGCCGTCGCCGATGCCGACGCTGTCGGAGGCCGCCGTCGAGCTCGCCCCCGGGCCGCTGCTCTTCGCCACCTCGCTCGTGCCGGTCGACGCCGTGCGCACTCCGCTCGCGCCGACCCTCGACGAGCTCGGCATCGACCAGGGCGTCGCGTGGCACACGACGGTGCTCCGCGGCCGCCGCCCGCCGATGCCGCTGAGCTGCCTCGGCGTCGGCGACCGCGTCTCGGTGTACGCCGCCGGGCGACTCCTCGCCCGGGCCTCGGGGCCCGACGTGGTGGTCGACCTCCCGGCCGTGCCGGCCGATGGGCTGCGCATCGACCTCGTCGTCGAATCGCTCGGCCGCGTGAACTACGGCCCGCTGGTCGGGGAGCGCAAGGGCATCACCGGACAAGTGCGTCACGGGATCCAGCTCGTGCACGGGTTCTCGACCCGCGCGTGCCGGATCGATGCGCTGCCGCCCGAGTGGCACGACTCCGACGTGTCGACGCTTCCAGGGCCGCGGTTCCGCGTCGGCGCCTTCGAGGCGGATGCCGCGGCCGACGCCTGGCTCGCGATCGACGGCGTCGCGCGGGCGGTGGCGTGGGTCAACGGGTTCTGCCTCGGGCGCCTGATCGGCACCGGACCGCAACGCGCGCTGTACGTGCCGTGGCCCGTCGTCGTGGCCGGCCGCAACGAGGTCGTCGTCCTCGACCTCGAGCCGGGCGACGGCGACGGGGCGGCGGCCCGGGTGGTGGCCGCCCCCGTGTGGGAGGGCTGACGCCGGCCGAGCTCGCCGGCCCGCCCGGCTGCCGGCCCTACGGCTCGGCGCGCCAGACCCTGGTCGAGTTGCGCACGCGGAGCGTGGGCACGAGGGCGACGTGCTCGGCGCCGATCGACGCCGCACCGGTCGCGCGGGCCGCGATGCGCTCGGCGATGAGCCGGAACGCACGCCGGCCGATCTCGGCCTTCTGCGGCGCCACGGCGGTCAGCGCAGGCTGGGCGAGCTCGGCGCTGATGTCGTCGTAGCAGACGAGCGACAGGTCGTCGGGGACCCGCACGCCGGCGCCGTCGAAATGCGCGAGCAGGCGCATGGCGAGCTGGTCGTTGTGCACGACGACCGCCGTGGCGCCCTGTTCGACGAGGGCGAGCAACGCCCGCACGGACTCGGCGGTATCGCCCGGTCGTTCGGTGATCTCGCCCAGCGATCGCACCCCGGTGGCGCGGATGCCGTCGAGGTACCCGGTGCGGATCGGGACGGTGTTCGGCCCGTCGATCGCGATGAACGCGAGCCTCGTGTGCCCGAGGTCGGCGAGGTGGCGCACGGCGGAGGCGCAGCCCACGTCGTGCGCGGACACCACGCGGTCGAGCTCCGCACCACGGCCGCCGGCGCTCATCTGGCGTTCGACGAGCACGACCGGCACGCGGATCGAGGCGAGCCACTCCTGCACCTCGTCGCTCACGACGCCCGTCGCGTAGTCGGGTGTCGGCGCGAGCAGGAGGCCGTCGACGCCGCGGTCGACGAGCCGGCTCGCGAGTCGCATCTCGAGCTCGCTGTCGTAGGCCGAGACGCCGAGCGTGAGTCGGGCGCCGTGGTCGACGGCCGCGGCGCGGGCGCCGTGCACGACGGTGCCGAAGTAGTACTCCGCGTGCGGTGCGACCATGCCGATGGTCAGCTGCGACCGCGCTTCGGATGCCTCGTGGCCGGTGACGCCCGTCACGGAGCCGTGCGTGCGTCGCACGCGCCCTTCTGCGGCGAGGTGCTCGACGTCGCGTCGCACGGTCACCGCTGAGACGTCGAGCTCTTCGGAGAGCTCGGCGAGTCGCCAGGACGCGCCCTCCGACACGAGGCGGACGATCTCGGCCCGTCGATCGGTGACGCTTCGGCTCATGTGCGTGCTCTTCTCTCGCCGACCGCGGCGCCTGGTTCGAGGTGTGATCGAATGATCGACTTGATGATCAATATACGCATCGGTGATCGTATTCCGTTCAGCCGAACCGGATGACCGCGATCCCGAGTGCGGCCGCGACGGTCATCGTCGCGCGCACCAGGGTCATCCGCTCCCGGAACAGGGTCGCGCCGATGATCGCGGCGAACAGCACGCTCGACTCGCGGAGCGCGGACACGACCGCGAGCGGGGCGAGGCTCTGCGCCCAGACGACCGTGCCGTACGCGATCAGCGAGAGGAGGCCCCCGACGAGGCCGGGCACGAGGTTGCGCCGCAGGTCGAGGCTCAGCATCCCCCGCGGCGACTGCCGCCGGAGCAGCAGGAGGCAGGTCGCGACGAGGAGCGCACCGTGCAGCAGGAACAGCCACGCCATGTAGGGGAAGGCGTCGCCGGCGGCGCGCACGCCGATGCCGTCGATGAGCGAGTAGGCCGCGATGGCGCACCCGGTGAGCGCCGCGAAGCCGACGGCGCCGAGGTCGATCCGGGTTCCGCGCGCCGGCGCCGCGAGTGCGAACAGGGCGATGGCGACCACGGCCACGCCCAGCGACTGCACGGGCGTGAGCGTCTCTCCCAACAGGCCCACCGACACCGCGATGACGATCACGACCGACGTTCCGCGCGCGAGCGGATAGGCCTGGCTGAACTCGCCGCGCGCGTAGGCCGCGGAGAGCAGCAGCATGTAGGCCGTCTGCACGAGCACCGAGGCCGCGATGAACGGCACCGCCGCCGGGGTCGGCAGCGGCAGCGCGATGGCGCCGATCGCACCCGTGACGCAGTAGACGGTGCCGATGAGCGCCGAGACCGTCGTGCGATCGGGCGCCGCCTTCGCGATCGCGTTCCAGGCGCTGTGCAGCGCCGCGGCCAGCAGCACCGGCGCGATGACGAGTGCGGTCATGCGCGATCCGCCACGGCGGAGGCGCTCGCGTCGCGGGCGGCGAGGGCGATCGGCAGGTCGGTCGACCGCAGCATCCGCCGGCGCTTCACGTCCCATCCTTCGACGCGGATCCGGTCGTCGAACACGACGAGCCGCACCGCCTGGTGCTCGTCCTGCTGGCCCGTGACGACCTCGACGCCGTCGTCGTCGAGCCCGTACATCAGCTCGAGCGCGCCCGTCGAGACGATCGCGAACCCGCGGGGGTCGCCGCCTGGCACGCGCCGTCGTATCACGGCGTCCTCGCTGCCGAGGTCCCAGTGGGTGTGGCCCGAGAGCATGACGACGTTCGGGTGCGCTCCGAGCAGCGCCTCGAGCTCGGCCTGCTCGAGGTAGTCGTCGGCCGAGAACGGCAGGTGGCTGCCGGCGACGCTGCAGGGGAGCGGGTGATGGCTGAGGAGCAGCACGGTGCTGCCGACCGCGGCCCAGTGCTCGAGCCTCGACCTGAGCCACGCGAACTGCCGCGCCGACATCGCCACGAACGGGCCGGCACCGTTCAGCGCGCGGTAGTCGTATGCCTCGGAGCCGATCGCCAGCACGGGCAGGCCGGCGATCTCGGTCTCGCCCCACACCGTGTCGCGGCCCGCGAATTCGAGGAACCGCGCCGACATCGCGGCGTGGCCGTCGGGCCCGTAGAGCTCGTGGTTGCCGAGCGCCGCGAATCGGCGCCCGGAGGGGTGAGGGTGGCGGTCGCAGGCTGCGCGCAGGTCGGCCCAGTTCTGCGCGGTGCCGTGGGCGACGAGGTCGCCGACCATGAGGAGCGCGTCGGATGCCGGCTCGCACCGCTCGAAGAAGCGCACGCTGTCGGCGAGGTCGTCGAGATCGCCCTGGATGTCGCTCACGACGTCGATGGCACCGCGCGGCGTTCCCGGCTCGCACCATGCCTCGGCGTGCACCTCGACCTCGGCGACGGCCCAGAAGCACGTCCCGGCCGGGTCGGGTGCCGGCAGGAACGACCAGCGGACGGTCATGGCGAAGACCCCGGCCGGCACGTCGATCGTGATGGCCGCGTGGCTCGACCCGCGGGCCGCGCCGGCGCGATCGTGGCGCACCACGACCGGGTCGCGGTCGTCGAACGCGACCTCGACGAGGGCTTCCGCGTTGCCGGCGAGGCGGAGGTGCTCGTCGAACTCGAGGACCGCGGTGCGGCGGCCGTCGAGCCGAACGTCGGGCGCCGTCAGGACGGCGGGCCGGCCGGAGCCGGGGCGCTCCGCGTCGGCGACGGCGATGGTCGCACCGGCGCCCCTCGTGAACGCCTTCCTGGCGAGCAGGCCGTTCGAGCCATCGCCGGGATGCCGCATCCATTCGTCAGGAGGGAGGAGGTCCCACCCCGAACGGGTCCACTCCGCGTCGAACGCGATCGAGGCGAGCGGGTCTCGGCTCAGCGACAGGAGCGCTTCGCGGTGCAGCGGCGAATTCATACGACCATTCAGCCGTAAGAACGCTCAATGCGGAAGATAATCTGATCAAACAATCAAAACGATCGCCGAACCACGAGCGTCTGCCATGGCGCCATGGTGGGCGGCAGCATCCGTTCGCCCGGCATGTTGGCGAGCACCGTCTCGGCGCCCGACCACGACTCGCGCACGTCGGCGGGCACGGCCGCCGGGTCGTCCGAGCAGTTCGCGATGACCAGGAGCGCCGTCCGCTCGCCGGTGCGGGTGTAGGCGAACAGCTGGGGATCATCGGGCGCCACCAGGTCGAACACCCCGTCGATCACCACCGCCTCGGTGTGCCGCAGCTCGATCAGCCTGCGGTACCAGGCGAAGACGGATGCCGCGTCCGCACGTTGCGCCTCCGCGTTGATGCTCGCGTGGTCGGGGTTCACGCGGATCCATGGCTCGCCCTCGGTGAAGCCCGCGTTGCGTCCGCCGGTCCACTGCATGGGGGTCCTCGCATTGTCCCGCCCGGACCGCACGATGTCGGCGAGCACCTGCGGGTCGAGCGTCCCGTCGCCCGCGAGTGCCGAGACGCGGGCGTGGTTCAGGCTCTCGATGTCGCGGAGCTCCTCGAGCGCGGTGAACGGCATGTTCCTCATGCCGAGCTCCTCGCCCTGGTAGACGTAGGGCGTACCGCGCTGCAGGTGCAGGACGGTCGCGAGCGCCGTCGCCGACGTGTACCAGTGCTCGGCGTCGTTGCCGAACCGGGACACGACGCGCGGCTGGTCGTGATTGTTCCAGTACAGGCTGTTCCAGCCGACGTCGGCGAGCTCGCGCTGCCAGCCGGCGAACGACCGCTTGAGCTCGACGAGCTCGTACCCGCGCGGGCTGAACCGCCCGCCCTGCCCGTGATCGAGGCCGACGTGCTCGAAATGGAAGACCATGTCGAGCTCGCGCCGATCGGGGTCGGTGTACAGCCGGGCCTTCGCCGGCGTCGCGTCGACCATCTCGCCGACCGTCACGAGGTCGGCATCACGGCCCGCGAAGACTTCGCGGTGCATCTCCTGGAGGAACTCGTGGATGCGCGGGCCGGAGCCGAAGAGCTCGATGCCGTCGCCGAACGCGCCCTCGGAGGGGACCGGACCGTCGGGGAGGTCGGGGTGCTTGGAGATGAAGCTGATCACGTCCATGCGGAAGCCGTCGACGCCTCGATCGAGCCACCAGTTCATCATCCGGTGGATCGCCGCGCGCACATCCGGGTTCTCCCAGTTCAGGTCGGGCTGCTTCTTCGAGAAGAGGTGCAGGTAGTACTGGCCGGTCGCCTCGTCGAGGGTCCAGGCGGGTCCGGAGAAGAACGAGCCCCAGTTGTTGGGCTCTGCGCCGTCGCGCGGGTCGCGCCAGATGTACCAGTCCCGCTTGGGATCGTCTCGGCTCGAGGCCGACTGCCGGAACCAGTCGTGCTCGTCCGAGGTGTGGTTGACGACGAGGTCCATGACGAGCTTCATACCGCGGGCGTGCAGCCCTGCGATGAGGTCGTGGAGATCCTCGAGTGTCCCGAAGCTCGGGTCGACCGCGTAGTAGTCGCTGATGTCGTACCCGTTGTCGTCCTGGGGTGAGGCGTACACGGGCGAGAGCCAGACCACGTCGACGCCCAGATCTTCGAGGTGACCGAGGTGGTCGATGATGCCGGGGATGTCGCCGATGCCGTCGCCGTTGGAGTCCGCGAAGCTCCGCGGATAGACCTGGTACACGACGGCGGCCTTCCACCACGGGTCGTCGGCGCCGAGGCCCGGGTGGCGGGTCGCCCGCGCCGGCGGAGCGTCGTCGAGGTGCACGGGGTCGTTCACTGCGGCCATGCAGACCATTCAGCAGCACGCGCGCCGCCGACGGAAGTCGGGCCCGTCGAACGGTCGATTCGATCATCGGCCGGGTGCCCGGTCGCGCGCCGGACCCGACTTCGCACCCCGCGAGACATGCGCCCTCATGCCGATGGCAGTTTCAGCGCCCTTTGACATCTCGGCAGAATGGCCATCTCTCGCGGATCTCTCCGTCGATGCGGAGGTGCAGTAGACGTACCCGTCCGGGCGTTGTCATCGGGCGGGGTAAACGGGAATCCCGTTCCGCGGCGCCCGCGAGATCGCCTCGGCGGTCGGCTCACGCCCGCTGCCCGACCGGCTTCCGGACGGCAGATAAGGGATCCCCAATGCGTCCCTCAAGTCGTTTCGCGGAGGATCAACACCGCATCGGTATCGGGTCCCGCAGCAGGCGGGGGCGACCCGGTCGCGGCGCTGAGCGCAAGCCGCGCGAGATAACGGCCCAGGCCTGCACTGTCTACGCGCACGCTCGACAACGACGGCACGAAGAGACTTGCCAGAGGGCTGTCGTCGTGTCCGACCACCTTCAGCTGCTGCGGGACGGCCACACCGGCGCGGAGGGCAGCGCCGATGATTGTCGCCGCAATGTCGTCGTTGTAGGCAACGATCCCGTCCACGCCCCTCGCGAGCCACTGGTCCACCACCTCAGCGACGTTGGCGTGGTCAAGGTCTGCGTCGCCGGCGAAGGATCGGTTTGCGGTCACAACGGCCGGATGTCATTCAATCCGTACCGATGTCGTCGGCTCAACACAGGGGCGAACCGCGCCATCCATCTGACCGCGATTCCACACCCACTCGTCAAGCACGAGCTGGTCGCGATTGACCTGATCGACGAGATCGAAGTCCGTTCCGACAAGGGTGACTTCGATTCGATTCCAATCATCAGCACCCAAATCGAGACCGATGGAAGTATCTCCGGGATCGACGGACAGGAAGTGCCCCTCGGGCATGGGAGCCGGCGCGAAGGTCATTTCCAAGTCCGCCGCGTCGTCATGCTCGTACGCCCATGGGACCACGAAGTGCTGCAGGTCGAACTTGACGCCAGTGACCTCGCCCATGTCAGTGCAAGACCCGACGTCCAGTCCGCCGTCTGACCCGAGGCGAAATGCCATTGGAGGGGCGGTGATGCAGGCCGAGAGGGTGGTCACCACAACGGCCATCAACCCAATCTGGATCGTCAGGCGACCGCGGGCGTGTCGGCGGGAACGCATATCGGGAGGCTAGTTGAGCAGGCCACGCCGCGGGTCGAAACCATCATCACGATCACGCCTCAATACAGGGGTAGCTGGGAGTGACGGATCGACCGCAAGCGGATCCGCTTGCGGGACTTGGGCGCCGCGTAGACCGACCGGCTGCGGGCGCACAGCAGACCCGTCGATCAGGGAAATCCCCGCTCAGCCTGAACCATCAGCAATGCGGCGGCCGCAACGATCAACCCCAGCACGGCGAGTCCGATCAGGACGTAGGCGGCCGCACCGCGACGATAGCCGCGAAGGACCGCTAAGCCCAGCAGCGCGACTATCGCTCCGACTGCGGCCGAAACGACCAGCACGACCTCGAAGACCGACATCCACGCCAGACTCACGGCTCGACCGTACTCATCCAAGGCGGACGTCTCGGCGATACGGGCCACTACAGGGACCGCCAGGATCATCACGCAGGCACCGATGATGGCTCCCAACGAATACAGGGCGTAGGCCCAGAATCGCCGCTGACCGCTGGCACTTGGCTCGGGCCCGTCGGTGGCGCGCGGCCCCGCATCCAGCGTCATCGATGATGCTCCCTTCCGGCACGAAGCCGCGTGATGCACAGCTCGCATCGGGTAGCGAGGCCTCGGATCGCAGCGTAACGCTTCGTGCACCGAGGGTGACGGGTCGCCAACCGAAAACCAGGCCCACGAGTCGCCTGTGTGCGACACCACAAGTGGATCCGCTATCGGGCGCGCGCCGCTATGTTGAGGGCGTGCAGCTTGGATCAGATCAGGGCCCCAGAGCCGAGTTCGAGATACTCGGCTACCAGTTCCCAGCTGCGAAGCCCAGGGACTCTTGGGATGCGAATTGGCTCAACGTCGCAGCACGGATTCGCTTGGAGAATGGACGCGGCTGGGAGTTCACAAGCCCCTGCCTGACCACGTTCGAGGCTGCCCAGCTCGGCTCATGGCTCCAAGATCTGAGCGGGGTCGAGAATCAGGGAGAGCCTCGCTCCGGCACCGTCACCAAGCCCGGGGAAAGGCTCATCTTCACCGAGCCGGTGCTCGCATTCGAAGCCGAGACAACATCCGGTGGCGGGCTCGCAATCCGGATCCTTCTAGATCTCGAGGCGCGGCCGCCATGGGAGCCGTGGGAACAATGGACGGGCGAGAATCAGTTCGTTCTGCTCATCCCCATCAATCGGCAGCAACTCCATGTCGCGGCTCGACAATGGGCTGAAGAGCTCGCTCTATTCCCAGAGCGTTGAACGATGGTCGAGCGGGGCGCCGACCGATCCGTCAGCGTGACTTTGGCTAGCCTTCGGATATGAGCTCGACGGCGACCAATGAGGGCGTGCAACCATCCGCGCGCGATGGAGGTACGTCCGGCGTGATCCTTGGTGTGGTCGGCGCACTGCTGACCCTGGGTGCTCTTGGAATCGCGATGGTCGACTCATGGCGTGCGTGGGAACGTTGCAGCTACGCGGCACCGCCCCCGGGTTACACGGGATCCTCGGTCGATTCCAGCGCATCGCTGTTTCCGCTCGGCTATCGATGTTCCTGGGGGCACGACGACTTGGTCGCAACTGTCACCTTCGGGAACTGGCCGCTCACGGCCGCAGCGCTAGCCGGAATCATCCTCGTCGCAGTCAGCGGGTGGCTCGTCGCACGATCACGTCGGCAATAGCGGATCCCTCAGTGAGTCAGGGGCATCCGGGTACAGTGCGCAGATGGCCCCATGCCCCAGATGTCACCAAGGAACAGTCGGGACGTACATGCTCGACGTCGCAAGCAGACGGATGCAGATCTGCGACGAGTGCGAAGCGGTCTGGCCCGATGGCGCGGTGCTTGAGGTTCCGGGGTTCGCGCAGCTCTACGAAGTCTTCACTGCACAGGGTCTATCGGAGTCTTGGGATCATCTCACCGAAGTTGACGAAGTCGGCGATACCTCTTCGGTCTGACTCGTCCGCGGGAAGGGATCGTTAGGAGGACACTCACGCATTGGGCCGCACGCGTCAGTTCTGGTCGCTGTCGTTCCAGAATCTACGTGCCCTGTTGGCCGCGTCGGCGATCGCGTCACCGTCCAAGACAACGTCCGCGGCGTGGATATCGGCTTGCGCCCACTCGGCAACGAAAGTCAGTTCGCCCCGCATCGTCTCTGGTGCCCACACCCACAGCCCTCCCGAGCCCGTGAACCTGTAATCGTTTCCGTGTCCTCCGGCGCGTCGAGGCATAACGGTCGGCGGCCGCACTGATTCGGGGCCGCCCTCGTTGGCGATGACATCGCCTGCCAGAGGAAGCTTGGTGCCATGGGTTGGAGTGATCCCAAATCGAAGGCTCGTGTCGCCACCTTCTGGCTGCCGGATCCAACCGACAGACCGCGTCGCTGAGTCGACGAGTTGATGCCACTTTGCTTCCTCGTCAGTTCGTCGCAGCGCCCAATCGACAACCACTTCAAAGCCGGTGCTGTACACCCGCACTTCCCGTAGGACTAGTGCGGCCGCGTTCGTGCGGGCGATGAATTCATCGAGGATGATCCGGGCGGGCAGTTCGTCCTCGGGTGCGTTCATCCAATCGGGCGCACGTGCGGCTGCAGGCACAGAATTTCGACGTGCCGCGGCGTCTTCATCATCGAAGAATCCGATTGGGCCCGGCGTCGGCGGCTGCATTCCACGAACCTAACCGATCCCTCCGCCCACCGGTCCCCGCCCGAGTAGCGCCCCGCAAGGCGATCCGCTTACGGCCCGAGGCTGTCGCGTTGAAGGACCCTCAGCCCCGACGCCGCCACCACGGCGTTCGTGAGGCCCGCTGCGCGTGTTCGCGCTCGTGCTCGTGCCGTCGGCGCTCCTCGCTCGCCTGGCGCTGTCGGGCGTCACGGCGCTCGCGCCACGCGCGGATCTCGTCGTCGGCATCCCGGGTCGGGGTCACGACGGGCGGACCGCCGAGCAGTTGGCGGCGCGCCTCGATCACGCGCCGATTGAAGTCCTCGACCGCCTCGCGCACCTCGGACTCGCGGTGCATCCCATCCAGGCGTGCCTCGAGCTGCGTGTTCTCGACCCGAAGGGTGAGCGCTGGGGGACCCAATCCGCTGAGCTGCTCGCGCTCGATCTTGCGGCGGATCCACCAGTCGGGGTCGTGCTGCCCGGTCAATCCCTCGAGGGGTTTTCCCGCGCCGGGGAGATCGTCGAACTCGCCGCGGCGGATCGCCTGCTGGATCGCGGTCTCCACGAACGCCGCCCGCTCCGCCTCCGTGGACGGTCGAGCCCGTTCCGTCGCCTGGTCGGTGTCGTCGGGATCTTCGCCACGGGCGATCGCCTCGTCACGGGCGAGGCGATCGAGCCGGTACTGCGACGCGGCGCGCTGCGGATCCTCGCTCACCCTCGACCTCCCTCGCGGCGTCGGACATCCCTCTTCCACGATACGACGAAGGCGAGCGGCATCCGCTCGTCCGATCGCTCGAAGACCCAGCGTTCGTTCACCCGCGATCGGTAGCGTGGCGACGCCGACGGGCACCCCTCACCGACCGCCGACCATCGGAGCCGCATGACTCCCCTGACGACCATCGCGACCGCGACGCTCGAGACCGCCGACCACGGCTTCACGGGCCTCACCGGCTTCGCCGCCGACATCCTGAGCGCCCTCGGCGACATCGGGGTCGGCGTGCTCGTGTTCCTCGAGGTGCTCATCCCGCCCATCCCGAGCGAGGTGATCCTGCCGTTCGCGGGCTACCTCAGCCAGTCGGGCGACCTGCACCTCGGATGGCTCATCGTGTGGTCGACGCTCGCGTCGGTGCTCGGCGCCCTGCTGCTCTACGCGCTCGGCGCGGCGATCGGCATCCGTCGCGCCATCGACTGGATCGCGTGGACGCGGCTCGTCAGCCGCACCGACCTCGAGGGCGGCGCCGCGTGGTTCCACCGGCACGGGCGCTGGTCGGTGCTGTTCGGCCGCATGATCCCGGGCGTTCGCAGCCTCATCTCGCTGCCCGCCGGCGCCGATCGGATGCCGCTGCTGACCTTCGTGGTCTTCACCGCGCTCGGCTCGGCGGCGTGGAACTCGCTGCTCATCGGCGTGGGGGCGGCGCTCGGCACGCAGCACGAGGCGCTCGACCACTGGCTGCAGTACCTCGACTACCTCGTCTACGGCGCGATCGGCGTCGGGCTCGTGGTGCTCGTCGTGCGTCGCATCCGCGAGCACCGCGCCGTGCAGCGCGAAGCCGGCGAGGCCGCAGGGTCCTGAGCGGATGCCGCGGCGGCCGCCCGCGGCATCCGCTCGCGCCGTTACCCAAGCGTGACGCCACCGCGTGGCATCGCGGCACGGTGGCAGGTAGGTTCGTCGGATCCGCCCACGCGGCCGACCCGGAGATCTCACCCATGCCAGACACCCCTGCGGCGCCAGACGCGCCCGCCGCGGAATCCGCCGAGCCCTCGGCGGCGGCCGCCGAACCCGCGGCGGGACTCGCCGGCACCGCGCGCCGCACCTCGTGGTGGGTGCCGGTGCTCGCCGTCGGCGTCGCGGTGCTCGGCGCGACCGGCACGTACCTCGGGGCAGGGTACGTCGCGCACGCCGTTCGCACCGACCACATCGCGGCGGTCGACGAGCTCGAGCAGCGCGCCGACGACGCCCGCGGCGACCTGAAGGCGGCCATCACCCGCGCCGGGTCCGCGGGTGACCAGGGCGCGGCCGTCACGGCGGTCGTCGTCGACGGACTCGGCGCCGACGAACTCGCCGTCGAGCTCGAGGCGGCCGCGACCACCGCGGCCGAACTCGCGGCGACCGCGGTCGAGCCGCTGCCAGACCCGATCGCGTACGACCGGGGTGGGACGCGGCCGGCGTGGGTCAGCGTCATCGAGGTGCTCGAGACCCGAGAGCGGGGCCGCGCACTGCTCGACGAGCTCGAGGCCATGACGATCGCCGCCGGCGACATCGACGCCGCCGCCACCGCCGCCGAGGAGGCCCGCGTCGCCTTCTACGCCTCGGCAGCAGACAGCGCCGCCGCCGTGCTCGACGCGAACCAGGTCGCCACCTACGAGTCGCGCATCGCCGTGCAGCACGGCATCGACCAGGCCGGCGACGACTGGTTCGAGTCGCCGAACAGCGTCGGCGCCTACGTGAAGCTCTCGAAGGCTGTCGACGCCGTGCGGGCCTCGGCCGGTGCCGAGGCGGCGCGCCGGGCCGAGGTCGACTACGCCGCTCGCGGGCCCATCGAGGACTTCGCGAGGTCGATCGCGCACGGCGTGAACCTCGACTTCCGCTGGGCGAACGTCGTGGCCGACAAGTCCAGCGACGACGGCTGGTACGCGGGCACGGCGCTCTACCGCTACGGCGACGGCGGCTGGGCGACGATCGAGCTCAGCCACAGCATCGGCTGGCATTTCGGCGACGACGTCAACGCGAAGGCCGTCGTCGTGCACGAGGTCGGCCACGCCCAGGTCGTCCGGCCCGAGTGCGAGCCGCTCTTCACGGGGCCGGTCTTCGGCGGCGACGACGAGATGTGGGCGACCGCGTGGGCGATCGCCGCGGGCTACGACGTCGAGGGGTCTGGCATCCAGGCCTACGGCCGTCCGAGCGACGCGCAGATCGCCGAAGCCGGGAAGTGCCGCTGAACACGTCACCCCGGCCGGCTCCGGCCGGGCCGCGGCATCCGGTCAGCTCGTGCGCGGGGCGAGCCAGCGGTGCAGCGAGCGGGTCACGAACGGCAGCACCCAGTACGTCATGATCGGCGTCAGCACGAGCGTGGTCGCCAGCACGCGGAGCCAGAGCGGCAGGTCGCCCCAGCCGGGCACGGGCGCGACGAGGTAGCCGAACACGAGGTTCACCGGGAAGAACCCGAGCCAGATGGTCACCGCCTGCTTCCAGCGCGGCGGTGCGGGCGGCAGGTCTTCGAGGTCGGAGGTCGCCGACGGGTCGATGACCGGGATCGACCCGGTCGGCGGCTCGTCGAACCAGCCCTCGATGCCGGTGCGGCGACGGGACCGCTCCGACCGCACGAGGCCCTCGCCGGTGGCGAGCCACTCGGCGCGCTCGGCGGAGTGCTCCCAAGCATCGAGGGTCGCCTCGCTCGAGAACCGGTAGAGCATGTGCCAGACGTTCGCGTCTTCGCCGGCGCGCACCCAGCCGGAACCGAGGAAGCCGGGGTAGCGGTTCGCCCGGTTGATGCCGGCCTGCACCCAGGCGGTCACCTCGGGGATGCGTTCGGGGTCCACCTCTCGACGGATCGAGACGGTGACGGGGTCGTTCGCGGTCATGGGTCGGGGCCTCTCGTTGCCCGCGGGGGTGGTGCGGGGATCGGAGCGAAGAAACGCCGCGAGGGCCCTCGGTGTTCCGTGGGCCCCCTCGGCCTGCACCAGTGTAGGCATCCCGCGTTACCCGAGTGTTTCAGGTCGATAGGCTGCGCGGGTGAGCGACTTTCAGGTTCTGGACATCGGCGGCCTCGACGCATGGCGATCGCATTTCGGCGGATTCCGCCCCGACAGCTCCCGTGACGGGCGGCGCGTCGTCGACCACGAGCTGACGATGCAGTACCTCGGCATGACGGCGAACGCGCTGCAACCGGGGGAGGAAGCCGGCTACTGGCACCGCCACGCGAAGGTCGAGGAGCTCTACGTGTTCCTCGAGGGCCGCGGGCAGATGGGCCTCGACGACGAGGTCCTCGACGTCGGGCCCGGAACGGTCGTGCGCGTCGGGCAGGGCGTGTGGCGCACGTGGCGCGCCACGCCGGGCGGCACCGGCGAGCTGCGGTGGCTGTGCATCCGCGCCGGCGGCACCGAGCTGCCGCACTTCCCCGATGACTCCGAGCGCGGCGGCGACCGGCCGATGCCCTGGTGACGACGCGGGCACGTGGCGCGGTGGCCGACGCCTAGGTCTGGATGACCGCGACCGGTTCGGTCGTCGGCTGCGGGGAACCGCCCGCGGGCTCGACCGTGATGCCGACGGCGACGCCGGGAGCGAAGTCACCCTCGAGGATGCGCCACGCCTCGTCGCTGCCGGCGACGTCGAACGTGCCGGCCGAGCTCGCGCCGGCCTCGTCGATGTACCAGAGTTCGTAGGTCTGCTCATCGCCGAGCTCGGAGAGACCGTCGGCGAGGATCGCGCTGCGACCCTGCTCGACCGAGGACACGAGCGTCACCTCGCCGCCGCCGGCGACCGGTGTCGTGGTCTGCTGCGCATCGGATGCCGCGGCCAGTGCCGCCATCTCGCGCTGCGCGGCCCAGCCGTTCGGGCCGAACCAGTTGGCGCCGATGAAGGCCCCCGCGATGAGCAGCACGGCGGCGGCGGCCGACGACCAGGCGATCGCGAGGCGTCGGCGCCTGCGGCGCGCGGCGAGGTCGGCCACCGGTGCGGCCTGAACCTCGGATGCCTGGGCGGCTTCGGGCGCCTCGGATGTCGCGGGCGCGACGGGTGCGTCCGACACGGGCGCGACGGGCGCGGGTTCCGCAGGAGCCGAGTCGATCGCCTCGACGGGCGCCGCGGCATCCGCTCGCCGTTCCTGGGGTGCCGAGTCGAGCCGGTCGAACAGGCTCGCCTTGAGCGAGGCCGGCGGCGAGACGGGTTCGACCGCGTCGCCGAGGCCCGACGCGACCTCGCGGAACGCGGCGACCTCGGCCTGCAGCTCGGGGGAGGCGGCGAGGGCGCGCTCGAACCTGGCGCGGTCGAACTCGTCGAGGGCGTCGAGCGCGTACGCCGGCGCGAGGTCGCGCACGTCGTCGCCCGCGTCATCCGCTCGGTTCATGTCGTCACCCCCAGGGCCTCTCGCAATCGGATCATGCCATCTCGAAGCCGGGTCTTCACCGTGCCCAGCGGTACGTCGAGTCTCGTCGCGATCTCGGACTGCGTGCAGCCCCCGTAGTAGGCGAGCGAGATGCACTCGCGTTGCGCGGGGCTGAGCGTGGTCAGCGCCCCGGCGACCTTCTCGTGCTCGATCGCGATCTCGGCCGCCTCGGCGACCTCGTCGACCGGAACCTCGAGATCGCGGATGCCGGCCTTCAGGTCGCGTTCGCGCGAGGACTGCGACGCCCGCACGCGGTCGACCGCCCGTCGGTGCGCGAGCGTGAGCAGCCACGGGATCGCCGAGCCGCGCTCGGGATCGAACCTGGCGGCCGTCTGCCATGCCTCGAGGAACACGTCCTGCGTCACCTCCTCGGCCTGCGCCGCGTCGACGAGCAGGCGGCGCACGAGGCCGAAGACCCGGGCCGAGGTCGCGTCGTAGAGCTCACCGAACGCCTCGCGGTCGCCGGCCGCGGTGGCCACGAGGAGGTCTTCGAGCGCGCGAGGGGGTTCCTCGGGCTGCTCAGCGACGTCGACCACGGGATCCAGCATGTCAGAGCGTGGGCGTGCCGACCGCCCCTTGCGCGTCGGCGCGGGTCGTGAGAGAAGGGCATGATGGGTCATCCGTCGGGCTCGGAGATCTGGAGGTGCCGGTCGGTACCCGAACCGGCACGTCTGCGGGGAGCGGTGGTCACCGGGGCACCTCGTTTCGCGTTTCATCGGGTATTCGGAGCCGACGCCCGATCCGATTGGGTGGCGTGCCCGAAACGAGCCGATTCCAGATCCGTCCAATCCGATCGCCGACCTCCTCCGAACCCCTCCTGTCGACCCGCTCAGGGCCGGCCCCTACGAAGGAGGAGATCCGATGCGATCGATCCGCAGCACCCGTACCGCACTCGCCGTGTTCTCGATCACGGCCGTCGCCATGCTCGGCCTGGCCGGCTGCAGCACCGGCGGCAGCAGCTCGTCGGAGTCCGAGGAGCCCACGACATCCGAGGAGTCCATGGCGCCCACCGAAGAGGCCATGGATCCCGCCGCCGACCTCGTCGGCCCCGGTTGCGCCGCCTACGCGGAGGCCGTGCCGGATGGCGCAGGCTCCGTCGCCGGCATGTCCGAGGACCCGGTCGCCGTCGCGGCATCCAACAACCCGATGCTGACCACGCTTACCGCGGCCGTCTCGGGTGAGCTGAACCCCGACGTGAACCTGGTCGACACGCTGAACGGCGACGAGTTCACCGTCTTCGCGCCCGTCGACGACGCGTTCGCGAAGATCGACCCCGCCACGATCGAGTCGCTCAAGACCGACTCCGAGACCCTGACGTCGATCCTGACGTACCACGTGGTGCCCGGCCAGCTCTCGCCTGACGAGGTCGTCGGAACGCAGACGACCGTGCAGGGCGGCACCGTCGAGGTGACCGGTTCGGGCGACGACCTCATGGTCAACGACGCGAAGGTCATCTGCGGCGGCGTGCACACCGCGAACGCGACCGTGTACCTCATCGACACGGTGCTGATGCCGACGATGTAGTCCGACCGATGGCGGGGCGCCGCGCCGAACCGGCCGGCGCCCCAACTGACCCCGTCTCCGCTGCGCGCCGGCGACGCGCGTGGCGGAGGCGGACCTCAGACAGCCCCGGGATCCCGAACCCGGGGCCGTCGCCCTGTGGGAGAGTGATCTCGACGAAGCGCGGGAAGGCGCCCTACACGAAGTCCTGCACGTTGCCCGGCGGCTTGAGCTCCACGGCGGCGCGCACGTCGGCGGCGCGCTGCTCGTGGTTCTTGCGGATCATCCGGTCGTCGCGGAGGGGGAGCTGCAGCTTCTCCTCGGCGGGAATGCCGGATCGGAGCTGGCGCACGCGCTCGACCTCGGTGTCGAGCACGGCGCCGAGCACGATCGCGAAGTTCGACAGCCAGACCCAGAGCAGGAACGCCACCGCGCTGCCGAGCACGCCGTAGTTGCGCTCGTACGTACCGAGGCCCACCGCATACCAGCCGAACAGCAGGGTCGCGATCGCCCAGGCGAGCACGGCGGACGCCGCACCGACGCTCAGCCAGCGGAAGTTGCGTCGGCGAACGTTCGGCGTGGCCCAGTAGAGCAGCGCGATCGTGGCGGCCATCAATGCGATGGCGAGCGGGACCTTCGCGAGGTCCCACCAGAACACGATGCCCTCGTCGAGGCCGAGCGTGCGTGCCGCGGCATCCGCGACGGCTCCGCTGAGGAGCAGGATCAGGGCCAGCGCGGCGACGAGCACGAGCACGAGCACCGCGGTGAGCAGCATGAGCGGGCGCGACTCCCAGAAGGGCCGGCCCTCCTCGACGTGCAGGATGCGGTTCATGCCGCGCCCGAAGACGCCGAGGTAGCCCGACACGGACCAGAGCGCGCCGGCCGAGCCGACGATGATCGCGAACCACTGGTGCGACGCGTTCAGGAGCTGCTCGACCGGCTCGGTCAGCGCGGTGGCGATCGCGTCGCCGCCGAGGTCGGCGATCACGTCGAGCACCGCGCGGGTGACCTCCTCCGCCGTGCCGAACACGCCGAGGATCGCGAGCGCCGCGAGCGCCGCGGGGAACACCGTCAGCACGGCGTAGTACGTCAGCGCCGCCGCGACGTCGTACGACTGGGTGATGCGGAACTCGTGCCAGGTCCGGACCCCGATGAGCCGCCACTCGTGCCGCGAGATGCGGATCGGGGAGTCCTGGTGGGTCATCTGCGCCTTCCGCGATCAGCCGAGCTGCGCGTGCAGGAATGCCGCCACGCGCACCCTCATCGTCTCATCGAGGATGCCGATCGAGTGCTCGGCGCCGGTGCTCACCGCGAGTTCGGCGGAGACGCCGGCCTCGGTCAGGCTCGAGACGAAGCGCTGCGACTGGTCGAGCGGGATCACCTCGGCGTCGGCGTGGCCCACGAAGAAGGGCGGGTCGCTCCGGTCGATGTACGTCGAGGGGGACGCCTCCGCCGCCTGCGGGCACGCGTCGTCGTCGGCGCCCGAGCCGCAGCCGAGGTATTCGGCGACGATGCCCTGCAACCACGGCGAGGCGCCGTCGCCCGCGAGCTCGGCCGTCGTCAGGTCGACCGGACCCGAGATCTCGGCGACCGCCGCCACGCGCGAACCCGTGTCGAGCGGGCCCTCGCCGCGCGTGCCGAGCAGGGCGGCGAGGTTGCCGCCGGCCGAGCCGCCGAATACGCCGATGCGCGACGGGTCGAGGTCGAACCGCTCGAGCTGCTCGGGGTCGCGCAGCCATTCCACCGCGAGGGCCACGTCGTCGATCGCCGCCGGGAAGTGCACGTCGGGCACGAGACGGTAGTTGACGGATGCCGCGACGAAGCCCTCGCTCGCGAGCCAGAGGCAGACGTTGCGCCAATCGGCGTTCGCCTTGTCGCCGCGCGCCCAGCTGCCCCCGTGGATCGAGACGACCGCGGGCAGCAGGCCCTCGTCGTCGGCCGCGAACGCGGCGGCTGCCGCGGACGGACGGCAGATGTCCAGCGTCAGCACGGTGCCGTCGTCCTGCACGGCGTACTCGAGGTCCTCGTCGACGCGGATGCCGCTCGGGGCGTCGAACGTGCGGATGCCGACCTGCGCGATGGTGCCGGAGAGCTCGCTCGCGGCATCCGCCCCACGCGGGTCGATCTCGCGCAGTTCGCGGTGGAATCCGGAGAGCGCGGCCACGCCGACGACCGCCACGAGGGCGGCTGCGGCGGCCACCAGGATGCGTCGTGCGCGCCTGCGAGGACCGCCTGCGGTTCGGGTCGAGGTCACGGCGGGCTCCGGTCAGGGGTGGAGTGATGCTACCCCGCGCGCGGCCTGCGGCCGAATCGAAGCCGAGCGCGCCTCAGGATCCGCGGGAGGTCGGGGTTCGGACAGGGCTCGGATGGTGGCGCGCGGCAGCGGGTTCCGGCCGCTGCTCGGCGGTTTCCCAGCGGTATCCGCTACGCTGGAACCGTCGGTTCTGGACACCGCGCATGTCGCGCGGATGGGTTTGTGAGTCCAGGGGCCGGTTTCGGGGCAGTCGCCCTCGAATAGTCACCGTATGTGAACGGCCCCGGTCGACGATGTTCCGGGTTCTCAGCGCGCCGCCCCGCGGCGGATCTGCCATGTACTTGAAGGAACCCAGAAAGCATCGCCATGCCCAAGAACAAGAAGCCCGCCGGCGGACGCCCCGCCAAGAACTTCGACCCCTCGTACGCGAGCGGCGGAAAGGGCCGCCCGGCACGCGCCGGCGGCACCAAGCCCGGCTCGCGCAGCGCCGGACACCGCGGCTACCGCCCCGAAGAGGCCGACGCCCCCCGCGCCAAGGACCGCTGGTCGCGCGACGAGCGCGTCGCCACCGGCCGGAGCCCGCACCGCGCCGACCGTGACGGTCGCGACGCCGGCGCCACCCGTGCGCCCCGCGAGGGCGACCGCAACGACCGCCCGGCGCGTTCGTTCGACCGTGACGACCGTGCTCCCCGCTCGTTCGACCGGAATGACCGCAACGACCGCCCGGCGCGTTCGTTCGACCGCGATGACCGTGCTCCCCGCTCGTTCGACCGGAATGACCGCAACGACCGTCCCGCGCGCTCGTTCGACCGCAACGACCGCCCGGCGCGTTCGTTCGACCGCGATGACCGTGCTCCCCGTCGCGACTCCGACCGCAACGACCGCCCGGCTCGTTCGTTCGACCGGAACGACCGCACTGACCGTCCGGCGCGTTCGTTCGACCGTGATGACCGTGCTCCCCGTCGCGACTCCGACCGCAACGACCGTCCGGCTCGTTCGTTCGACCGCAACGACCGTCCGTCGCGCTCGTTCGACCGCGACGAGCGTGCTCCCCGTCGCGACTTCGATCGCAACGACCGCCCTGCGCGTTCGTTCGACCGCAACGACCGTGCCGAGCGGCCTGCACGTCGCGACGTCGACCGCGCCGGGTTCCAGGACTCCGAGCGTCGTCCGTCGAGCTTCTACCCGGCCAAGGACGCCGGCAGCCGCTTCACCCCGAACGACGACGTCGTGCTCGAGCGCCTCGAGGCGGAGGCCATCCAGGCCGGTGACGTCGACGGCGTGACCTTCGGCGACCTCGGCCTCGGCCAGAACGTCGTGCGCGCGCTCGCCGAGCTCGGCGCTGCGGCGCCGTTCCCGATCCAGGCCGCGACGATCCCCGTCGTGCTCGAGGGTCGCGACGTGCTCGGCCGCGGCAAGACCGGTTCGGGCAAGACCATCGCCTTCGGCGCACCGACGGTCGAGCGCCTCATGACGCTCTGGGCCCAGAGCGGCAAGGCCGGCGGCAAGCGCCAGATGGGCCGCAAGCCCCGCGCGCTCATCCTCGCGCCGACCCGTGAGCTCGCCCTGCAGATCGACCGCACCGTGCAGCCCATCGCGCAGAGCGTCGGCCTCTTCACCACGCAGATCTACGGCGGCGTGCCCCAGGGCCGCCAGGTCGGCGCGCTGCAGCGCGGCGTCGACATCGTGATCGGCACGCCCGGCCGCATCGAGGACCTCATCGAACAGGGCCGCCTCGACCTCAGCGAGATCGCCATCACGGTGCTCGACGAGGCCGACCACATGTGCGACCTCGGGTTCCTCGAGCCCGTGCAGCGCATCCTCCGCCGCACCGCGAAGGGCAGCCAGAAGCTCCTCTTCTCGGCCACGCTCGACCAGGGCGTCGCGACGCTCGTCGACGAGTTCCTCGTCGACCCGGCCGTGCACGAGGTCGCCGGCGAAGACCAGGCCTCCTCGACGATCGAGCACCGCGTGTTCGTGATCGAGAACCGTGAGAAGCGCGACATCGTCGCCCAGCTCGCGAACCGCAAGGGCAAGACCCTCGTCTTCAGCCGCACGCGTGCGTTCGCCGAGGACCTCACCGATCACCTCGAGGACTACGGCATCCGCGCCGTGGCGCTGCACGGCGACCTCAACCAGTCGCGCCGCACGCGCAACCTGCAGCAGCTCACCTCCGGCAAGGTCGACGTGCTCGTGGCGACGGATGTCGCGGCACGCGGCATCCACGTCGACGACATCGACCTCGTGATCCAGGCCGACGCGCCCGACGAGTACAAGACGTACCTGCACCGCGCCGGCCGCACCGGTCGTGCCGGCAAGGAGGGCCGCGTGGTCACCCTGATCCCGCGCAACCGCCAGCGTCGCATGACCGACCTGCTCGACCGCGCCGAGATCGACGCGCCGTTCGAGTTCCTCGCGTTCGGCGAGGAGGCGTTCCCCGAGGACGCGCCCGGCTACCGGGCCGAGGCCGTCGAGACCGTCGAGGTCGAGGATGCCGCGCCCGCCGCCGATGACGCGCCCGCCGCGTCCGGCCAGGAGCAGCCCGACACGGCCGACACCCCCGACGTGCTCGAGGAGGCCGACGAGTCGATCGAATCCGACGACGAGCAGGCGGCAGCCGAGGCATCCGCCGCCGACGAGAAGTCGGCCGTCTGAGGCATCCGCCCTCCGCAGTGAGCACAGGCCCCCGTCCGATTCGGACGGGGGCCTGTTCCCTGCCCGGCGCGCGCCGCTAGCATGAGCGCGACACGCCCCGTCGCCGTGCTCCCACGGTCGAGTCCGGGAGCGAGACGTGGAGGGGCACGACATGGTCGACGACGGCAACCCGCAGCAGACGCCTTCCGAACCGCCGACGCCGCCGGATCCGGCCGCGAGCGCTCCGACGCCCACGGGGGCGGATGCCGCGCCGGCGACGGGGGCGGCCACGACCGTGACATCGACCGACACGGGTCCGTCGGCGCCGGACACCGGGAAGAAGCCCGCAGGCGTGAGCGCGGCGACGCTCATCTGGGTCGGGATCGGCGTGGTGCTCCTCTCGTTCGTCGCCGCGTTCCTCGGCTCACTGCTCGCGAGCTCCGCAAGCACGGAGGCGGCCGCGCCGACGCCGACCCCGGTCGTGGTCGACGACGCGGCGTACGAGGAAGCCCTCGAGGAGATCCTCCCTGCCGGTTCCGCCGTCCGCGCGGGCACCGGGGCGCCCGAGGCGGGCAAGGGCTACGAGGGGGACGTCTACATCGACATCTCCAACTCCGACGTCCACCTGTTCCAGGACGGGGACTGGACGCTGGTGGGGAACATCCGCGCCTCCGCCGCCGAGAACCTCACCGGCGCGACGGGTGCGCAGGGCGAGACAGGGGCGACGGGGGAGACCGGCGCGACCGGCGACACCGGCGACACCGGCGCGACCGGCGAGGCCGGCGCACCGGGCACGCAGGTCCTGCTCGGCGTCGGCGAACCCGAAGCGCCGACCTGCACCGCCGACGGTGTCGGCGACATCTACATCGACACGACGACGGTGGCGTTCTACCAGTGCGCCGTGCCCGCAGCCGAGCCCGGCGGCGACCCCGTGTGGGTGCTGTTCGGTCCGCCGCCGGCCGAGCCCACGGACGCGGCCGGGGAGTGATCCGCCCGCGGCACTGACCGTGCCCGCGTCCGAATGGACGCGGGCACGGTCGATTTCGCACGGCGGATCGGGCGGCTCACGGCACCGGGGCGCGGCGCGCCACTGGCCGGCCCGGCGGGCGCGCCGGAGCCGCTGACCGGAGTCCGCCCCCGCTCTGCGTGACGGGGATCGGCCCGGCGACCCATCGACGGAGGTCCATCGGACGCCCGGACGCGCTGGGAGCGCGCACGGTGGACCACTCGCCGACTCTGCAACGTTTACTTCAACCGACATCCGAAAATCACTCGACAATGACCGTCGGTCTTCGATATGTTGACGTCAACATCTGAATGTTGACGTCAACATTCCTGATCGGAAGAGACAACGGTGTCCACTCAACACACACGCCCGCGCGTCATCCCTGCCGCCATCGCCGCCGCAGCCGTCGTAGCGGGTTCGCTGCAGTTCATGCCGCTCGCCGCCGCCGCCGCCGAGGCCGACGTCGTGCTCACCCCGAACCCGGCCGTCACCGGTCCGGCGTTCGAGGGCTGGGGAACCAGCCTGGTCTGGATGGCCAATGCCACCGGCGACTACCCCGAATCGCTCCGAACCGACCTGATCGACTCGGTGTTCGGCGACGAGGGGATGAATCTCAACATCGCCCGCTACAACATCGGCGGCGGAAACGCCTCCGATGTGACCGACTACCTGCGGCCCGGAGGCGCCGTGCCCGGGTGGTGGAACGCCGACGCCCCGCTGTCCGACGCGCAGGGCGAGATCACGTCGAATCATGCCGACCGGGACCGGTACCTCGCCGCATGGACCGGCGACGCGGCATCCGACTACGACTTCGACGCCGATGCCGCGCAGCTCGCCTGGGTCGACCAGATCAAGGACCGCGTCACCAAGTGGGAGGCGTTCAGCAACTCGCCGCCCTACTTCATGACCGAGAGCGGCTATGTCAGCGGCGGCTTCGACGCGAACGCCGAGCAGATCAAGCCCGCGGCCGTCGAGAAGTTCGCCACCTACCTCACGACGGTCGCCGAGCACGTCGAGGACGCCCACGGCATCGAGTTCGACACGATCGATCCCCTCAACGAGCCGAACACGAACTACTGGGGCACGACGCTCGGCGCCGGTGGCGCGCCGACCGGCGGACGCCAGGAGGGCGCGCATGTCGGGCCCGCGATGCAGTCGCAGGTGCTGACCGCGCTCGACGCGGAGCTCGCCGACGGCGCCTCGACCGGCGCCGGCGTCTCGGGACCAGACGAGACCAACCCGGGGCGGTTCGTCACCGACTGGGACGGCTGGACGCCAGAGGCGAAGCAGGCCGCCGACCAGCTCAACGTGCACACCTACGGCACGGACGACCGCCTGCGCGTGCGCGACATCGCCAAGGCGGCCGACAAGCCGCTCTGGATGAGCGAGGTCGAGGGCAACTGGGGCGGCAACTCCTGGAACCCCGCCTCGATCGAGAACGGACTCGGCATCGCCCAGCACATCACCGGCGACCTGCGGGAGCTCGACCCGTCGGCCTGGGTGCTCTGGCAGCCCGTCGAGGACCTCTACAACATGCAGAAGCAGGAGAAGCTCAACTGGGGCTCGGTCTTCATCGACTTCGACTGCAACGCCGATGGGAACTCCGAGCGACGCCTCGCCGACGGCGACGCAGACCCGTCGTGCAAGGTCGTGACGAACTCCAAGTTCGACGCGATCCGCAACTTCACGCACTACATCGAGCCCGGCGACCGCATCGTTCCCACGAACGACGCGCAGACGACGTCGGCCGTGAAGGGCGACGGCTCGGGGGCCGTGCTCGTGCACACGAACACCTCGGGCGACGAGCAGACCGTGCGCGTCGACCTCTCGCAGTTCGGCGAGCTCGCGGCCGGCGCGACCGTGACGCCGATCATCACGACGGAGTCGCCGGCCGGCGACCCTTCGGCGAACGCACTCGTCGAGGGCGCCCCCGTCGCCGTCGACCACGCCACGGGATCCGCCGACCTCACGGTGCCCGCGAAGTCGATCACGACGTTCGTGGTGACCGGGGCCTCCGGCGCCGCGGCCGACGCGTCCGCCGTCCGCGACGGCGAGACCTTCCGCCTCGTGGGCGTGCAGAGCAGCAAGCCGCTCGCCGCGACATCCGGAAGCCCGGCCACCGTGCTCGGCGATGCGGCGGCAGCGGATGCCGACGCCACCCAGCTCTGGACCGCCACGCGCCTGAGCGAGGGCGACGGCACCACGAGCGACCGGTTCGCGCTGCGACTGGCCGACGGCCGGACGCTCGCGGCCAACTCGAGCGGCACCGAGCTGCGCACGCTGACCGACGAGGAGGCGCGAGCGGATGCCTCGGCGCAGTGGGTCGCGAACACCACCGACGGCACCACCTTCACCCTGCTGAACCCGGCGCGCGAGCGCGTGCTCGACGTCGCCGGACAGTCGACGGCGGCCGGGGCATCCGTCGGCCTCTGGACCTCGAACGGCGGCGGCAACCAGCGGTTCACGATCGTCGAGCCCGAGGGGCCGGTCGGGCCGACCTCCACGAGCTTCCGACCAGGGCAGGAGTGGCTCGACACGAACGGCAACGTGATCCAGGCGCACGGCGGCCAGGTCGTGCCGTCGACCGACGACGAGGGCGAGACGATCTACTACCTCTACGGCGAGGACCGCACGAACGGGTACCACTCCGCGCCCGGCGTGCACGTCTACAGCTCGTACGACCTCTACAACTGGACCGATCAGGGGCTCGCGCTGCGCGCACTGTCGTCGACGGCGCAGTTCGACGAGCCGTACTTCGAGGCGCTCTACGGCGACTACACGCAGGCGCAGAAGGATGCCGTCTACCGCGACCTCGGCACCACGCCGGTGTCGGGTGTGACGCCGCCGATCATCGAGCGGCCGAAGGTGATCTACAACGAGAGCACCGGCAAGTGGGTCATGTGGGCGCACATGGACGGACCGAGCGAGACCTCGACCGCCCAGTACGCGAAGGCCAAGGCGGGCGTGGCGATCGCGGACTCCCCCTTCGGGCCGTTCCGCTACATCGACAGCTCCTACCTGAACTCCTCGCCCGACGGCTGGGACACTCCGGGCATGGCGCGCGACATGAACCTCTTCGTCGACGATGACGGCACCGGGTACATCATCTACTCGAGCGAAGGCAACGGGACGATGTACATCTCGAAGCTGGATGCCGCATACACCGATCTCGCCACGCCGGCCGATGAGGCCGTCGAAGGGGTCGACTTCAACCGGATCTTCGTCGGCTGGTCCCGCGAGGCGCCGGCGATGTTCAAGCACGACGAGCGCTACTTCCTGCTCACCTCCGGGACGAGCGGCTGGTCGCCGAACCCGACGAAGTACGCCTCGGCGACGGACCTCATGGGCGACTGGACCGAGATCGGCGACCCGTTCCCGTGGTGGGCGCAGTCGAACTCGTGGAACACGCAGCCGACCTCGGTGATCCCGGTCGACCGCGAGCACGGCAAGTACATCTACATGGGCGACCGCTGGAACGGCGGCACCGACCTGAAGAACGCGCAGCTGGTCTGGCTGCCGCTGAACATGGGCGAGGGCGGCGACACCCTCTCGGTCGAGGTGTGGGACGAGTGGACCCTCGACGAGCTCGACCAGTGGGCGGCCTGGGAGGTCACGGGCGTGCCGACGAGCATCCCGCTCGGCGAGCCCTTCGACCAGGCGACGGTGACCGTCGAGCAGAACGGCGAATCGACCTCGCAGCGCGTGGTGTGGACCGTGGACGGTTCGCTCGACCTGCCGGGCGCGGTGACCGTGACCGGCACCCTGCCGGACTTCGGCGGCCGTACGTTCACCCGCTCCGTCGCGGTCGTGCCGGAGCACGTGCAGTACGCCGTCAACGCCGGCGGCCAGCGCACCGCCGACTGGACGGCGCTCATCGACACGGCATCCGCCGAGGCATCCGTGCTGAACAGCCGACCCGACCAGAAGTACGGCGTCGACCCCGCATCGCACGCGTCGTGGGGCTACCTCGGCGATGCGAACGCCTCCTCGGGCGACGAGGGCGGCGACATGTTCTCGACGCTCCGGTACGCGACCGGCGGCGCCGACCTCGCCTACCGGTTCGACGGACTCGCGCCCGGAACCTACACGGTGTACGCCGGATACGCCGACCCGTGGGCGCAGTGGGCACCCGATCGCGGCGCCGAGGTCACGGTGAACGGCGTCGTCGTCGAAGCCGACCACGACTACGACGACACGAACCAGACGGCCGCGTACGCCGGCGTCGCGGTCGGCGCCGACGGACGGATCGACGTCTCGTTGAGTCCGACCGGGGGCACCGACGTGCAGGTGAGCTGGCTGATCGTGACGGCGGACGAGCTCGCCACTCCGGCGCTCGACGTCGAGGTGACGGCGAGCACGCGCTGCGTCGCGAAGAAGGCCGTCGTCACCGCCCGGGTGCAGAACACGGCCGACGTGCCCGTCGCGGTGAACCTGGCGTCGGACTTCGGCTCCAAGTCGATCGCGTCGGTCGCGTCGGGCTCGAGCATCACGCACGCGTTCTCCACGCGTACCGCCACGCTCGCCGCCGGGTCGGTCACGGCGACGGTCACGGCCGTCATCGACGGCGCGACGGTCACGCAGGCGGTGGACGCCCCGTACGGGGCCGCGGACTGCCGCTGACGGCCCGGCGCGGCATCCGCCGGTCACCGACCCACCCGCAGACCCACCCGCAGACCCACCCGCAGACCCACCCGCAGACCCACCCGCAGACCCAAGACAGGAAGAGCAGGACATGAAGCACATCAGGAACACGGCGCGCGGTTGCGCGATCGGCCTCGGGGCACTGATGCTCGTGGGCGTCGCCGGCATCGCGGCGGCCGAGGAGAACCACGGCAGCGGCGAGGTCGACGTCCAGGTCGCGATCCCCGCGATCGAGGAACCGGGCGTGCTCGCGATGACCGTCGCGAGCGGCTCCACGGCGCTCGTCGAGGATGGATCGACCGACACCGTGCGGCAGTTCACGGGTGAGCTGCCGACGGTGACGGTCACCGACACCAGGTCCGCCGAGGAGATCCCGGATGACGCGTCCTGGTACGTGATCGGCACGTCGAGCGACTTCGTCGGCGACGCCGGGCAGCCGGTCATCGGGGCCGGCCACCTCGGCTGGGCACCGCACCTCGTCGACGGGGGCGAGTCGGGACTCGTCATGGAGGGCGAGCGGGTCGACACCGTCATGGACGCGTCCGCCGACGACCCGTTCGGCCTCGTCGACCAGGAGCTGCTCGCGATGGCGTGGGACTCCGAGGACGTCGCCGCCGAGGGGCAGTGGACGGCGAACGCCGACCTCTTCCTCCGCACGCCCGCGACGGTGGCGCCGGGCAACTACACCGCGACCGTGACGCTGTCGCTGTTCGAGTAGGCATCGTGCGTCGTTTCCTCCCCCGACGCCCGGCGGTGGCGGTCGCGAGTGTGCTCGTCGTCGCAGGCGCGCTCGCGACCTCGGCGGCCTCGCCGCCGTCCGCGTCGGCGGAGGAGCCGGCGCTCTCGGTGACCTGGTCGGTGTCCCCCGCGGATGCCACCGGGCCCGATGGGCGTTCCCGGGTCGAGCTCGAACTCGACCCGGGAGCGTCCGCCACCGAGCACCTCGCGGTGCACAACCTCGGAGATGAGGAGGTGACGTTCGCGATCACGGCCGCCGACGGCTACCTCACGTCGACCGGCCGTTTCAACATGCTGCCCTCAGGCCAGGAGTCCGTCGGCGCCGGGACCTGGATCTCGGTGGCCGACTCCGTCACCGTGGCGCCGGGTGCGACCTCGATCGTGCCGTTCACGGTCGACGTGCCCGCCGACGCGACGCCCGGTGATCACGCGGCGGGCGTCGCGGCATCCGTCCTGTCGACCTCGACCGGTGACGGAGCCAGGGTCGGCGTCGAGAGCCGCGTCGGATTCCGGGTGATGACCCGCGTGAACGGCGAACTCGCGCCGGCCGTCGCCCTCGCTGCCGAAGGCCGCTACGTCATCTCGTGGAACCCCTTGCAGCCCGGTCGGCTCGAAGTGACGGGCGTCGTCCGGAACACGGGCAACGTGGCGCTCGCCGTCACGGGCTCGGCGGAGTCCGGTGGCGACCGGATCACCGCGACCGGCTTCGCGGCCGACGCATCCGGCGCGGCCGGCCCCGCGAGCGCCGACCTGCTGCCGGGGGAGGAGCGCGCCCTGGCCTTCGCCATCCCCGCCGTCTGGCCGCTGGGTCCCGTGAGCGTTCCGGTCGCCGTCGAGGCCACCGCCGTCGGACCCGACGGAAGCGAGGTCGCGGTGCAGCCCGCCGCCGAGACCGTGGTCGTCTGGGCACTGCCGTTGCCGCAGCTCGTGCTGCTGGTCGCGCTGGCCCTCATCGTGCTCGGGCTCGCGCTCGGCCGTCGCCGACGCGCAGCGACCGTCGGCCGGCTCGTGGCGGACGCCCGCGAGGCCGGTCGCAGGGAAGCCCTCGACGGGGTCTGATCCTCGGCGTTCAGGATCCCCAGTGTCCCGTGCGGGTTGCGGGGAGCCGTCGGAGTTGCGTAGCCTCAATTCCCAACCGAACAATCGGTCAGGAAATCGGGCGACGCCGTCCGGTTCCGGGTCCCTTCCCCCAGCACGCCAGAACAACGGAGTTCGCATGTCGACCGAAACCAGAGAGCGCACGCAGACCGGGCGGATGCCCGCCGAGGAGCGGAGGGTGCTCGCCGGCACCCTCGTCGGCACCTCGATCGAGTGGTACGACTTCTTCATCTACGCGCAGGCGGCCGGCCTCGTGCTCGCCCCGCTCTTCCTCGCACCGGTGGCCGAATCCAACCCCGGCCTGGCGCAGGTGCTCTCGTTCGCCACGATCGGCATCTCGTTCCTGTTCCGCCCGCTCGGCGCGATCGTCGCCGGTTACCTCGGCGACAAGCTCGGCCGCAAGCGGATGCTCGTCTTCACGCTCATCATGATGGGCCTGTCCACGTCGCTCATCGGCTTCCTGCCGACCTACGCGGCGATCGGCATCGCGGCGCCGATCCTGCTCATCCTGCTGCGCGTGCTGCAGGGGTTCTCGGCCGGTGGCGAGTGGGGCGGTGCCGCGCTCATGGCCGTCGAGCACGCCCCGAACGGCCGGCGCGGATTCTTCGGCGCCTTCCCGCAGATCGGCGTGCCCGTCGGCATGATCCTCGCGACGTTCACGCTGTGGGTGCTCACGAGCTCCATGTCGCCCGAGGCGTTCATGGCGTGGGGCTGGCGCATCCCGTTCCTGCTCTCGATCGTGCTCATCGCCGTCGGCTACGTGATCCGCCGTGCCGTCGAGGAGAGCCCGGTGTTCGAAGAGCTCCTGCGTCGCCGCAAGGAGTCCTCGACGCCGCTGCGACAGCTCTTCCGCGGCAACACCAAGCAGGTCATCCTCACCGCGGTCATCTTCATCGCGAACAACGCCGCCGGGTACCTGCTCATCGCCTACTTCGCGACGTACGCGGTGACGGCCCTCGGCATGGATCGCCCGACGGTGCTGCTCGCGACGACGTTCGCGTCGTTCGGCTGGCTGGTCTTCACGCTCTGGGGCGGCCGCGTCTCCGACCGGCTCGGCCGGGTGCGCACCTTCCAGATCGGCTACGTGATCCTCGCGCTGTGGGCTGTTCCGATGTGGTTCCTCATCGACACGGGTGACGTGGTCTGGTACTTCGTCGCGCTGTTCGTCATGACGATCGGCCTCGGTCTCTCGTACGGCCCGCAGGCCGCCCTCTACGCCGAGATGTTCCCCGCGAACGTGCGCTACTCGGGCGTCTCGATCGGCTACGCGTTCGGCGCGATCCTCGGTGGCGCGTTCGCCCCGATGATCGCCGAGGCGCTCATGACCACCACCGGCCAGTCGTGGACCATCGGCCTGTACATCGCGATCGCGAGTGTCATCTCGCTCATCGGCGTGTCCCTCGTCAAGGAGACCAAGGGGCGCGACCTGCTCGAGTGAGGAGCGGATGCCGTGGGCAGGAGGCGCGTCCGGGTCGGACGCGTCTCCTGCTGCTTCCGGCGTTCCGGCGTTCCCGCGTTCCCGCGTTCCCGCGTTCCCGCGTTCCGGCACTCCGGTTCGCCGAGGGAGGCCGTTCGCAGATCGACTGGCGGCGCGGCGCGAGACCGTGCCATAATTACTTCCTGAACGGTCGGTCACTAATTCGATCGGACAACGACGTCAGGAGAGCAGATGGCCGAGGCCTACCTCGTCGGGGGCGTGCGCACGCCCGTCGGTCGATACGGGGGCGCGCTCGCGGGCGTGCGGCCCGACGACCTCGCCGCGCTCGTCGTCGGTGAACTCGTGCGCCGGGTCGGCCTCGACGCCGCAGGCGAGCTCGGCGCGATCGACGAGGTCATCCTCGGCGCCGCGAACCAGGCCGGCGAGGACAACCGCAACGTCGCGCGGATGTCGGTGCTGCTCGCCGGGCTCCCCGACGAGGTGCCGGGGGTCACCGTCAACCGACTCTGCGCCTCGGGCATGTCGGCCATCACGATGGCCGCCCAGGCCATCCGCGCCGGCGACGCCGACCTCATCATCGCGGGCGGCGTCGAGTCCATGACCCGGGCGCCATGGGTGCAGGCGAAGCCCGAGAAGGCGTGGGCGCGTCCGGGGGCCGCCTACGACACCTCGATCGGCTGGCGGTTCCCGAATCCAGACCTGCTCGCCCGCGACAAGGCCACCTACGCGATGCCCGAGACCGCTGAAGAAGTCGCCAGGATCGACGGCATCACGCGCGAGGAGGCCGACGCCTTCGCGCTGCGGAGCCAGCAGCGCGCCGCCGCCGCGATCGCCGCTGGCCGGTTCGAGGCGGAGATCGTGGGCGTGCCCACGCACCGCGGCGAGGTGCTCGTCGACGAGGGTCCGCGCCCCGAGACGACGCTCGAGGGGCTCGCCCGTCTGCGTCCGGTCGTCGCCGGCGGCTCGGTCGTCACGGCGGGCAACTCCAGCGCACTGAACGACGGCGCCTCCGCGATCCTCGTCGCGAGCGCCGAGGTGGTCGAGCGGCTCGGACTCACGCCCCGTGCCCGCGTCGTCGTCGGCGCCTCCGCCGGCCTCGCACCCGAGATCATGGGCCTCGGACCCGTTCCGGCGACCGAGAAGGCGCTCGAGCGCGCGGGCCTCGACCTCGACGAGATCGGCTCGATCGAACTCAACGAGGCCTTCGCGACGCAATCCCTCGCCTGCATCCGCCGTCTCGGACTCGACCCCGAACGCGTCAATGCCGACGGCGGGGCGATCGCCATGGGGCATCCGCTCGGCTCATCGGGCTCGCGACTGATCGTCACCCTGCTCGGCCGCATGGAGCGCGAGGGTTCGCGATACGGGCTCGCGACCATGTGCGTCGGGGTCGGCCAGGGCTCGGCCCTCATCGTGGAGCGCCTCTCATGACGGATGCCGCAACCGGCCGCCAGGCGCACGCAGCCGCCCCCGACGACTCGCCCCTGCGGATCGAACGTCGAGCCGACCGGGTGATCGCCACGCTCAACCGGCCCGAGGTGCGCAACGCGATCGGCCAGCGCACCATCGACGCCCTGCACCTGCTGTGCGCCGAGCTCGAGGCGATCCCGCGCATCCTGATCCTCGCGGGCACGGGGGGCGTGTTCGCCTCGGGCGCCGACATCGCCGAGCTGCGCGAACGTCGCGCCGACGACGCCCGCAGGGGTATCAACGCGAACGCGTTCATCCGCGTCGCCGAGTTGCCGATGCCGGTCATCGCCGCGCTCGACGGGTACGCCCTCGGCGGCGGTGCCGAGCTCGCGTACGCGGCCGACATCCGCATCGCCACGCCGTCGCTGAAGATCGGCAACCCCGAGACGGGGCTCGGCATCCTCGCCGCGGCCGGAGCGAGCTGGCGGCTCAAGGAGATCGTCGGTGATGCGCGTGCGGCCGAACTGCTGCTCACCGGGCGCACCGTCGAGGCCGACGAGGCGCTCGCGATCGGGCTCGTGAGCTCGCTGCATCCGCAGGATGCGCTGCTCGATGCCGCGCACGCGATCGCCGATCGCATCGCCCGCAACGACCGCGACGCGACCATCGCGACGAAGCGCGTGTTCCGGGCGCCGCGCGCGCAGCATCCCGCCGTCGACCTCGAGGCCCAGGCCGCGCTCTTCGAGAGTCCGGAGAAGTTCCGCCGCATGACCGAGTTCCTCGAGAGGAAGCAGAAGTGAGCGAGCGCCTGACGAACGCCGGAGCCCCGCGCGACGTCGGCGTGCTCGGCGGCGGCCGCATGGGCGCGGGCATCGCGCACGCGTTCCTGCTCGCCGGCTCCCGGGTGACCGTCGTCGAACGGGACGCGGATGCCGCGGCCGCGGCGAAGGCGCGCGTGCTCGAGTCCGTCGCGGCATCCGTCGCCCGAGGCACCGCAGATGAGGGTGCCGAGGCGATCGGATCCCGATTCGCCGTGAGCACCGAGGTCGGATCGTTCGCGGGCTGCGGGCTCGTGGTCGAGGCCGTTCCCGAGCAGCTCGAGCTGAAGGTCGACGCCCTGACCCGCGTCGAGGCGGTGCTCGCCGACGACGCCGCGCTGGCCTCGAACACGTCGTCGATCTCGATCGACGAGCTCGCGACGCTGCTCGAGCGCCCCGATCGGTTCCTCGGCATGCACTTCTTCAACCCCGTGCCGGCGTCGACGCTCGTCGAGGTCGTGCGTGGACGGGCGACCGAGGCGACCCTCGTCGACGCGTCGCGCGAGTGGGTGCGCGCCATCGGCAAGACGGCCATCGTCGTCGCCGACGCACCCGGGTTCGCCTCGTCGCGCCTCGGCGTCGCGCTCGGGCTCGAGGCGATCCGCATGCTCGAGGCCGGCGTCGCCACCGCTGCGGACATCGACCAGGCGATGACGCTCGGCTACAAGCATCCGGTCGGACCGCTGCGCCTGACCGACCTCGTCGGCCTCGACGTGCGGCTCGGCATCGCCGAGTACCTCGCCGCGACGCTCGGCGATCGCTTCGAACCTCCCGCCCTCATGCGCCGCATGGTCGCCGAGGGCAAGCTCGGCCGCAAGACCGGCGAGGGCTTCTACGTGTGGGACACCCCGTGAAAGGAATCCAGATGACCGAGATCCTGCCGAGCTACGTCGAGGGCGCGTGGTGGACGCCGGATGCCGCGGGGTCACCCGACACGGCACCGGCGACCGAGGTGCGCGACGCGTCGACCGGCGAGGTCGTGGCGCGGGTCTCCACCGCGGGCCTCGACCTCGGCGCGGCGCTCGAGTACGCCCGAACCGTCGGGCAGCGGTCGCTCGGAACCCTGACCTTCCACCAGCGCGCCGTGCTCCTGAAGCATCTGGCGCTCGCCCTCACGGAGCGCAAGGCCGAGCTCTACGAGCTCTCGAGTCGCACCGGCGCGACGACCAAGGACTCGTGGGTCGACATCGACGGCGGCATCGGCGTGCTCTTCGCGTACTCGTCGAAGGGTCGGCGCGAGCTGCCCAACACGCAGGTCTACGTCGACGGGGGCGTCGAGCAGCTCTCGAAGGACGGCTCGTTCCTCGGACGGCACGTCTACACGCGCCTGCCCGGCGTCGCCGTGCAGATCAACGCGTTCAACTTCCCGGTGTGGGGGGCGCTCGAGAAGTTCGCGCCCGCGTTCCTCGCGGGCGTGCCGAGCCTCGTCAAGCCCGCGACGCCGACCGGATACCTCGCCGAGGCGTTCGTGCGCATCCTCGTGGAGTCCGGCCTGCTGCCCGACGGGTCGCTCCAACTCGTGTCGGGCAGCGTGCCCGACCTGTTCGACCACCTGCGGCTCGGCGACCTCGTCGCGTTCACCGGTTCCGCCTCGACGGCCGAGCGCCTGCGCGCCAACGACTCGGTGCAGACGGGCGGTGTGCGCTTCACGAGCGAGACGGACTCGATCAACGCCTCCGTGCTCGGTCCGGATGCCGTCGCCGGCACGCCGGAGTTCGACGCGTACGTCACGCAGCTCGTCGCCGAGATGACCACGAAGGCGGGGCAGAAGTGCACCGCGATCCGCCGGGCCGTCGTGCCCGCGGCATCCGTCGACGGCGTCATCGAGGCGGTGCGGGCGCGCATCGCCGAACGCATCGTGATCGGCGACCCCCGCGTCGAGGGCGTGACCATGGGGCCGCTCGCCTCGCTCGAGCAGCGCGACGAGGTGCTGCGCCAGGTGCGCCGGCTCGCGGGCGAGGGCGGCGAGGTCGTGATCGGCTCGACCGACGCCCCGAGCGTGCGGCTCGCCGACGGCTCGACGGGCGAGGCATCCGACGGCGCGTTCGTCTCGCCGGTGATGCTGCGGTTCGCGGATGCCGCGAGCCCGGCCCTGCACGAGGTCGAGGCGTTCGGGCCGGTGACCTCGATCGTCGGCTACGACACCGTCGACGAGGCGGTCCGGCTCGTGGCGCGCGGCGGCGGATCGCTCGTCACGAGCGTCGCGACGCACGACCCGGCCGTCGCCGTGGCCCTCGCCTCGGGCATCGCGGCCTACAACGGACGCCTGCTGCTGCTCGACCGCGACGACGCGCGCACCTCGACCGGCCACGGCTCGCCGCTGCCGAACCTGGTGCACGGCGGACCCGGTCGCGCGGGCGGCGGCGAGGAGCTCGGCGGCATCCGCGCGGTGCTGCACCACATGCAGCGCACGGCGGTGCAGGGCTCTCCCGAGATGCTCACGGCCCTCACGGGCGTGTGGCATGCCGGTGCCGCCTCGACGCCGTATGCGGATGCCGGCGAACCGCACCCGTTCCGCAAGTCGCTCGCCGAGCTGCGCATCGGCGACCAGGTCGTGTCGGGCTCGCGCACCGTCACGCTCGAGGACATCGAGACGTTCGCGCACTTCACCGGCGACACGTTCTACGCCCACATGGACGAGGCCTCGGCCTCGGCCAACCCGTTCTTCCCTGGCCGAGTCGCGCACGGATACCTGCTCGTGTCATGGGCGGCCGGCCTCTTCGTCGACGCCGCGCCGGGCCCGGTGCTCGCGAACTCCGGACTCGAGAACCTGCGCTTCGTGACACCCGTCTCGCCGGGCGACGCGATCCGCGTCGAGCTCACGGCGAAGCAGATCACGCCGCGCGAGACCGACGAGTACGGCGAGGTGCGCTGGGACGCCGTGCTGCGCAACCAGCGCGACGAGCTCGTGGCGAGCTACGACGTGCTGACCCTCGTGGCGAAGGAGCTCGAGCCGGCGGCCTAGCCGTCAGCGCGGAGCCACTCAGCCGCGGAGCGCGAGCACGAACGGCAGCACCGACGTGGCGCCGGCCAGCCGCAGCTCGCGAGCCGCGACGGTGAGCGACCACTTGCTGTCGGCGAGGTCGTCGACGAGCAGCACGCCGCCGCTCGGCACATCGATCCCCGCGGTGGCGAACCGCTGCCAGACTCCCGCCAGGCGGAACGCGCTGTTGCCGCCCGGCTGCCCGCTCGGGCCGCCGTTCGAGGGCTCGAGCGCGCCGAGGTAGGGCAGCCGGCCGATGCGCGCGATGCCCTCGGCGAGCGAGCGCACGAGTTCGGGGTGCGAGCGCGACGGCATCGAGACGACGGCGACGGGACGCTCGGCCCAGCCCCAGTCGGCGAGCACGCGCACGCACGCGTCGAGCATCTGCGGGGTGACGGGTGCGTCGGGCGCGCCGGCCGCGAAGACCTCGCGGAGCGTGCCGCCCCATCCGAGATCGGTGAGCCTCGCGAGCGCCCGGCCCTCGCCGGCCTGCTCGCCGGGGGCGATGCGCCCCTTGACGGGCACGCCGAGCCGGTCGGCGCCCGTCGGCCAGGCCTTGCGGGGCTCGACGGCGACGCCGACGCGATCGAGGGCTCCGGATGCCGCCTCGGCCGCGCCCTCGGCGAGGTCGCCGGGGTACCAGACGCCGGCGCAGTTGTCGCAGCGGCCGCACGGCGCCGCGGTCTCGTCGTCGAGGGAACGCTGCAGGAACTCCATGCGGCATCCGTCGGTCTGCTCGTAGTCGATCATGTGCTGCTGCTCGGCCTCGCGCTCGGCCGCGATGCGCGCGTACCGCTCGGCGTCGTACGTCCACGGCTGTCCCGTGGCGACCCACCCGCCCGACACGCGGCGCACCGCGCCGTCGACGTCGAGCACCTTGAGCAGGAGTTCGAGTGGCGTGCGGCGGATGTCGACCCTGGCCTCGAGCGCAGGAGTCGAGAGCGGCACGTCGGAGAGCTCGCCGATGACCCGGTGCGCACGCTCCTCATCGGGCATCGACGCCGTGGCGAAGTAGTGCCAGATGGCGCGATCCTCAGTGCCGGGCATGAGCAGCACGTCGGCGCTCTCGCTCGCACGGCCGGCACGGCCGACCTGCTGGTAGTAGGCGACGGGTGACGACGGCGCGCCGAGGTGCAGCACGAACCCGAGGTCGGGCTTGTCGAACCCCATGCCGAGCGCGCTCGTGGCGACGAGCGCCTTGACCTCGTTGCGCTTCAGCATGCCCTCGGACTCCTCGCGCTCGTCGGAGTCGGTCTGCCCGGTGTAGGCCCGCACCTCGTGCCCGCGCTCGCGGAGCACGCGGGCGATGTCGGTCGCGGCCGACACCGTGAGCGTGTAGATGATGCCCGAGCCCGGCAGGTCGTCGAGGTGGCTCAGCAGCCACGCGAGGCGGCTCGACGAGTCGGGCAGCCGCAGCACGCCCAGCCGCAGCGAGGTTCGGGCGAGCGGCCCGCGGATGGTCAGCACCCCCTCGCCGGCCCCGCCGTCGACCGCGGTCGAACCGAGTTGCTCGGCGACATCGGCCACGACGCGGCTGTTGGCGGTGGCCGTGGTCGCGAGCACCGGCACCGAGGGCGGCATCTGCGCGATGAGCTCGCGCAGGCGGCGGTAGTCGGGCCGGAAGTCGTGCCCCCAGTCGCTGATGCAGTGCGCCTCGTCGACCACGAGCATGCCCATGCGCTGCACGAGCGCGGGCAGCTGCTGCTCGCGGAACGACGGGTTGTTCAGGCGTTCGGGGGAGACGAGCAGCACGTCGACCTCGTCGGCGTCGAGCTTCGCCAGCACGTCGGCCCACTCGTGCGCGTTCGTCGAGTTGATGGCCACCGCACGCACGCCGGCGCGCTCGGCGGCCGCGATCTGGTCGCGCATGAGGGCGAGCAGCGGCGAGACGAGCACGGTGGGCCCGGCGCCCTCGCGGCGCAGCAGCAGCGTCGCGACGAAGTACACCGCCGACTTGCCCCACCCGGTGCGCTGCACGACGAGCGCCCGCCGGCGACCCTCGACGAGCGCCCGGATCGCCTCGAACTGGCCGTCGTGGAATGCCGCGTCGTCGCGCCCCACGAGTTCGCGCAGCGCGTCGAGCGCCGCCGCGTGCAGGTCTGAGGGCGCGGAGTCGGCAGGGGTCATGGGCCCACTCTGTCGGATGCCGCCGACAACCGCCTGTGCGGCCGGCCCGATCAGGCCAGCAGGTCGGCGATGCGGTTCGACGTCGGCATGCGGAGCCCGTCGAGGGCGACCGCGACGACGTCGTCGGCGAGTCGGTCGGCGGTCTCGGCGCCGCCCGGGCGGTACCACTCGACGAGCGAGTTGATCATGCCGAACGTGAGCCGCGAGACGACGCTCGCGTCGAGGTCGCTGCGGAGCGAGCCCTCGGCCTGCGCCTCGGACACGAGGGCGGTGACCCGGCGGTCGAAGGCGCGCCGACGTTCGAGCGCGCGCCGCTCGACCTCGGTGTTGCCGCGCACCCGCAGCAGCAGCGTGACCGACGGCAGGCGGTCGACGAGCACGTGCACGGCCCCGCGCAGCACGAGGTCGAGCCGGTCGGCAGCACGGCCGCCCGCGGCATCCGCGTCTTCGAGCACGCCCTCGAGGGCGGACAGCGCGGAGTCGAGTGCCCGGTCGAGGATCTCGTCCTTCGAGGTGAAGTGGTGGTAGATCGCCGACTTCGAGAGCCCGAGCCGTTCGGCGAGCACGCCCATCGAGGTCGCGTCGTAGCCGTACTCGTTGAAGGCGGCGACGGCGACGTCGAGGATGCCCTGCTGGTCGTAGCCCGGGCGCCCGCGTCGGAGTGAGGTGTTCTCTGGCATCGCCATCAGTCTCCCACCCGAACGGTCGGTTGGCCCGCAGCGCGGTCGAGCGGATGCCGCGTGCCGGCGCGGATGCGTGCCGGTGCGGAGCGCGAGCCGATGTCGGTGCCCGCTGCCAGACTGGCGTCGTGACCAGGAGCATCGGAACCCCCGGCGGCACGCCCGAGCGGCCGGCGCTGTTCTTCGCCGATGCCGCGGAGTTCCGCGCCTGGCTCGAGGCCAACCACGAGACCGCGCCAGAACTCTGGATGGGCCTCAACAAGAAGCACGTCGAGCGGCCCGGCCTCACGTGGGCCGAGGCGGTGCCCGAGGCGCTGTGCTTCGGGTGGATCGACTCGATCGCCCAGCGCATCGACGACGACGCCCGTCGCCAGCGGTGGAGTCCTCGCAAGCCGGGCAGCATCTGGTCGGCCGTCAACGTCGCGCATGTCGAACGGCTCATCGCCGAGGGTCGCATGCACCCGGCGGGCCTCGCGGCCTACGAACGTCGTCGCGCCGACCGCACGGGCGTCTACTCGCACGAGCGCGTCGATCAGCAGCTGCCGCCAGAGGCCGCCGCGCGACTCGAGGCCGACGCCGCGGCATCCGCCTTCTGGCATGCGGCCACGCCGACCTACCGCCGCATGGTCACGCACTGGGTGCTCACCGCGAAGCAGGAGGACACGCGCGAGCGGCGCCTCGCGCAGCTCATCGACGACAGCGCCGCCGGCCGTCTGGTGCCGTTCCAGCGGTACGGCGAGACGCCCAGGTGGGTCGAGCGGGCCGGGCAGGCGGCGCGCGACGCGGGCGGCCCATCGCCGATCGAGTAGCGGAGCGTCGCGAGATCCTGTCGGTGCTGGTCTCGATACGCTCCTTCGCGGCTCCTCGACCGACGGCTCACGCCCCGCGCAGGTCGTAGACGCGCTTGTACTTGCCCTCGCTGCGGGGAAGCGTTCCCGGCTCCTCGAGCCTGACCTCGACGGTCGAGCCGATGAGCACCTTGATCCGCTTCGCGAGCACGACGGAGGCCGCCTCGCAGACCGCGCGCGACAGGTCGGGGTGCCGCTCGATGCGCACGGCCATGGCGTCCATGCGGCCGTTGCGCGTGAGCTCGAGGATGAAGTGCGGCGTGAGCTGCTCGATGCCGAGCACGATCTCCTCGATCTGCGTCGGGAAGAGGTTCACGCCGCGCAGGATGATCATGTCGTCGTTGCGGCCGGTGATCTTCTCGATGCGGCGCATCGCGGGGCGGGCGGTGCCGGGCAGCAGGCGCGTCAGGTCGCGCGTGCGGTAGCGGATGACCGGGAACGCCTCCTTCGTGAGCGACGTGAACACGAGCTCGCCCATCTCGCCGTCGGCGAGCACGTCGCCGCTGTCGCCGTCGATGATCTCGGGCAGGAAGTGGTCCTCCCAGATGTGGGGGCCGTCCTTCGTCTCGAGGCACTCGTTGCCGACGCCGGGACCCATGACCTCGCTGAGGCCGTAGATGTCGAGCGCGTCGATGCCGAGGCGCTGCTCGAGTTCGTGGCGCATCTCGTTCGTCCACGGCTCGGCGCCGAGCACGGCGACCTTGAGCGACGTCGAGCGCGGGTCGATGCCGGCCTCGACCATGGCGTCGGCGATCGTGAGCAGGTAGCTCGGCGTGCAGAGGATGGCGTCGGGCTCGAAGTCGGTGATGAGCTGCACCTGGCGTGCGGTCTGCCCGCCCGACATGGGGATCACGGTCGCGCCGAGCGCCTCGATGCCCGCATGCGCGCCGAGGCCGCCCGTGAACAGGCCGTACCCGTAGGCGTTGTGGACCTTCATGCCGGGGCGGATGCCGCTGGCCCGCAGCGATCGCGCGATGAGCTGCGCCCAGCGTTCGAGGTCGCCCTTCGTGTAGCCGACGACGGTGGGACGCCCGGTGGTGCCGCTCGACGCGTGGATGCGCGCGACCTGCTCCATGGGCACGGCGAACATGCCGAAGGGGTAGGTCTCGCGCAGGTCGGCCTTGGTCGTGAACGGCAGCCTCGCGACATCCGCCAGCGTCCGGATGTCGTCGGGGTGCACGCCCGCCTCGTCGAACTTGCGCGTGTACAGCGGCACGTTCTCGTAGGCGTGACGCACGGTCTGCTGCAGGCGCTCGAGCTGCAGCGCCTCGAGTTCGGCGCGCGTCATGCGCTCCTCGGCATCGAGGGCGTCGGATGCCGCGGGCACGAGTCCGGAGACGCTCGCACGGGCGGTCGTGGTGGTCGTGCTGGGGGAGAGGGTCGTCGTCGACACGTGGTGCTCCTGGGGTTGCAGCGGGCGCGGGTTCAGCGGGTGCGATTGGTGGAGATGGAACGGCCGCGGAACTCCGCGACCGGGTCGCCGTGCTCGTCGACGACCGAGACGTCGTAGAGGCCGGTGCGGCCGCTGCGGGTGCGCCGCACCGCGGTGGCGGTGAGCGTCTGGCCGGCGACGGTCGACTTGAGGAAGGTGATGTCGGCGCCTGCGGCGACGGTGACGAGGTCGTCTTCGTTGCAGGCGATCGCGAAGGCCGTGTCGGCGAGTGCGAAGACGAGCCCGCCGTGGGTGATGGCGAAGCCGTTGGTCATGTCCTCGCGCACGCGCATGGAGACGACGGCGTGGCCCGGGTCATCGCGCAGCACCTGCATGCCGAGGGCGGCGGAGGCACGGTCCTGCGCCATCATCTCGCGGTTCGCGCGGGGCGCGGTCGCGGCATCCGTCATCTGCAGCTCCTCATCGAGTCCATGCGTTCGCGCGCCGTTGCCGTCGCGCCTGAACTGAGCATATACTAACTGAACGATCGGTTGGTATTGTTCTTCCGAGAACACCGGATGCCGCCGGCACCCGCGACCGCGAACACACAGGAGTCGACGATGACCTCACCCGCTGACCTCAGCGCGGTCGAACGCGAGCCCTCGGCAGAGCAGGCGCAGTTCGACGACCTCATCGCCGCGGACTCGCGCATCGAGCCCCGCGACTGGATGCCGGAGGCGTATCGCAAGACGCTCATCCGCCAGATCAGCCAGCACGCCCACTCCGAGATCATCGGCATGCAGCCAGAGTCCAACTGGATCACGCGCGCGCCGAGCCTCAAGCGCAAGGCGATCCTGATGGCCAAGGTGCAGGACGAGGCGGGCCACGGGCTCTACCTCTACTCGGCCGCGCAGACGCTCGGCATCACGCGCGACGAGATGATGAACCAGCTCATCGAGGGTCGCGCGCGCTACTCGTCGATCTTCAACTATCCGACGCCGACCTGGGCCGACATGGGCGCGATCGGATGGCTCGTCGACGGCGCCGCGATCTGCAACCAGGTGCCGCTCTGCCGCGCGTCGTACGGCCCGTACGGCCGGGCGATGGTGCGCATCTGCAAGGAGGAGTCGTTCCACCAGCGGCAGGGCTTCGAGATCCTGCTCGAGCTCATGCAGGGCACCGACGCGCAGAAGCAGATGGCGCAGGACGCCGTGGACCGCTGGTACTGGCCCGCGCTGCAGATGTTCGGCCCGCCCGACGACCAGTCGCCGAACTCCGCGCAGTCGATGGCGTGGAACATCAAGCGCTTCTCGAACGACGACCTGCGCCAGCGCTTCGTCGGCATGCTCGTGCCGCAGGCCGAGGTCATGGGCGTCACGCTGCCCGACCCGAACCTGGCGTGGAACGAGGAGACCGGCGAGTACGACATGAGCGAGATCGACTGGACCGAGTTCGAGGAGGTGCTCGCCGGCCGCGGCCCGGCCAACGCCGAGCGCATCCGCCGACGCCGCGAGGCCCACGACGAGGGCGCCTGGGTGCGCGAGGCGGCAGCCGAGTACGCCCGCAAGCAGTCCGAACGGCAGCTCGCGGCATCCGGGGCGGTGGCGTGATGAGCACCCCCGGCGAGATGGGAACCGAGCCCTGGCCCCTCTGGGAGGTCTTCGTGCGCGCGAACCGCGGCCTGAGCCACGTGCACGTCGGCTCGCTGCACGCACCCGACCCCGACATGGCCGTGCGCAACGCGCGCGACCTCTACACGCGTCGCAACGAGGGCGTGTCGATCTGGGTGGTGCCCGCCGACGCGATCACCACGAGCGACCCCGACGCGAAGGGCGCCTTCTTCGAGAGTCCCGCCGGAAAGAACTACCGCCACGCCGTCTACTACACGAAGAGCGAAGGGGTGAAGCACCTGTGAGCCACGACGTTCACGACTCCGACGCGCACGGCTCGGTCACGGTCGACGAGCTCGCGCTCGCCGAGGAGCTCGCCGGTGCCGGCATCCTCGGCTCTGGTCGGGTCGCGTCGGCGGATGCCGCGGAGTACGCCATGCGCCTCGGCGACGACGCCCTCGTGCTCGCCCAGCAGCTCGGCATGTGGATCACGCGCGCCCCCGAGCTCGAGGAGGACGTCGCCCTCGGCAACATCGGCCTCGACCTCATCGGCCACGCCCGCTCGCTCCTGCACTACGCGGGGACCGCGACCGGGCGCAGCGAGGACGACCTCGCCTACTGGCGCGGTGAGCCCGAGTTCCGCAACGCGTGGCTCTTCGAGCAGCCGAACGGCGACTTCGCGCACACGATCGCGCGCCAGCTCGTCGCCTCCCTGTACCTGTACGAGCTCTACGGCGCGCTCGAGGGCTCGACCGACGAGACGATCGCGGCCATCGCGGCGAAGTCGGTCAAGGAGGTCGACTACCACCGCGACCACGCCGTGCAGTGGGTGCTGCGCCTCGCAGGCGGCACCGACGAGTCCCGCCGCCGCATGATCCTTGCGGTCACCGACACCTGGCCGTACGTCGACGAGCTCTTCGCCGACGACGCCCTCGTCGAGCGGCTCGCCGCCGACGGCGTGGCGGTACTGCCGTCGACCCTGCGCCCCGCGTTCGAGACGGCCGTCGACGCCGTCTTCGCCGAGGCGGAGCTCGAACGTCCGACCGGCCGCACGGCGTTCATCGCCTCCGGCGGCGGCCGAGACGGCCGGCACACCGAGCACCTCGGACCGCTCATCGCCGAGATGCAGGTGCTCGCCCGCCAGCACCCGGGGGCGTCGTGGTGACCGCGCTCGCCCGGCCCGCGGCATCCGCTCGTCCCGACACGAGCGCCACTCGCCCGACCCGACCGGCGGACCTTCGGGCATGGGAAGTCGCGGCGACCGTGACCGACCCCGAGATCCCGGTGCTCACGATCGAGGACCTCGGGGTGCTGCGCACTGCGTCGGTCGACGATGAGGGCGCGGTGCGCGTGCAGCTGACGCCGACGTACAGCGGGTGCCCCGCGCTCGACGCCATGCGCGACGACGTCGTGCTCGCGCTCACCCACGCCGGCTACGACGAGGTGCACGTCGACCTCGTGCTCGCCCCCGCGTGGACGACCGACTGGATGACCGAGACGGGCAAGGAGAAGCTGCGTCGCTACGGCATCCAGGCTCCGACCGGTCGCGCCGCCGCGCGCGATGCCGGCCCAGTGCGGCTGCAGCTCGCGGTCAAGTGCCCCCGCTGCGACTCCCTGAACACGCGTGAACTCGCCCGCTTCGGCTCGACCTCGTGCAAGGCGCTCTACGAGTGCCGCGACTGCCTCGAGCCCTTCGACTACTTCAAGGTGCTCTGATGGCCGCGCGCAACCTCGGGTCGACGACGACCCGACCGACGGATGCCGCGGCCGAGGCGTTCCTCGCCTCCACCGTGGGCGGCGGCCACCTGTCGAAGCGGCGCCGCGCGAGGTTCCACCGCCTCGAGGTCGCCGAGGTGCGTCCGCTCACGGCCGACGCCGTGGAGGTCACGTTCGCCGTGCCGGCCGAGCTCGCCGACGAGTACGCCTACCTGCCGGGGCAGTACGTGGCCCTGCGCACCGAGCTCGAGGGGCACGAACGCCGCCGCAGCTACTCGATCTGCCGCCCGCCCGAGCGGTCGGCCGATGGGAGCACCACCATCTCCGTCGGCATCAAGCGCGACCTGGGCGGCATCTTCTCGACGTGGGCGAACGCCGAGCTCAAGGCCGGCGACGCCCTCGACGTGATGAGCCCGCAGGGCACCTTCACGTCGACCCTCGACGCACTCGACGGCAAGCACGTCGTGGCGATCGCCGCAGGATCGGGCATCACGCCGCTCATGGCGCTCGCGCACACCGTGCTGGCCCGCTCCGAGACATCCGAGTTCGAGCTGGTCTACACGAACCGCTCGACCCTCGACGTGATGTTCCTCGAGGAGCTCGCCGAGCTGAAGGACCGCTACCCCTCCAGGATCGCGCTGCACCACGTGCTCTCGCGCGAGCAGCGCACCGCGCCGCTGCTCTCCGGCCGCATCGACGCCGAGAAGCTCGGCACGATGCTCGACGTGCTCATCCGCCCCGAGACGGTCGACGAGTGGTTCCTCTGCGGACCGTTCGAGCTCGTGCAGCTCGCCCGCGACACCCTCGCCGAGCGCGGCGTGCCGGCCGAGCACGTGCGGTACGAGCTCTTCACGACCGATGCCGATCGGGTGGAGCCGCAGCGCGGCCGGCCCGTCGAGGTGCAGCGGGGCGAGCGAACGTTCGCGATCGAGTTCACCCTCGACGGGCAGTCCTCGAGCGTCGAGAGCCCGGTCTCGGCCCACGAGTCGATCCTCAACGCGGCGCTGCGCGTGCGACCCGACGTGCCCTTCGCGTGCGCGGGCGGCGTCTGCGGCACCTGCCGTGCCCGACTGGTCGACGGTGACGTGACGATGACCGAGAACTACGCGCTGGAGCCCGACGAGCTCGAGCGCGGGTACGTGCTGACGTGCCAGTCGCACCCGACCTCCGACCGCGTCACGGTCGACTACGACGTGTGATCCACGGGGGCCTGCGAGCGATCGCGCGTCGCCCATCCGCAGCACCAGCATCGAGAAGGGATCGAGGATGATCGAGATCATCGTGGCCGACGGCGTGGCCGAGATCGTGCTGAACGCCCCCGAGAAGCTCAACGCGCTCGACGAGCAGGCGCTCGACGAGCTCGCGGGAGCCTACGCCGAGGCCGAGCGCCTCGCGTCGGCGGGCGAGGTGCGCGCCCTCGTGCTGCGCGGCGAGGGGCGCGCATTCTGCGCCGGCCGCGACATCTCGGGCGTCGATCCGCGCGACGACGACGTGCTCGGTTACCTCGGCGGGCGCGTGCAGCCGCTGCTCGAGCAGATGGCCGCATTCCCGGCGCCGACCTTCGCCATCGCGCACGGCGCCTGCCTCGGTGTCGGCCTCGGCCTGCTCGTGGCGAGCGACATCGTCTACGTCGCCGACACGGCGAAGATCGGCTCGCCGTTCGCCAACCTCGGGGCGACCCTCGATTCCGGCGGGCACGCGCTCTTCGTCGAGCGCCTCGGCGCGCACCGCACCATGGACCTCATCGTCACCGGCCGCCTGATGTCCGGCGCCGAGGCGGTCGCGGCGGGCCTCTTCTCGCAGGCGTTCCCCGCCGACCAGGTGACGGATGCCGCCCGCGCCGCGGCCCGCGCCGCGGCATCCGGGGCCACGCAGGCGTTCATCGCCTCGAAGGCGCTCGTCGCCTCGCTGCGCGACGACCGGCTCGGACTCTGGGCCTCGATGGCCGACGAGAACCGCGCCCAGGCGGCGCTCTGCGACACCGACGACTACCGCGAGGGCTTCGCCGCGTTCCAGCAGAAGCGTCGGCCGGCCTTCACCGGACGCGCCTGACCCCTGCCCGCGCCGACCGACCGCGGCGACCGACCGCGGCGGCCGGGGTGCCTTAGGCCGCCGCACAGGAATAGGGCGGATGCCCGATACACGCCGGGTACCTCAGCGACGAACGTCGACTCCAGACGAACAAGGAGTCGACATGATGATCTCGGAACTCAGCCATCTCCACCTGCAGCGAGCCGAGGAGGAGCGCATCACGCGTGAACTCGAACGTCGGCGCGTGCAGCGCGAGCGCGAACTCGAAGACGCATGGGGTGCGGATGCCGCCGGCGGGCGTGCGCTCGACGGCGGGCGTCCGGCGGGCCGAACGTGGTGGGCGGGGCTCCTGCACCCGCGCGCCAGGCACGCCGCGAACGCCTCGCATGGGCACGTCAACGCCGCCTGACGGATCTCGCCCACAGGCGGCACGCCGCCGAGCGACGGCACGGCCTTCCGGCCGCGCCGTCGCTGCACTTGACCGGCGCCGACGGCTCGGACACGCTGAGGGCATGAGCGAATCAACGCGCGGCTCCGCCCGTGGGGCGGCCTTCTGGATCTGCTATGCGATCACGCTGATCAGCGCGGCCGCGAGCGTGACGTTCGCGATCATCGCCGTGGTCGACGCGGGAGCCGATGCGACGAACGCGCTCTACGCGGCATCCCGCAGCACCGCCCTCGTCGTGCTCGCGCTGGTCGCACCCCTGTTCAGGTCGGATGCCGCGCTGCTCGCCATCGCCGTGGCGATGACCATCGTGCAGGGCATCGACGCGTTCATCGGCGCGCTCCAGGGCGACGTCGCACTGACCATCGGGCCCGCCGTGTTCTGCATCGCCACGATCGTCGCCGCGACCTTCCTGGCGCGGAGCGACCGCATGCGCGACCGCGACTGATCATGCCGCACCGGTACCCCCTGCACACCGACGTCGAGGCCCGCTGCCTCTGCTGCGAGAGCATGCAGCACTTCCTGTTCGCCTCGCCCACCGACCACGTCGTCTGCGAGCACTGCCGCCGGCACCTCGGCGACGACAAGGCCGAACGGCGCGATCGCGAGCACGTCGCGCTCTGGCGGAGCATCGTCGCCGCCCGGGATGCCGCGGCCGCCGAGGCGGGAGAGTCCGCCGAGCAGGCGGCCGCCGAGGCGGCGAGCACGATCGCCGGACTCGCCTCGGAGCGCGATCAGCTTCGCGTCGGCGCGATCGACGGGTCGGGCGAGACCGGGGCCGCGCTGCGCCGAGACCTCGAGGGCGAGCTCGTGCGCCGAGCCGAACGTGCGACCGAGCTGACGAATCGGCGCCTCGACCGCGCGATGGTCGCCCTGTGGCGCCTGCAGGCGTTCCACCACCCCGACCCTCGCAAGCCGGGCACCTGCTCGTGCGGCAGGGCGCTGCCCTCGTGCCCCGAGAGTCGCGTGCTCGAGGGCGTGCGCCAGGAGATGCGCGACTGGGAGGCCCGCAACCTCGCGCTGCTGCGCGACGGCAAGCGGCACGGACTGCCGGCGGAGCACCCCGAGGTCCCCACGGCAGCGGGCAGCGGCAGTGACCGCGACGGCCGCCCCAGCCGCCGCTGAGGCTCAGCGCGCGCCCTCCTGGTCGTGCGCGGCGATGTCGCGGTCGAGTTCGTCCTCGATGAGCAGGTCGCGGCGCACGTGGTCGCTGCGGTAGGCCGCGCGCCCGAGCATGTGCGCGGTCATCGGCTGCGTGAGCAGCTGGAACGTCATGATGAGCACGACGGTCGTGAGCACGCCCCACGTGGGCACCTGCACGATGATCGCGACGAGCACGGCCGCGAGTCCGAGCACCTGCGGCTTCGTCGCGGCGTGCAGGCGCGTGAGCACGTCGGGGAAGCGCACGATGCCGATGCCGGCGGCCATCGACAGGAACCCGCTCACCACGACGAGCAGTCCGACGGCGATCTCGGCGGCGCTCACGAGGCATCCTGCTTTCCCATGTACCGCGCGATCGAGATCGATCCCACGACGGCGAACATCGCGAGCACGAGCAGCACGACGAGGGTGTCGGTGTGCTTGTTGATCGCCATCTCGGCGCCGAGCGCGCAGATCGCGATGGCGAGCAGCACGTCGGTGGCGAGCGCGCGGTCGAGGATCGAGGGGCCCTTGATGATGCGCACGACGGCCGCGATCGCGCCGATGCCGAACATGATGCCCGCGACGATGCTCGCGAGCGTGAGGAAGCTCATCGGTCCTCCTTCGAACGGATGTCTCGGGGCCGACCGCCTCGGCGATCCGCGCGTCGGGCGCGTCGGGCCTCGCGAACCGACGCGGCCTGCGCGTGCGTGCCGATGGCGAGCACGATGCGCTCCTCGGTGCCGAGCACGTCGCGGTGGGTGCGTTCGAGGTCGGCCGGGGTGCGCGTGCCGAGCGCGTGCAGGTAGAGCAGGCCGCGTTCGCGGTCGATGTCGACCACCACCGTGCCGGGCACGACGGAGATGGCCTCGGCCGTGAGCGTCGTCACGAGGTCGGATCGCGTCAGCAGCTGCACGGCGATGATGGAGTTCATCGGCTTCCACCACGGGCTGATCGAGTACCACGCGACCTGCAGCGACGCGACGACGACGTCGAACATCATGCGGAGGCCGAGCAGCAGCCCCCGCCACGGGTTGAAGCGGCCGCTGAGCAGCACGGGCGGCAGGTAGAGCGTGCGCGTCACGAGCACGGCGAGCACGATGCCCGAGACGACCGTGAGCAGGTCGATGTGGTCCCAGAGGAAGCCCCAGAGGGCCACGAGCGCGACGAGCAGCGGCAGCTGCCGCCAGACGCTCCACCAGCGGTTGACCGTGGGGACCGAATCGGTCGTCGGGCCGGTCGTCACTGAACACCCCCCGGGAACACGAGCGAGACGTAGACCGACGGGTCGACGAGGTTCTCGGCCGCGCGGTCGGCGAGCCCGAACAGCGGGCCGGCGAACACGGTGAGCAGCACCGTGACCACCACGAGCACGGTCGTCGCGGCGACCATGAGCCGCGGCGTCGTCTTCGTCGCGGTGACCGTGGCGCCCTCGGGGGCCTCCAGCACGGATCCGAGCAGCACCGACTCGTAGCCGTCGAGCTCCTCGCGGCCGCGCCAGAACGCCATGTTCCAGAACCGGGTGAGGGCGTACAGCGTGATGAGCGAGGTGACGGCGCCCGCGGCGATGACGACCCAGACCAGCCACGCGGTCGCCGGGTCGGCCGCCGCCTGCTCGCCGCCGGCGAGGAAGAGCCCGGTCTTGCCGAGGAAGCCCGAGAACGGGGGGATGCCGCCGAGGTTCAGCGCCGGGATGAAGAACAGGATCGCGAGGAACGGCGAGGCCTTGAGCAGCCCGGCGAGCCGGTTGATCGAGGTCGCCCCGCCGAACCGCTCGATGAGCCCGGTCGTGAGGAACAGCGTCGTCTGCACGGTGATGTGGTGCACGACGTAGTAGATCGTCGCGGCCATGCCGAGCTGCGTGCCCAGCGCGATGCCGAAGATCATGTAGCCGATGTGGCTCACGAGCGTGAACGAGAGCAGTCGCTTGATGTCGGCCTGGGTGAGCGCGCCGAGGATGCCGATGACCATCGTGAGCCCGCCGACGACCATGAGCAGCAGCGAGAGGTCCTGCTCGGAGAAGATCACGGTCTCGGTGCGGATGATCGCGTAGACGCCGACCTTCGTGAGCAGGCCCGCGAACACGGCGGTGACGGGTGCGGGGGCCGTCGGGTACGAATCGGGCAACCAGAACGACAGCGGGAACACGGCCGCCTTGATGCCGAACGCGATGAGCAGCAGCAGGTGCAGCATGAGCTGCACGTCGTCGGGCAGCGCGCCGATGCGCACCGACAGCTGGGCGATGTTCGCGGTGCCCGTCGCGCCGTAGATGAGCGCGATCGCACTGAGGAAGAAGAGCGAGGAGACGAGGCTCACGATGATGTACGTGACGCCCGCGCGGATGCGTTCGCCCGTGCCGCCGAGCGTGAGCAGCACGTAGCTCGCCGACAGCAGGATCTCGAACCCGACGTAGAGGTTGAACAGGTCGCCCGCGATGAACGCGTTGAACACGCCGGCCGACAGGATCAGGTAGCTCGGGTGGAAGATCGACACCGGCGTCTCGCGATGGCGATCGGCGACGCCCTGCCCGACGGCGTAGACGAGCACCACGAGCAGCACGATGGCCGACACGAGCAGCATGATCGCCGAGAGCCGGTCGACGACGAGCACGATGCCGAACGGCGCCGGCCAGGCTCCGACGTTCACGGCGATCGGCTCGCCGGCGTCGACGGTCGCGAGCAGGATCGACGCGATCACGACCACGCCCGCGAGCACCGCGGTGCTGACGAGCATCTGCGCACGCCGGTGGCGTCCGAGGATCAGCGCGGATGCCGCGCCCAGCAGGGGCAGCAGCACCACGAGGGGCACGAGCGCGGCGGTCATCGGTCGGCCTCCCCGTCGGTGCGGTCATGGGCGGTCGGGTCCTGTTCGGCCCGGTCGCGCGCGACCGCCTCGAACTCGAGGTCCTCCTCGGGCTCCTCGTCGCTCGCCTCGATGAGCTCCTGGATCGCGGCGTCGTCGGCGGCGGAGATGCGGATGAGGTCGGCCGCCTCCTCGGCGTCGTGCAGGTCCTCCTCCTCGTCGTCGACGAGGTCGCCCTTCGCGCCGAGCTGCGCCAGCCACCATGAGCGGTAGATGAGGGCGAGCATGAACGCCGTGATGCCGAGGTTGATGACGATCGCGGTGAGCACGAAGGCCTGCGGCAGCGGGTCGGAGATCTCGTCGGCGTCGACGCCCTCGCCGAGGATCGGTGCGAGCCCGGGGGCGCCGCTCATGAGGTAGATGAGCACGTTCACGGCATTGCCGACGAGCAGGAACCCGATGAGCACGCGCGTGAGGCTGCGCTCGAGCATGATCGAGATGCCGGCGCCGAACATGACGGCCATGAGCACCACGAGGGTCAGCGAACCGGTCATGCGCGCACCCCCTCGGTGGGAGCGGGCTCGGGGTCGTCGACGTCGTCGTCGGCGTGCTCCTGCTGCCGGTCGACCTCGCCGCCGAGGGAGCGGAGGATGTCGAGCACGAGCCCGACGACCACGAGGTACACGCCGATGTCGAAGAGGGTCGACGTGCCGATCGAGATCGTGCCGAGCACGGGCACCTCGGTCTCGAACCAGGCCGACTCGAGCGGGACGCCGCTGAAGAACAGCGAGGCCGTCGCCGTGCCCGCGGCGAGCAGCAGGCCGGTGCCGAGCAGGCGTCCGGCGTCGACCGGCGCGGCCTCGCCGAGCTCGTAGCGCCCGCCGGCGAGGTAGCGCGCCACGAGCGCGAGCCCGGCGAGCAGGCCGCCGGCGAATCCGCCGCCCGGCGCGTTGTGGCCGACGAAGAGCAGGAACACCGAGACGACGATCGCGGGGTGGAAGAGCAGGCGCACGAGCACCTCGATGAGGATCGAGCGGTTGCGCGGCGAGATCGTACGGCCCGCGAGCAGCCACGTCTGCCTGGTCGATGCGGCCTCGGCCGCGGCATCCGTCTCGCCGTCGGTGTTCGCGAGGCTCGTGCGGGGGGCGCGGATGCTCGAGGCCGCCTCGGGCAGCGGGCGCATGCGGTCGCGCCGGTCGAGGCCGAGGTCGCCGTCGTCGAGTCGGGGCGCGCCGCCGGTGCGGCCGGAGACGAAGATGAGGCTCGCCACGCCGGTGGCGACGGCGACGAGCACCGAGATCTCGCCGAGGGTGTCCCACGCGCGGATGTCGACGAGCATGACGTTCACGATGTTCTTGCCGTGCGCCTCGAGCGAGAGCGCCGGCAGGCCGCCCGCGATGGTCGGCTCGACGCGTGCGCCGAGCGCGACGAGCCCGATGACGCCCATCACGAGGCCCGCGACGCCGCCGATGATGCCGCGGGCGAGCTTGTGCACCGGCGGGTTTCGCTGGGCGATCTGCTTCGGCAGCCGCCGCAGCACGAGCACGAACACGACGATCACGATGGTCTCGACGAGCGCCTGGGTGAGCGCCAGATCGGGTGCGCCCGACATGCCGAACAGCAGCACGAGCCCGTACCCGGTCACGCTCACGAGCAGCACCGCGGTCATGCGCTGGCGCACGACGACGGCCGCGATCGCCGCGACGCACATCACGAACGCGATGAACGGCTGCGACGAGAAGTCCCAGAGGCGGATGTCGGACGGCCACTCGGAGTTCAGGATCGTCGCCGTGCCGAGCCCGCCGATGAACACCGCCACGATGATCGTGAGGTACCCGGGCAGGCCGCGGGACTGGATCGCGGTCGTGACGGCCGCCGCCATGCGGTCGACCGCCGACACGATGCCGAGGTAGCCGCGGCTCGAGTCGACCATGGGCACGACGGCCGCCTGCAGTCGCGCGACCTCGCGCCTGGCCCACACGAGCAGGCCGCCGACGGCGAAGATGCCGAGCGAGATGAACAGCGCCGGCTCGAAGCCGTGCCACAGCGCGAGGTGCGTGTCGTGGCCGCCGGGCAGCTCGTCGGCGTAGGCCGCGAGCAGCGGCTCGATGAACGGGATCGCGAACGCGGCGACGAGGCTCGCGACGGCCAGCGTCGCCGGGGCGATCGCGATCGCCGCGCCCGGCGCGTGCAGCGGCGTCGGCGGCACGTCGGGCTTCGTCGAGAACGCGCCCCAGAGGAAGCGCGCGGTGTACGCGAAGGTGAGCACCGACCCGGCCACGGCGCCGATCAGGGCGATCCAGGCCCAGATCGCGATCGATCCGCCCTCGGCGCCGGCGTCGAGGAACGCCGTGAGCACGCCCTCCTTCGCCACGAACCCGAGCAGGGGAGGGATGCCGGCCATCGACGCGGCGGCGAGGGCCGCGATCGCGGCGACCACCGGCATCCGTCGCCCGAGGCCCGAGAGCCTGCGCCAGTCGCGGGTGCCCGCGGCGTGGTCGACGATGCCGACGGTGAGGAACAGCGTCGCCTTGAACATGGCGTGCGCGAGGAGCAGGGCGACGCCCGCGAGCGCGGCGTCGCGCGTGCCGAATCCCGTGACGAGCACGAGGAACCCGAGCTGGCTCACGGTGCCGTAGGCGAGCAGCAGCTTCAGGTCGTACTGGCGCAGGGCGCGCCATCCGCCGACGAGCATCGTGAGGACGCCGAGGCCGATGACGATCGGATGCCACACCGAGAGGTCGGCGTAGCCCGGCGCGAGTCGCGCCACGAGGTAGACGCCCGCCTTGACCATCGCCGCCGCGTGCAGGTAGGCCGAGACCGGCGTGGGCGCCGCCATCGCCGCCGGCAGCCAGAAGTGGAACGGCACGAGCGCGCTCTTGGAGATCGCGCCGACGAGCACGAGGGCGATGCCCCATTCGGCGGCCGCGCCCGTGACCGGGTTCGCGATGAGCTCGGAGAGCGAGGTCGTGCCGCCCTCGACGGCGAGGAGCACGAGCCCGACGAGCATCGCGAGGCCGCCGAACGTCGTGACGGTGAGCGCCTGCAGCGCAGCACCGCGGCTCTCCTTGCGCCCCGTGTAGTGGCCGATGAGGAGGTACGAGAGCACGCTCGTGGCCTCCCAGAACGTGAACAGCACGAACACGTCGTCCGAGGTGACGAGGCCGAGCATGACGCCGGCGAACGCGAGGAGCAGCGAGGCGAAGCGGCCGAGGGCCGGCTCGTCGTCATTGAAGTACCACGTGCAGGAGAGCAGGACGAGCGCGCCGATGCCCGTGACCACGAGCGAGAGGATGAGGGCGAGCGCGTCCATGCGGAAGCTCAGGGCGATGTCGAGCTCGGGGATCCACGAGATCGACTCGACGACCGGCGTGCCGGCGAGCACGCCGGGCATCCAGGTCAGCAGCAGGACGAACGCCGCGGCGGGCACCAGGGCGATGACGGCGAAGACCCGGCGACCGAGGCGTCTCGTGAGCCACGGCGTGATGACCGAGACGGCAGCGAAGATCGCGAGGCTGGAGATCATCCACCCTCCTCACGCTTCAGTTTCCGTCACAGTCCGTCCGGACAGTTTACCGGGGCCTTCAGCGCCATCGGTCCGATGCCGCGAAACACATGGCCCGCGAGGGATGCCGCTCGACGGCCCGATGCCGGAGGATGGACGGATGCCGATCCTCATCACCGCCGACGAACTCGCCTCGCGCCTCGCCTCGGACGCGCCCGACCGTCGAACGGTCGTGCTCGACGTGCGGTGGACCCTCGCGACACCCGACGGCACCGAGGCATACCGGGCGGGGCATATCCCCAGCGCCGTGTACGTCGACCTCGACACCGAACTCGCCGACCACGAGGTCGTCGGCGTGGGCCGGCACCCGCTGCCCACCGCGGACGCGCTCACCTCGGCGATGCGCCGCTGGGGCCTCCGCGAGGGCGACACCGCGGTCGTGGTCGACGACCTCGGCAACCAGTCCGCGGCGCGCGCCTGGTGGCTGCTGCGGTACGCCGGGTTCGACGACGTGCGCATGCTCGACGGCGCGCTCGGCGCCTGGCTGTCGGCGGGACATCCGCTCGAGACGGGCGACGTCGTGCCCGAGCCCGGCGACGCCACCGCGCGCTTCGGGTCGATGCCCGTGCTCGACATCGACATGGCCGCGTCCCTGCCAGGGCGCGGCGTGCTGCTCGACGTGCGCGCGGCCGAGCGCTACCGCGGCGAGGTCGAGCCCGTCGACCCCCGGGCCGGGCACATCCCCGGCGCACGTTCCGCGCCGACGGCGACCTCGCTCGACGCCGACGGGCGGTTCCTGCCGGCCGAGGTGCTGCGTGCGCGATTCGCCGAGCTCGGCGTCGAGCCCGGGGTCGACGTCGCGACGTACTGCGGTTCGGGCGTCACGGGCGCGCACGCGGTCGCCGCGCTCGCCATCGCGGGCGTCGACGCGGCGCTCTTCCCCGGCTCGTGGAGCCAGTGGTCCAATGACGCCTCGCGACCGGCGGCGACGGGCGGCGAGCCGGGCTGACCGGTCGCGCCCTCGCGCGACCGCGCGGTCAGGCCGGACGGTGCCCGACGCCGATGAGGGTCGAGACGTCGACGCGCGCGATGTCGCGCTCGGCCAGGATCGCGAGGAACCTCGTCGCCACGGCGTCGCGCGCCTCGTCGTCGAGGTCGGCGATGAGCCTGGCCCTCGACATGCCGACGACGAGTCGCCAGGCGAGGTCGTCGTCGAGGTCGAGGTGCCGCGGCACCGACTCGGCGCGCGTGCGCTCGAGGCCCAGCCGGCCCAGCCACTGGGCCAGCGCGCCCGGGGTCTCCGGCAGCACCGGCTGTGACCGGTCACGGAACGCGGCGACCGCCTCGGCTCCCGCCTCGCCGCCCTCGGCCTCCACGGCGTCGCAGAGCGCCTTCGTGAAGTCGCGGAACGCGGTCGGCGCCCACAGCGTCACGGCGAACCGTCCGCCGGGCTTCGCGCGCTCGATGAGGCGCTGGGCGGCGGCCTCGGCGTCGCCGAGGAAGAACACGCCGAGCACGCACTGCACGAGGTCGTATCCCGTCGGCTCCCACTCCAGCACGTCGGCCGCGTGCAGCCGCAACTGCGGCAACGGCGCCGACTCCCGCTCCGCGCGCTCGCGGGCGAGCTCGATCATCGTCTCCGACAGGTCGACCGCATCGACGACGCCCGCGGAGCCGACGAGCTCGGCCGACGGCAGGGCCGACGCACCGTCCCCGCAGCAGGCGTCGAGCACGAGCTCGCCGAACTGCGGTGCCGAGCGCAGCACCGTGGCCATCGAGATCGGATCCCACACCACGGCATCGAGATCCGCGAACGCCGAGGCATGCTCGACGAAATGCCGGACGGTACCCCGAACGTCAGACTGTTCCCCCATGTGGCCATTCTGTCGGTGATCGGGCCGGATATCCGGAATTCAGGCAATCGAAAGCACGAACGTGCAGACTGGAACCCTCCAACGTTCCGATCGAAACGAGAAGACCCCCTCATGAATCGTGCCCTGCGCCGCATCGCGCCCGTCGCACTCGCCACCGCAGCCGCTGCCCTGCTCCTCGCCGGCTGTGCGGGCGGCGGCGACCCCGAAGCCACGGACACGCCCGCGGCGGCCGACTGCATGGACCTCTCGGCGGGCGAGCTGAGCGACGGCGTCAAGGTCGAGGGCGACTTCGGCGGCGTTCCCACCGTCACGTTCGACACGCCGCTCGAGGCCGAGGAACTCGAGCGCACGATCGTCACCGAGGGCGACGGCGAGGTCACCGCGGCCGGCGACAGCGTCAACGCCGTCGTCAGCGCCTTCGCCGGTTCCTCCGGCGCCCAGCTCTTCTCGCAGCCCGCCACCATCACGGCCGGCGGCGAGGGCGTGTACGAGGCCTTCCTCGCCGGCATCGACTGCGTGCCCACCGGCACTCGCACGGTCACGGTCGCCCCGGCCTCCGCGCTCTACGACGGCGAGGGCAACGAGAACGTCGGCCTCGCCAAGGGCGAGAGCGTAGTCATCGTGGTCGACGTCAAGGAGCCGCTGAAGGCCAAGGAGTGGACCGAGGACGTGCCAGAGGTGACGTTCGGCGCCGAGGGCGAAGCCCCGACGGTCACGCTGCCCGACACCGCGCCTCCGACCGACTTCCAGATCAAGGTCCTCGAGGAGGGCGACGGCGACGTCGTCGCGACCGGTGACACCGTGACGCTGAACTACCAGGGCACCAGCTGGGACACCGGCGAGGTCTTCGACCAGAGCTACGGCGGCGACCCCGCGCAGTTCTCGACCGACCAGGTGATCCAGGGCTTCGGCGCCGCGCTCGTCGGCCAGAAGGTCGGCACCAAGCTCATCGTCTCGATCCCGCCGGAGTACGCCTACGGCACCGACGCCGCCGCCGCCGAGCTCGGGGGCCAGACCCTCGTGTTCCTCGTCGAGATCCTCGACACGGCGCCCGCCGCGTAGGCGACGTCCGAACGACGAACGGGCCGCAGCGAGTGATCGCTGCGGCCCGTTCCGCGTTCCCGGTGAAGGTCGCCTGAAGGGCTACGCCACGGGCGACGCCGACGCCGCGGCATCCGTCGCCCTGATGCGCCGCACCGGACGCTGCAGGCCGCGCGCGACGCCCGTGCGCTCGAGCCGGCGGGCGATGAGCAGGCCCAGCCAGACGCCCGCGAGGTTGGAGAGCACCGAGAGCACGGGATAGGCGATCTGCGCCCACAGCGGGAACCGGTCGACGCCGAGGAACGGCATCGAGTAGAGCGCGTACGGGAGCGCGAACGCGGCGGCGCCGACGTAGAAGATCCACGGGCGGAACGAGCGGTACAGCCCGATCGCGAGCGGGATCTCGACCATCGCGCCGATCATGAGGCAGGTGAGGATCGCCGACGGGCCCTGCGGCGTGAGCACCGCGTTGATGAGGCCCGCGATCAGCGAGGTGAGCAGGCCGACGCCCGGCTGGCGCAGCAGCGCGAGCGCGATCACGAACGGGATGCTCCAGACGCCCGCGAACGCGGCGTAGAGCAGCGGCACCGCCGGTGCGAGCGTCGTCGAGAGCACGAACGCGGGAACGAGCACGAGGCCCGCGGCGGCGCCGATCGCGGCGCAGGTGAGCAGCAGGCGGGTGGGGACGTTGAGGCGCATGGCTCAGGCTCCGATCAGCTGGGAGGTCTCGACCGCGGGGGCGCCTTTCGGCAGGCGCCAGTAGCCGCAGAAGCTCACGTCGGTCTTCGCCCATCCGCGCTCGTTCACGAGCAGCCGGCGGATGCCGGTGGCGAGCCCCGACTCCCCGACCGCGTAGGCGTGGGTGACGACGTCGCCGGGCAGTTCGAGGCCGGCGACGGCCGAGTACGCCGCTGCGCCGGGTCGCTCGTCGTGCTCGCGCACGATCCAGTGCACGACGACGTCGGCCGGGGTCGGGAACCGCTGCACGTCGTCGGCATGCGGCACCTCCACGATCGCGACGCCGCGCGCGTCGGCCGGGAGCGACGCGCAGACGCCGGCGACCGCCGGGACGCCCGTCTCGTCGGCGACGAGGAGGAACCACGCCGCGGTGTCGGGCGCGTCGAAGCCGTAGCCCTCGTCGAGGATGCCGACGCGGTCGCCGACCTTGCACGTGTCCGCCCATGAGGCGGCGACGCCCTCGAGGCCGCCCGTCTCGGGGTTCTCGTGCAGCACGAAGTCGATGTCGAGCTCGGCGCCGCGTTCGTCGGTGGCCGGGCGGTACTCGCGCACCGTGTAGTTGCGCATCGTCGGCCGCACGGCCTTCGGCGTGCGGAGCAGCTGCGCGTAGCCGAGGTATCCGTCGCGATCGGGCAGCCGCACCTCGTCGGAGCCCTCTGGCGGCAGGAACAGGCGGAACCACTGGTCGTAGCCGCGCGGCGTGAAGCGGTCGATCTCGGCCCCGCCGACGGTGATGCGCGTGAACGACGGGCTCACGCGCCTGGTGGCGAGCACCTCGAGCTCGATCGGGGCGGTGCGCTCGGTCTTCACCTGGCGGCTGTGCGTCTTGGCCATCTTGGCTCCTTCGGGAGTCGTGGGTCGTGGGTGAGGGTCGGGGGTCGGGTCGGGGGTGCCTCGGCCGCTGTCACAGCCCGACCTCGGTGCGGTCGGAGGTGACGCCGCCGAGTCCGGCTTGCAGCGCCCACCAGTAGATGGCGACCGAGACGGCCCAGAACGCGACGACGAACACCGTGTCGCGCACGCGCCAGCGGCTGATCGTGCGTTCGGTGCGGGTCGCGTGGGCGCCGAACGCGCGCGCGTCCATCGCGAGGGCGACGCGCTCGGCATGGCGGATGGCGCTCGCGAGCAGCGGGATCGCCGTGCCGATCGTGCGGCGGACCGCCGCGATCGGCCCGCGCCCGGCATCCGTTCCCCGCACGCGATGCGCGGCGCGGATCACCTCGAGCTCGTGCCCGAAGCGCGGCACGAACCGCAGCGCGGCGAGGGCCGTGTAGCCGATGCGATACGGCACGCGCAGGTTCTGCACGAGCGCGCGCACGAGCTCCGGCCCGCTCGTGGTGAGGCCCGCGATGAGCGAGAGCATGAGCAGGGCGGCGATGCGCAGGGCGGTCGCGAGCCCGACGAGGTACGCCGCGAGCGTGAACTGCCAGTCGCCGATCTCGAAGATGACGACGGATGCCGCGGCGCCGGCGCCCGAGATGCGCTCGGGGTCGACCCAGAGACCGAAGCTGAGCCCGAGCACCGCGATCGCGACCGGGACCCCGAGGAGCAGCACCGCCAGCGCGCGACCCGAGAGCCGGGCGCCGATCACGAGCAGCGCGAGCGCGAGCACGATGAACGCGGTCGGGATCGCGAGGCCGCGCGTGAAGATCAGCGCGAGCATCACGGGCAGCGGGGCGGCGAACTTCGCGAGCGGGTTGAGGTGGTGCAGGAACCGGATGCCGGGGGCGGGCGCCTGCTCCGCGTACGGGTCGCGCGGGCGTGCACTCGCAGCTGTGTCGGGGGTGACGGATGCGGCAAGGGTCGCCGGCGCGGCCGTCGCCGAGGCGCTCGCCGCAGCTGTCGCGCGTGCCGCGGCCGCGGCGGCGTCGGGCGTGAGGTCGGGCGTCACGGCGCTCATGCGGCGGCCTGACGGGCGACGGGCAGCTGCGACATCCGGGTCACCGCGTGCCATTCGGGGTGCGAGGCGAGGCCGCGGGTGGCGCGGGCGAGGGGCGGATGCCGCAGCCCGGCCGCCTCGATGAGCGGACCCGCGAGCACCTCGGCGGTCGGGCCGACGCCGAGCAGGCGTCCGTCGCGCATGACGGCGACGTGCGTGGCGTGGTCGGCGACGAGTTGCAGGTCGTGCGTGACGACGAGCACGGTCGTGCCCTCGGCGTTCAGGCCGCTCAGGATGTCGAGCAGCTCGGAGGCGCGGGCGCGGTCCTGGCCGAACGTCGGCTCGTCGAGCGCGAGCACGGGGGCTCCGGCGACGAGTGCGGTGCCGACCGAGAGGCGGCGCTTCTGCCCGCCCGAGAGGAGGAACGGATGCCGGTCGCGGTGCTCGGTCAGGTCGAAGCGGGCCAGCATGCGGTCGACCTCGAGGCGCCGGGCCTCCTCGTCGACGCCCTGGAGCCGCAGCCCGAGCTCGAGCTCCTCGGCGACCGTGTGCGCGACGAACTGGTGCTCGGGGTTCTGGAACACGAAGCCGATCTGCCGGGCGCGGGTGCGCGCGTCGGCCCGGGACGGGTCGATGCCGAGCACGTCGACGCTGCCCTTCGGCGACGGGATGACGCCCGCGATCGCCTGGAGCAGCGTGGTCTTGCCCGCGCCGTTCGTGCCGACGATCGCGAGGAAGTCGCCGGATGCCACGTCGAGGTCGACCCCGTCGACGACCACGGGTCCTCGGCGGCCGCCGCGCCGCACCGAGCAGTCGCGCACGGTGATGGCGGGGGCGGATGTCGCGGCGGACGGGTCGACGGCGATGGCGGGCGACGGCAGCACGTCGACGGCGTCGAGCGCGGCGGCGAGCTCGGAGGGGCTCAGCGGCAACGGATCGAGCACGACGCCCGCGTCGCGCAGGCGCAGGGCCGCGAGGGTCGAGACCGGCAGCCAGACGCCGAGCTCCAGCAGCTGCTCGGCCCGGTGCGTCAGCACCTCGCGCGCCGGGCCGTCGATGACGAGCCGCCCCGCGGCGTCGAGCACGATCACCCGGTCGACGATGTCGACGGCCGCGTCGAGGTTGTGCTCGACGAGCACGATCGCGTGGTCGCGCTCGCTCGCGAGGTCGCGGAGCACCGCGTAGACCTCGTCGATGCCCGCGGGGTCGAGGTTCGCGGTGGGCTCGTCGAGCACGAGCACCGGTGCGGCCAGTGCGAGCGCGCACGCGACCGCGAGGCGCTGCCGCCCGCCTCCAGAGAGCACGTCGGGATTGTCGGCGCGGCGCTCCCAGAGGCCGACGAGCTTCAGCGCGCGCTCGGCGCGCTCGAGCACCTCGGCGGCCGGCACGAGCTGGTTCTCGGGGCCGAAGCAGACCTCGTCGAGCAGGGTGCCGGTGACGACCTGCGCGTCGGGGTCCTGGAACACCATCGCGACGTGCTCGCTGAGCTCGGCGACGGTGTGCCCGGCGCTGTCGAGCCCGGCGACGCGCACCATGCCCTCGAGGGCTGCGGGCACGGCGTGCGGAATCAGCCCGTCGAGTGCGAGCGCGAGCGTCGACTTGCCGCACCCCGACGGCCCGAGCAGCAGCACGACCTCGCCCGGGCGCACCTCGAACGAGACGCCGCTGGGCGTCGACCGCTCGGCCCCGTCGTGGCGGATGCTCACGGCGTCGAGGGCGATGAGGGGTGCGGTCACGTGGGGTCCCGGAGATCGGCCGGAGCGGCGGTGGGTCCGCAGCGGCAGTGGTCCGGAGCGGCGGTGGGTGGGGCGCGCCGAGCGATCGGCTTAGGAGAGCCTAACCTTTCCATCCGTCCGCCGCGACACCGCGTGCCCGAGTACCGCGGCCTCGAGCTCGCCCTCGATGAGCCCGAACGTGTCGTAGCCCGAGATCGCGTCGGCGAGGTCCTGCGCCCGGTCGGTGAACGCGTGGTCGGCGAGCACCCGGTCGACGCCCTCGCGCACGGCCGCTGCGGTCGGCGTTCCGGTGCGGAGGTTCACGCCCACGCCCGACCACTCGACGCGCATCGAGACCTCCGGCTTGTCCTCGGTGTCGCCGGCGGCGACCATCGGAACACCGTGGCTCAGCGCGAACTGGGTTCCGCCGTAGCCCGCGTTCGTGACGAAGACGTCGGTCTTCGTCATGAGCTCGTCGTAGGGCAGGAACTCGGCGGCCCTCGCGTTCGCGGGCAGCTCGCCGAGCTCCGCGACGGGGCGTCCGCCGGTGGAGACGACGACGAGCACGTCGCGGTCGGCGAGGCCGTCGAGGGTCGGCCCGATCAGCCGATCGAGGTCCTTGTTGTCGATCGTGCCCTGCGTCACGTGCACGACCGGACGGGAGCCGTCGAGCTCGTGCCACCACTCGGGCAGCGTTCCGCCCGCCGGGGCGGGAGGCAGCACCGTGCCCACGAACCGGACGGTCGGCGTCAGGTCGCGACGCGGCGGCTCGAAGCCCTCCGGGCCGAGCTGCAGGAAGCGCTCGTGCACGCGCGACAGGTCGAGCACGAACGACGGCAGGCTCGGGCGTCCGAGGGAGTGCATCAGCTCGTTCGCGAGTCGCTGGGTCCCCCGGAACGCGACGCGCTGCACGAGCACGTTCAGCAGGCGGTTGCGGATCCGGCCGAGCGCGCCGGGCTTGGGCAGGAGCCCGAGGCCGTAGGGGGCGACATCCGCGCTGGACTGGCTGAAGGGGAGCACGCCGACGGCGAGCACCGGGGGATGCGTGCCGCCGTCGCGACGCCCGTCGAGCAGCAGCGGCAGGACGCCGGCGAACGCGGACTCCACGAGGATCGCGTCGGGCGCGCACTCGTCGATCGCCGCCTCGACGGCCGCGAACTGGTCGGGCACGGTCCTGACGAAGATCGTCTGCACGTCGTACTGCAGCTTGGCGATGCCTCGGTGCCGGTCGCGATCGGGCAGGTGGTCCTGCATCTCGCGGTCGTCGTAGTCGGCGATGCCGCCGAGCGGGCGGTGGGTCGCGCCCGCGGCCTCGACCGCGTCGCGGAAGCGGGACCCCGTCAGCACGGTGACGGTGTGGCCTCGACCGACGAGGTCGTGGGCGATGGCGATGATCGGGGCGACATGGCCCTGGATCGGATTGGAGCAGAGCAGGTAGTTCGACATGTGGATCTCTTCGACGGATGCGGCGAACCGAGCGGATGCGCCCGGCGCATGCCGGTGAACACCCGGCACGAGGGGCGACGCTAGCGAGCCGCGAACCGCGCCCGCCAGCGATTCGAGCCGATCTCGGTGCTGGCACGACCGGGAATCAGGGCGGGCACCGAGAACACCCCACGCCGTGGCGGCGAAGGCCCGCGGGAATGCCCGGTCCAGCTGCGGTGTTGTACCAATGTCCGGGTGCGGAAGACCCCGCGCCGGAGGGAGGACAACGTGGGAATCAGTTACGTCGAGTTCGAAGACGAAGCCGGGGTCCTGCGTCGCTACCGCAAGCACGCGAACGGCCGTGGCCTCGTCTCGACGACGGCGAAGGTCGACCAGAGCGCCTTCGTCGACCCGACGGCGTACGTCGACCCCGGGGCCGAGGTGCAGCGCGGAGCGCGCATCGAGCACGGCGGGTGGGTCGAAGCAGGCGCGATCGTCGCCGAGCGCGCGGTCGTGGGCGTGAACGCCCGCATCGGCCAGCGCGCGGTCGTCGGCCGCAGCGCCGTCGTGGGCCCCTTCGCCCAGGTCGGCCGCGAGGCGCGCGTGCAGAACGCGGCCAGGGTTCCGCGCGAGTACGTCGTCGAGGCCGGCGCCGAGTACACGGCATCGGGCGACGACCTGCGGCGCCTCGGCCTCGCGGCCTAGGCCCGTATCAGAACGATCCGAAGGACGAGTTCCAGTGGTGGGCACGCGCGCCCATGACCGCCGGAACTCGTCCTTTCGCGTGCCGGCGGCGACGTCGCGCCGCCTGAGCGCGCCTACTCGGCCGGCGCCAGGAGTTCGCCCGCCAGCAGCTCGAGCGTCTGCTCGCGGCCCGGCGCGGCATCCGTCGGCTCACCCGCGAACGAGCCTGAGATGGGCGAGACCATGATCTCGTCGATGCCGTGGCGGGTCGCGAGGGTGCGCAGCTCGGATGCCGCGGCCGCCGCGTCGCCGATGATCCAGCGTCGCTCCATGCCGGCGATGAGCTCCTCGACCATGGAGTCCGCGGGGGCCGACTGCGCCTCCTCGACCGTCTCGAGCTCGCGCATCGGGCGATTCGTGCGCAGGCGGGCCATGGCGCGCAGTTGCGGCAGGGCGCGGGCGCGCGCCTCGTCGGACGTGGGCGCGACCGAGACGTTCGCCGTGAGGAAGGTCTGCGGCGTCGGGTGCGCCTCGCTCGGCTGGTACTCGCTGCGGTACAGCTCGAGCGCACGCTCGAGGCCCTCGCCCGAGAAGTGGTTCGCGAACACGTAGGGCAGCCCGAGCGACGCGGCGAGCTTCGCCGAGTAGTCGCTCGACCCGAGCAGCCACACGGTCGGGACGCCCGCAGCGGCCGGCGTCGCCGTGATGGCGTACTCGCGTCCGCTCGTGAGGCGCAGCGTCGCGCCGTCGGGGGAGACGAGGCCCAGGATGTCGGCGATGTGATCGGGGAACCGGTCGACGTCGGCCGTCGGGCCCGAGATGCGCAGCAGCTGCGTGATGACGGGGTCGCTGCCGGGTGCGCGGCCGAGGCCGAGGTCGATGCGACCCGGCGCGATGGCCTCGAGCGCCGCGAACTGCTCGGCCACGACGAACGGCGCGTGGTTCGGCAGCATGACGCCGCCCGACCCGACGCGGATGCGCTCGGTCTGCGCGACGGTCGCCGCGATGAGCACGGGCGGCGTGGTCGAGGCGACGGAGCGCATGTTGTGGTGCTCGGCGAACCAGTAGCGGGTGTACCCGAGCCGGTCGGCGAGCTTGGCGAGACCGACGGATGCCGCGACGGCCCCCGCACTGGTCTGGCCGCTCCGGACGGGAACGAGATCGAGCACGGACAGGCGCAGTGTTTCAGACATCGTCAAGGCCAACCGGCGGGCGCGGTCGGGTATTCCGGATGCCGCGGCATCCGTTCGCCCGTTCGATCGCGAGCGGGGTGCTGCGGCGTCCGAGCGTGCTGGATCTTCGCGGGATAACCCTGAGGATCTCGCAGGGATGCCACTGGCGCGCGGAGCACGGCCGGATCGTTCACTGGTTCTTGCGTTCGTGCGTGCCGATGGGAAGTCCCGCGGCCGTCCGCCCCACCGAGTGGGGCCAGGGCCCGCGGCGCATCCCCATCGAAAGGAACCACCACTGTGAACACCCCTCTGTCCGGCGCCGTCTCGAGCGCCGCCGTCCCTGCGGAGTCCGTGTCCTCCGTCATCGACTCCCCGAGCGCAGGCACCGCACCCGCAGTGCCGGTCGTGCCGGTCGCCGCGTTCGGGCCGGTCGCCGACCTCGCGTCGGCGCGCGTCCGCCACGAGATCCGCGAGCTCGCAGCCCGCCTCGACGGGCGCCTGACCGTTCCGGGCGACCCCGGCTGGGACGACGACCGCGCCGCCTGGAACCTCGCGGTCGACCAGCGCCCCGCGGCCGTGGTCGTCGCCGCGAGCGCCGCCGACGCGGTCGAGACCGTGCGCGCGGCTGCGGCCGCCGGGCTCGGTGTCGCCGCCCAGTCCACCGGCCACAACGCGGCTCCGCTCGCCGCGCAGCCCGATTTCGACGAGGTCGTGCTGCTGCGCATGCACGAGCTTCGTGGCGTCGAGATCGACGCCGAGGCGCTCGTCGCCCGCATCCAGCCGGGCGCGCAGTGGGGCGACGTGGTCGCCGCCGCGGCGCCGCACGGCCTCGCCGCGCTCGCCGGCTCGTCGCACGACGTCGGCGTCATGGGCTACACCCTCGGCGGCGGCGTGAGCTGGCTCGCCCGCTCGCACGGCCTCGCCGCGAACCAGGTGCTCGCCGCCGAGATCGTGACCGCCGACGGTCGCCTGCGCCGCGTCGACGCCGAGCACGACGCCGACCTGTTCTGGGCGATCCGGGGCGGCGGCGGGGACTTCGGCGTCGTGACCGCGCTCGAGTTCCGCCTGTTCCCGATCGCCGAGGTCGTCGCGGGCATGATGCTCTGGCCGCTGGATGCCGCGGACGAGGTGCTGCAGACGTGGGCCGCCTGGACGGGCGGACTGCCCGACAGCGTCACCTCGACCGCGCGCGTCATGCGCCTGCCGGCCCTGCCCGAGCTGCCGCCGTTCCTGTCGGGCCGTTCGATCCTCCTCGTCGAGGCCGTCTGCCAGGAGTCGCCGGAGCGAGCCGACGAGCTGCTCGCCCCGCTGCGTGCGCTCTCGCCCGAGCTCGACACCGTGCACCCGCAGCCCGTCGCGGAACTGCTGGCGCTGCACATGGACCCGCCGGAGCCCTCGCCCGGATTCGGCGACGGCATGATGCTCTCGGAGCTCGCGCCCGCGACCGTGCGCGCGTTCCTCGACGCGGTCGGCCCCGGCGCCGACACGGCACTGCTCGTGGCCGAGCTCCGTCACCTCGGCGGTGCGCTCGACCCCGACACGGCCCTTGCGCTCGCCGCCGAACGCGGTGTGCCCACTCCGGGCGTCGTCGCCGGCTTCGACGCGCAGTACCTCGTGTTCGCCGGCGGCATCCCGATGCCCGGTCTCGGCGAGGCGCTCGTCGCCTCGCTCGGGCGGCTGTTCTCGCGCATCGAGCCGTGGCGCGCGCCGGTGGAGTACCTGAACTTCGCCGAGCACGCGCGATCGGCCGAGCAGCTCTGGGGCGAGCGGGTGCACCGCCTGCGCGCGGTGAAGCTCGCCGTCGATCCCGAGGGTCTGATCCGCTCGAACCACCCGGTTCGGCGCTGAACGCGAGGCGGGCGCCGGGTCGAGACCGACCCGGCGCCCTCGCGTGCCGCCTGCCATCCCTCTTCTCCTTTTCCTGCTTCTCACCTTTTCAGGACCACATCGGCCATACGTGCAATATGCAGCCATGACCGCTGTGGTCCTGAAAAGGGCGACGGCGTCGCGACGGCTGGCGGGATCGGGCGGCGGCGCCCGGCGCTCGCCCGGCCAGGCAGCCATCCGACGGCTCAGGGTCCATTCGGGGGATTCCCCCAGTGACGACGACCATCCGGCGGAGTAACGTGTCGAGCCGGATACGGGCCGGGGTGGACCGATCCCCAACGGATCGAGGGACCGATGAGCCGACTCGGCGACAGACTTGCGACCTTCGGCGGGGCGAGGCCGGACGCACTCGCGCTCGCGCCAGGCCAGCGCCAGCGGTACCTCGCGATGGGGCTCGTGCTCATCGCGACCGCGGCCGTCTCGGCTGCGGCGGCCTCGTTCGCGCTCGCGATGGCGCTGAAGACGCCGACCTGGGTCGCCGTGATCGTCGGCCTCTGCTGGGGCCTCGTGATCCTCGCCATCGACCGCATGCTCGTCGTCGGCATGCCAAGGCAGCCCCGCGCATCGGCGAACCTGCTGCTCGCCATCCCGCGGGTCGCACTGGCTCTCGTGATCGGCGTCGTCGTCGCGACCCCGCTCACGCTGCAGGTGTTCGAGCGCGAGATCGCCGCCGAGACCGAGGTCATGGTGCTCGAGGCGAAGCAGGCGTTCGAGGAGGAGCTCGCGGCGGACCCCCGATACGACGAGATCCCGGCCCTCACCGAGAGCGTGGCGGCGCAGCGCGCACTCATCGCCGACGGCGGTCGGGCCGCGCTGGCGGCCGATGCCGACTACGTCGCCGCCCAGGCGGCGACCGCTGCGGCGCAGGCAGCCTACGACGAGGCGAACCGCGTCTGGCTGGCCGAGCTCGACGGCACCGGAGGCACCGGCATCGTCGGCGACGGTCCCATCACGCAGTCGAAGAAGCTCGACCGCGACGGCAAGCTCGCGGCCCTCGACGCCGCCAAGGCCGCGGAGGCCGACGCGAAGGCCCAGGCGGAGGCGCGCATCGAGGCGGGCTCGGTCGAGGCGGTCGGGCAGGCCGAGCAGACGCTCGCCGCCGACAGCGCGGAGCTCGCCCGCCTGACGGCGGCACGCGACCTCGAGGCCGCCCGCTACGACGCGGCCGCCGACCAGAGCACGGGCATGCTCGCCCGCCTCGACGCGCTGTGGCGGATCGGCGAACGAAACAGCCTGCTCGGGTACGCGCACCTCATGATCGCCCTGCTCTTCGTGTGCATCGAGCTCATGCCCGTGCTGACGAAGACCCTGCAGAACCTCATGGCGCCGACCGCCTACGACGAGGTCGCGACGATCACCGACGACACGATCGTGGCCGCCGAGCGCGAGCGCGCGGCAGAACGGCTCCGCAGCGCGCGCGACGAGTCGGCGCCGAGGCTCGACGTCGCCGAGTACCGCGCGGGCCTCCGCCGGGAGTCGGGCCGACGGGTCGCGGACGCGTTCGTCGCGAAGCAGGAGGAGGCCGAACTCGCCGCCGTCGACGAGTGGGCCGATCAGCGGGCGCCGTTCATCGCGGCGCGCGCGGTGCGCGAGTGGGAGCAGGACGCCGACGGTGCTCCCATTGCCACGGCCCCGAAGCTCGGCTGAGGCAGTCCACCTTTTCAGGACCACATCGGTCATACCTGCAAGATGCAGCCATGACCGCCGTGATCCTGAAAAGGTGGTCAGGCTTCTCGGCTGGGGGTGTCGCATGGCTCCTGTGCTTCATAGGCTGGGGGTCTGCGACATCGTCGTCGCACGATTCCACGGGGGAGGAAACGAATGACGGTTCACCACGAGCTGCCCACGGGCGCGGATTTCGCGACGCTGGCGGGTCCGCATCATCCGGCCATCACGATCTATGCAGCAACCTCACCGGTGGTGAACGAGCGCGAACGCGCCGAGGTCTCGGTCAAGAGCGCCTTCGACCACGCGATCGACCAGGTGAAGCACGGTGGCGCCTCGACGGCCGACCTCGACGCCCTCCGCCGCGAACGCGACGGCGTGCTGGGCGACTTCGGCCTGTGGGGCGCGCTCTCGCGCTCGCTCGCGATCTTCATCGCGCCGGGCTTCACCGAGGTGTTCGTGCTGCCGAACCGTCTCGACGACGCCTGGCACGTCGGATCCCATTTCACGCTCGGCCAGTTGCTGCGCGCGCCCAGCCAGGACCAGGAGGCGTACGCGCTCACCCTCTCGTCGAACGAATGGGCGCTCTGGCATGCGACGCCCACCGCGCGCGCGACGCATCTCGAGACCGATCCGTCGCATCCGACGAACCTCGATGCGGCGACCAATCGCGAACCCGGCGAGAACAGCCCGCGCGGCGGGCAGCACGGCGACCGCGGCGAGGTCGGCGACGAGCGCGGCAAGAAGCTGCTCGACATCTACGCCAAGCGCATCGCCGACGCGACCAAGCACGAACTCGCCGCCGTCGACCCCGACGGACGGGTGCCACTCTTCGTCTTCGCCGCCGAGCCGCTGCTGAGCGCGTTCCTCGACCGCTCGCGCAACGGGCGCCGCATCGTCGGCGTTCCCGGATCGCCCGACCGGCTCGCTCCCGCCGAGATCGATGCGGCCCTGCGCGAACAGCTCGCCCGACTCAACGTCGCCGAGGCGTCGCAGGCGCTCGGCACGCTCGCCGAGGGCACCGCCGGGCGCGTCGAACGCGACCTCGCCGCGATCGCGAGGCTCGCGGCGGATGGAGCGGTCGAGACCCTCTGGTTCGACTTCACGACCTCGGTCAACGGCACGCTCGACCGCGAGACGGGGGCCGTCGAGTTCGCAGGAGCGAACGGCGACGGCGACGCGCTCGCCGACGGCACTCCCGCCGGCGACCTGCTGCCGCAGCTGGCGCTGCTCGTGATCGCCAAGGGCGGCCGGGTCGTCACCGTGCGTGGCGAGGACCTGGGCGAGGGATGGACCGGTCCGGTCGTGGCCGAGTTGCGGTTCGCGCTCGCCTGAGCGCGCGCCGAATCAGGGGCAGGGCAGGGCAGGACGGGAGACAGGGCGGGTCGGCCGGCTCCGAGACGCGGCCGACTACGACCTGGTGGCGGATGCCGCGGCCGGCTGCCGAGCGGCATCCGCTCCACCGCCCACCGCGAACCGGTCGAACTCGACCACCGGGATCGCGAACGGCTCGCGCCACGAGAAGCGCACGATGATCTCGGTCGCGCGCGCGTCTTCGATGATCGCCTCGACGGCCGTGTCGACGAGTACGCGACCGCTCCCCTTCGGTGCACGCTCGCGCAGTTCGAGCCACAGGCTCTCGGGATGCGGCACCACGCCTGGGTTCGTCGAAACGAGTGCGAGCTCCCATCCGGACGACGGGCACAGGCCGAAGCCCGTGACGCGGATCACGCGCCCCGTCGTGCTCGTGAAGGCGGTCGCGGAGAAGTCCCGAGGGGAGAAATCGCAGTGAAGGTCGCTCATCCGTCGGACGCTACGCACGACGCCGGGTCGCGGCATCAGGGACAGCGCTGAGATCGGGAGGCATCGGACGCGCGACGGCCGCCCGCGGCATCCGCCCCGTGGCAACCGGCTGCGCCGTCGTCGACGCCTAGGCTGGCTCGCATGCGTTTCGGAATGTTCATCCCTCAGGGCTGGCGCCACGACCTCGTCGACATCGACCCGGCCGAGCACTGGCAGACCATGCACGACCTCGCCGCGCACGCCGATGCGCCCGACTCCGGGTGGGAGTCGATCTGGGTCTACGACCACTTCCACACGGTGCCGGTGCCGAGCGAGACGGAGGCGACGCACGAGGCGTGGACCCTCATGGCCGCCTTCGCCGCGTCGACCTCGCGCGTGCGCCTCGGCCAGATGTGCACCTGCGTCGCCTACCGCAACCCGGCCTACCTCGCGAAGATCGCGGCGACCGTCGACCTCATCTCGGGCGGACGCACCGAGATGGGCATCGGCGCCGGCTGGTACGAGCACGAGTGGCTCGCCTACGGCTACGGGTTCCCCGATGCGCCGACCCGGCTCCGGATGCTGCGCGAGGGCGTCGAGGTCATGCACCAGGCATGGACCACCGGGCGTGCGAGCCTCGACGGCGAGTTCTGGCAGATCGACGACGCGATCGTGCAGCCGAAGCCGCTGCAGTCCGGCGGCATCCCCATGTGGATCGCCGGCGGCGGCGAGAAGGTCACGCTGAAGATCGCCGCGAAGTACGCGAGCTACACGAACTTCAACGGCGGCGCCGAGGTCTTCGCCCAGAAGAGCGAGATCCTGCGCGGCCACGCCGAGACCCTCGGCCGCGACTTCGATGCGATCGTGCGCAGCTCGAACTTCAACACGGTCGTCGGCACCGACGCCGCCGACGTGGAGCGCCGCCTCGCCGTCATCGAGGCGCGCGTCGCGCCGTACCTCGGCCCCGCTGGCACCGAGCGGTACCTGCAGGGCATGCACTCAGACGAGTCCCTCGTCGGCACGGTGAGCGAGGTCGTCGCCAAGCTCGAGCAGCGCCGCGAGCTCGGCCTTGGGTACGCGATCCACTACATGCCGGAGCTCGCGTACGACCGCAGCGGACTCGAGCTCTTCGAGGCCGAGGTCATGCCGGCGCTCGCCGACTAGGTTCCGCCGGGCGGCGGGGCAGCGACGTTCCGCCGGGCGGCGGGCCGACCAGGCTCCGCCGGGCGGGAGGGCCGACCAGGCTCTGCCGGGCGGCAGGAGATCGTGCGCTCGGGCGGTGGGAACGGCGAACGTCGTCCTCCGCTCGGCGCGTTCTGCTCCCGCGGGAGCGTGCGAACGCCCCGCGCGCCGAGTGGCGTGCGGGGCGTTTCGCGGCGTTCGGACGCGGTTACGCGGCGATGGCCTCGTCGAGCTTCGCGGCGAGCTCGGCGTCGGTCGGCTCGGTGAAGTGCGTGCCGTCGGGGAACACGACCACGGGGATCTGCGTGCGGCCCGAGATCGCCTTCGCGCGGTCTGCGCCGTCGAGCTCGACCTCGAGGTCGACGTAGTCGTAGTCGACGCCACGGCCGTCGAGCAGCGCCTTCGAGCGGCGGCAGTCGATGCACCATTCGGCGCCGTACATCGTGATGCGGGCAGGGTTCAGGTCAGACGAGGGGGAAGTCATACAGAGAACCTACGTTCCACGGCTGAGTGCCATTCCCAGCATGAATGGTCCCAGCATGGAATGACGGATGCCGCAACCGGGGTGCGCCGAACGCGGGCGCGGTGGCAGACTCGCCGCATGCGATTCGAGTCGACGATGTTCCAGACGGGCAACAACACCGGCATCGAGGTGCCCGAGCGCGTGATCGAGGCACTCGGCGCCGGACGCAAGCCGCCCGTCGTGGTGACCGTCAACGGTTACGAGTACCGAAGCACCGTCGCCGTGATGGGCGGGCGGTACCTGATCGCGTTCAGCGCCGACAAGCGCGCAGCGACCGGCATTCAGGGCGGCGACCCGATCGTGGTCGACCTCGAGGTCGACACGGCCCCGCGCACGGTCGAGGTGCCCGCCGATCTCGCCGCGGCGCTCGCGACCTCGGGATCGCGCGACGCCTTCGACGCGCTGTCGCCGAGCGCGCGCAAGGCGCACGTGACGAGCGTCGAGTCGGCGAAGACCGACGAGACCCGCCAGCGTCGCATCGACGCGATCGTCACCAAGCTCGCCTGACGAGCAGGCCCCCGCCGCCCTCGTGGGTCAGGCCACGGGCCTGAGTTCTGCGCCGCGCTCGGCACGCGGCCGGTCGGCGCCGACGAGCCGCACGAAGGCGCTGAGCTGCGCGACGCCGGCGGGCGTGTGCGGCAGTGCGTCGAGCAGCCCGGGGGAGTAGAGCAGATACGCCGCCCATTTCGCACGCGAGATCGCGACGTTGAGTCGGTTCTTCAGCAGGAGGAACTCCACGCCGCGCGGCGCCGAGGTCGCGCTCGACGCGGCGAGCGAGACGATCGCGACCGCCGCCTCTTGACCCTGGAACTTGTCGACCGTGCCGACGGGCACATCGGGGAACCCGGCGTCGTCGAGGGCCTGCCGCACGAGGGTGAGCTGGGCGTTGTAGGGGGTGACCACGATGAGGTCGCGCTGTTCGAGCGGGCGGCCGCGCGCGGCATCCGCATCGGTCGGATCGACCCACGTGCGCGCGAGCAGCGCCTCGACATGCGCGACGACGACGTCGGCCTCTTCGGCGGAGGCGACGGTGTTGCCCTCGTGCGCGACCGGCACCGGGACGAGCCCTGGGTGCACGCCGTCGAGAGAGCGGGTCGATGCGACCTCGTGCGAGTGCAGCTCGCCCTCGTAGGAGAGGCGCGACACCGGCGCGGCGACGGCCGGGTGCATGCGGCGGCTCTCGGCGAGGAAGAAGCCGTACTCGGCGGGCAGCACGTCGTGGCCGTCGGCGATCCAGCCGAGGGCCGAGGTGTCGACCGGCTCGAGGTGGATGCCCTGGCTCACCTGCGGCAGCTGCTGGGGGTCGCCGAGCAGCAGCAGGTTGCGGGCGGAGACCGCCGCGGCGATCGTCGAGGCGAGCGAGAACTGGCCCGCTTCGTCGATGACGAGCAGGTCGAGCGAAGCGCGGGGGACTCGCTCGTCGTTGGCGAAGTCCCAGGCGGTGCCGCCGATCACGAACCCGGTGCTCGCGTGCGCCTCGGCGAATTGGCCGAGTCCGTTGCGCTTCTTGTCGAGCCGCGTGTAGGCGTGATCGGCCGTGTCGCCGTCTTTCGGGGCCTTGCCGACGAGGTCGGGTGCGAGTCCGGCGCGGATCGTGGCGTCGAGCACGTTCTCGACCACGGCGTGCGACTGGGCGACGACGCCGACCTTCCACCCGTGCTGCGCGACGAGCGCGGTGATGACGTGCGAGGCGACGTAGGTCTTGCCCGTGCCGGGAGGGCCCTGCACGGCGAGGTAGGAGTCGTCGAGCTGCTGGAGGCCCGCCGTGACGGCGGCGACGTAGTCGTGGTGGGCCGCGAGGCCGGCGCTCGCGGCGAGTCCGAGACCGTCGCGCGTGCGCGGCGCGGTGCGGCGGAGGATGTCGACGGCGGGGTTCCTCGGCCAGCGCGGCCAGGTGCGGGCGACGTGCTCGGCCCAGCCGGCGATCGCGCCCTTCTGCCGGCCTGCGGCGGGAGGGGGCCCGGGGACGACGGCCATCGGAAGCTGCGACCACGTCTCGCCGTCGACCGCTGACTCCTCGACGACCACGCCGTCGTCGAGTACGTCGACGACCCTCACCCCGCGCGCCGTGCGGGCGCCTGGCCGTTGCGGCCGCCCGCCGCCGAACGGCGCGGGCGCGGCGTAGAGCACGTTGACCTCGCCGCCCACCGAGAACCGCGAACCGGGGGCGATGCGCCCGAGCAGCCGCACGTGGCGCCGTTCGACGCGCTTGCCCTCTTCGACGAACCACGGCTCGACCACGGCGGATGCCGCAGGGTCGACGACGAGCACGTCGCGCTGCTCCTCCCACGCCTCGAGCGGCTGCTCGAGGCGGAAGTAGTGCGCCCACCAGAAGCTCTTGGCCTCGCGGTCGTGGTAGTCGATCGCGGCGGCCGCGAGGGCCAGTGCCGTGTGGTCGGCGTCGCGCGAGGGGTCGTCTCGGGGACCGGCGAGCTGCTGCAGGTGCAGCGCGATCGGGGACGGCTCGGTGACCTTGCCCTCGGCCTTCAGCGCCTCGATCAGCTCGGACTCGGGCACGGAGGGGACGCCGGCCTCGCGGGCCAGGCCGAGCAGCCAGTCGCGGAGCCGCAGGGTCGACACGCAGTCGTAGCGGTTGTAGTCGGCGAGGTCGTCGAGCACGTGCTGCGCCGCCGCTGCCCCGGAGAGCCCGGTCAGCGGGTCGGTGCCGTCGTTCGTCGCGAGGTCGCGGGCCCGCACGTACTCGAGGATCGAGTCGCCGCCGGACTTCACCTCGGCCTCGCGCAGCTCGTCGCCCATGTAGAGCGGCTCGAGCTTCTTGATCGAGTACGAGCGGCTGCCGACGCGCACCGCGCGCTTCACGATGGGGTACAGGTCGACGAACACCCCGTCGCGCAGCAGCCGGTCGACCTCGACCTCGCGCACGCCGTGCCGTGCGGCGATCGAGAGCAGGTGCGCCTTCTCGTAGTTGGCGTAGTGGTAGATGTGCAGGTTCGGATGCGCTGCTCGGCGTGCGGCCACGAGGTCGAGGAACCGCTCGAGCGCGACCTTCTCTTCGGCGAAGCTGTGCGCCCAGAGCGGCGTGAACCGCTCGTCGACGTCGACCATGCCGAAGAGGTAGTCGATTCCCCAGTCGCGTGCGGGACCCTCGGTGTAGAGCGGATCGCCCTCGAAGTCGAAGAAGAGGTCGCCCGCGTCGGGCTCGGGGATCGCCGCGAGCGCCGAGGGGTCGCGCACGTCGACGGGCGGCGGCAGCGGCGGGTCTTCGGGGGAGCGGGTGCCCGCGGCATCCGCTGCCCTGAGCGCCGCTTCGGCCTGGAGCTGCAGTCGCGCCTGCACGCGCAGGTTGGCGAGGGTCGCGTCGAGCACGCCGGGCACGGGGGCATCGGATGCCGCGAGCGCGTCGATCGTCGTGATGCCCGCCTCGGCGAGCGGCGTGCGCTGCGTCACGCGCAGGCCGGCGACGAGCAGCACGTCGCGATGCGCCTGCACCTCGAGGTCGCAGGTGGCGCAGCGGCCGTCGAGCCCGTAGCGGGGGTCGCCCCAGGCCACGGGCCCCGTGTCGGCCAGGCGGTCGGCGATGATGCGCTCGAGTCGCTCGCGGCGCAGGCGGTAGACGGGCGCGACGTCGTCGAGGCGGTGCGTGCTCGTGGTGCCGTCGCCGAGCAGCAGCTCGACGGTCTCGGCCGTGGGCACGCCGATGCGGTCGAGCTGCTCGGCGTAGGCGGCCAGCTGCAGCAGCGCCGTGACCTTGGCACGGCGCGCGAGCTTGCTGTCCTGCACGAGGTAGCGGCCGTCGGGCTGCCGCACGATGAAGTCGGCGAACCCGATGAAGCCGTCGTCGGCGAAGGTCGCCTGGAACACGACCGGAGCGCCCGCGGCGAATGCGGCGTTCGTCGCCTCGACGGCGGCGTCGACGGCGGCCGCATCGCGCACCGAGGGCCGCTCGATCTCGACGACGCCGGAGCCGAACTGCACGCGGTAGCGCTCGAGCACGCGCAGTTCGTGGGCGTCGCCCATGCGGCCGGAGCGCTCGAGCATGGCGTCTTCGGGATCCGGCACGGCCTCGATGCGTCCGAGCTTGGCGTCGAGCGCGCGCAGGAACGCGAACTCGCACTCCGACGCCTTCTTGAGATCGCTCGCGCTCGTGACCACCGTGCCGTCGACCAGGTACATCGGGCTCCCTCCGCCGTGCCACAACCGTAGCCGCGGCATCCGACATCGCGGCCGGGCCGCGACCCCGACGCGACCCCGACGCGACCCGCCTACTCCGTCGGCGCCGCGAGCACGCCGCGATGCAGTCCGAGCATGCCCTCGACCGCGTGCCCGATGCGGGTGCCGCGGTCGCCGGCGTGCTCCCACCGCACGAGCGCGTGGGCGTTCAGGCCGTCGATCATGCCGAGCAGCTGCCAGGCGACGGATGCCGCGTCATCCGTCTCGAACTGGCCCTCGTCGATGCCGGCGGCGATGATGCCCTCGAGGAACGCGTGCCAGTCGTCCATCTCGTCGCGCACGCGCTGGGCGAGGGCCTCGTTCCGGCGGCCCATGGCCCAGGCTTCGACCCAGATCACGGTGACGTCGTCGCGCGTGCCGTCGAGCAGCGTGTCGAGCAGGTGCGCGAGCCGCTCGCGCGGGGTCGCGAGCGGGGTGACGAGCGCCTCGACCTCGGCGAGCTCGGTGGCGACGACGGTGCCGAAGGTGCGCGCGATCAGGACGTCCATGTTCGGCTCGTAGTGCGCGACGAGCGCGGGGGCCACGTCGATGCGCGCGGCGACGCTGCGCAGGGTCACGGCGTAGAGGCCCTGCTCGAGGGCGACGTCGCGCGCGGCGTCCGCGATCTCGGCCGACCGTTCGGCCGGGGTCTTGCGGGCGGCCTTCTTGCGGACCGGTCTTGACATGGTGACCTCGTGTCGGTAGCGTCGCTGCAACTTATTGATCGTCTGATCAATAGTAGATCGAGTCCCCGATCCTGTCGAGAGATCGACGAGCAGAGAGTCCTCAACGATGAGCAACACCACCACCGCGACATCCGCTCACCGCACCGTCGTCGACCGCACCCAGGAGGTGTCCGCATGACCTGGCGCATGCCCGCAGAGACCGCACGTCACGACCGCACCTGGATGGCGTTCCCGCGCGAGGGCCTGACCCTCGGCGAGGCCGAGTCCGAGCGCGAGGCGGGCTACGCCGTGTGGGCGGCCGTCGCCAACGCGATCGTGCCGTTCGAGCCGCTGACGATGGTCGTCGACCCGACCGAGACCGCGCGCGCCCGCCGGATGCTCGACGGCGCGATCGAGCTCGTCGAGGCGCCGCTCGACGAGTTCTGGATGCGCGACTTCGGCCCCACCTTCGTGGTCGACGACGAGCGCCCGGGCGTGCTCGGCGCCGTCGACTGGATCTTCAACGGCTGGGGCGCCCCTGAGTGGGCCGAGTGGACGAAGTCCGCCGAGATCGCGCGCTTCGTCGCCGACCGGGTCGGCGCCGAGCTCGTGAGCAGCGTGCTCGTGAACGAGGGCGGCGGCATCCACGTCGACGGCGAGGGCACCGTGCTCGTCACCGAGACCGTGCAGCTCGACCCGCGCCGCAACCCTTACGCCGACAAGGCCCGCGTCGAGGCCGAGCTCGCGCGCACGATCGGCACGACGAAGGCGATCTGGCTGCCCCGCGGCCTCGAGCGCGACTACGACGACTTCGGCACGAACGGCCACGTCGACATCGTCGCGACGATCCCCTCGCCCGGCCGCCTGCTGCTGCATCGGCAGCAGAACCCCGAGCACCCCGACTTCGAGGTGACGCGCGCCCTGCGCGCCCAGCTCGAGCAGGAGACGGATGCCGCGGGCCGCCGCTTCGAGATCGTCGACCTGCCGGCACCCGAGACCCTTCGCGACCACGAGGGCTTCGTCGACTGGAGCTACGTCAACCACCTCGTCGTGAACGACGGCGTCATCGCCTGCGGGTTCGGCGAGGAGCGGGCGGATGCCGCGGCGCGCGAGGTCCTCGCCGACGCGTACCCCGGCCGCCGCGTCGTCACGGTCGACTCCCGCGAGATCTTCGCGCGCGGCGGCGGCATCCACTGCATCACGCAGCAGCAGCCCGCGCTCGAGGTGGAGTCGGCTCGATGAGCGGTGCATTCGACGTGGTCGATGCGTCGATCGCGGACCTGCACGCCGCGCTCGAATCGGGGCGCGTCACCGCGGTCGGACTGCTCGACGCGTACCTCGCGCGCATCGCGGCATACGACGGCCGCGAGACCACGACCGCGCTGAACGCACTCGTCGTCATGAACCCCGACGCGCGGGCCGACGCGCTCGCCTCCGACGAGCGTCGCACGCGCGGCGAGGCCCTCGGCCGGCTCGACGGCATCCCCTACACCGCCAAGGACAGCTACCTCGCGAAGGGGCTGACCGCCGCAGCCGGTTCCCCCGCGTTCGAGCATCTCGTCGCCCAGCGCGACGCCTTCACGATCGAGCGCCTCCGCGGCGCCGGCGCGGTGCTCATCGGCCTCACGAACATGCCGCCGATGGCGAACGGCGGCATGCAGCGCGGCGTCTACGGGCGGGCCGAGAGCCCCTACAGTGCCGAGTTCCTCACGGCCGCGTTCGGCTCGGGCTCCTCGAACGGCTCCGGAACCGCGACCGCGGCCTCGTTCGCGGCATTCGGCCTCGGCGAGGAGACCTGGTCGTCGGGCCGCGCTCCCGCGTCGAACAACGCGCTCTGCGCCTACACCCCGTCGCGCGGCGTCATCTCGGTGCGCGGCAACTGGCCCCTCGTGCCGACCATGGACGTCGTCGTGCCGCACACGCGCACCATGGCCGACCTGCTCGAGGTGCTCGACGTGATCGTCGCCGACGACGCCGAGACCCGTGGCGACTTCTGGCGCGTGCAGCAGTGGGTGCCGATTCCGCGATCCTCCGAGGTGCGCCCCGAGTCCTACGCCGCGCTCGCGGTGACGGATGCCGCGGGCGGGCGCGCCGACTCGGTGCGCGCCGTGCTCGCCGGGCGTCGCTTCGGCATCCCGCGCATGTACGTCAACGCCGACCCGGAGGCGGGAACCGCGGAGCCCGGTCGTTCGCCCGGCATCGGAGGCCCCACCGGGCAGCGCATCGAGACCCGTGCCTCGGTCATCGACCTCTGGGAGGCGGCGCGCCGCGACCTCGAGGCCGCCGGCGCCGAGGTCGTCGAGGTCGACTTCCCGGTCGTCTCCAACTACGAGGGCGACCGCATCGGCACCCCGACGATCGCGACGCGCGGACTCGTGTCCGCCGAGTACCTGCACCGCGAGATCGTCGACCTGTCGGCGTGGGCGTGGAACGACTTCCTCGACGCCAACGACGACCCGACCCTGCGCGCGCTCGCCGACGTCGACGGCACCCGCATCTTCCCGCACCCCGATGGCGCGCTGCCCGACCGCTACACGGGCTTCGACGACGACATCGCCGAGTACCCGGAGTGGGCGCGCACGCACCCCGGCGCCTCGTTCGACGACATGCCCGAGCTCGAGGAGGGGCTCCGCGGGCTGGAGGAGACCCGTCGCGTCGACCTCGAGGCGTGGATGGACGGCCTCGGCCTCGACGCCGTCGTCTTCCCCGCCGTCGCCGATGTCGGCCCCGCCGACATGGACATGAACGAGGCATCCGCCGATCTCGGCTGGCGCAACGGCGTGTGGGTCGCGAACGGCAACCTCGTGCCGCGGCACCTCGGCATCCCGACGGTCACCGTGCCCATGGGCACGATGGCCGACATCCGGATGCCGGTGGGCCTCACGTTCGCCGGCCGCGCCTACGACGACACGGCGCTCCTGCGCCTTGCCGCCGCCTTCGAGGCCACGGGAACCCGCCGCACCGAGCCGCCGCGCACCCCGCGCCTGAGCTGAGCGGGTCGCGAGCCCGGCGTCGATGGCGCGTGCGAGACCGGTCGACGAGACGATCGCGCGGTCAGCCGACGGTGACGTCGCGGGAGTCGAGGCCGGTGGCACCGTCGGGCACGACGCCCTGCGGGGTCGAGATCTGCACCTCGCCGTCGGCGCCGGTCGCCCGCACGCGCAGGGTGTGGCCACCCGCGGTCGCGTCCCAGTCGAAGCGCCACTGCACCCACGTGTCGTCCGAGATGGCCGTGGCGAGGGTCGCGGGCCGCCACGGGCCGTCGTCGACCTGCACGTCGACCCCCGCGACGCCGACGTGCTGGTGCCAGGCGACGCCGGCGACGACGACCGGGCCGGCCGGCAACGACTGCCCCGAGCGCGGCACGTCGATGCGCGACGAGAGCTTGATGGGGCCGCGCTCGCTCCAGCCGCGATCCGTCCAGTAGGCGGATGCCGCGTCGAACCGGGTGACCTCGAGCTCGGTCACCCACTTGGTCGCCGACACGTACCCGTAGAGCCCCGGCACGACCATGCGCACCGGGAACCCGTGGTCGGCGGGCAGCGGCTCGCCGTTCATGCCCACCGCGAGGATCGCGTCGCGGTCGTCCTGCAGCACCTCGAGCGGCGTCGACGCCGTGAACCCGTCGATGCTGCGCGAGAGCACCATGTCGGCGTCCGCGGTGGGAACCGCCCGCGCCAGCAGCTCCCGGATCGGATGGCCGAGCCAGACCGCGTTGCCGATGAGCGTGCCGCCGACCTCGTTCGAGACGCAGGCGAGCGTCGTCACCGACTCGGCGAGCGGCAGGGCGAGCAGCTCGTCCCACGTGAGCGTCACCTCGTGCTCGACGAGGCCGTGGATGCGCAGGCTCCAGTCGGCCGGCTCGACGGCCGGTACCGCGAGCGCCGTGTCGATGCGGTAGAACTCCGCGTTCGGCGTGACGATCGGGGTGAGCCCCTCGAGGTCGAGTTCCGCCCCAGGGGGTATCGATGCGGTGGCCGTCGGCACGGGTAACCGGATCGCCTGGCGTGCGGCGGTGACTGCGCGGGACCCGGCCTGCAGGGCGTAACCCCCGATGGTGGCGAGCGCGCCGATCGCGGCGGCGCCGCCCGCCCAGACGAGGAACCGGCGACGGCCGATCTCGGCGGTCTCCGAGGCGGCGCGGGAGCCCGAGGCGGCGGCCGCGGCATCCGTGGTCGGAAGGCGCTGCACGAGCAGCCGCAGCGTGACGACGCCCGCGATCGCGGCCAGCGCCGACGGCGCGAACGCGAGCATCGACGCGTTCGCCCTCGTCACCGAGGCGAGCACGCCGACCGCGCCGATCACCCAGATCACCACCTGCCCCCACGGCGGACGACGTGCCTCGAGCACCCCGGCGACTCCGGCGACGACGAGCAGCACGAGCGCGATGCCCACGAGGAGCGCGGCCTTGTCGTTCGTGCCGAACAGCGCGATCGCGGCGTCCTTGGCCCACGGGGGTGCGAGGTCGATCATCATCGAACCGACGACGGCGAACGGGCTCGAGGCCGACGCGAGCAGCGCCGCGGCGAGCTCGCCGACACCGGCCGCGACGATGACGGACGCCACCCCGGCGAGCGCGGGCAGGAGTCGGCGCGTGACCGCGCCTGCGGTGGGAGCCTCGGTCTCCGGCATGCGCACAGCGTACGCTCGCGCCCTGTGCGAACGGCACCTCTCGGCCGTCGCGAAGGCGATGCGGATGTCGGCGGCCCCTGCCAGAATCGAGAACCGCGGGCACGCCGCACGGAAGGGGCATCCATGAGCGCGACCGAGCAGACGGCTTCCAGTGCGGCATCGGCATCCGGCGCGGCAGGGCACATCGCCGACGCGCACGACGTGATCGAGGTTCGCGGGGCGCACGAGAACAACCTGCAGGGCATCTCCCTCGACATCCCGAAGCGCCGGCTCAGCGTGTTCACCGGCGTCTCGGGCTCCGGCAAGTCGAGCCTCGTGTTCGGCACCATCGCCGCCGAGTCGCAGCGGCTCATCAACGAGACGTACTCGACGTTCATCCAGTCGTTCATGACCACGCAGCCGCGGCCCGAGGTCGACAGCCTGCGCAACGTGTCGGCCGCGATCATCGTCGACCAGGAGCGCATGGGCGCGAACTCCCGCTCGACGGTCGGCACGGCGACCGACGTGTACGCGCTGCTGCGCATCCTGTTCTCCCGGCTCGGCGACCCCTACGTCGGCCCGAGCTTCCACTTCAGCTTCAACGTGCCGGCGGGCATGTGCCCCAGGTGCGAGGGCGTCGGCCAGGTGAACGACCTCGACCTCGACGAGCTCTTCGACCGCGACAAGTCGCTCGCCGAGGGAGCGATCACGATCCCTGGCTACACGGCCGACGGGTGGATGGTGCGCATCTACTCCGAGGGCGGGTTCCTCGACGCCGAGAAGAAGATCCGCGACTACAGCGAGACCGAGCTGCACGACTTCCTCTACAAGGAGCCGACCAAGGTCAAGGTGCAGGGCATCAACATGTCCTACGAGGGTCTCGTGCCCAAGTTGCAGAAGAGCATGGGATCGAAGGATCGCGACTCGCTCCAGGCGCACATCCGTGCATTCGTCGACCGGGCGTTCACGTTCACGACCTGCCCCGAGTGCGGCGGTGCCCGCCTGAACCGGGAGGCGCTCGCGTCGAAGGTGAACGGCATCAACATCGCCGAGGCCTCGTCGATGCAGATCTCCGACCTCGCAGCCTGGGCGGCCGAGATCGACGACCCGAGCGTCGCTCCGCTCATCGCCAACCTGCGGCAGAACATCGAGTCGTTCGTCGAGATCGGGCTCGGCTACCTGAGCCTCGACCGACCCGCCGGCACCCTCTCGGGCGGCGAGGCGCAGCGCGTCAAGATGATCCGCCACATCGGCTCGGCGCTCACCGACGTCACGTACGTGTTCGACGAGCCGACCGTCGGGCTGCACCCCCACGACATCCAGCGCATGAACCGCCTGCTGCTGCAGCTGCGCGACAAGGGCAACACCGTGCTCGTCGTCGAGCACAAGCCCGAGGTCATCGAGATGGCCGACCACATCGTCGACCTCGGCCCCGGTGCGGGATCGCGCGGCGGTCGGATCTGCTTCGAGGGAGATCTCGACGGCCTCCGGGCATCCGACACGCTCACGGGCCGACACCTCGACCACCGTGCGCAGTTGCGCGAGCGCGTGCGAAGCGCGAAGGGCGCACTCGAGATCCGCGGCGCGACGCAGCACAACCTCACCGGGGTCGACGTCGACATCCCGCTCGGCGTGCTGACCGTCGTCACGGGCGTCGCCGGTTCGGGCAAGTCCTCGCTCATCCACGGCAACGTGCCGAGGCACGACCACGTCGTCGTGGTCGACCAGTCGCCGATCCGCGGCTCGATCCGCTCGAACCCGGCCACCTACACCGGCCTGCTCGACACCATCCGCAAGGCGTTCGCGAAGGAGAACGGCGTCAAGCCCGCGCTGTTCAGTGCGAACTCGGCCGGCGCCTGCCCCACCTGCAAGGGCATCGGGCTCGTGTTCGTCGAGCTCGGCCCCATGTCGACCGTCTCGAGCGTCTGCGAGGAGTGCGGCGGCAAGCGGTTCACCGCCGAGGTGCTCGAGTACCGGCTCAACGGACTGAACATCGCCGAGGTGCTCGCGCTCTCGGTCGACGCGGCCCTCGAGTACCTCACCGACAAGACGGCCCGGGTGATCCTGCAGCGCCTCTCCGACGTCGGCCTCGGCTACCTGGGGCTCGGGCAGGCGCTCAACACGCTCTCGGGCGGCGAGCGGCAGCGCCTGAAGCTCGCCATCAACATGGCAAAGAAGGGCACGATCTACGTGCTCGACGAGCCGACGACCGGCCTGCACCTGGCCGACGTCGACCGGCTGCTCGCACTGCTCGACCGCCTCGTCGCCGACGGCAACTCGGTCATCGTCATCGAGCACCACCAGGCCGTCATGGCGCACGCCGACTGGATCATCGACCTCGGCCCGGGCGCCGGGCGCGACGGCGGGCGCATCGTGTTCGAGGGCACGCCGGCCGAGCTCGTCGCCTCCGCTTCCGCCGAAGGCGCGACGCTCACCGCGACGCACCTCGCGGCCTACGTGGGGGCCTGAGGGCCCGGGCTCGGGGCCTGAGGGCCCGGTAAACCCCCAGTTCGGGGGCGTTCCTCGAGCAGCATTCGGTGTTCAGTGCGGCGTGATCTACGCTTTCCAAACCCCCACTCACGCCGCCCGCGCTGGTTCGATCGGCACGGTCAACGACGAACCCGGTTCCACCATGCCCAGAATCCTCATCACGACCAATCACCTGCGCGAGCGCCGTGGATCCGAAATCGTCACGTTCGAGCTCGCCGAGGAGTTCGCCGACCGAGGCTGGCACGTCGACGTCTACACCAACCTCTTCCTTCCGCCCATGGCCGACCGGTTCCGCGAACTCGCGAGTCGCGCGTCCGTGCGCGTCGCCGAAGACCCCTACGAGGACTTCGGGCTCGACTACGACCTCATCTGGGTGCAGCATTCGCTGCTGCCGCCGTCGATCATCCGTCGGCTGGGCGAGCGGGAGGCCGCGGCGCCGATCGTGTGGCACCACATGTCGCCGATCATCGAGATCGACCAACCGCTGGTCGCCGAGATCGAGAATCGCCTGGCCGATGTGACGTCGTTCATCTCGGAACGAACACGCGAGACGCTCGAAGCCTTCGGGCTCGATCGCCCCTCCCAGATCTTCGCGAATCCGGCACCCCGCAGCTTCGTCGAGGCCGACACCATCGCGCCGGTGGCACTGCGGCGGCTCGCCGTCGTGTCGAACCACCCGCCGGCAGAACTCCGCGAGGCTGCGGAGGCGCTGGCCGAGGCAGGCGTCGAGACGGTGTTCATCGGCGAACCCGACGGCTCGGTCGAGGTGACGCCCCGACTCCTCGCCGGCTTCGACGCCGTCGTCACGATCGGCAAGACGGTGCAGTACGCGTTGGTCATGGGTCTCCCGGTGTTCGTGTACGACCACTTCGGCGGCGAGGGATGGCTCCGGCCGGAGACCTTCGAGGTCGAGGCTGCGGCGAACTTCAGCGGCCGCAGCACGTCCCGGCGCATCTCCGCGGAAGCGCTGGTCGATGAACTCCTGCTCGGATTCGAACACGCCGTCGCCTTCGTGAGCGAGCAGCGACCGGCCTTCCGAGCGCGCTACTCCCTGCAGCGCAGCGTCGATGCCGTGCTCGAGCGCGCCGAGCTCCGGAGTCCGAGGCCGAAGCGCCTGAGCCACGGCGAGGTGCTCCGATGGCTCGCCCTGTCCGAGCAACTGCGTGGCATGTACCGCACCCTGGAACATCTCCAGGACCGACTCGCCGAGTCGGAATCCTCGCGCGAAGCCGCTGTCATGGCCGCCGGAGCCGAGACGGCGATCGACACGGAGACCGAGGCCGAGCAGACCGTCGAGGCCGATTCCGAGACCGAGACCGAGACCGAGACCGGCTCGGGGGCGGTCGACGGGAGCATCCATGTCATCGCCGTATCCGGACCCGACACGGCATCCCGGCGGCGAATGCGGGCCAGCCTGCTGCAGCAGACCGTCGCGGCGGACCTGCTCAGCATCGTGAGGACGGACTCGGGCAGTCGACCCGTCGAGGAACCGAGCCTCGATGCCTTCGACGGCATCCCGGTGCAGGTCGTCGATGTCGCCCCTGAGCACCGCGTGCTCGAATCGGTCAACGAGCGGATCTCCTCCGTTCCGACCGAGTTCGTCGTGGTCCACGACGGGTACGGGGCTTGGCACCCCAGATTCCTCGAGTATGCGATCGAGCACCTCGAGGCGAATCCCAGGCAGGTCGGAGTGGTGTTCGACGCGTCGCGCGGTGTGGAGGTGCAGATCAACGACGTGGTGCTGGACGCGCAGAACCCGCTCGCGGTGTCGCGAGTGCCCGGCGGTCCTGGCGTCGTGCTGGATCTGCTCGCCCAGGCCGGGGCGAACTGCACGCCGTACTCGACCTTCGTCGTGCGCAGGAGCGCGGCGATCTGCGCCGGGCTCTTCGACCCCGTCCTCGCGCATTCAGCGGATTGGGACTTCGGGTTGCGGGTGCTGCATTGCGGGCCGATCGGCGTCGCCGACACCCCGGTTCCGTTCGTGACGCTCTACGAACGGGGGGCGACCGACTCGATGCGCGCGGCGCGCGCCGAGCTCGCCGGGAAGGCGTTCCGGATGGACCCGTCGGCTCGCCTGCTCTACTCGGCCGTCGTGACCACCCAGGGCGTCTTCGGCGCCGCCGAGGGCCGCGAGGTCCTCGGCCGACTCGGTGCGCTCGAGGAGGAACTGCGCAACCTGCCGCGGCTTCCGCCGATCGGCTTCGAGCTCCGGGTACGGAACTACCTCGGCCGCCTGCCCGCACGTGTGAGATCTCGCGTCGGGCGTTCCGTCAGGGGGCATCGATGAGCCGCGCGCTCCCCAACCGGGCCGCGACCGTCTCGCAGGCCATCGCGTCGGCCGACATCGTGTCGTTCGACGTCTTCGACACCCTGCTCTCGAGAGCCGCCATCCGTCCAACCGACGTCTTCACCATCTCGAAGCAGGCACTGGAGGCACGCGGCGACCACCTGCTCCCGCCGAACTGGACGATCGCGCGGATCGCCGCCGAGCAGCGGTGCTATGTCGATGCGTCCGTCGGCCCCGACATCACGCTCGATGACATCTACGACCGCCTCGCGGCCGAGCTCCACCTTCCAGACGCCCTCGTGGATGCTGCCAAGCGGGCGGAGATCGAGACGGAGCTGCAGGTGCTCGGACCCCGCGCGACGGGGCGTGCGCTCTACGAGGAGGCGCGGGCCGCAGGGGTGCGGATCTTCATCGTGAGCGATATGTACCTCCCGCCGGAGGTCATCGCCGATGCGCTCGGGAACGCCGGATACGAGGGCTGGGAACGGCTCATCGTGAGCGGCCACGACAAGCTGGCCAAGTACAACGGCACGGCGTTCCGTGCGATTCGAGCGGAGTTCCCCGACGCCGCGATCGTGCACTTCGGTGACAACGCCGAGGCCGACGTCGATCGTGCGCACCACGAGGGTATCGAGGCGTTCCACCTTCCGACGGTCATGACGGGCGTCGCGGAGGCGACGACGGGTCTGCCCTACTCGGCGCTCTCGCACATTCCGTCGAACCCCAACCACGGGCCGGTGGAGCTCGGGTTGAGCGTGATCGCGGCGCTCGCCGAACGCCGCATGGACCGGGATCACGGACCGGTGGAGGAGCAGGTCGGGTACGGCGTGCTCGGCCCGATCCTCGTCGCGTTCGTGCAGTGGCTGCAGCACTCGGCGAAGCGGAACGGCTCCACCCGGCTGGCGTTCCTCGCCCGCGAGGGTGCGCTCATGCAGCGCGCCTACGAGCGGTACTGGCGTGACGAGGCGCTTCAGAGCGACTACGTCTACGCCTCTCGTCGCATGATCAACTTCGCCCAGATCAGGGATGCGATCACGCCCTCGCAGCTGGACTTCCTCGTCTCGAGCGGCGTGCCGTTGAAGGTCTCCGACTTCATCGCCCGCTTCACCGGCGACATCTCGATCGCCGACATCGATCGCGCCGCGGCTCGCATCGGGCTGCGCGCCGACTCGATCGTGCCCGGCTACGACTTCCCGCCGCTGAAGAGCGTGTTCCGCGCGCTCGAACCAGACCTCGTCGCCGTCGCCCGCCGCGAGCGAACCGACGTCATCGACTACCTGCACCAGGTCGGCCTGCACGAGTCCGGCGCTGCGGTCGTCGACATCGGCTGGAACGCCAGTATCCAGGCGTCGCTGAAGACACTCGTGAATCCGCAGTTGCAGGGGTACTACTTCGGACTCTTCGACGGTCCGAAGACCGCCGGTCGGGCGCAGATCCACGGCTTCGCCGATGCCAGGCGAGCCGGCAGCGACCGCCATTGGATCGAGCACTGCGTCATGCACGGCATCGAGGTCGTCGAGCTGCTGTTCGGCAACCCAGATCATCCATCGGTCTCGACGGTGCGTCGCGGCGAGGGCGGATTCGAACCGGTCTACACCGAAGAGCGGCTGAGTGACGCGGACGCCGGAACCGTGCGGGCGATCCAGCGCGCCGCGCTCGAGTTCGTCGACGACTACCGGGCGCTTGCCGAGCGGCTTCCCGCGGCGTCGGGCGAGCTCTCGCCCGACGCGGCGTTCACCGTGCTCACGTCGCTCGTTCGCAACCCGACGCCGGCGCAGGCCGCCGTGATGGGATCGCTGAACCACGACAACTCGTTCGGGATCGTGGCGTCTCCCCTCGGCATGCCGTTGTATCCGCATTCGAGATACCGCTTCCGGCGGTCGGCTCTTCGCGCAGAACATGAGCGCGCGTGGTGGAAGCCCGGCTTCGAGGCGAATCTCCGCTCGGGGGCGGCAGCCCGATGAGCGAAGCGGTCGCTGCCGAAGGCCTCCGCGGCGCCGATCGTGCGGAGCGACGACCGAGGATCCCCGCGTTCGACCTGCTGCGTGGGTTCTTCGTGTTCGTGATCGTGACGAACCACCTTCGCCTCGAACCGAATCTCTTCGAGCTCGTCACCGGCCGCGCAGCGCTGCCGGCTTCCGCCGCTGAGGGGTTCTACGCCCTCTCGGGCATCATGGTGGGCTACGTGTACCTTCCGATGGCCGTGCGCGGCGGGATCGGGGGTGTTGCGCGACGCATCTGGCGACGGGCGGCGCTGATCTACGTCACCGCGGTGGCACTGGTGATGATGCGTCTCGTGCTGCTCGCGATCGACGGGGTCGCGATCGACGCGGTCGACCTCCGCGACGTGCTGCTGCTGGGCGGCGCGAACGGGGTGCTCGCCGATTTCCTCGCGATCTACGCGATCGCCATGCTGTTCGCGCCGATCGCCATCTGGCTGGCGGTGAGGCGTCTCGAATGGATCGTCGTCGTCGTCGCTGCGGTGCCGTGGCTGTTCGCCCAGTTCGCCCCGGGCCTCGACAGCGACCTCGAGATGAAGCTCTCGTGGCCGCTCCTGTTCATGATCGGCATCGTGATCGGATGCCGCTGGCCGGCGCTCGCATCCGGATGGCGGCGGTTCGCGCCGACGACCAGGCGGGGCATCGAGACCGCGCTGATCGTGGTGCTGCTCGTGACCGTGCCGATCTGGGAGTTCCTGATCTTCTGGAACCACCACGTGCTGGTCGCATTCGCGACCCGCGGGCCCTCGGACCTCATCGCGGCGCTGTTCTGGATCGAAGGGCACTTCCTCGAGTTCTGGTCGTGGTTCGGCCCGCTCCAGAGCAAGGCGACGCTCGCTCCCGCGAGGCTGCTGTTCGGCGTCGTCTGGTTCGCCGGCCTGCTGGCATTGATGCGACGGCACGGTTCGTCGATCGATCGCGCGCTCGGCGGCCTGCTGTCGGCCTACGGACGCAATTCCCTGGCCGCGTACACCATCCATGCGGTGGTGATCTCGTGCGTTCTGCAGCCCGTGCTCCTCGTGGTCCGCGAGGTCGACGACCTGATGCTGAACACGCTCGTCGTCGTCGCCGTGCAGGTGATCGTCATCCTCCTGGTGCGCGGGTGGGTCGCCACGAAGGCCGCGTTCCGCGGTCGGCGGCTCGCAGGGTCGAGCTGACGACCGGTCTCAGGCCGCGTTCGCGCGCATGAACGCGACGACGGATGCGGCGAGCGAGGCGCCGATCTCGGCCGCAGGGCGCTTGCGCCCCTTGACCTCGAACGAGTGGTTGGCGTCGTCGACCCACTCGAGCACGACGGAGTCGCCAGTCGCACCTCGCGCTGCACGCAGGCGAGCCACGAGGTCGTCGAGCTGTTCGTTCGGTGCGGCGAACGGATCGGTGCGTCCCTGCAGGAACAGCATCGGCGCAGCCACGTCGGGCAGGTGCTCGTCGCGCGCCTTCTCTGGCCGGCCCGGAGGGTGCAGCGGGTAGCCGAGGAACGCGAGTCCCGACGTCGGCATGCCCTCGGCCGCGGCCATCGATGCCATGCGCCCGCCGAACGACTTGCCGGACGCCCAGATCGGCTCGCCGCTGCCGCTGCCGCTGCCGGCCTCGTCGGCGCGGGTCCGGGCGAACGCCAGCGCCGCCCGCCACGTCGCGATCGCGACCGGCGCACGATCGGGGAACTTCCGCCCGGCTTCGCGATACGGGAAGTCGAAGCGCAGGGTCGCGACGCCGAGCGCCTGCACCGCCGAGGCGAATCCCGCGAGGAATGGGTGCTCCATGCCGGTGCCCGCGCCGTGCGCGATGACGAGCGTGGCCCACGCGTCAGCGGGTCGGGCGTAGAGCGCGGAGACCGCGTCGACGCCGCCGACGGTGCCCGCGGCATCCGCCGTCGCCACGTCGTCGAGCCGGATGCGCACGGCCTCGTCGCTCACTCGAAGCTCCCGAGCACGCCGCCCACGCCGTCGGCGAGATCCACGATGCCGCCCGACACGTCGACGAGGTCGCCGAGGGAGACCGTCAGCCGCGCGACGTCGTCGACGAGCACGACGAGTTCGGCGAGGTGCCCCGTGAGGTCCGCGAGGTCGACCGCGCTGCTCGCCAGGTCGCCGATCGTGGTCGCGCCGGGGTGTTCGAGGGCATGCACGTCGAGCTTGAGCGCCGTGATCCAGTCGCGTTCGATGCCGAAGAGCACGGCGTAGGGCAACAGCTTCTCGTGCAGGTGGAACCGGGCGAGGGCTCCGGATGCCGCGACGGTCGCGGTGTCGGCGGCGGGCGCCGGCGCCGCGGCATCCGTCGTCTGCGCGACCGGGACGAGCGAGGCGCCCGTCGGCGACTGGAGCACGCGCAGGCGATCGGCCTCGGCGAGCATGAGGTACTGGCGCAGTCCGTCGAGGTGTTCGCGGCGTTCGCGGGCCGCCGGCAGGAACCGGCGCCACGACGCGGGAGTCACGATGATGGTCGCGATCGTCACGGCGAGTGCGGCGAACGTCGCGATGAGCGCCGGCCAGTCGCCTGAGCCGAGGGTGATGAGGATGAGCAGGGCCTCGACGAGCATGCCGAGGTAGGCGAGCACGGTGAGGGTCGTGCCCGGCCAGGTCATGCGGCGCTGGGCGACGAGCCCGGCACGTGCGAGCGCGTAGTCCGCGTTGCGCACGACCGACTTCAGCCGTGCCGCGAGCGCGCGGCGGTCGGTCGAGAAGCGGCGCAGGCGCGTGCTCGTGTGCTCGGGTCCGAAGATCGCCTCGAGTACGGAGAGTTCATCGCCCGAGAGGGCCGCGCCCGGTTGCAGTTCGACGCCGATCGGCTCGCGCTTCGTCTCGTTCGCGAGGATGCGGATGCGGCGGGACACGGCGAGGTCCACGAGCACCGCCGCGGCCGCGCGCCGGTCGGCCTCGACGAGCAGCGCGTCGTGCAGCACCGACGCCCCTCGTGCCCGGGTGTACTGCACGACGGGGGAGTGCACCGGCTGCTTGGACACGATGCGCGCGACGATGCCGAGCGCGAAGATGACGAGCGCAGGGGCGATGGCGAGCAGGATGACGGCGGGGAGCACGCGCTCAGTCTAGGGATCGGCGCGGATGCTCCGCGGCATGGCGACGCCGAACGTCAGGGGCGGGACGGCTCGCCGACGGGCATGAGGCGGGCGCCGGCGAGGGAGGCGACCGCGTCGATCGCGGCGCGATGCGCGGCGGGCGACGCGGTGAGCCGGAAGTGCCCGGCGGCGGGCACGATCACGTTCGTCGCGCCGGCGAGCGCGCTGCCCTCCGGCACGTGGGCGTCGAGGGTGCCGAAGATCGAGACGATGTGCTCGTTCACCGTGGCGTCCCGTTGGAGCTCGACGATCGTGACGTCGGTGGGCAGGAACGCGCGCATGCTCGGGTCGAAGAACCAGCGGGCCCGAGCCGAGCCGGCATAGGGGGTCGCGAGCGTGACCGCGCCGCGGACGTCGAGTCGCGCGGCGCCGGCCGTGCCGAGCGGCCCCGAGCCGCGCACGAGGTCGGTCAGCAGGTGCTTGCCGATGAGTCCGCCCTTGCTGTGCGCGACGATCACGCGCCCGGCGGGCGGCGGATCGACGCGGGCGAGCGCGCGCTGCAGCATCCGCGACGTGTCGGGCACGGATCGACGGTTCATGCCGAGGCCCTGCACGATCGTGATGCGGTGCCCGGCGCGGTTCAGGGCGTCGGCGAGCGGCGCGAGGAAGCTCCAGTGCTCGTGCACGCCCGGAACGAGCACGACGTCGGGCAGGGCGGGGTCGCCGCTTCGCCAGCGCTCGGGCGGACGGGTGGAGACGAGCTGCACGAGTCGTCGCCGAGCCCCGAAGCCGTAGTCGCGCAGCACCCACCCGACGCGGGTCGTCGTGCTGCCGCCGAGCGACTTCGAGAGTGCCGCGAGCCGTTCGTGCGGTGAGAGCACGCTGCCCACCCGGTCGCCGCGCGCGTGCCCGACGATGAGGTCGGCGAGCGGTCCGACCTGACGCGGGACGGCCTCGTGCCCGCGGCCCGGCACCTCGGCGTAGGCGGCGTGCGGCGCGAGCGCGGCGACCGCCTGCCCCCAGTAGCGCGGCACGACGCGATCGTCTTCACCGCGGATCACGAGCACCTCGGCCGCCGTACGCGGCAGCACGAGCTCCATGCGGTGCTCGAGCGTCGGCCGCAGGTTCGCGAGCACCCAGCGGCCCCCGGCCTGGCTGTAGGCGAGGACGCCCCGCGCGAACGCGGTCGGATCGACCACCGCGATGTCCTGGAGGAACCGCGCCGCCTGCTGGTGCGCGGTGCGTTCACGCGGGTTCACCGACGGCCCGATGAGCACGACGCGATCGACGAGCTCGGGATGCCGCGCCGCGAGGTCCGCGACCACCTGGGCGCCCAGCGAGTGGCCGACGAGCACGGGCCGGGCGGCCGACGACCGCCCGTCGTCGAGGAGCTCGGTGAGCAGCTCGGCGACCAGGTCGGCGGTCTCGGAGACCGTGAGGGCCCTCGCCGGCTTCGGGGAATCGCCGAAGCCCGGCAGGTCGAGGGCGAGCACGCGGCCGGAATCGGCGAGCCGTTCGTCGAGCCCGCCCCAGTACTCGGCGGCCATGCCGAGGCCGTGCACGAGCACGTAGGCGGGCGCATCGGAGACGGCATCGGGAGTTTCGCCGTCGGCGGCCCCGCGCGCCGCCTCGGCGCGTTCGGGCTCGTGGACGACGATCGTGCGATCGCCCCGACGGAACGTGCGAGCGGGCATTCCCGCAGCCTACCCGCGCGGTCCGACGCGACCTCGAGACCCGACCTCAGCCCCGGGCCGAGTCGGCGTGCCGGCGGATCGCGACCACGCGCATCGCCGCCGTCGCGATGAGCACGGCGACGACGGCGAAGATCGCCGCGATGCCGGTGACGGTCGACGACGGCTCGTCGGAGAGTCGCGCGACGGCGATCCACGCGAGGCCCCAGCTCAGCGACAGGGCCGGTGCGATGCGCCCGTGGTCCCAGACGGCGAGGGCGATGCCGAGGAGTCCGGCGACGGCGACGAGCGCCACCGACCATGTCTCCGGCGGCAGTCCGAAGCCGTCGAATCCGGCGGCGACGAGCACGGCGGCGATGTTCGCGATCGTCGCGACGCACACCCACCCGAGGTAGAGGCCGATCGTGCCGTCGGTGACCACCGCGTCGATCGTGCCCGTCGGGCGCAGCAGCAGGGAGATCCGGAACGCCATGACGAGCACGACGAGCAGCGCGGCGATCACGGGCACGCTCAGCCACAGCAGGTCGAACTGGATGCTGAGGATCCACGCCGCGTTCAGCAGCAGGGAGGCAGCGACCCACGGGCCGAGCCGGCGATGCCGCTCCGCGGTGCGCTGCGCGGGCAGGAACTGCCACACCGCGTACGCGAGCAGCCCGAAGTAGATGAGCGACCAGATGGCGAAGGCGCCCCCGCCCGGCGCCACGAGCGTGGCATCGGCTGCGAGCGCGCCGCCCGCGGCATCCTGCACCCGCTGCCCGCCTGCCGCACCGGAGCCGATGAAGGACCCGACGACCGCGAGCACCGCGCTGACCGCCACCACGATCTGCCTGGCGAGATCGCCGCCGGAACTCGTGCCGGAGCTCGTGCCGGCGGCGCTCGGCCCGCCTGCCGTGCTCGGTGCGTGGGCTGTGCGTTCAGGGTTCGTCATCGCCGCTCCTGCCGTCGTCGTTCGGATCCCGGTCGGATTTCCTCCACCCTAGGCACGCGCACGGCGACCCGCATCGAACCTTCGGACGACACGGCGGGGGTTGACAACGGCCCGGGTCGGGCGCTTCACCAGCCTTCGGAGAGCACCCGGTCGAGCATCGCGACGAAGAAGTCGGCCGAGTCGTCGTCGAGGCAGAGCGGCGGCTTGGTCTTCAGCACGTTCTGGTGATCGCCGGTCGGCTGCATGACGACGCCGAGCTCGAGCAGTCGGTCGCAGATCGCCGCCGTCTCGGCCGTGGCCGGTTCGAGCGTCGCGCGATCGCGCACGAACTCGACGCCGAGGTAGAGGCCGAGTCCGTGGACGGCCCCGATGAGCGGATGCCGCGTGGCGAGCTCCTCGAGGCGGTGCTTGAGCCGCGTGCCGACCTCGAGCGCGTTGCGCTGCAGGCCCTCGTCGCGGAACGCGTCGAGCACGGCGAGCCCGGCGACGCTGGATGCGGGGCTGCCGCCCGTCGACGAGAAGAAGTACCCCTGGCTGCGGAACCGTGCGGCGATCTCGCGGGTCGTGATGACCGCGCCGAGGGGGTAGCCGTTGCCGGCGGCCTTCGCGACGGCGATGAGGTCGGGCACGACGCCCTGCTGCTCGAAGCCCCAGAACCAGTGGCCGAGGCGGCCGAAGCCGGCTTGCACCTCGTCGGCGATCGCGAGGCCGCCGGTGGCGCGCACGGCGGCGTAGACCTCGGCGAGGTACCCGTCGGGCAGCGGGATGCCTCCGGCGTTGCCGAAGAACGTCTCGGCGATGAACGCGGCGGGCGGGCGCCCGTCGGCGGCGAGCCGGGCGATGCGCTCGACGGCCTCCGGTGCGTAGCGCGCGGCATCCGCCCCCCGATGCACGCCGCGGAACGGGTTGGGCGCGTCGACGCCGTGCACCCAGTCGGGCCGGGTCGCGAGCGCGTTCGGGTTGTCGGCGACCGAGGTGCTCACGGCATCGGAGGCGTAGGTCCAGCCGTGGTACGCCTCGAGGATCGCGACGACGTCGCGACGGCCGGTGGCCGCGAGCGCGACCCGGATCGCGAGGTCGGCGGCCTCGGAGCCCGAGTTCACGAGGAACACGGTGTCGAGCGGGTCCGGCGCGAGGGCGGCCAGCCGCTCGGCGTACTCGACGACGGCGCCGTAGTGGAAGCGCGAGTTCGTGTTGAGCCGCCGCAGCTGCCGGCTCACGGCATCGGCGACGCCGACGTGCCCGTGCCCGAGCGGCGTCACGTTGTTCACCATGTCGAGGTAGGCGCGCCCGTCGACGCCGACGAGGTGCTCGCGCCACCCGCGCTCGATGCGCGGCGGCGCCTCGTAGTAGTGCTCCTGCACCTCGGCGAGGCTCGCGGTGCGGCGCGCGAGCAGCGCGTCGTCCGTCTCGGCCTCGCCATTCGAGCTCTGGCCGGCGGATGCCGCGAGCCCGAGCAGCGGTGCCGGATCGAGCGTCAGGGCGAGCCAGCCGTTCGCGTACTCGGGGCGCACGAGGTGCGGCACGGCGGCCCCGTCGGCGCGCTCGAGACGGATGCGGATGCGCGTCCGCGCCGGGAGCCCGTCGACGATCGGCTGATCGGGCGTGCTCGGGGGCGCCACGTCGACGACGATTCGCACGCCCGCTCCTCGCGTCTCGACGATCTCGAGCACCTGCGGATCCGCGAACCACAGGTCGACGCCCGTCGGGATCGTGGCCGACGGCTCCGCGGAGCGCACGCGGCTCTCGGTGAGCCTGGGCGTCGCCCGCTCGATCCAGGCGGCGGATGCCCCGGCGTCGAGCGCGTCGAGGGCGAGGCGCTCCTCGAGCTCGGGGTCCAGCCAGGCGCCCGCGTCGACCGCGTCGGATTCGGGGGAGACATCGAAGCGAACGGCGGCTGCGGCGTCGAAGTCGGGCAGGTTCACCCCGAAGGCGCCCGTCGCGGGTGCGGGAGCCGGCAGTTCGACGCCCAGGTCGGCGGCGATCACGGCGGTCATGACCTCGCTCGGCACCGACACGGCCTGCTCGAAGATGCGCCATTCGCGTTCGATGCCGTCCGCGGCATATGCGTTGCCGCCGCCGTCGAGCTGCACCTGGTGCTCGCCGCTCACGACGAGCACGGCGCCGCGCACGACGACGAGCGGCCAGATCGCCGCGACCTCGGCCGGCGACAGCGGGCGCAGCGCGTGGAACGCCCGGATCGCGGGCAGCACCGAGACCGGCTCGGCGCCCGCGTGGTGCAGCACCGACGAGATCGTGATCGCGAGCTCGGCCACCGCCCACGACCGGGACACGTCGCCGAAGTCGATGAGGCCGTCCGGCAGTCCACGCCCGCCCGTATCCGGGCCGGCGCCGACCGAACGCACGACGTTGTCGTCGGTCAGGTCGAGGTGCACGGCCTGGATCGGCAGGTCGCCCGCGAGGGCGGCGATGGTGGCCCAGGCGGAGGCCGCGGCATCCGTCACCCGCTCGCGCCTGGCCGCATCGGGGTGATGCGGCGCGAGGAGGTCGACGACGCGGTCGGCGAAGCGCGGGTCCCACTGGAGCACCCGGTCGAGGCCCTCGTGCTCGAAGTCGGCGAGGGCGAGGCTCGTTCTGGCGGCGAGCTCGCCGAGGCGCGCGACCGCATGCGGCGAGAGGTATGCGCTGCCGTGCAGGGTTCCGCCGCCGAGGAACGCGATGAGGCGGATGCTGAGCGGGCCCGCGCTCGTGTCGGCGACCATCGAGCGCGGCGCGCCCGCGGCGTCGGTCGTCGTGGTCGCGATGCGCAGCGACGGGGTGCGCGACGCGATGCGGGAGGCGGCAGCGTCCTGGGCGGCGAGTTCGGTCGCCGTGAACGCCGGGTTCGTGATCTTCACGACGCCCATCGGGCTCTTCGCCGACAGGGACCCCGGCAGGGCGAGCACCTGCACCGCGAGGAAGTTCTGGTCCTGCTGGCTGCCGAGCGAGTGCAGTTCGACGTCGAGGCCCCAGTGCTCGCGCAGGAGCGCGGCGACCTCGTCGGCCGGCAGGTCGGGCGCCGCGAGCTCGCCCGCTGCGAAGAAGTCGAATCCGCGGGGCGGGCGGGTCTCGGCGGTCATCAGGCTTCGGCTCCAAGCTCTTCTCGGATGCGTCGCAGGTCCTCGAGGAGCGAACCGATGAGGATCCAGTGCGACGAGGTCGGGGGGCGCACGACGAGCGCCGACGTCAGCGCCGGCACCGTCGAGGTCATCGGCTCGGGTTCGGGCTCGGCGACGCGGGCCGCGAGCCGGATGTCGTGGGCCACGCGGTGCAACTGCTCGGCGATCGCCTTCACCGTCGGCTCGTCGTGCAGGGAGGCGTCGTAGTGGTCGGCGAACGCGCGGGTCATGCCGATGAGCTGCGTGACGATCGGGCCGAGTTGCTCGAGCAGGGCTCCCAGCTGGGCGAGCTCCTCGCGGTGCGCCGATCTGCGGGGGTTGAGCGTGAGGGACTCGGTGCCGGCCGCGATCGCGGCGTCGGCGGCCTCGCGCATGGGGCGCAGCAGCCGGGCCTCGATCATGAGGGCCTCGATGTCGGCGCGAGTCTGCGCCTTCTCGAGCGCGGCAGCCAGGCGATCCGCGGATGCCGCGAGCTCCCCGCCGAGCAGGGCGGCCTCGCGCCTGGCCGGGGCGATCGCCACGGGCGGTACGATCGCCGCGTTCACGATGATGCCGATGGCCGCGCCGATCAGGGTCTCGAGCACACGGTCGAGCGCGTAGTTCGGCGTCGCCGCGCCGAGCGCGAGCGTCAGCATCGCCGAGATCGCGACCTGGTTGCCCGTTCCGGGCGTCATCTTGAGGCTCCACGCGATCGCCATGGCGGCGAGCACCGAGACGAGCACGACCCACGAGGTCTCGCCGAACGCGAACGCCAGCGCCGAAGCGACGATGACACCCAGGAGCACGCCGATGGACCGCTCGATGCCCTTGCCGAGCGACTGGTTGACGCTCGGCTGCACCACGAGCAGGGCCGCGATCGCGGCGAACACCGGCAGCTGGGCCGGAATCAGGGCGCCCGCGATGAGCCAGGCGGCGATCGTCGCGACCGAGGTCTTCAGGACCTGCAGCACCGGCAGGCGCCGGGACGTCCGCAGGTTGGCGAGGACGGACATCGGCTCAGGCTGGATCGGGGAGCGCTGCGAGCGCGCCCACGATCGGCAACCCGCCTCCGGTGAGCTCGAACTGCATGCGCGAGGCCGCACCGGACGTGAGGACCTCGGCGACGGTCGCCGCGACATCCGCCCGGCTCACCGAGCCCCGCGGCAGCGTGGTGTCGGCGACGACGAGACCCGTCGGCGGGTCGTCGGTGAGGCCGCCGGGACGCACGATCGTGTAGTCGAGGCCGCTGGCGCGCACCGCGGCATCGGCCTCGCTCTTGGCTCGCAGGTATATCTGGAACACGTCGTCGGACGTGGAGTCGAAGTCGTCGGCGCGCATCGCCGAGATCACGACGATGCGGGGAACGCCCGCGAGCTTCGCGGCGTCGGCGAGCAGGATCGCCCCGTCGCGGTCGACCGTGAGCTTGCGCTCGGCGGTGCTGCCGGGGCCGGCTCCCGCCGCGAAGACCACGGCGTCGGCGCCCGCGAGCACCGCGGCGACCTCGTCGGCGGACGACGCCTCGAGGTCGAGCACGACGGGCTCGGCACCGGCCGCCGCGACGTCGGCCGCATGGTCTGGGTTGCGGATGAGCGCAACGGGCTCGTGCCCTCCGTCGGCGAGCAGACGCTCGAGGATGAGGGCGATCTTGCCGTGACCTCCGGCGATGACGACGCGCATGCCACCAGTCAACGCGGATGCCGCCGACGGCGCAACCGGGTGAGGTGATGCTTCCGCTGGTGGCCGCCGGGGGAGAGAATGGGCGGGTGCCGCTCGGCACGTCCTCCTGCGACGACGATGAACCGGGGCACCATGGCCATGCAGCGAACCGTTTCCGCCCGGATCGACCTGACCATCGACGACCCGGCGCGGCTCGTGTTCATGGTCGCCGTCGCCGGCGGCGCGGCCGACGAGCGCCTCGAGCTGCTCGCAGACGGCGTCGAGATCGACGCGCAAGCGCTGACGGATGCCGCCGGCAGCCGCCTGCACGTCGTCGAGGCGCCGGCCGGCGCGCTGTCGCTCTCGTACTCGGCCACCGTCGACGGCGCGGCCGCCCCCGGATCCGACCGGCCGCTCGACCTCGTCGAGTACCTGCGCCCGAGTCGGTACTGCGAGTCCGACCGGCTCGGGGCCACGGCGGTCGCGGAGTTCTCGGGACTCGAGGGGCACGCCCTGCTCGACGCGGTGTCGTCGTGGGTGGGCACGCGCCTCGCGTACGTTCCCGGCTCGAGCGGACCCACCGACGGCGCCGTGCAGACCCTGCTCGCCCGCCAGGGCGTGTGCCGCGACTACGCGCACCTCGTGATCGCGCTGCTGCGCGCGCTCGACGTGCCGGCCCGCCTCGCCGCCGTCTACGCGCCGGGCCTCGATCCCATGGACTTCCATGCGGTCGCCGAGGCGCACGTCGAGGGTGCGTGGCACGTCGTCGACGCGACCGCGCTGGCGCCCCGCTCGACGCTGCTGCGCATCTCGACCGGGCGGGATGCCGCGGACACGGCGTTCCTCAGCTCGTACGGCGGCTTCGTGCAGCTGGACGCGATCACGGTGACGGCGACCGCCGACACGCTGCCGACCGACGACATCGGGCGGCTCGTGCAACTCGCCTGATCCGCGCCGGCCCAGGGCCCGCCCGCCCGGCCGCTCGCTCGCTCGTCCTCCCGACCGCTCGCTCGCTCGTCCTCCCGGCCGCCCGCTCGCTCGCCCTCCGGCGGCGCGAACCCGATCGCATCGTCAGGGAGCGGACACCGCGGCGTCGGCGGGCAGCGGCGACGCGAAGAATGCGAGCTCGTGCTCGGCCGACCGCCGGAACGCGCGGCGCATCGCCGCTCGCCGCTCGGGCGACGCGGCGGCCGCCTCGCGGGTGACGAGGTCGATCGCCTCGCGCGTCGCGACGGCGAACGCGGGATCGGCGTACGTCTCGAGCCACGACGCGTACGGATGCCCCGGGTCCAGCGCCGCCGCGCCGAACTCGCCGGCGGCGAGGCGCTCGCCGAGGTCGACGTAGATCCAGAAGCAGGGCAGCACGGCGGCGGCGAGCACGGCGTAGTCGCCGCGTGCGCCGGTCGCGAGCAGGTGATCCAGGTACGCGGTCGTCGCCGTGTCGGGCTCGGCGGCGAAGGTCGCGGCGTCGTCCACGGCGGCATCCACCCCCGCGAGCCAGCGCGTGTGCAGCTCGAGCTCGCCCACGAGCGAGCCGTGCGCCGAGTTCGCCCAGAACGCCTGCCCCGCGGCATCCGGAGCCAGTCGCGACGCCTCGGCGAGCACGCGCGCGTAGTCGCGCAGGTAGAGCGCGTCCTGCGCGAGGTAGCCGACGAAGGGCGCGCGCTCGAGCGAGCCGTCGGCGAGCGCGCGGATGAACGGCAGCGTGTCGATCGCCGCCCGCACGTCGGCGATGCCGTCCCACCACTCGGCCTCGATCTCGGCGGGCGTGGGCGCGGTGCGCAGTCCGCCGCGCGACCAGAGGCCGGCGAAGTGGCTCACGGGGCCGTGTCCGCCGCCGACCTCGAGCGCCTCGCCGTGGCGGAGCGACTCGCGCAGCCAGCGCCGGGCCTCGCCGACCGCGGCCTCCCAGTCGCCGAGCTCGGCCTGCAGGGTCGCGACCGCCGACGAGAGCGAGCAGCCGGTGCCGTGCGTCGCGGTGGTCGCGATGCGCTCGCCCCCGAACGCCACGACGGTGGCGGATGCCGCGTGCACGAGCGCGTCGGGCGCCTCGCCGCCGGCCAGGTGCCCGCCCTTCGCGAGCACGCGGGCGCCGGTGGCCGCCGAGACCGCCTCGGCCTGCGCGATCGCCTCGGCCCACGTCGTGGCCGGATCGGCGCCCGCGAGCACCGCGAGCTCGAGCAGGTTCGGCGTGATGAGATCGGCGAGCGGCAGCAGGTCGCGGAGCGCGAGCTCGGCGTCGGGGTCGAGCAGGCGGTCGCCGCTCGTCGCGACCATGACCGGGTCGAGCACCACGATCGGCACGGCGGTGCGCCGCAGCCAGTCGGCGACCACCGAGACGACCTCGGCGTTCGCGAGCATGCCGATCTTCACGGCGTCGACCGCGATGTCGTCGCCGATCGCGTCGAGCTGCTCGGCGAGGAACGCGGCCGGCGGCACGTGCACGCCCCGGACGCCGCGCGTGTTCTGGGCGGTGAGCGCGGTGATCGCGGACATGCCGTAGCCGCCGACGGCGGCGATCGACTTGAGGTCGGCCTGGATGCCCGCGCCGCCCGACGGGTCGCTGCCCGCGATGCTGAGTACGCGGGGCACGCGGCCCACGCGGCCCACGCGGCCCACGCGGCCCGTGCGGCCGGCGGCGTGCTCCTCGGCCGGACGCGGCTCGGGGGCGGCCGAGGCCGAGCGCGCTGCTGCGATCACCGGCGCCGGACGCGCGTCGCCGGTCATCGTGCGCTCCAGGCCGCGGCGAACGCGGCGGCCGCGTCGCGGGGCGAGGGCGCGGCGCAGATCGCCGACACCACGGCGACGCCAGCGGCCCCGGCCCGACGCAGCGCCGCGACATCCGCGAGCGTGATGCCGCCGATCGCGACGCACGGCAGCTCGGCCTCGGCCGCGAACCGCGCGAACCCGTCGACGCCGAGCGCCGGAGGATGGTCGGCCTTCGTCGTCGTCGGCCGGATCACGCCGACGCCCAGGTAGTCGATCTCGCGCCGGGCCTGGCGGCGCAGGCTCGCGAGGTGCTCCGGGGCGTTCGCGGTGAGGCCGATGATCGCGTCGTCGCCGAGCAGGTCGCGGGCGGCGGACGCTGCGGCGTCGCCCTGCCCCAGGTGCACGCCGTCGACGGGCAGGCCGCGATCGCGGGCGGCGACGGCGACGTCGACGCGGTCGTTCACGAGCAGGGCGGCGCGGCCGTCGATCGCGCTCGCGAGCACGTCGAGCTGGCGCAGGAGCGCGTCGGTCGAGGCGGTCTTGTCGCGCAGCTGCACCGCGCGGACGCCGCCGTCGACCGCATCGGCGACGACGGAGACGACGCCGCGCGCGCCGCAGAGGGCCGCATCGGTCACGAGGTAGATCGAGAGGTCGAGCGCGCGCCTGCTGGTCACGAGCGCACCGTCGCGGTGAGGGGAGCGGATGCCGCGGCATCCGTCGTCGTGATGTTCGCCCGGTCGCGCACGACCTCGGGCGTGACGAGCGCGAGCGCGTCGAGGAACGCCACGGCGAACGAGCCGGGGCCGGTCGCGCGCTCGGCCGCGAGCTCGGCGGCGATCGTGTAGACGACGGTGGCCGCGACGGTCGCGACGAACGGGTCGGCGAGCGGCTCAGAGGAGGCGCCGCGGCTCGCGCCGAGGAACGCCGCCGTCACGGCGCCGAGCGCGCACCCGCCGCCCGTGATGCGCGTGAGCAGGGCGTCGCCGTTCGCGATGCGCGCCGTGCGGCGACCGTCGGTGATGAGGTCGACCGGGCCGGACACGGCGACGACCGAGCCGTGCGCGACGGCGAGCGAGGTCGCGGCCTCGGCTGCGGCATCCGTGCTGTCGGAGGCGTCGACGCCGCGCCCGCCGGCGCCCGACCCCGCGAGCGCGATGACCTCGCTCGCGTTGCCGCGGATCGCCGTGGGCCCGGCGGCCACGAGCTCGTGCGCGAGCGCCGTGCGCACGGGCAGCGCGCCGATCGCGACGGGGTCGAGCACCCACGGCGTGCCGGCGACGGATGCCGCGGCGACCGCCTCGCGCGCCGCGTCGCGCTGCTCCTCGGCCGGCGTGCCGAGGTTCACGAGCAGGCCGCCCGCGATGCCGGCGAACAGGCCGGCCTCCTCGCGGATGTCGACCATCGCGGGGGCTGCGCCGATCGCGAGCAGCGCGTTCGCGGTGAAGTTGGTGACGACGCTGTTCGTGACGCACTGCACGAGCGGCGGATGCTCGCGCAGGCGGTCGAGCAGCGCGGCGCTCGCCTCGGCGAGGCGGGCAGGGTCGATGGACAGGCGATCGCTCACGCGACATCCCTTCGCTAGTTCGAACTAGATCAGGTTCGACGGGTGTGTTCTCAGCCGCGATCGCCCGGGCGGGGCTGGAGCGCGGCACCCCGTGTCACTGCCCGACAGCTTACTGCGCCGGGGACTCCCCCCAGTTCGAGGGCGAACCTCGGCTGGGCCATGGCGGCGCGGCGGCGCGCCGACTACGGTTCTCGCAACGTCCCGCCGGGTCGGCGGCGGCCGCCGGACGATCTCCAGCTGCGGCCGTTCGCACCGAGACCGTTCCTCCTCGGGCCCTGGCGGGGCGGTCCGGCGCCGGGCCCACCTCCGCCTCTCTCGTCGCCGCGGTCGCACATGGTCGCGAAGCGGGCGCTGAGGCGACCATTCGCGTCCGTACGACGGCGTCCGGGAGCCTTGCAGATGGCGAGATCGTTGCGGGTCGTGGCAGTCTGGCCGAATGGCAGACGAGGATCCCCGCCCGGCGGCCGCGCACCGCGTCGCCGTGCTCGTGCTCGAGGGCGCCAAGCCGCTCGACGTCGGCATTCCCGCGCAGATCTTCACGACCCGCGCCTCGATGCCGTACGAGGTGCGCGTCTGCGGTGCCGCGCCCGGGCCGGTGACCGGCGGCGACGGGCTCTCGTACCACGTGGCCGACGGGCTCGAGGCGTTCGAGTGGGCCGAGACGATCTTCATCCCGGGCTACCGGCACCCGGATGTCGACGAGCCGCCGGTCGTCGTCGTCGACGCCCTCCGGGCCGCGCACGAGCGGGGTGCGCGCCTCGCCGCGATCTCGACGGGGGCGTTCGCGCTCGCCGCGACCGGGCTGCTCGACGGACGCCGGGCCACGACGCACTGGCACTACACGAAGGCGCTCGCGGCGCGGCATCCGCTCGTGCGGGTCGACGAGAACGTGCTGTTCGTCGACGAGGGGCGCGTGCTCACCTCGGCCGGCGCGGCATCCGGCATCGACCTCTGCCTGCACCTCGTGCGCCGCGACCACGGCGTCGCGCTGTCGAACCACGTCGCCCGCCGGCTCGTGGCCGCGCCGTACCGCAGCGGAGGCCAGGCGCAGTACGTGCCGCGCGCGCTGCCCGACGACCTCGGCGAACTCTTCGCCGCGACCCGGCACTGGGCGATCGAGCACATCGAGGAGCCGCTCACCCTCGCCGACCTGGCCAGGAACGCCAAGGTGTCGACGCGCACCTTCTCGCGGCGCTTCGTCGAGGACACCGGGTACACGCCCATGCAGTGGATCCTGCGCGCCAGGGTCGACCTCGCGCGCGAGCTGCTCGAGCGCACCGACCTCGGCGTGGAGCAGGTCGCCGCGCGCGTCGGACTCGGAACCGGCGCGAACCTGCGCCTGCACTTCCACCGCGTGCTCGGCACCTCGCCGATGGAGTACCGGCACACGTTCCGTGCGTAGCGCCGCTCTGCCACCCCGCCACCCCGTGCCCGTCCCACGACCTCTTGCCGGTTCGCGCCTGGTCCGCAAAGGTCGTCGGGCCGCACATGGTCGTGGGACGGATGCAGGGGGTGGAACGAGCGGGGCGAGCGCCGGCCATGAGTCCCTGACCGGCCGCCCGCGAAAACCGAATTGTGGTTCATTCCAACAAAAAGGTTGCGCGCAGCGCGGGGCATCCCGTACTCTCGCTCTCACGTCGTCGAAGCGCTTCGAATCCATCGGCTCCGACGACCACGAGGGGTCCAAAGGGGGGTACCGGGATGGTGACGATCAGTGACGTGGCCAAGGTCGCAGGCGTCTCCATCTCGACCGTCTCCTACGCCCTCTCCGGCAAGCGCACGATCGCGGCCTCGACCCGCGAGCGCATCGAGGCCGCCATCCGCGAACTCGACTACGAGCCGCACGCCGGAGCCCGGATGCTCGCCGGCGCCACGACGAACATCCTCGCGCTGTCGGCGCCCATCCACACCGACGGGCACCTGCCGACGCACATGCGGTTCGTCACCGCGGTCGTCGACACAGCGCGCAAGCACGACTACGACGTGCTGCTGCTCGCGACCGACGACGACGTCTCGGGCATCCGCCGGGTCGCCGCCTCGTCGCTCGTCGACGGCGTGGTCGCCATGGGCGTCAAGGCCCACGACGAGCGCGTCGACGTCGTGCGTCGCGCCGGGCTGCCTGCGGCGTTCATCGGCATCCCCGGTGACGGCGACGGGCTCGCCTGCGTCGACCTCGACTTCGAGCGGGCCGGGCGGCTCGCCGTGACGACCCTGGCCGAGGCCGGACACCGCGCGATCGGCATCGTGGGGCACCCGCCGACGTACCTCGAGCGCGGAACCGGCTTCGTGCAGCGGTTCAACGCCGGGCTCGAGGCCGAGGCGGCGGTCCGCGGCATCCGCCTCGACGTGGTCTCCCCGACCCTGGCGCGCGGCGCGGCCGAGCAGGCGTTCGACGAGCTGCTCGTCGCCTCGCCCGAGATGACCGCCGTGATCTTCCACTGCAACGAGCCGGTGGTCGAGTCGGTGCTGCGCCGCATCCGCGAGCGCGGCGTCGACGTGCCGGGCGACCTGTCGCTGTTCGCCGCGTGCGCGAGCTACGACACGTCGCACCTCGTCATCCCGCTCAGCTGCATCCCCCTGCCACTCGACCAGATGTGCCGCATCGCGGTCGAGTCAGCCCTGCGCCAGGTGCGCGGCGGCGACGCCCTCGGCGTCGAACTCATCACCCCCGTCACCCAGAACCGCGGATCGGTCGCACCGCCCCGGATCTGAGACATCCGTCACTCCCCACCAGGAACACCGGTACCGGCGTTCCCGCGTTGTCGAAGCGCTTCGACAATGTCCGCACCGACCAGCTTCACGAGCTCGACCATCACCACCACCGCACCATCAGAACCGCCAGCACGGCACACACCAGTCGCACCACACGAGAGGAAACGCACCATGGGAATCACCAAGCGCGGCATCGGCGCCGTCGCAGCACTGGCCGCGACGGCCGCACTGCTCACCGGCTGCTCCACCGGACCGGAATCCGACCCGAACACGCTGAAGCTCTGGCACTTCGAGGGAACCGACAGCGATGTCGGCATCGCCTGGAACAAGGCCATCGAGATCTTCGAGGAGGAGACCGGCGCCACCGTCGAGTACGAGGACAAGAGCTTCGAGCAGATCCGCTCGACGGCCAGCCAGGTGCTCAACTCCAACGAGGCCCCGGATGTCATGGAGTCGCCCAAGGGCAACGCCACGGCGGGCCTGCTCGCGAGCCAGGGCCTGCTCGCCGACATCACCGACGCCGTCGAGGAGTACGGCTGGGACGACCTGCTCGCCCCGTCGCTGCAGACCACCGCGAAGTACTCCGACGAGGGCATCATGGGCTCCGGCCCCTGGTACGGCGTGCCGAACTACGGCGAGTACGTCACCGTGTACTACAACAAGACCGCGTTCGACGAGAAGGGCCTGACCGAGCCCACCACGTACGCCGAGTTCGAGGAGATCCTCGACACGTTCGCGAAGGACGGCACCACGCCGCTCGCGCAGGCCGGCGCGGAGTACCCGCTCGGCCAGCTCTTCTACCAGCTCGCCCTCTCGAAGGCGGACCGCCAGTTCGTGAACGACTACCAGCTCTACGAGAACCCGGTCGACTGGCAGGGCCCCGAGCTCACCTACGCGGCCGACAAGATCGTCGAGTACGTCGACAACGGTTGGATCTCGAAGGACTCCACGGGCCTCAAGGCCGAGGACATGGGCGTCGGCTTCATGAGCGGCGAGTACCCGATGATGGTCTCCGGATCCTGGTGGGCCGGCCGCGTGATCAACGAGGCCACCTCGTTCGAATGGGACACGTTCGCGTTCCCCGAGTCGCAGCTGGTTCCCGGATCGTCGGGCAACATCTGGGTCGTGCCCGAGAACGCGGCCAACAAGGACCTCGCCTACGAGTTCATCGACATCACGATGCGCCCCGAGATCCAGGCCCTCATCGGCAACAACGGCTCGATCCCGGTCGCGGCGGACCCCGCCGACATCACCGACGAGAAGTCGGCCGCGCTCATCACCGAGTTCAACGAGGTCGTCGAGCAGGACGGCCTCGCCTTCTACCCCGACTGGCCCACGCCGAACTTCTACGACCAGCTCGTCGGCGCGCTGCAGGAACTCGTGAACGGCACGCTCACGCCCGAGCAGACGCTCGAGCAGCTCGGCACCGACTACGAGGACGGCGTCGCCGACATCATCGGCTGACGATCCGCCTCCCGCCGGCGGGCGTCGCCGATCTGGACACGACGCACGACGCCCGCCGGCCGGGAGGCACCGGCCGATACCGCTCGACGGATCGGCACGCTCCCCCGAGCTCTCCACCGAAAGGAACCATCGTGGTTTCCACCCTCGCTGCGCGGCCCCGTGGGTCCAAGCGCGCCGACGGCATGAGCGCCATCTCGGGCACGCGATCGAGCGGGTTCTGGTTCTACCTCATCCCCGGTCTCGTGCTCTTCACGTTCATCGTGCTCATCCCGCTCGTCTGGAACGTCTACCTCAGCTTCACCGACTGGCGCGGCGTGCGCCCGCCCGAGTTCGTGGGCCTCGAGAACTGGATCGAACTGCTCCAGGACCAGAAGTTCTGGGCCTCGTTCCGCAACTCGATCTCGATGATCGTCGCCATGGTGATCATCCCGACGTTGCTCGGCCTCGTGCTCGCCGCCCTGCTCTTCGACGTCATCGGCCGCAAGTTCGGCGGTCGCGTCGCGAGCTTCCTGCGCGCCACCTACTACCTGCCGCAGATCCTCCCCGTGGCCATCGCGGCGATCGTCATCGGCTGGATCCTCCGCCCCGAGAACGGCGCGCTGAACACCATGCTCGAGACCATCGGCCTCGGTGCGCTGCAGCAGAACTGGCTCGGCGACCCCGACACGGCGATGCTCTCGATCATGGCCGTCATGGTCTGGGTGCAGATCGGCTACCCCGTCGTGATCTTCATGGCCGCGCTCCAGCGCGTCGACCCCGAGCTCTACGAGGCCGCGGAGCTCGACGGCGCCGGGTGGTACCAGCGGTTCCGCTACATCACGGTGTCGGCGATCCGACCGGAGATCTTCGTGGTGACCCTCACCTGCACGATCGCGGCCCTGAAGGTGTTCGGCCCCATCTACGCCCTCACCGGCGGCGGTCCCGGCACGGCGACGATCGTGCCCAGCTACTACTCCTACATCCAGTTCTTCCAGAGCCAGCAGGTCGGCTACGGCGCGACGATCGCGACCGCGCTGACCATCGTCGTGGTGCTGGTCGCGATCGGATTCATCCGCCTGCAGGCGCGCGTCGAGCGTCAGGAAGGTGAGCGCTGATGTCGCACACGGACTCCACCGGCATCGAGGATGCCGCCCCCCTGACCCCGCTCTCGGCGGCGGGCGGCGGCTCCGTGCCGCTCGTCGGCGCCGACCGGCTCTCGGAGCCGCGCCGCGGCATCCGTCGCTCGCGACCCCCGCGCGACAACTCGCCCCAGACGCGGAAGACGGGCAAGGACTGGGTCTGGCTCGTGGCGGCGATCCTGTTCGGCCTGCTCGTGGCCGTGCCGTTCATCCTGATCCTCATCAACTCGTTCAAGTCGCCCGAGGACTACAACACGTCGGGCCCGCTGATGCTGCCGAAGGAGCTGTACTTCGACGGCCTGATCAACTTCTGGAACCGCGTCGACTTCCCGCAGAAGCTCTGGAACAGCTTCGTCATCTCGGGTTCGGTCGCCGTGCTCGCGGTGGTCGTCTCGGTGCTGAACGCGTACGCGCTCGGCATCGGCCGGGTGAAGTTCCGCACCGGCATCCTGCTGCTGTTCCTGCTCGCCGACCTGATCCCGCAGGAGGCGCTGCTCTACCCGCTGTACTACATGTTCAAGTCGGTGGGCCTCTACGATACGCAGCTCGCGATCATCATCATCTTCACGGTGATCCAGGCGGCGTTCGGCACCTACCTGCTCTCGAGCGTGTTCGGCACGTTCCCGAAGGAACTGCTCGAGGCCGCGGCGCTCGACGGCGCCGGTCGCCTGCGCACCCTGATCAGGGTCGTGCTGCCGATCAGCAAGGGCACGCTCTCGGTGCTGCTCATCTTCTTCTTCATCTGGACCTGGAACGAGTTCCTGATCCCGCTGACGTTCCTGGTGTCCAACGACAACCAGACCGTGCCGGTGGCGATCACGACGCTGCAGGGCGATCGGCTCATGGACGTCACGACGACGAGCGCCTCGGCGCTGCTCGGCGTGATCCCGACGCTGCTCTTCTTCCTCATCTTCCAGCGCACCCTCACGCGCGGCATCACGGCCGGCGCGGTCAAGTAGCACGGCCGGCGCGGTCGTGTAGCACGTCCGCGATCAGGCGACACGTCTCCGAGCACTGAAACGGATGCCGCGGCAGCGGCCCGTTCGAAAGGAACACCAACTCCCATGAAGTTCACCGACGGGTTCTGGCAGATCAGGCCGGGCATCGAACCGCTGTACGGCCGGGAGGCGTACGACATCTGGGCCGACGGCGAGCACCGCCTGCAGGTCTTCGCCACGACGGGCGTCGTCGCCAAGCGCGGCGACACGCTGAACCGTCCGCTGCTGACGGTGACGCTGTTCTCGCCGCTGGCCGACGTCATCGGCGTGCGCATCGAGCACCATGCCGGCGGGGCGAAGCCGCAGGGCTTCGACCTCGTCGGCGCTCAGGACGGGCAGGGCGTCGTCGTGGTCGACGAGACCGGCGGCCTGCTCACCTCCGGCCGGCTCTCGGTTCGCGTGGCGCCCGGCGCGCCGTTCGGGCTCTCGTTCGAGGTCGACGGCCGCACGATCGTCTCCGCCGGCGACAAGTCGATCGCGAACGTGCGCGTGAGGCCCGACGCGCAGCTCGACGGCGTGCCCGTCGGCAACGCCCGCGAGGCCACGGCGCGCGTCGCGGCATCCGCCTACACGCTGCAGCAGCTCTCGCTCGGCGTCGGCGAGCTCGTCTACGGCCTCGGCGAACGGTTCGGCCCGCTCGTGAAGAACGGGCAGACGGTCGACATCTGGAACGCCGACGGCGGCACCTCGTCGGAGCAGGCGTACAAGAACGTGCCGTTCTACCTCACGAACCGCGGCTACGGCGTGCTCGTGAACGACACGGGCCACGTGTCGTACGAGATCGGATCCGAGGCCGTCGAGCGCGTGCAGTTCTCGGTGCCGGGCGAGACGCTGGAGTACTTCGTGGTCTACGGCGGCACGCCCGCCGGGGTGCTCGAGCGCTACACCGAGCTCGTCGGCAAGCCCGCGCGGGTTCCCGCCTGGTCGTACGGCCTCTGGTTGTCGACGTCGTTCACGACCGACTACGACGAGGCGACGGTCAACCGCTTCGTCGACGAGATGGCCGCGCGCGAACTGCCCGTGAGCGTGTTCCACTTCGACTGCTTCTGGATGCGCGAGTTCAACTGGTGCGACTTCGAGTGGGACCCCCGCACGTTCCCGGACCCCGAGGGCATGCTCGCGCGCCTGCGCGACAAGGGCCTGCGCGTCTGCGTCTGGCTGAACCCCTACATCGGGCAGCGCTCGAAGCTGTTCGCCGAGGCGGCCGAGCGCGGCTACCTCGTGAAGCGGCCAGACGGCTCGGTGTGGCAATGGGACCTCTGGCAGGCCGGCATGGGCCTCGTCGACTTCACGAACCCCGACGCCACGCGCTGGTACCAGGACCACCTGCGCGCGCTCGTCGCCCAGGGTGTCGACTGCTTCAAGACCGACTTCGGCGAGCGCATCCCGCTCGAGGTCGAGTACTTCGACGGCTCGGCGCCCGACCGCATGCACAACCGCTACACGCAGCTCTACAACGAGGCCGTGTTCGAGGTGCTCGAGCAGGAGCGCGGCGAGGGCGAGGCCGTCGTGTTCGCCCGTTCGGCGACGACCGGCGGCCAGCGACTGCCCGTGCACTGGGGCGGCGACTCGACCTCGACCTACGAGTCGATGGCCGAGACCCTGCGCGGCGGCCTCTCGCTCGCGTACTCGGGCTTCGCGTTCTGGAGCCACGACATCGGCGGCTTCGAGGGCACTCCGGATGCCGGCGTGTTCAAGCGCTGGGTCGCGTTCGGCCTGCTCGGCACGCACTCGCGCTTCCACGGGTCGGGCTCCTATCGGGTGCCGTGGGCGTTCGACGAGGAGGCCGTCGACGTGACGCGGATCTTCACGAAGCTGAAGCTCTCGCTCATGCCGTACCTCTACCAGCAGGGCCTCGACGCGTCGGCGACCGGCGTGCCGGTCATGCGCCCGATGGCGCTCGAGTTCCCCGACGACCCCGGCGCCGCCTACCTCGACCGGCAGTACCTGCTCGGCCCGTCGCTGCTCGTCGCGCCGGTGTTCACGGAGTCGGGCGAGGTGGAGTTCTACCTGCCCGCCGGTCGATGGACGAACTGGTGGACGGGCGAGGTCGTCGCCTCCTCCGGTTCGTGGCGCCGCGAGGTGCACGGCTTCGACACCGTGCCGCTGTACGTGCGCGAGGGCGCCGTGCTGCCGATCGGCGCCGACACCACCAAGCCCGACTCCGACTACTTCGACGGGCTCGAGCTGCGCGTGTTCCCGGGGGCGACGGATGCCTCGGGCGCGACGGATGCCTCGGGCGCGCCGGATGCGGCGGGCACGCCGGTGTCGCCGGGCGTGACGGTGACGGCACCAGACGGGCGGTCGGCGCGGTTCACCGTGTCGGGGGAGACCGTCACCGCCGAGGGCGATGCGGGCGAGGCCTGGCGGGCGACGTTCGTCTGAGCATCACTTCGGCGGGTGCGGGCGCCCGTTTCCGCGCTTCCGACGAAGTCTTGCGGCTTCACGTGCAGCTGCGAGATGCACGTGAAGCCGCAAAGGGTCGTGGGAGCGCCCGCGGCTGCCCGCGTTCGGTGCGACGGTCGTCGCGGCATCCGTCGTCGGGCTCGTCATCGTGGCGAGCCGCGTGCGTTCCCCGGCCCGCGGGCGCTAGAGGTCGAGCACGCTCCAGACCACGTCGCCGTGCTCGTCGGTGTTCGTGTGGTCGCGGCGGAAGCCGATCTTCTCGAGCACGCGGAACGACGGCGCGTTCCAGGCGCGAACCGTCGACCAGAGTCGCGTGCGTCCGGTATCGCGGGCGGCATCGACGATGGCGGCGGCGGCCTCGGTGGCGTACCCGTGTCCGTGCGCGCTGCGCAACAGTTCGTACGCGAGCTCAGGCTCGTCGATGGTGGCGCGCCCGATGACGAGGCCGCAGTAGCCGAGGAAGTCGTCGGTGCCTCGCCGCCGCAGGGTCAGGAGGTGGATGCCGCGCCCGGGTGCGCTCTCGCGGGCACCGCGGATCTCCTCGCGCGCCTCGTCGAGGGTCGGCATCTCGCCGCTGCGTTCGCCGACGAGGGCGCGGTAGCCCGCCGCGTCGGTCTCGTCCCACAACCGCAGCGTGAGGCGTTCGGTCTCCAGCGAGAACGGCATCGGTCGATACGGCATCCCGTTCAGGCTATCGGGCGGCGCGATCGTGCCGAGGGCGAGCATCGGATGTCGCAAGCATGGCGAGATCCTTTCGGGACGCGTCTTTCAGGCCACTGTCGCCGAAGGACGAACGAGCGCAGAGTTGAGTCGTATCCCACGAAAGGACCCACGCATGACCCGCATCGCCGTCAACGGCTTCGGACGCATCGGACGCAACACCCTCCGTGCCCTCCTCGAGCGCGACTCCGACCTCGAGGTCGTGGCCGTCAACGACCTCACCGACCCGAAGGCGCTCGCGCAGCTGCTGCGCTTCGACAGCACCGCCGGTCGCCTCGGCCGCACCGTCGAGGTCGACGGCGACACGCTCGTGGTCGACGGGCGCCGCATCAAGGTGCTCGCCGAGCGCGACCCCGCGAACCTGCCATGGGCCGAGCTCGGCGTCGAGATCGTGCTCGAGTCCACCGGCCGCTTCACCTCGAAGGAGGCCGCCTCGGCGCACCTCGCCGCCGGCGCGAAGAAGGTGCTCGTGAGCGCCCCGGCCGACGGCGCCGACGTCACGCTCGTCTACGGCGTCAACACCGACGCGTACGACGCGGCGACGCACACCGTCGTCTCGAACGCCTCCTGCACCACGAACGCGCTCGCGCCGCTCGCCAAGGTGCTCGACGACCTCGCCGGCATCGAGCACGGCTTCATGACCACCGTGCACGCCTACACGCAGGAGCAGAACCTGCAGGACGGTCCGCACCGCGACCCCCGCCGCGCTCGCGCCGCCGGCGTGAACATCGTGCCGACGACCACCGGCGCCGCCAAGGCGATCGGCCTCGTGCTGCCCGGCCTCGACGGCAAGCTCTCGGGCGACTCGATCCGCGTGCCCGTGCCCGTCGGCTCGATCGTCGAGCTGAACACGACCGTGTCCAAGGACGTCACCCTCGACGAGGTGCTCGACGCCTACAAGGCTGCCGCGGCAGGCCCGCTCGCGGGTGTGCTCGAGTACTCCGATGACCCGCTGGTCTCCTCCGACATCACCGGCAACCCGGCGTCGTCGATCTTCGACGCCGCGCTCACCCGCGTCGACGGCCGCCACGTCAAGGTCGTCGCCTGGTACGACAACGAGTGGGGCTTCTCGAACCGCGTCATCGACACGCTCGAACTGCTCGCGCAGGGCTGAGCCGCTCGAACCGGAGGGCTCTTCGTCGGGAAACCGACGGGGGCCCTCCGTCGTTCTCCGCCACGTGACGATGTCGGCGGCGTGCGTCAGAATGGCCCGGTGACGCGTCGTGGAGTCCTGCTGTTCGCCGCGCTCGGCATCGCGTGGGGCATTCCGTACCTGTTCATCAAGATCGCGGTGAGCGAGCTCGAGCCCGCGATGGTGGTGCTCGGGCGATCCGCGCTGGCCGCCGTGCTGCTGCTGCCGCTCGCGCTCCTGCGGCGCGAGATCGTGGTCGTCGTGCGTCGGTGGAGGCCGATGCTCGCCTACACGATCGTCGAGATCGTGCTGCCCTGGTACTTCCTCAGCTCGGCCGAGCAGCAGTTGCCGAGCTCGACGGCCGGCCTCCTGCTCGCCGCCGTGCCGCTCGCGGGCGTCGCGATCGCGTTCGCGATGGGCCGACCCGAGCGGCTCAGCGGCTCGAACTGGCTCGGCATCGCGGTCGGCATGCTCGGCGTCGCCGCCCTCGTCGGGCTCGATGTCGCCGGGTCCGACCTCGGCGCCGTGGCCGAGATGTCCGTCGTGGTCGTCGGCTACGCGCTCGGCCCGGCGATCCTCGCTCGTTGGATGCCCGACCTGCCCGGCATCGGCGTGGTCGCCGTGTCGCTGGCCGCCGCCGCGATCATCTACGTGCCGTTCGTGTTCGCCACCTCCGCCTGGCCGACCGCCTGGCCGTCGACCCCGGTCGTGGTCTCGATCATCGTGCTCGCGGTCGTGTGCAGCGCCCTCGCGTTCGTGCTCATGGTCGCGCTCATCGGCGAGATCGGCCCGGTGAAGGCGACCGCGATCACCTACGTGAACCCGGCCGTCGCGATCGCCGCCGGCGTGCTCGTGCTCGGCGAGCGCATCACCGTCTGGACCGTCGTCGGGTTCGTGTTCGTGCTGGCAGGGTCGTACCTCGTCACGCGCCGTCGCCGCGATCCCGTCACCGCCGGCGCGCCCGAACCCGCACCTGTCGAGTAGCCGGGCCGGCTCGCTCCTCGACCTGTGCCCGCCCGCTGCGGCATCAGGGCCGACGGGCGCCGCGTCAGGTCCGTCGTGCGAGCAGCGCCCCGACGATGCCGAGCGCGGCGGCGGCGACCATCAGCGCGGCGACCGGCCACCAGTGCCCCGTCGTCGCGACCAGCCACGCGGCGAGCAGCGGGGCGAGCCCGCCGCCCACGATCGCTCCGGCCTCGCGCCCGATCGTGATGCCCGAGTACCGCACCCTCGCGTCGAACAGCGAGGCGAACCACATCGGCTGCACGCCGTCGGCCGCCGTGTTCACGACGCCGATCGCCAGCGCGACCACGCCGATGACGAGCACGGCCGAGCCCGTGTCGAGGGCAAGGAAGAGCGGCACGGCGATCACGGCGAGTCCGATGAGTGCGGCCAGCGTCAGCCGCACCGGCCCGACGCGTTCGCCGATCCGGCCCCAGATCGGGCACGCGACCACGGCGATCGCCGCACCGACGAGCAGCGCCGTGAGGGTGACCCACCGCTCGAGCCCGAGGCCCGCCGCGTAGCTCAGGCAGAACACCGACACGACGTAGAAGGTCGTGTTCTGGCCGGCGCGCACGAGGAAGACGGCGAGCACGTTGCGCGGCCGACGAAGCACCTCCCCGAGCGGATGCCGCGCCGTGCGCCGCCGCTCGAGCAGCGTCGTGAACTCGGGGGACTCGTCGACGCGGCGGCGCAGGTACACGCCGACGCCGACGAGCACGAGGCTCGCCAGGAACGGGATCCGCCAGCCCCACGCCAGCAGCTGCTGCTCGTCGAGCACGGCCACCAGCACCACGAACGCGAGGTTGCCGAGGATCAGCCCGACGTAGAGCGCGCTCTGGATGAGCCCGCCGCGCACGCCGGGGCGGCCGGGGGAACTCTCGAGCGCGAGCAGCACGGCCCCGCCCCACTCGCCGCCGGTCGCAGCGCCCTGCGCGAGCCGCAGCACCACGAGCAGGGCCGGCGCGAGCGCTCCGATCTGCGCGTAGGTGGGCAGCAGCCCGATGAGCGCGGTCGCAATGCCCATCAGGAGCAGGGTTCCGAGCAGGGTCGCTCGACGGCCGTACCGGTCGCCGAGGTGGCCGGCCACGAGTCCGCCGAGCGGGCGCGCGAGGAACCCGGTCGCGAACACGGCGAACGAGAGCAGCACGCCGGTCAGCTGGTCCTCGCCCGGGAAGAACAGCGCCGGGAACACGAGCGCCGCGGCCGTGCCGTAGAGGAAAAAGTCGTACCACTCGAGCGCCGTGCCGATCGAGGCGGCGGCGACGGCACGACGGGCGCGGTCGGGCGCTCCGAGGCCGGGCGGCGCGTCACGGCCGAGCGCACCGGGGTCGGTGCCGGGCAGCGTCGGCGGGTGGGCAGGGTCGACGTACGCGCGATCGTTCATCGCGACATCCCTTCGCTAGTCCGAACTAGATCAGGTTCGACGGGTGTGATCTCAGCCGCGCGGATCGCGGCACCCCGTGTCACTGCCCGCGAGCCTAGCGGTCGCCGAGCCGGCCGGATTCTGCCCTGAGCGGATGCGCGAGACATCCGCCCGTCGTCTGGGTAGCCTCGCGACATGGGTGCCGAACAACGGGGTGCGATGGGGCGGCAGGGCGACGAACGGATGCCGCGGCGCATCGTTCCACGTACGCGCAGGCCGCTCTGGCGGGAGGCGCTCGGCGCGTTCCTGCGCCGCGAGCGGCTCGCGCAGGAGCGGATCCTCGCCGACGTCGCGAGCGCCGCCGGCGTGTCGACGCAGTACCTCTCCGAGATCGAGCGCGGCCGCAAGGAGCCCTCGAGCGAGATCCTCGCGGCGGTGACCGAGGCGCTCGGCCTCACCCTCCTCGATGTCGCGGCCGGCGTGGCCGGCGAGCTCGGACGCGACGACGTGCGTCACGCGCCGCGTCCGCTCGTGGTGCTCGACCTCACGGCCCGCGGCCTTCGCGGACCGGCGCAGCACGAGACGTCCGCGCCGGTCGCCGGTTCGTTCCGCGACGTCGCGCTCGCGGCCTAGACCCACCGGCACCGGCACCAGCCCAGCTGTTCGTGCCCCCGACGTTTTCAGGACCACAGCGGTCAGAGCTGCAATATGCGTCCATGACCGCTGTGGTCCTGAAAAGGTGCACGGGTGGGTCGGGCTACGGGGGCGGGCCACGAGGCGGGCTACGGGTTCAGCGGCAGGCCCCCGCCGGCGCGCTGCACGGCCACGACGCGATCGACCAGTCCGTACTCGACGGCTCCGGCCGCATCGAGGATGAGCTCGCGATCGGTGTCGCGCCGCACCTGCTCGCGCGTGCGCCCGGTGTCGTGCGCGAGCACCTCCTCGAGCTCGCCGCGCACGCGCAGCACCTCGTCGGCGTGGATGATCAGGTCGGGGATCGAGCCGCGACCCTGGGTCGACGGCTGGTGCAGCACCGCGCGTCCGTGCCGCAGGATGCCGCGCATGCCGGGTGCCCCACCCGCGAGCAGCATCGCGGCCGGTCCGCCGGCCTGCCCGACGCACGTCGTCGCGACCGCGGGCCGGATGTGCTGCATCGTGTCGTAGACCGCGAGCGCCGCATGCGGCGATCCGCCGGGCGAGTTGATGTAGAGGTGCACGGGCGCCTCCTGGCTGTCGGCCTCGAGGTGGAGCAGCTGGGCGATGAGCACGTTCGCGACGCCGTCGTCGATCTCGGTGCCGAGCGTGATGATGCGCTCGCCGAGCAGGCGGCTGTACACGTCGAGCGTGCGCTCGACGTTGCCGCGGCGCTCGACCACGGAGGGGATCGGGTAGCTGCTCATGCGAGCACCCCCTGTCGCGCCGCGGCGGCGGGATCCGCGAGCGGGTGGCTCGCGGCATCCGTCCGGAAGCCGGGGCCGAGCACGCGCCCCCGCGCGCCAGGATAGATGTCGACCGCGTCGTGCACGATGCGGTCGATGAAGCCGTACCGCACCGCCTCCTCGGCCGAGACCCAGCGGTCGCGCAGCGAGTCCTCGGTGATGCGTTCGAGCGGCTGCCCGGTGTGCTCGGCGAGCAGTGCGAGCATCGTGTCGCGCGTCTCGCGCAGGTCGTCGGCCTGCAGCTCGACGTCGACCGCGGTGCCGCCGATGCCGGCCGAACCCTGGTGCATGAGGATCCGCGCATGCGGCAGGGCGACCCGCTTGCCCGGCGTGCCGGCCGAGAGCAGGAACTGGCCTGCGCTCGCCGCCATGCCGATCGCGACCGTGGCGACGTCGTTCGGGATCGCCTTCATGACGTCCATGATCGCGAGCATCGCGGTCACCGAGCCGCCGGGGGAGTTGATCCAGAACGCGATGTCGCCCTCGGGGTCCTCGGCCGAGAGCAGCAGCAGCTGGCTCGTGAGCCGGTTGCCGAGGTTCTGGTCGAGCTCGGTGCCGAGCACGACGACGCGCTGGCGGAACAACTGGGTCGAGAGGTCCGCATCGATCGGATGCAGCGGGGCCGGGGTGTCTTCACTCATGCCTCCAGCGTGCGTCGAGCGGATGCCGCAGGCCAGCGTTTCCGCCGTGGGCAGTGCTGCCGTGGGCTGAACCGTCCGTCCCTTTCGGCGCGCGGGGATGCCCCGGCGGCGACCCTCTCGTAGGATCGGACTGCGCTTCGGCGCCGCCCCCCAACCCGACCCCCACGGCCAGGAGCCTGAGTGACGACATCCGTTGACGACCCGCCCCCCGGTCGTCGTGCGGCCGCACGCGCGTCAGCGGCGACCCATCGGCGAGCCTCCGGCGGCGGTCGATTCCGCTACCACGTCTGCTCGCTCGAACCCGGCGGCGAGTACGAGGAGACCATCGTCGAGGTCGACGTCGACGGCACGCCGAGGTACTTCGCGACCGAGACGGGCGCCCGCATGACCGAGGTGCCCGAGCGGTACGTCGTCGTCCGCCGCATGAGCGAGATCCGGTCGATGCACGAACTCGATGCCGACGAGATGGCGGAGCTCGAGCACGAGCTCGCCTTCGAGCGGCCGGTCGCCGGGCGCGATCCGCTCGCCGACCTCGCCTGGACCGAGCTCCTCGACGAACGCGAGCCGGCCGGCGCGACCGGGCCGTTGACGCCGTTCCGGGTGACCGGGCCCGTGACGCTGGTCGCCGAGCCCGAGCCCGAGCCCGAGCCCGAGCCCGAGCCCGAGCCCGACGAGCCCGACGAGCCCGACGAGCCCGACGAGCCCGCCGAGCCCGACGAACGCCTCGCGCTCGTCGCCCCGCCGCGGCCCGATGACCGTTCCGAGACGACCGAACCGGCAGAAGCCGACCGCCCTGCACGCAGTACGAAAGACGTGGACATGACCATGGAATCCGACGCCGACTGGACCTTCGAGCAGTTCGAGGCGGTGGTCGCCGGTTCCGCCCCGGCCCCGGCTCCGACGCGAGCGGTTCCGCCCGCCCCGGTCGCCGCCGCCCCGACGGCACCGGCACCGGCACCGGCCCCGGCAGCACCGGTGCCCGCGACACCGGCAGCACCCGCTCCGGTCGCCGCGAAGGCGCAGGCCCCGACGGCGCCGGCGCCCGCCGCGCCCGGTCCCGCCGCGGCATCCGCTCGCTCGGCTGCACCCGCCGCCGCCAACTCGGCCGCCCTGCAGATCGGCCTCGCGCAGGGCATCGCGTTCGTCGCGCATCGCGGCCAGACCGACAAGCTCGGCGCCGAGTACATCGATCACCCGGGCCGCGTGGCCGAGACGTTCGACCCGATCGCCCAGCCCGTCGAGGTCGCCGTGTCGTGGCTGCACGACGTGCTCGAAGACACCGACCTCACGGCCCAGCGCCTCCGCGAGGCGGGCGTCGCTCCTGAGGTCATCGAGGCGGTGCAGCTGCTGACGCGCGCGCCCGACGTTCCCGAGGCCGAGTACTACGCGCGCATCCGCACGAACCCCGTTGCGCGCAGCGTGAAGCTCGCCGACATCGCCGACAACACGGCGCCGTGGCGGCTGCGCAAGCTCGACCACGAGACGCAGGCGCGACTCGCCGAGAAGTACGAGAAGGCGCGCGCGGCGCTCGCCTGACGACGCCGGCCGGCCACCGGCATCCGTCGGTCGCCTCAGCCCTGCGCTGCGACCCCGACGCGCTCGGCCGCCGCGAGGAACTCGCGCACGACGGGCACGGTCACGCGGCCGGTCCGACGGATGAGCGCCCAGCGCACGGGCGGCGCGTCGTCGAACGGCACGTACGTCACGCCGGGCCACGGGTAGTAGCGGCGACCCTCGTCCGGCACGGGGCACACGATCTCGCCCGTGGCGACGAGCGCGAGCACCTCAGAGAACGTCGTGACCGTCTGACCGCGACGGATCGGGCGACCCGAGGCCGTCGCGTGCGGCAGTACCGCCGACATCCACGGCTCGGGCGCGGCGATCGCCGGCACGACGAGGTCGCCCATCACCTCGAGTTCGACCGAGGCGCGTCGGGCGAGCGGATGTCGCGACGGCACGATCAGGTTCAGCGGCTCGTCGCGCAGCACGCTGCCGACCGCGAGGTCGGGCTCGTCGACCGGGAGCCACGCGGTGACCAGGTCGACCTCGCCGCGGCGGAGCGGGCCGAACGGATCGCTGAACGTCACCTCGCGGAACCGCACCTCCGCGAACGGACGTGAGCTGCGGAACGCCTCGAGGACGGGCTCGAGGTCGTGCGCCTGGGCGCCCATGACGCCGACCGTGATGGTCTCGGCCGACTGACGTGCGACGGATGACGCGTCGGCGATCGATCGACGGATGCCGTCGTAGGCGGGTCGGAGTCCTGCCCGGAGCTGCTCGCCTACCGGCGTGAGCTCGACGCGTCGACTCGATCGCGTGAACAGCGGGGCGCCGATCTCGATCTCCTGCGAGCGGATGGCGTGGCTCACGCGCGAGACCGAGACGTGGAGCCGTTCGGCCGTGCGCCCGAAGTGCAGCTCCTCGGCGAGCGTGAGGAAGATCTCGATGTCCCGCAGCTCCATGGGCCTCCCTCAGCCGCGATCGTGAATGCACAGGTCAACGATCGTAGTCCGATCGGCCGTTGATCGGGCCTCCGGCCGGTCCGAGGATGGAGCACGCATCGGGCTGGGACCAATTTGGTATTCAGTGTTGCTATCTACCGGTACTCATGCTTACTATGTACCAGTAGTCAGCAACACCGAGTAGCAGAAGGAGGATTCCATGGGCAAGCAGACGACCGAGATGCTGAAGGGCACGCTCGAGGGCATCGTCCTCGCCATCCTGGCCATGCAGCCGGCGTACGGGTACGAGATCACGGCCCGGCTCCGCGACCAGGGCTTCTCCGACATCGCCGAGGGCACCATCTACGCCCTGCTGGTCCGCATCGAGCAGCGCGGCCTCGTCGACGTCGAGAAGGTCCCGTCCGAGAAGGGCCCGCCGCGCAAGGTCTACGCGCTGAACGCGACGGGCGCCGAGTACCTCGACGAGTTCTGGGGAACGTGGAGCTTCCTCGCAGAACGCATCGAACAGCTCCACCACGACATCGAATCGAAGCAGCAAGCAGAAGGAGAATGACCATGGCCGCGAAGTGGATCGAAGCCCTCACCGGCTCGCTCGAGCAGAAGAAGCAGTACAAGGAAGCCAAGGCGCGCATCGAGGCACTGCCCGCGCCCTATCGCGACGCGGCGAACGCCGTCAACCGGTACCTCATGTACTACGGCGGCGTCACCGACGGCGACACCATCGTGCAGATGTTCCTCGACCACGCCGACCTCTGGGAGCGCGCGGCGCTCGACGGCACGCCCGTCAGCGAGATCGTCGGCGACGACCCCGTCGAGTTCGCCGAGGCCTACGCCCAGGCGTACGGCGGCACGCAGTGGATCGACAAGGAGCGCGCCCGCCTCGTCAAGGACATCGAGAACGCGAAGCGAAAGGAACAGCGATGACCACCGACCAGGCCCTCCCCGCCATCCGGGTGCAGGGCATCGAGAAGTCCTTCAAGGACCTGCACGTGCTGCGGGGCGTCGACTTCGAGGTGACGCGGGGCAGCATCTTCGCCCTCCTCGGCTCGAACGGCGCCGGCAAGACGACGCTCGTGCGCATCCTGTCGACGTTGCTGAAGTCCGATGCCGGCACCGCGACGGTGCACGGCTTCGACGTCGCCGCGAAGCCCAACGACGTGCGCGAGTCGATCAGCCTCACCGGTCAGTTCGCCGCCGTCGACGAGGTGCTCACCGGGCGCGAGAACCTCGTGCTCGTCGCGAAGCTCCGCCACCTGAAGAACCCCGGCGCGATCGCCGACGACCTGCTCGCCATGTTCGGGCTCACCGAGGCCGGCGGCCGCAGGGCTGCGACCTACTCGGGCGGCATGCGTCGCCGGCTCGACATCTCGATGAGTCTGATCGGCGACCCGCCGGTCATCTTCCTCGACGAGCCGACCACGGGCCTCGACCCGCAGGCGCGCATCGAGGTCTGGCAGACCGTCAAGCAGCTCGCGAAGGGCGGCACGACCGTGCTGCTCACCACGCAGTACCTCGATGAGGCCGAGCATCTCGCCGACCGCATCGCGATCCTGCACGAGGGCCGCATCATCCAGAACGGCACCCTCGCCGAACTCAAGCAGCTGCTGCCGGCCGCGAAGGTCGAGTACGTCGAGAAGCAGCCCTCGCTCGAGGACGTCTTCCTCACGCTCGTCGGACACACCGGCGAGGCAGCAACGGACGATGCCGACACGACCCGTGCGAGCGGTTCGGCCTCGGCAGGAAAGGAACTCCGATGACCACCCACGTCCTCGGCGACACCCGGGTGCTCACGGCCCGGTCGCTGACACACATCCTCCGCAGCCCCGACACGATCATCACGACGGCGGTCACCCCGATCGCACTGATGCTGCTGTTCGTGTACGTGCTGGGCGGCGCGATCAACACCGGATCCGACGAGTCGTACATCAACTACATGCTCCCGGGAATCCTGCTGATCACGATCGCGTCGGGCGTGGCATACACGTCGTACCGGTTGTTCCTCGACCTGCAGGGCGGCATCTTCGAGCGGTTCCAGTCCATGCCGGTCGCGAGATCGAGCATGCTCTGGGCGCACGTGCTCACGTCCCTGGTGGCGAACCTCGCTTCGATGGCGATCGTGATCGGCGTCGCACTGATCATGGGGTTCCGCACCGGGGCGTCGGTGGCGGCCTGGCTCGCGGTCATCGGCATCATGGTCCTGTTCACCCTCGCCATGACCTGGCTCGCCGTGGTCGCCGGACTCTCGGCGAAGACCGTCGACGGCGCGAGCGCGTTCAGCTACCCGCTGATCTTCCTGCCGTTCATCAGTTCGGCCTTCGTGCCGACCGAGTCGATGCCCGCGCCGGTCGCCTGGTTCGCCGAGAACCAGCCCGTGACCTCGATCGTCGACACCACGCGGGCCTTGTTCGCCGGTCAACCGGTCGGCAGCGACATCTGGGTCGCCCTCGCCTGGCTCGTCGGCATCCTCGTCATCGCCTACGTGTGGGCCGTCGCGATCTACCGCCGCAAGTTCAGCTGAGCGGATGCCTCGTGGCCGCCAGGCTTCGACCGAGGCCCTCCTGATCGCCCCCTTCTCCGGATCGCCGGAGGCGGGGGCGATCCGCGTGCCGCGTCGTCCACCTGCCGGAAGGCGTGAGGCCGCATGCGGATCGAGCCCGTGGGCGTGCGGCGGCTCGCATCGACGAGTTCGAGTTCCAGCGGCGTTGGCAGGCCGTGTACGACGCGGTGAGGCTCGCGGGGTTCAGACGACGTGCACGGCCGGCCGCCGCTTGAGATCGGGCTCGGCCTCGCGGAGCACCTCGCGCGTCACGGGTGCAACCTCGCCGACACCGGTGATGAGGTACCGGAACATGTTCGAGATCGGGTTCCCCTCGGTCCACTCGCAGTAGACGATCGGCACCACGCCGGTCGCATCGCGCGCGGCCAGCAGCACGGCGGCGATCGTGTTCGGCACGTTGCCGCTGCGCACGCGGAGCACGCGATAGCCGTCCTCCTCGGAGCCGATGACCCTCAGGTCCTCCTCGAAGTCCGAGGAATCCGACGCGTGCACCTCGAGGAAGATGGTCCGCGCCTGCGACGGGATGTTGCTGTACCGGCGTTCATCACGATCCTTCTCGGCATAGCCGTCCCGCCCGTCGGAATGCGGTTCGTGGGCGATGAACAGCAGTTCGCCCCGGTCGGCGTCGTCGGTGAGGAAGGTCATCGCCGGTTCGTCGAAGGCGACGGTGGGTGCGCGCAACTCGAAGGATCGTCCGATGCGCGAGACCGTGGAGATCACGAGGATGCCGAGGATGAACAGCGCGGCGATCCGGAGGCCGTCGGGTCGCTCGACGACGTTGAGCACGGTCGTGTACGTGAAGACGAGCGTGATCGCACCGAACGCGATGACCTGCGGCCGCTGTCGGCGCTGCCAGGCGGAGATCGTCACCGCGACCGACGCGGAGGTGATGAGCACCAGGACGCCCGTGGCGTACGCGCCGCCCTGTGCGTCGACGTCGGCCTCGAAGACGATCGTGACGAGGAACGCGATGAGCGTGAAGACGAGCACGAGCGGACGCACGGCCCGCGCCCATTGGGGTGCCATGCCGTACTTCGGGAGGTACCGGGGCACGAGGTTCAGCAGTCCGGCCATCGCCGAGGCGCCGGCGAACCAGAGGATCAGGATCGTGCTGATGTCGTAGACGGTGCCGAACCCCTCACCGAGGTACTCGTGGGCGAGGTACGCGAGCGCGCGCCCGTTGGCCTCGCCGCCGGGCTGGAACTCGGCCTGCGGGATGAGCAGCGTCGTCGCGAAGCTCGAGGTGATGAGGAACGTGCTCATGATGACGGCCGCGGTGGTGAGGAGTCGGCGGGCTCCGCGGATGCGGGTGACCGGTCGATCCGGCGGATCGGAGGGCGAACCGTGGATCTGCGGCATCACCGCGACACCGGTCTCGAAGCCCGAGAGGCCGAGCGCGAGTTTCGGGAACACGATGAGCGCGACGCCCACGACCAACCAGGGGTTGCCGTGCTGGGTGAACAGCGCGGACCACCAGTCCTCGATCACGAGCGGGTTCTCGAACACGTGCCAGAACGAGACCGCGATCACGATGACGTTCAGCGCGAGGAAGACGGCCACGAGCACCACGGCGACACGGATCGCCTCGCGGAAGCCCTTGAGGAACACGAGTCCGAGCAGCGCGATGAGCACGAGCGTGAGCCACACCTGTGCGCCGTCGAAGAAGTCGGGTGCGAACGGGTTGGCGATCGCGTGCGCGGAGGCATCGGCCGCCGAGAGCGTGATCGTGATCATGAAGTCGGTCGCGGCGAAGCCGAGGAGCACGAGCACGAAGAGCTTCCCTGCCCACCAGGGCAGGAGCCGCTCGAGCATGGCGATCGAGCCGGATCCCTTGAAGCTCTCGCTCGCGACCCGGCGGTACACCGGGAGCGCGCCGAGCAGGGTGAGCGCGATGAGCACGATGGTGGCGAACGGCGAGACGAGCCCTGCGGCCAGTGCGGCGATGGCGGGCTGGTAGCCGAGCGTCGAGAAGTAGTCGAGACCGGTGAGGCACATCACCCGCCACCATGAGTGCGTCTGTTCGACCTGCTTGGCGTGCGGTCCCTGGTGGGCGCCGCGGTCATCCACGAGTCCGGTCATGAGCCAGCGCCCGAGTCCGGATCGAGGTGCCGGGGCGTGCGCGACCGGCACGACCGTGGTCGTCGGCCCGGTGTCCTGTGCTTCGGCCGGTTCCGTCGCTGCCTGGCCGTCGTTCTCGGTCACGGATCGAGCGTAGTTCGCCCGGGCTCGGCGCCCCGGCTCATCGTGTTAGGAAACCGTTAGGATTTCGAGCCCGGCCTGCTCGCTCGTCCCGGTGGCGCCGCCCGCGGGTGCCGACGCGTCGAACGGGCGCGAGCGGATGTCGATTCCGCTCGCGCCCGTTCGACGCTTGAATGAGAGCGGATGTCGCGTCTCATCCGGGCCGGTCGCGAAGACGGGCCCCGACCTCACCACCGACGGAAGGCAGCAGCACCATGCGTCCCATCATCATCACCGCGTTCGTCAGCCTCGACGGCGTGATGGATTCACCGGGCGGCGGCGACCACCCCCGCGCGGGCTGGACCTTCAAGGAGGTGCCGTTCGTCGCCGACGCGTACGAGATGAAGGGGACCGAGCAGCTCGAGGCATCCGCGATGCTGCTCGGCCGCGTGAGCTACGACGAGTTCGCGCCCATCTGGCCGACCATGGACGAGTTCGCCGAGTACAACGCGATGCCGAAGTACGTCGTCTCGTCGACGCTCACCGACCCCGAGTGGAACAACGCGCACGTGCTGCGCTCGCTCGACGAGGTCGCCGAACTCCGCAACGGCGAGGGCGGCCCGATCATCGTGCACGGCAGCGCGACCCTCGGGCAGGGGCTCGCCGCGGCCGGCCTCGTCGACCGGTACCACCTGCTGATCTTCCCGGTCACCCTCGGCAGCGGAAAGCGGCTCTTCGACGGCAACGCGACGGGCGCCCTGAAGCTCGTCGACCAGGCCGCCTACGACAACGGCATCATCAAGGCCGTCTACGACGTCGAGCACTGAGCCCGGCATCGGGCGAGCGGATGCCGCGGGCGGGCGAGCTGGAGACGGCGAGCGGAGACGGCGAGCGGAGACGGCGAGCGGATGCCGCGGGCGGGCGTCCGCGCTCCCTTGCCGCCCGGCGCCGGGCGGGAGTAGCCTCCGATCGCCTGCTCATCGTCGATCGGAGCCACCGTGCCTGCCGCAGCCCTTCCCTCGAGCGGTGACGCCGCGGTTCCGCGCGGCGCGAAGACCTGCGACGCGCGCGGCATGGCCGAGATCCACCGCCTGTTCAAGGCCGGGTTCGGCGAGGGGGCCGCGCTCGTGAACGGTGTCGCCGAGGCGGACGCCGCGCACGCCGACGTCGTGGGCGACCACCTCGCGATGCTGTCGACGAGCCTGCACGCCCACCACGAGGGCGAGGACGCCAAGCTCTGGGATCCGCTCGAGCAGCGCGCTCCCGCCTGCGCGGTGCACGTCGCGCGCATGAAGGCGCACCATGCCGAGCTGCTCGTGCACCTCGTCGCGCTCGACGCCGCCCTGCCCGCCTGGCGTGCGAGCGGCACCGCAGCGGATGCGGCATCCGTGCTCGACGCGCTCGACGGCGTGAATGCGGCGCTCGCCGTGCACCTGCCGGACGAGGAGGCGAACATCGTGCCGGTCATGGAGCGCACGCTCACGCAGGCCGAGGTCGACTGGTTCGGCGAGCACGGCCGCAAGGCCACGCCGAAGGGCAAGATGTTCGTGCAGCTCGGCGCGATCCTCGCGGCCCAGCCCGACGGCGGCGACGAGTGGATGCGCGAGCACCTGCCCGCACCCGTGCGCGTCATCTGGCGCGTCTTCGGCCGGCCGGCCTACGAGAGGAACCGTCGCGAGCTCGTCGGCACGCGCTGATCGACCCCTCGCCCGTCGCCTCGACGAGCGGATGCCGCGAGCCGGCGTCAGCCGATCGTCACCGGGTCGCCGACGGCGATCTCGCCCTCGCTCTGCGGCACGAGCAGCACGCCGAACCACGTCTTGCCGTCGCGCCGACGGTGCTTCGAGAGCGTGCGGATCGGCTCGAGCCCGCGCTGCAGGGTGACCGGGTCGATGCCCGTCATCATGCACCGGTCGCAGCCGCCCGCGATGCGGAACCGCACCTCGCCGAGGGTCACGAACCCCCACTCGTCTTCGGCGAAGGGCTCGTCGCCGTCGACGACGACGTTCGGCCGGAACCGCAGCATGTCCAGCACGGGTGCGCCCTCGTCGGTCCAGGCGTTCAGGGCCGCGAGCGACGCCTCGGTCGTGAGCAGCAGCGGGCCGGCGTCGGCGAGCGACATGCGGTCGCCGTCGAGTCCGCCGTGCTCGCCGCTCACGGGCCGCACGGTCGGGTCGGGCTGCCACACGAGGCGCACCGACTGCCCGAGGTGCGCGCTCAGCCAGTCGTCGGCCTCGGCGCCGGCGGGCAGCGCGGTGCCCTGCCGGGAGACGCCGACCGCGACGGGTGCCACGTCGGTCGGCACGTCGATGCGGAGCGGGTCGGAGGTCGCGCTGCCGAGCAGCACCCCGCCGTCGGCGAGCGGCTCGACCGTGAGGCCCAGCATCTGGTTGCGTTCGCGCGCGGTGACCGTGCGGCCGGTGTCGTCGACGACGGCCCAGCGGCGGTCGGCGGCGAGTCCCCACGGCTCGACGCGGGCGGACCGCACGTCGAGTCCGCCGAGCGACTTCACGGGGTAGAGGCGAACGCGGGTCAGATGCATGCGAACACGCTACCCGCCCGGATCGGGCCTGACGGCCGCCGCGCACGCAGCAGCGGGGCCGACCTCCGAAGAGGCCGGCCCCGCCGGTGCTGTGGTGTCGCAGGTGCTGGTCGTGCGGTCAGCGACCGCCCGCGGCTACTTGCCGACCGCCTTCAGCGCGTTGACGATGCCGTTGCCGTAGAACCCGTTCTGCGCGGTGGTTCCCTCGCAGGTGTGGGTCGCGGTGATGGTCGCGCCCGCCGGGGTGATGCGCGTGTACGTGAACGCCGGCGGCGTCGGGCATGCCGTGTCGACGGCGGTCTGGCGCAGGCGGGCGTCGACGACGGAGGCGGGCAGGTACTTGCCGCCCCGGATGATGTCGGGGATGCCGTACTTGCTCACGATGAGCGCGGCCACGCCGGCGGCGTGCGGCGACGCCATCGAGGTGCCCTGCAGGTACTGGTAGTACCCGCACGTCGTGCCGGCGGCGTCGCAGCTCTTGACGACGCCGTCGACGAGGATGTTGCCGGCCTCGTCGATCGCGCCCTCCTCGAGGGCGAGCGCCTGCGGGTACGCCGCGAGGATCGCCTTGCTGATGTCGCGCGTGTTGCCCGCGGTGTCGTACACGTCGCCACCGGGGGCGGCCACGTCGACGTAGCCGTTGCCGTAGTCGGAGTAGTACGCCTTGCGCTTGGACTCGCCGGTGCTGCTCACCGAGATGACGCCCTTGCCCTCGCTGGGCATCGACGTGCAGGTCGCGGGGTCGAGCAGGTCGCGCGTGTAGGCGACCTCGCCGAGGACGTCGGCGAAGTCGGGGCTGCCCGTGTCGCTGATGACCTTGGTGTAGTCCGTCGCCCCGTTTCCGGCGGCCGAGACGAGCGTCACGCCGCGCAGACGGGCGTAGTCGAGCGCGCGCTGCATGGCCTTGACGATCGTCTGCTGCTCCTGCTGGTCCGCCGCGGAGTCGGCGGGGTGGCTCGAGCAGTTGAACAGCCACGGGTCGACGTAGTAGCTCATGTTGACGACGTCGACGCCGATCTTGGCGGCGTAGGTGAGCGCGTCGATCGAGGGCTGCAGGAAGAAGTATCCCGAGTCCTGTCCGGCGCGGAGGTTCACGAGCTTGACGTTCGGCGCGACGCCGGCGATGCCGATGCCGTTGATCGGCGAGCCGATCGTGGACGCCACGTGCGTGCCGTGCCCGTTCTCGTCGACGTTCGCCGCGTCGGTGCACGACCCGTCGGCTTCGTCTTCGCAGGCGCCGTCGATGACGCCGCCGTTCGCGTCGACGGGGACGTCGACCGTGAAGTTGCGGCTCTTCTTCGCATCGAAGTTGGGTGCGATGTCGGGGTGCGTGCCGTCGACGCCGGTGTCGAGGATGCCGACGAGCACCTTGTCGCTGCCGCGCTCGACCTTGTACGAGCCGTCGACCGTGGCGCCGATCTGCTGCATGTCCCACTGCAGGGACGCGAGGGGTTCTGCGGTGAGCGAGTTGCCGCCCTTGCCCTTGTTCGCCGCGGGTGCCGCGGGCGTCGCGCCTCCGCCGGCGCGGACCTCGGCCTCGGCCTCGTCGAGCTTCTTGGCCTCGTCGCCGCTGACGGCGTCGTCGGGCACGTCGGCGATGACGCGGTTCTGCGCGGTGCCCTCGATGGCTCCCTGCGCGAGGGCCAGGGCCTCGAAATCCGAATCGGTGGTGCGGATCGTCGCGACACCCACATCGGTGTTCTCGCTGACGATCGTGCCTCCGGCTGCCGTGACCGCGGCCGCCGCGGCGGCGGACGAGGTTCCGGCGGTGAAGAGCACGACGTACTCCTGCTCCCCGGTGGCCTGGCCGACATCGGTCGTGAAGGCGCTCGCCGGGGCGGCGGCCAGGGCCGTCAAGCCGAGCACGAAGACGGATGTTGCGGCGATGGTGCGATATCTGCGCATGACTCTCCTAAACATCGAGCGTTTGGCGAGAGCCTCCCATCCCCGAAGCGCGTGCATCAAGAGGTTGCACCGATCACGCGAGATACCCGCAGAACGTGCAGCGAATCGGCGTGATCAGGCCTTTCGCCGCTCGTTCTCGAGTGATAGGCGAGCGGTTGGCCGGTCGAGGAGCGGAGCGTATCGAGACCTCCGAGAGTGGGGCCTCGATGCGGCGCTGACGCGCCTCCTCGACCGGCGGTCGGCGGCTCAGGCCGTCGCGGCCTCCGTCGCGAGGGCCGCGCGCAGGCCGTCGACGAGCGAGGTCGTGGGGCGACCGATGAGCCGGGAGACGCCGCCGGTCGGCACCTCGAGCACGCCCGCGCGGATGCCGGCGTCGAGCGACGTGACGAATCCGATGGTGCCGGCGTCGAGCCCGGCCGACTCGAGGGCCGCGGCCTGCTGCTCGGTGGTCAGCGGGGTGTAGACGACCTCGCGCCCGAGCACGTCGGTCGCCGCGGCGGCGATGTCGGCGTAGCCGAACGCCTCGTCGCCCGAGAGCTCGTAGACCTGGCCGAGGTGGCCGTCCTCGAGCAGCACGACGGCGGCGGCGTCGGCGAGGTCGGCGCGCGTGGCGCCCACGATGAGGCCCTCGCCGGTCGACGACGAGACGACGCCGGTCTCGGCGGCGCGCGCGACATCCGCCGCGTAGTTCTCGATGTACCAGTTGTTGCGGAGGATCACGGCGGGGATGCCGGTCTCGGCGATGACGGCCTCGGTCGCCGCGTGCTCGGGGGCGAGCGGGTAGTCGGCGGTGCTCGCGTTGGGTGCGCTCGTGTAGACGAGCTTCGCGACGCCGGCGGCCTTCGCGGCTTCGATCACGTTGCGGTGCTGCGCGATGCGCTGTCCGACCTCGGAACCCGAGACGAGCAGCACGGTGTCGACGCCGTCGAGCGCCGCCGCGATGGTGTCGGGCTTGCCGTAGTCGAGTTCGACGGCACGGATGCCGCGCGCCGCGACATCCGCGAGCTTCGACGTGTCGCGTGCGCCGGCGACGATCGTCGACGGCTCGGCGCCGCGCGTGAGGAGGGCGTCGATGACGAGGCGGCCGAGCTGGCCCGATGCGGCGGTGACGAGGATGGTCATGTCGTGCGGTTCCTTCCGATTCGCCGCGCAGCGGCTGCGCGGTACGCATGGGACAACCGGATGCCGCGTGCAGAACATTCCCGACAGAGGGTACCCACCTTGAAGTAAGCTACCCACATGGTGGTAAGTCTTGCGCAGATCCGGGAGACCTCGGGCGAGGTCTTCGTCGAGGGGTGTCCGACCCGCGTCGTGCTCGATCACATCATGAGCAAGTGGGGCGTGCTCGTGCTGCTCGCGCTCACCGACGGCACGCTGCGCTGGGGCGAGCTGCGCCGCGAGGTGCAGGGCATCAGCGAGAAGATGCTCGCGTCGACGCTGCGCACCCTCGAGGCCGACGGCCTGGTGTCGCGCATGTCGTACCCCGAGGTGCCGCCGCGCGTCGAGTACGCGCTCACCGACCTCGGGCGAGAGCTCATGGAGCGCATGCTCCCGCTCGTCGAATGGGTGGCCGTGCACGCCGGCGACATCGTGCCGGCCGAGGCCTGAGCGAGTCGTCGCTCGAGCGGGCCGGCCGACGCCGGAACGCGTCGACCGGCGAACGCCCGTGACGGCTGTCAGGCCGCGCGGCGCGCCGTCATGGCCAGTGCGATCGACACGAGCACGCCGACGACGCTCGCCGCGGCCGCGACCCAGAAGGCGACCGAGAAGGCGAACGCGGGGTCGGTGCTCGCGACGGCGCCCGCGGTGAGCAGCGCGGACACGACCGGTGCGGCCGCAGCCGAGCCGATCGTGCGCACGACGCCGTTCAGGCCGGTGGCGGCGCCGACCTCGTTCGACGGCGACACCGACACGACCAGTTGGGCGCAGATCGCGTAGCCGATGCCGTTGCCGAGGCCGAGCACGGCGAAGCCGACGATGACGGCCAACGGCGTGGTCGGCCAGAGGGCGAGGGTCGCGGCCCCGGCGCCCATCACCGCGGCGGCGATCACGGCCGTGCCGCCGGCGCCGATGCGGGCGACGAGCGCGGGCGTCGTGCGGCCGCCGACGAAGACGAGCACGGCGCTCGGCAGCATCGCCAGCGCCGAGGCGGTCACGCTCATGCCGTGCCCGTACCCGGTGTCCGCCGGGGCCTGCATGAGCAGGGGCAGGGCGACGTAGAAGACGTACGGCACGAAGCCGACGACGACGGTGAGCAGGCTGACGAGTGCGATCGGGCCGTGGCGGAAGGTGCGCACGTCCACGACGGGCGCGGCGACGCGCATCTCGACGAGCACGAGGGCGATGAGCAGCAGGATGCCGGCGGCGCCGACGCCGAGTGTCAGCGGAGAGGTCCAGCCCCATGCGCCGCCCTGCGAGACGGCGAGCAGCACGCCGACGAGGCCGCCCGTGAGCAGCAGGATGCCGGGCCAGTCCGTCGAGCCGGTCGCGGCCGGCTTGGCGCCGCGGGGCACCCAGGCGACCACCATCGCGGCCGAGGCCAGGATCAGGATCGCGCCGATGGCGAAGATCCAGCGCCACGAGAGGGCATCGACGATGATGCCGCCGGCCACGAGGGCGAGGCCCGCGCCGAGGCCGATCATGCCGGGGATCCAGCCGAACGCCGCCGCGAGCCGCTTGCCCGTGAGCAGCGTCCGGGCGAGCGCGAGTGCGAGCGGGAAGGTCGCGGTGCTGACGCCCTGCACGACGCGGGCGGCGAGCAGCACGGTGAGGTTGGGCGCGAACGCCGCGACGAGGGTCGCTGCGGTGAAGACGAGCATCGCCGCGAGCAGCACGCGTCGGTGCCCGAACCGATCGCCGAGGTTGCCGACCACGGGGGAGAAGACGGCTCCGGCGAGCAGGAAGGCGGTGAGGATCCAGCCCGTGCCGAGGCTCGTCGCCCCGAGGTCGTGCCCGATCGTCGGCAGCGCCGGCACGACGAGCGTCTGCATGAGCGAGAACGCGAGCACCGCGGCGCTGAGCGCGAAGGTGATCAGGCCGGGTCGGCGAGCGGCCGTCGACTCGCGGATGCCGCCGGCGGCCGCCTCGATGCGGATGTCGGCGTCGGTCGGCTCGACCGTGTCGGAGATGGGGGTCGCGGTGGGCATGGACGTGCTCGCTTTCTGGAGGTGCGGGGGAGGCACCGCGACGTTGCGGTGGAGGGATCGAGGGAACGGAATCGACCCGGGATGAATCGGAACGGAACGTCCGTTCCGATTCAGAATAGCAGTACACTGGGGCGATGCCCGACCCCTCCGCCGACGAGCGCCCTCTTCCCGGCCGGCAGCGGGAGGCCAGATCCAACGATGCCGCGGTGCTGGCGGCCGCCCGCGAGGTGCTCTCCGCCCAGGGGCACGACGCCTCGATGGCCGAGATCGCTCGGCACGCGGGCGTCGGGGTTGCCTCGATCTACCGCCGGTACCCGACCAAGGAGGCGCTCGTCGAGGCCCTCCGGGTCACCGGCGTGAGCGCCGCCGCTGCGCTCGCCCACGAGGTCGCGGGGTCGATGCCCGACGGCGCCGGCGCCGCTCCCGACGGCCATGCCGACGACGGCGCCGATACCGGCGCCGCTCCCGCGGGAGCCGTGGCGAGCTTCCTTGCCAGGCAGATCACCGGCGCGCCGGGCCCGATCCTGCAGCCGCCGGGCCGGGGCGCCCCGATCTCGTCCGAGCTCGGCGCCGCATCGGAGGAGCTGCATGCCGGCCTGCGTCGCCTGGTCGCGCGCGACCGGGCCGACGGTCTCGTGCCCGAGGGGTTCACGGCGGCCGACGTGATGCAACTCCTGCTGCACCTCCGCCCGGCGCTGCCGTACCCGCGTGCGCACGCCGACGCGTTGCACCTGCGCTACCTCGACCTCGCCATGCGCGGGCTCGCCGAGCAGGCTCGCGACGGCGTCGTGCTCGACGACGGGCCCCACTGGGACGAGTGGATGGGCTCCTGGCACGACTGAGTCCGCCGGCGTTCGGTGCTCGGCGGGCCGCGGCCTCCGCGATGGATGCGGTCGACGGCGCGACGAGACATCCGTGAAGGAGCCGGTCGAACGAGCCCGGTCGAACGAGCCCGGTCGAAGAAGAAAAAGAGAGCGGATGACGAGATTCGAACTCGCGACCCTCACCTTGGCAAGGTGATGCGCTACCACTGCGCCACATCCGCATCGCCCGCGTTTCCGCGTGCTCTCCGAGACTACCCCAGGACGGACCGCCCCGTTGACACATGAGCATCGAACGCATGGGAGAGCGGATGCCGCGGGCCCCGAACTGGGGGGTGTCCCTCCGTTTCGGTCGCGCCCGCCGCTGCACTACCGTGAGGTGCCGCGACGGCGCGGGCGTACCCGCGCGCCGCCGCGCGGCCTGGTGAGAGGACCTCCCGTGTCGCAGCGTCGCCCGCTCCATCGTCTCTTCCGCCCGGTCGCGAGCGTGCTCGCCGTGCTCCTGGTCGCCGCCGCGACCGTCGTCGGCGCCGCGGTTCCCGCGCAGGCGGTGCCCACGGTGCCGAGCGCGCTGACCTTCACCGAAGGCGTGGACCCCGGAGCGCCGACGGTGCTCGTCGAACCGGGAACGGCCTCGAACTCGGCGCTGTACGCCGACACGGCCCCTCCCGGGATGTGGCTCGAGTTCTTCGGGGACGGCAGCGGCATCCGGCTCGCGGGCACCCCGGAGTTCGACGGCGTCTACAGCGTGCGCTTCGACGTCACGTTCCCCGACGGCCCGTGGATGCAGGCGTACACCACGGTCGTCACGGTGCTGCCGTCGACGCCAGTGACCCCTGCGCCGGCCTGGACGACGACGACGCTCGGCCCGCTCACGCGCCTCGCCGCGGTGAGCGTCGGGCTCGCGGCATCCGACACCACCTCGTTCGCGATCACGGCGGGCTCGCTGCCGGCGGGGCTCTCGCTCGTCGGCGGCACGATCTCGGGCACGGTGACCGCCGCCCCGGGCCCCTACTCGTTCACCGTCACGGCGACCGGCCCCGGCGGCTCGACCGCCCAGGCGTTCAGCGGCGTCGTGAACGACGTGCCGCCCGTGTGGCAGACGTCGCAGGTCCTCGGGGATGCCGGCGTCGGGCTGGCGTACTCGAAGGCCCTCGTCGCGACCGACGCCGTGAGCTACGCGGTCACCGCCGGCTCCCTACCCATCGGCCTCTCGCTCTCCACCGGCGGCGTGATCAGCGGCATCCCGACCGCGGCCGGCGTCTCGAACTTCACCGTGACCGCGACGAAGGCGAGCGGGGCCTCGGCCGCGCGGGCGTTCCGACTCGAGGTGCTGGCCGCCCCGATCTGGGTCGGCGAGACGTCGGTCGTGGTCACCGTCGGTCACTCGAAGACCGTGGCGGGCCACTTCGAGAACGTCCTCACGGTCAACATCAATGAGGACCCGAAGGGGCCGTTCCGGTCGTCGGCCGGCAGCGGCCTCGTCACGGTCACCGGACTCAGGCCCGGATCGGGCGCGACCTTCCCCCTCGGGATCACGACGGTGCATCCGTCGCTCGGCGTGAGGATCGACGTGACCGTGCTGGCCGAGCCGGTGTGGGTGACCGAGTCGATCGGCGCGCTGCGCCAGGGCGTCGCGGTCGATGCGGGCCTCGCGCTCGAGGCGACGGATGCCACGGGCTACGCGATCACCGCCGGCAACCTGCCCGCGGGGCTGGGCCTCGCCGCCGACGGCTCCATCACCGGCACGCCGACCACCGCCGGCCCGTACACCTTCACGGTCGGGGCGACGAACGGCGACGTCACGGTCGACCGGCAGTTCACGGGCAGCGTCAAGGCGCCGCTCGTGGTCTGGGTGACGGACGAGGTCGACCCCGTGCCCGTCGACCACGCGCTCGGCCTCGCGTTCGTGGCGAAGAACGCCGCGACACTGTCCGTCGTCAGCGGATCGCTGCCGACGGGCACCGCACTGAGCGTCGAGGGCCTGCTCACGGGCACGCCGACCGTGGCCGGCAGCTCGACGTTCACCATCCGCGCCACGAACGCCGACGGCGAGAGCGCCGACCGCGCGTTCACGCTCGACGTGCTCGCGCCCGCGACGTGGACCGGGCCGACCTCGCTGCTGCTCACGGTCGGCGACGAGGTCCTGCTCGACAGCGGCGGCAACATCGTCGGCGGTCGGTTCCATCAAGCCTCGTTCGACCCCGATGGCGGGTTCGACGCCTCGCTCAGGTCGGCCGACCTGCTGGCGATCGGCGCCCACAAGGCCGGCACCGCGACGCTGTACCTCGACCTCGAGAACGCGCTCGGCGTGCTGAGCTCCGTCGAGATCGTCGTCGAGGTGCGCAATGCGCCCGTGTGGGTGTCCGACTCGCTCGGCGCCCTGCGCGAGGGCGTCGCCGTCGATGCCGGCCTCGCGCTCGAGGCGACGGATGCCACGGGCTACGCTCTCGTCGACGGCGCGCTGCCGGCCGGCCTGAGCCTCGCCGCCGACGGATCCGTCACCGGCACGCCGACCGCCTTCGGCGCCTACGACCTCACGGTCGAGGCCACGAACGGCGACGTCACGGTCGCCCGCCAGTTCACGGGCACCGTGAACGCGCCGGTCGTGACCTGGACCACGACCTCGGTGCCGTTGCTGCACGAGGATGTCCCGGCCGGCGTCGTGTTCGCGGCCGAGCATGCCGTGGCCTACGCCGTGACCGACGGCGCGCTGCCCGTCGGCCTGACGCTCGGCGCCGACGGCACGGTCGACGGCTCGCCGACCGAGGCCGGAACCTTCGGGGTCGAGGTCACCGCGACCAACGCCACGGGCGAGGGCGTCGCGCAGGCGTTCACGATCGTCGTCGACGAGCCCGTGCTGAGCGTCGTCCTCGACGGCAAGCCCGGCGACGCGGCATCCGGTCTCGGCGTCAGCGTGACCGGCTCGGGCCTCTCGCCCGACACGGCGTTCGACGTGACGCTGTTCTCCGCCCCGATCGTCGTCGCGAACGGGGTGGTCGCGGCCGACGGCACGATCGACCTCGCCGCATCGCTGCCCGCGGTGGTGCCGTTCGGGGCGCACGAACTGCGGGTCACCGCGGTCGGGGCCGACGGCGAGCCGTTCACGACCTCGGTCTGGTTCTCGGTCGGCGAAGACGGCGAGATCCTCGAGATCTCGACCGAGGGGCCGGTCGCCGAGCCCGTGCCGACCCCGGCACCGGCACCGGCGCCGGCGGCGGCCGCCGCGCCGACGGGCATCGCCTCGACGGGTGTCGAGCCGTCGCTCTGGCTCGCCGGTTCGGGCCTGCTGCTCGCGCTCGGCGCGGCCCTCGTGCTCGTTCGCCGGCGTCGTGCGGAGGCTGCCACCCGCTGAGCGTCCCGGACATGGCGATGCCGGTTCAGCCTCGACGACGAGGCGGAACCGGCATCGCGCGTCTCAGTCCTTGGCGTCGGCTGCCTCGATGACCGCGGCAGCGTGGTCGGGCACGAGGTTCGCCCACTCGCGGGGCGGGCGCTCGTACCCGCCGGACGCCGGACGGGGCGGGATCTCGATCGTCTCGCGCTCGACCGGCTGATACGGGATCTTCGAGAGCAGGTGGGCGATCATGTTGATGCGCGAGCGGCGCTTGTCGTCGCTCTCGATCTCGTACCAGGGCGCTTCGGAGATGTCGGTGTTCGCGAACATCGCGTCCTTCGCGCGCGAGTAGTCCTCCCACTTCGTGATCGAGAGCACGTCGTTGGGGCTGAGCTTCCAGCGCCGCATCGGGTCCTCGAGGCGCGAGCGGAACCGCTCCTCCTGCACGACGTCGGACACGCTGAACCAGTACTTCAGCAGGATGATGCCGTCTTCGACCAGCATCCGCTCGAAGATCGGCGCCTGGTGCAGGAACCGGTGGTACTCCTCGTTGGTGCAGTAGCCCATGACGCGCTCCACGCCCGCACGGTTGTACCAGGAGCGGTCCATGAGCACGATCTCGCCCGCCGCCGGCAGGTGCGGCACGTACCGCTGGAAGTACCAGCGCGTCTTGTCGCGCACGCTCGGCGTCGGCAGCGCGACGACGCGCGTGACGCGCGGGTTGAGGTACTCGGAGACGCGCTTGATCGTGGAGCCCTTGCCCGCGGCATCCCGCCCCTCGAAGATCACGACGACGCGCGCGCCGGACTCCTGCACCCACGCCTGCATGTCGACGAGCTTCGCCTGCAGGTCCTTCAGCTCGCGTTCGTACAGCTTCTTCGGCATCCGCTCGGTCATCGTGAACCTCCTGCGCTGAAGCCTAGGGGCGATGCATCGAGCGGATGCCGCGGCGCGGCCGACAGCGAGGTGGAGTGGTCGCACAGCTTCCATCGGGAGAATGGCCTGATGACCGTGCTCGCACCGCTGGAGGCCCCCTCGGGCGGCTCCTCGTCGCCGCGTCCGCTTCGGAGGAGACGGGTCGGGCTCGCCCGGGCCACCGCACTGCTCGGCGCGGCGGTCGTGCTCCTGCTGGCGTTGCACACGATGGTTCCGGATGTCGCGGGCCTCGGTCTCATCGTCGACACCGCGCTGCCCTGGTTCGGGCTCGCGGTGCCACTGCTGCTCGTCGGCGCGCTCGTCGCGAGGGGTCGGGCGGCGATCGCTGCCGCCGTGCTCGCTGCGCTCGTCTGGAGCGCCATGTTCGTGCCGTCGATCCTGCCGCTGTCGTGGACGGCGGCTCCCGCATCCGACGCGCGCCTGACCGTGGCGAGCCAGAACGTCGAGGCGGGCTCCGGCACCGCCGCCGCCTCGGCTGCGGCCCTGGCCGCCACCGGTGCCGACGTGGTCGCGCTGCAGGAGATGGACGCCGAGTCCCGTGCCGACGCCGGGGCGGTGCTCGACGAGAGCTACCCCTATCGCTACGGGGTCGGGACGGTCGGCGTCTGGAGCGTCTTCCCCATCGAGAACGCCCAGATGCTCGACCTCGGGCTCGGCTGGAAGCGCGGGCTGGCCGCCGACCTCGAGACGCCGAGCGGGCCCGTGAGCATCTACGTCGTGCACGCGGCATCCGCTCGACCGACCGGGCACGACGAACGCGACGCCATGCTCGCGAACCTCGCCGACCACCTGGAGCGCGACGAGAACGACCGGGTCGTCGCGGTCGGCGACTTCAACGCCGGGTCGTCGGATCGGGCGCTCGCCGACGTCACGGCGCAGCTGTCGGAGGCGAACCAGAGCGACGGCGGTTTCGGATTCACCTGGCCGGCCGCGGCGCCGGTCGTGCGCCTCGACCACGTGTTCCAGCGCGGCATGGACGTCGTGTCGAACACCTCCGTGCCGGCAGGGGGCGGCGACCACCTCGCCGTGATCGCGACGCTGAACCTTGAGTAGCGCTCGGGCTGCGTCGGCCGTCGACTGTCGCCCGGTAGCTCTTGGCTCTGTCTCGTTGTTGCGTTGTTGCGTTGTTGCGTCGTTGCCCGCTACTCGGCGGGGATGCCGCGGTCGCGCACGAGGTACGCCCACGGGAACATCGTCGAGCCGACGACCCAGCCCTCGGCCTCGTCGCGGCGCGATGGGCCGCGCCAGATGAGGCGCTTCGTCTCCCACTGCGTGTCCGTGCGCACCATGCGGTGGCGCAGCAGGCCGGCCTCGACGGTGTGCCAGCCGGCGCGCCCGGCGAGCTCGAGCTCGGCCATCTCGTCGAACGCGGTCACCGGGCCGAGCCAGCGGTACTCGTCGTCGTCGTCGGCTGCGGCGTCGGGCTGCGAGGCGTCGCCGAAGCGCTGCTGCGCGGCCTGCCGGGACATGCCCAGCTCGGCACCGATCGCGGCCCAGCTGACGCCGCCGGCGCGCGCCGATTCGACGGCCTGGCGCAGGATGGCGCGCACCTCGCCCTCGGCTTCGGCGCTGGTGCGGATGAGCGCGAGGTGTTCGGCGGGTTCGAGGTGGCGGCTCTCGTCGGGCTCGACACCTGCGGCGTCGAGGATCGCGCGCGTGACCATGTCGCGGACGCTCACCGCTCGTCGTCCCGGCTGGGCAGCCACCAGTCTCCGCGCTCGCCGTTGCGCGAGCGCAGCCATCCCGCGGTTGCGGCGAGGCGGACGACGCCGAGCAGCGTGATGGCGACGCCTGCGCCGACGACGAGCCCGCCTGCGAATCCGTCGAGCACGGCGATGCCGATCGTGTTGAGGATGATTCCGACGGCGATCAGGCCGTAGCCGGCCGACCATGCCGTCGGGCGGTGTCGTTTCGTTCGTTCGACCATACGTCAACTGTAAGTTGACGCAAACGATGATGTCAATGATCAGTTGACAGGGCGGGCAAGCGCCGCTCAGCTGAGGTGCGCGAGCCGTCGCGAGCACCACGACGGCGAACGCCACGGCGAACAGCCGGATGGGCCGCCAGGCCGGCCGGCGGAACAGCCCGACGAGTCCGGCCACCCAGATCGCCACCAGCGGCGGCCCGGCGAGCAGGAACAGGAAGGGCAGCGTGAGCAGGCGCCCGGCGCCGTCGGTGTCGTCGGCCAGCGCAGCCCATGCGCAGCTGCGGCAGGTCGTTCGCGACCTGTTACGGGAGGTTCGGCAGCGCGACGACGACGACCCCGACGCCCGCCCAGAGCCACGGCGACCGCAGCGCCCGCCACGGACCGACCGCGAGCAGGCAGATGCCGATGCCCGCGACGAGCAGCACGATGCGCTGATCGCGGCCATGCTCGCGCGGCTGCAGCTGTGAGTGCGGTCGGAAGCCGACGCCGCACCGCCCGGCTCGGAAGGGACCGCGCGGCCATCTGGTAGCCATGAGTATGGTCACCACCGATGCATCCTCGTCGCCCGTGGCGAACTCCGCCCGGCAGCTCCTCGACGCGAACGCCTACCTGACCCTCGCCACCGCGGACGCCGCAGGCCGCCCGTGGGCGACCCCGGTGTGGTTCGCCGTGCGAGACCTGCGCGAGTTCGTCTGGGTGTCGCGCCCGACCCGTCGTCACTCCGAGAACATCGCGGCACGCGCTGAGGTCGCGCTCGCCGTGTTCGACACGACGACGCCCGTCGGCGATGCGACGGCCGTCTACGCCGAGGCGCTCGCCGAGCAGGTTCCCGACGATGCGCTCGAAGGCGCGCTCGCGGTGTACAACGCGGGATGCGCGGCATCCGGCCTGCGTCCGTGGGCGGAGGGGAGCGTGAGCGGCGCGGCACCCCATCGCCTGTACCGTGCGGTCGCGTCGCACCTCTGGGTGCTCGACGAGCGCGAGGACCGCGTCGCCGTCTACTGAGTCGCCGTCTCCTGAGTCGGGCCTTGCTGCGCGGATGCCGCGGCACGCCGTTCCCGCGCCCCTTCCGGTTGTCGGATGTCGCGGCTAGCGTCTGACCCACCGACCGCGAAGGAGCTTCCCATGCCGACGACCACGATGACCTGCCTGCTCGTCGAGGGGCCGCTCGACGAGATGGCCGAGTTCTACGCCTCGCTCGTGCCCGACTCCGCGGTGCTGAACGTCGACCGCTGGCCGGCCGACTCCGAGCGGGCGGGCGAGCCGCTCGCCGTCGACTTCACGGTCGCCGGCGCGAGGTTCCAGCTGATCTCGGGCGGTCCGGATGTCGCGCTCACGCCGGTCGTGTCGATCAAGCTCGAGGTCGACGACCAGGCCGAGGTCGACCGCCTCTGGAACGCGCTCCTCGCCGACGGCGGCGAACCGAGCCAGTGCGGATGGCTCACCGACCGCTTCGGCCTCTCGTGGCAGCTCGTCCCACGCGGATTCACCGAGCTGATGACCACGACCGATACCGCCCTGAAGCAGGAGCTCTTCGCCGCGATGCTGCAGATGACGAAGCTCGAGATGCCCGTCTTCGACGCCATCGCCGCGCGGCACTGAGGCGGGTCCAGCGCACCAGGACCTTGCGCTCAGCCCGTGCGGGTCGCGTCGACGATGTTGGGCTTGTGGATGCCGCGCAGCTCGAAGGAGTACTGGTCGCCGATCGTGAACGCGGACTTCGGCATGCTCGTGTGGAAGTCGCCGCAGGTCGACTCGACGATGAGCGAGTCGAAGCCCTTGCCGCCGGGCTCGACGCCGTGGCCGGTGACGATGCACTCGGTGACGGTGCCCATCGGCACGGACGTGCTGGCGATGAACCCGCCGAGCACGAGCAGCACCACGGCGAGCGGGATCAGGCGCAGCAGCACGGTGCGCACGCGACTCCCGGGCTTGCGCGGGGCCGGCGCCGGAACGCTCGTCATGCGGCGCTCCTCGTGAACTCGCGGGCGGGCTTGCCGACCGTGCCGCGGGCCAGGGATCCGGTCGGCTCGAGCTGCGGCTCCATCAGGCGTCGGAACGTGTCGCGCGGCAGCGGGTGGCCCGCGACGGCCTCGTGCAGCTCGTGCAGCTCGCGGATCGTGAACGTCGCCTCGGGCAGCAGCCCGAAGGGGTCAGGGCGCTCGGCGTAGCGCGCACGCAGCTCCGCGACGGCGAGCTCGACGATGGCGTTGTGGTCGAACGGCATCGACGGCAGCGCCGCGACGGGCAGCAGCTCGGTCTGCGCGCGGGCGGGGTCGGCCCGCGTCTCGGCGTCGAGGCGCGACATCCGCACCGGGGCGAGGTGGGCGACCGACAGCACCCAGCCGCGGTCGTCGCGACCGGGGGCGTCGAACACGTGCAGCTGCACGGGACGGATGCCGGTGATGCCGGCCTTCTCCGCGAGCGAGCGGGCGACCGCGTCGGCGAGCGTCTCGCCCTCGTGCAGGAACGTGCCGGGCAGCCGCAGGTCGCCGTCGCCCGTGACCGCGATCACGCTGAGCGGGCCGCCCGGGGGTACCGTGAGCACGGCCGTGTCGACCGCGACCGACGGCCTCGGGTAGTCGGTGAGGGCCCTGCCCTGCGAGTCGCGCGTGGTCACTTGACGATTCAAGCAGATCTGCGCAAACTGTCAACACCGATTCGCGCGAATGTGCGCTAATAACCGAAAGGGGCCGACATGGACGCCCTCACCGACCTGCTGCAGTCGCAGCTCTTCTCGATCGCCGACCAGCCCGTCTCGGTCGTCGAGGCCATCGGCTTCCTCACCGGCGCGCTCTGCGTGTGGGCCGTCGCGCGCGGCAGCATCCTGAACTGGCCGCTCGGCATCGTGAACAACCTCGCGTTCCTGCTGCTCTTCGCGGGCGTCGGGCTCTATGCGGATGCCGCGCTGCAGATCGCGTTCGGCGTGCTCGGCGTCTACGGGTGGGTGCAGTGGTCGCGTCGTCGGCGCGGCGGGGTCGAGGGGGTCGGTGAGGGCGGCGCGGCCGGCGCGGCATCCGCTCTGCCCATTCGGCGGGCGACCCGGCGCGAACTCGTCGTGGGCAGCGCCATCGCCCTGATCGCGACCGTCGCGGTCGGCTACCTGCTCGCCGCCGAGACGAACTCGCAGGTGCCGTGGCCCGACGCGTTCATCCTCGCGTTCTCGCTGTTCGCGACGTGGGGGCAGGCGAAGAAGCTGCTCGAGCAGTGGTGGATCTGGATCGCCGTCGACCTCGTCTCGATCCCGCTGTACCTGGTCAAGGGGCTCTGGCTCACGGCACTCCTCTATACGGGGTTCCTCGCGCTCTGCGTCTACGGCCTCACGCGATGGACGCGCGAGTACCGGGCCGGTCGGGCAGGTGGCGAGGGCAACAGCCCAGCGGATGCCGCAGCCACCGCTCGCACGACGGATGCCGAAGCCACCGCAGAGGCCCGCGCATGACCCGCGAGCCGCACGGCCTCGTGATCGGCAAGTTCTACCCGCTGCACGAGGGGCACCTGGCGCTGCTGCGCCTCGCGGCCGCCGAGTCGGAGCTCGTGACGGTCGTCATCATGGGAACCGTCTTCGAGTCGATCCCGCTCGAGCGGCGGGCCGCCTGGCTGCGGGAGGAGATCGCGGCCGACCCGGCGGGGCTCGGCAACGTGACCCTCGTCGAGGTCCCGTGCGACGCGCCCGTCGAGTACGGCAGCGATATCGCGTGGCGCGCGAACGTCGTGCTCATCGAGGCAGCCCTCTCGGCGGCAGGTCGGCCGGCGCCCACGACGGTCTTCTCGTCGGAGCACTACGGTGCCGAGCTCGCCGCACGCCTCGGCGCCGGGCACCGGGCGTTCGACGCGGCCCGCACGCGCTATCCGATCAGTGGAACGGCCGCCCGCGACGACCTCGTGGGCCGCTGGGGGCAGGTCGCGACATCCGCTCGACTGGATCTCGCGACGCGCGTCATCGTGGTGGGCGCCGAGTCGACGGGCACGACGACGCTCACCTCGGCGCTCGTCGAGCACTACCGGGCGCGCGGCTTCGGGCGGATGCCGTTCGTGCCCGAGTACGGGCGCGAGTTCACCTACGAGCTGCACGCCGAGACCGAGGCAGCGGCGGGGCGCCCGGTGTCGATGGACGACCTGGTCTGGCTGCCCGAGCACTTCGCGCGCATCGCCGAGCGGCAGAACGCGCTCGAGAACGCGGCGGCGCTCGCGTGCCCGCTCGTCATCGCCGACACGGATGCCCTCGCGACCGAGCTGTGGGAGCGGCGCTACGTCGGCTCGACGTCGGATGCGACGCGCCGATTCGGCACCACCGAGCTGCCGCGCCGCGACGTGTACCTCGTGACCGACCACGAGGGCGTCGCGTTCGAGCAGGACGGCTGGCGCGACGGCGAGCACATCCGGGCCGAGATGAACGGATGGTTCATCGACGAGCTGACCCGCCGCGGGCACTCATGGGTGCTCATGAGCGGCTCGCACGAGGAGCGCCTGCGCTACGCGGTGCGGCTCGTCGACGCGCTCTGGTCGCGCAACTCGACGTTCGCGTCGCCCGAGTGGGCCGACCGCACGGCGCTCGTGGCGGCCGGGTGACGCGGCTCGGGGAGCGCGAGAGCCCGTCGAGGATCGAAGCAGTCGAGAGCAAGGAGTCAGCATGTCGTTCGAATCCACCCCGACCCTCATGGACCGCGCGATCGGCGCCGTGCTCGGCTCGGCGGCCGGCGACGCCCTCGGTGCGCCGTACGAGTTCAAGCCGTCGCTGCCCGACGACGTGCCGGTCGTGTTCACGGCGGGCGGCCCGTGGGAGCTCGGGGAGTGGACCGACGACACCTCGATGGCCGTTCCCATCCTCGAGGCGCTCTCGCGCGGCGACTCGCTGACGGATGCCGCGGTGCTCGCCCGCATCGCCGGTGCGTGGAAGCACTGGGCAGTCGATGCCAAGGACGTCGGCATCCAGACCCGCCAGGTGCTCGGGCAGACGACGTTCCGGTCGGTCGACCCCTTCGAGGTGAGCGAGGACGACGTGCGTGCGGCCGCGAAGCGCGTGCACGACTCGACCGGACGCTCGGCCGGCAACGGCTCGCTCATGCGCACCGGCCCGGTCGCGCTCGGCTTCCTCGGCGATGATGCAGGCGTGGAACGGGCGCTGGCCGACGCGGCCCGCCGGGTGAGCCAACTCACGCACTACGAGACGGATGCCGGCGACGCCTGCGTCATCTGGTCGCTCGCGATCCGGCACGCGATCCGCACCGGCGCCTACGACGTGCGCACGCCCGTCGATGCGCTGCCCGAGGAGCGCCGGACTCGTTGGCACGGGTTCCTCGACGTCGCCGAGCAGACGCAGCCCCGCGACATCCCCGGATCGAACGGATGGGTCGTGGCGGCCATGCAGGCGGCGTGGTCGGCGATCCATCACGCCGAGGTCGCCGGCGAGGGCCTGCAGCAGACGCTCGAGCGCGCGGTGCGGTGCGGCAACGACACCGACACGGTCGCGGCGATCGCCGGCTCGCTCGCCGGCGCGAAGTGGGGCGGCTCGGCGGTGCCCGCAGCCTGGCGCGCCGAGCTGCACGGCTGGCCCGGGCTGCGTGCGGACGACCTCGAGCGGTCGGCCGCGCTCGCCGTGCGACGGGGGAGCCGCGACACTGACGTGTGATTCACGCGCCGCCGGAACGCGTTCGGCAACCCCCGAGACGTTCGCCCGCGGCATCCGCTCGAGGTCACACGCCCGTGTCGAACCCGTTCTGTCGTGTGACCTGCAAGCGCCGCGGCCGCTTGCGGATGACCCGCACGAGGTAGCTCGCCGATTGCCACGCGAACCCCAGCCCGGCGCCGACGCCCAGCACGAGGCCGATCGCGTTCGCGGGTGCGGATGGAGCGGCCGGCTGCACTCCTCCTCAACAGCCGAGTCAGCCCACGCGGTGGAAGACATACGCCGTGAGAATCGGTGCCCGGAGTGCCGGAGTGCCGGAGTGCCGGACTATCGGCAGGCACACGCCCAAGAGGAGGCCGCTGTCGATCGACCTCCTGCTCGGTCGTCATCACTGTGAAGGCCGGAAACGGCCGAGGCCGACATGGGGCCGACTCCCACGGGAGCGACGACGAGAGATGACCCGGGCGGCGACGCCGGTGCGCGAGTACCCTGTCGCTGGATCGGGCCGAAGGAGGACCAGATGCGTTACACGCTGCTGCTGCACTATCCCGAGATGACGGCCGACGACCTCGGCCCCGAGGCGCTCGCCGAGGGTCAGGAGGCCTTCTCGTCCTACGCGGCGACGCTGCACTCCGCGGGCGTGCTGCTGGGCGCCGAGGTGCTGCAACCGTCGTCGAGCACGACGACCCTGCGCGCCGACGGCGGCACCGTCCAGGTGCAGGACGGCCCCTTCGCCGACACGAAGGACCAGCTCGGCGGCACGTTCGTGATCGACGTGCCCGACCTCGACACCGCGATCGAGTGGGCGAAGCAGGCGCCGTCGATGGACTACGGCGCGGGTGGTGTCGAGGTGCGCCCGGGTGCCGTCCACACGGTCGACGGTGTGTGGACCGCCAACGGGTGAATGCCGAGGCCGACGACGCCGACGACGCACGGGCGGCCGGGACACCCGACCCGGCGGCGGCCGCGGCATCCGTCGAACTGGCGGCCCGCGTGTCGTACGGCCGGCTGGTCGCGCTGCTCGCGGCGTCGACCGGTGACCTCGCGCTCGCCGAGGACGCCCTCGCCGGCGCCTTCGAGCAGGCGCTCAAGACGTGGCCGGATGCCGGTGTGCCCGACAATCCCGAGGGGTGGCTGTTGACCGTGGCTCGCAATCGCCAGCGCGACGCGTGGAAGTCGGCCGAGCGCCGGCTCACCGCGCCGCTCGACGACGACGCCGGTGCGGCCCGCTCGAACGCCGGGTCCGCAGGGTCGGATGTTGCGCCCCGTGCGAGGCCGGACGCCGTCGCGTCGGCGGGTGCGGCATCCGTCGACCCGCTGGCCGATCTCGACCCGTTCGCGATCGGCGACAAGCGGCTCGAGCTGCTGTTCGTCTGCGCCCACCCGGCGATCGACGCCGCCGTGCGCACGCCGCTCATGTTGCAGGTCGTGCTCGGATTCGAGTCCGCGCAGATCGCCACCGCGTTCGCCGTGCCGCCGGCGGCGATGGCGCAGCGGCTCGTGCGGGCGAAGCGACGCATCCGTGATGCGCGCATCCCGTTCGCGGTGCCCGACCGTCGCGCGATGCCCGAACGCCTGCCCGCCGTGCTCGAGGCGGTCTACGGATGCCACGCCATCACGTGGCGCGCCCCCGCCGACGCCCCCGACTCGATGGCCGGCGAGGCGCAGTACCTCGCGGTGACCCTCGCCGCCCTGCTCGAGCACGAGACGGAGGCGTGGGGACTCGCGTCGCTCGTGACGCTGTCGCTCGCGCGGCGCGGGTCGCGGGTCGACCACGAGGCCGGCGCCGGCGCGCCCGCGGCCGCATCGCGCCCGTTCATCCCGCTCGACGAGCAGGACCCGACGACGTGGGATGCTGCGCTGATCGCCGAGGGCGGGGAGTACCTCCGCCGCGCCTCCGCGCCGGGGCGACCGCCGGGCCGCTTCCAGCTCGAGGCCGCGATCGAGGCCGTGCACTGCGACCGCCGCCGCATGGGCGTCACCGACTGGGCGGCGCTGCGCACCCTCTACCTCGCGCTGAACGGCGTCGCCCCGAGCCTCGGCGCGAGGGTCGCGCTCGCGGCGGTGATCGGACGCATCGACGGCCCCGATGCAGGACTCGCCGCGCTCCCGCCCGAGGCCGACGCGTCGACGTTCCAGCCCTGGTGGGCCGCCCGCGCCGACCTCCTCGCTCGCGCAGGTCGCGCGCCCGAGGCATCCGACGCCTTCGCCCGTGCCGCCGAACTCACTGACGACGAAGCCGTGCGTGCCCACCTGCTCGCCCGGCGCGACGAGGCCACCGGACGCGCGGACTGATCCGCGCCTCGCCGCTCAACATGCGTCACATCGTCTTAACGCAGACGTCTGACCGCCGCCCCAAGGCGCGGCACGTCGGCGCGCGCGGTTGTCGTGATGATCGCGTGCGTCGTGTCGAAATAGCGGTGCACCAGAAGATCGCGCATACGGGCGATCATCGCCCATGGGATCTCCGGCTCGCTCGCGATCGTCTCCGTGCTGAGGTCCTTGACCGCCTCGCCGATCTCGATCAGCCGCACGCGGATCGCATCGAACACGATCGGTTCGTCGATATCTGTGCGGGTGATGTACTCGCTGATGACCCCGCACGCGACGGCGATGTCTTCGAGGCGATCCCGCTCGTTGCGACTCACAGCGGGACCGCTTCGTGCGTGATGCGTTCGACCGCATCGGGCTTGATTCCAGTGGATGGGACGATGTCGACCGACCGCCCGAGAAGTTGCTCGGCCGCCTCCTGCATGCGCAGCAGGTTGAACACGCCCACGTCGGATGCGAGTTCGACGAGCAGATCGACGTCGCTCTCGTCGGTCTCATCGCCACGGGCGACGCTGCCGAAGATGCGGATGTCGAGGGCGCCGAGTGGCGAGAGGGCCGCCCTCAGGTCGGCCGCATGCGACCGCACCTCCGCCAGCGCAGAACGCTTCGGCCGAGGGACGAGCATCGGCTCGAGCATGAATCCCGTCGCGGAGATCACTCGCTGCAGCGTGGTGAACGACGGGTCGCGATGGCCGTTCTCGTACGCACTGATGACGCTCTGCGTGAGCCCGGCGCGGCGAGCGAGCTCCGCCTGCGTCAGTCCGCTCCGGCGTCGTGCGTCTTGAAGGAGCTCGGCGGCAAGGATCATGTGGCCACTCTATCGCGGATCGTCAATATTGACGATCGTTGTCCCTTCGTGCGACGGAGAACTGGCGCGATCAGGCAGTCCTGCGTGGAGCGCGCCTCCAAGATTCGGCGTCCTCCCTGCGGAAACTCTGCAACGAAAGAGGAGCCATGTGGGTCATCTGTCCCAGTACCTTCCCAGTGAGTCGAGATAACCTCACGATCGAGCGCCATGTCTCGCTCGATCTCTTCATCCCCGCATTCGGGTGATGTCTTCTCTTTCACCCCGGAGTTGTCGTGATACCCCTGCCCACCGCTGCGCATTCGCGTGCCCGCCGCATCCGTTCGATCGCCCTTGCCCTGACCGGCATGCTCGCCGTCGCCAGCTTGGCCGCCGGGGCCGTGGCGGTCGGAACGCAGCGAGCGGATGCCGCTGAGCAAGGCACGATCGAGCACGCCACGGTCGAGCGGGTCATCGACGGCGACACGGTCGATGTGCGCACAGGGGACCTGGTCACCAGGATTCGCCTGCTCAACATCGATACACCGGAGCTCGCACATGGCGGCAAGCCCGCTGAATGCCTCGCGGTCGAAGCCACCAACGCGCTGAATACACTGCTTCCTGCAGGCTCGGACGTCACGCTCGACTACGACGTCGCGAAGGTCGACCGGTACGGTCGCACCCTCGCTGCTGTGACGAACGCGAGCGGACAGTTCGTCGAGGAGCAGTTGGCACTCCAGGGCCTCGGCGCTCGCGCCTACTTCGGCGACAACAAGCGGTTCCTCCCCGCTGTGACCGAGGCGCAGCAGATCGCCGAGTCGACGGAAGCCGGCATGTGGAACCCGGCGCTCGACTGCACGCCCGCGGCGCTGGTGAAGAGCCTCGAGCAGCAGGCGACCAAGGCGGCAACGCCGCTTCCGAAGGACACGGTCGGACTCGCTGAGACGATCGTCGCGGCATCCGTGATTCTCGAAGCTGCCGACGTCGCCGAAGACGGCCTCGATGCCATGTCGTGGCTTCGGTCGACGTCGTACCGTCAGTTCGCGGATCCCATTGACGCAGTGCGATCGAAGGCGATGAAGCGCATCGACCGGTCCGTCGATGAGATCAGCCCGGCTGCGAAGGCAGACAGGAAAGCGGAGAGGCAGGCGGTGAAGAAGACCGCGGCGTCGACGAAGCCGACCGCGAAGGAGAAGGCTGCCGCGAAGAAGAAGGCGAAGGCGACGAAGAAGGCTCGGCTCCTCGCAGGTGAGAATGCCGCGTCGGCTCGCACGGCAGCCACGAAGGCGGCCGCGGACCGCGAGGCGGCCAGGGTCGCGGAGGCTGCACGCATCGCCGCGGAGCAGGAGGCGGCCCGAGTCGCGGCCGAGCAGGAGGCCGCCCGCGTCGCGGCCGACGAAGCTGCACAACGTGCTGCGGCCGAGCAGGCGCAACAGCAGGCGAGTAGCTCCGACTCCGACTCCGACTCAGACTCCGGCTCGAGCTCAGGTGGCGGCGGTTCGAACGACGGCGGCGGGTCGACGTACACCGGCTGCCGCAATTACAACGGCACCGGGATGATCGACTCCAAGGGCCGATCGTTCGCGCCGATCCCCTGCTGATCGGGCACCAACTATGTCAGCTAGGGATTCCAAGCAGAAGCCACCGGCACCGGCCGGTTGGTACGGCGACGGTAGCGGGCGTCTGCGCTACTGGGATGGCAGTACGTGGACCGCTCACTACGCGCCGATGACCCCGTCAGCGCCGCTCGCCCCGAAACCTGATCCGATCGGTCGCGCAGCGTCTGCAGCTGACCTCGCATCGCCACCGGCAAGCATCAAGTTCGGATTCCTTCTGGGGCTCGCAGGACTGCTCCTCTGTTGGATCCCTGGCGTTGGGTTCCTGCTCGCGCTGGCGGGAACGGTTTGCGTTGCGATCGGTCTCCGGCGAGTCCGACCGACAGCTCTCTCTGTTTGGGGTGCCAGCCTCGGCGCCGTTGGAGCACTACTGGGCCTCGCGGTACTTCTCAATCTGGCGAACGAAAGCTCGAGTACGTCTGCGGGCTCCGAACAATCTGCCGGCGTGGAACAGTCGTCCGGCGACGTGTCGTCTTCGGCTGACGGGGGTGATGCGACCGTAGCAACGGCGGAGGTCCTTGAGACGACTTGCGCGCTTTCGAAAGTCGCCGATCCGCTCGCGGGAACGCCGAAGGGCGAGTTCTGCTCGGTCGACGTCGTCGTCCTCAACGGCGCCAACAAGGCGGACGTCGTGTTCTCGGAGGACATCGAGGCGGAGTTCGGTGGCGAAACGATCTCGGCAAACGTTGCGAGCCACATCGGCGCCGAGTACTTCGCTGTGACTATTCCGGCGGAGTCGTCGACGACGTTCTCGCTCCTGTTCGACGTTCCCTCTGGAGCGTCTCTGGAAACGGTGACCATTGATCTCGATGGCCAGTCGCTGATGATCCCGGTCGCCGCGGAGTAGGGCCTTCAGCCGCCTCCCATCCCCGCCCCTAGGATCGAACCTATGGCCGGATTCTGGGGCAAACGCAAGCGTGAGACAGCCGAACTCGCGGCGCAAGACGCCACCCTCGCGCAGCGGGCGAAGATCGCGCTGGTCGCCGCCGACGAGCGCGTGCGCGTCACGGCCGACGAGCTCGTCTTCGCCGAGGCCGAGCTCGGACGCGACGCGACCACCGACCTGGCCACCGCGCTCGTCGCGGTGAAGGAGCACCTGGGCGAGGCGTTCCGGCTGAACCAGCTGAACCACGACGAGATCCCCGACACGGCCGAAGAGCTCCGCACGCGCAACGCCCGCATCGTGCAGCTGTGCGAGTGGGCCGAAGACCTGCTCGACGAGCGGATGTCGGCGCTGTCAGCGACCATCGAGCGTGCCCGCCGCGCCCCCGAGATCATCGCTTCGGTGCGAGCGGATGTCGCGCGCTTGCGCGCCCTCGTTCCCCAGGCGCGCGAGACCATCGAGCGCCTCGCCGCGCGCTACGCCCCCGAGGCGATGGCCCGGGTCGAGTCCAACCCCCGCGAGGCCGACCAGCTCCTCGGATTCGCCGAGCACAGCGCGGGCGTGGCCGAGCGCCGGCGCGAGGCCGGGCAGCGCGAGCAGGCCAACCTCGCACTCGAGGCCGCGACCGAATCCGTGCGCCGCGCAGGCACCCTGCTCGAAGCCGTCGAGACCTTCGAGGTCGAGGCGCTGCGGGCCGAGGCCACGCTCGCGGCGATCGTCGAGGACTCCCGCGGCGACCTCACCGTCGCGCTCACCGAGCCGCAGACGCCCGTCGTCACCGCCGCGATGTCCGAGCTGCGGTCTGCCCTCGCGGCCCTTCCGCCGGCCGGCGTCAACACCGACCCGTTCTCGCAGCTCGGCCGCCTTCGCGAGGCGAACGCGGGGCTGGATGCCGCCATCGCCGCCGCCCGCGAGCGCGCGGCGCGCCCGATCCCGCCGATCGAGCACGTGCACCACGCCGTCGACGACGCCGACCGCCAGTTCGCGGTCGCTCGCGACGTCATCGCCGGCCACCGCGGATGGATCGGCGCCGACGCCCGCACCCGCCTGGCCGAGGCCGAGCGGGTGCGCATCGACCTCGACCGCTTCCTCGGCGCGCCGGCGGCCACGCTCAGCGTCATCGACGAAGACCACCGCGAACAGGCCATGGCGATGGCCCGCCGCGTCGCCTACCTCGCGGGCGAGGCCCTCCAGCTCGCCCAGCGGGACATCGACCAGTCACGCCCGCAGCAGGGCCCCGACCAGTGGGGCGGCGGCTGGGGCGGCGGTCGCCGCGGCGGCGGCGGCAATGACCTCATGGGTGGCATCCTCGGCGGCCTCGTCATCGGCAGCGTCCTCGACGGCATGTTCGACTGACCTCGTCGCCGGTCGAGCGGATGCCGCGGCATCCGTCATGGTTGCGAGCCCGTTGGACTGCGGGGCCGGCCGTTCAGTCGAACACGACGACGCGGCAATGGGTGCCCGGTGCACGGGCCAGGCGCGCGTCGCGTGTCAGCAGCGTTGCGTCGGTGAGTTCGGCCAGGGCGACGTACGCGGCGTCGTAGCTCGACAGGTTGTGCCGAAGGCGCCAGGTGCGCTCGCCGAGGAGCGCCCAGTCCCAGAGTTCGACCGCGAGGTCTACGAAATCGGTGAACGCCTGGTCGGCCTGAGCGTCTGCGAGTCGCCCGGCGCTGGAGAGCCGTCGCAGCACGTTCGCCACTTCGTAGGGGAGCACGCTCGGCGCGAGGAGTTGCGCACCTCGCACGCGCGCATGTTCGGGCGCGTCGGCGGATATCAACAACGCGCACATCGACGACGCGTCGATGACGATGCGTTCGGGAGCGACCGGCAATCTCAGCGCCGATCCTCGGCACGGGCGTCGAGGATGTCGGTGGTCGATATTGCCGGGTACGCCCGAGCGTGTTCCTGGATCCGGGCGAGCGCGTCGTCGGGCGAGGGCGTGCTGGCGATGCGGGTCAGGGTGGCGGTCAGGTACTCCTGGAGCGAGCGACCGGAGCGCCTGGCGCGCGCGGCGAGTTCATCGCGCACCTCGTCGGGTACGGCACGGATCGTGATGTTCACCGGCATTTCTCCAAGCTAGCAGCGATGCATGCATTACGCATGCAGTGGTTGATCGACTCGTCGAACGTACAGCCGCGGATCGTTCGCGGCCCGGGATCCATCGTCGGTGTGAGCTCGCCGGCTCGCCGGGATCGTGTTGAGGAGTGCTCTCCACCATGGCGCCCGCGCGACCCGCGAACCTAGGATCGACGCATGGCCGGGTTCTTGGTCTGGCGCAAGCACGATGCGCAAGAACTCCAAGCCCACGACGCTGAGCTGGCGAAGCGGGCTGCATCCGCCCTGCTCGCCGCCGACGAGGGCATCCGCGTCGCATCCGAAGAGCTCGACTTCGCCGAGGCCGAGCTGGGTGCCGAGTCGACCGAGGCAGCGGCCGCCGTGATCGCCGCGGCGCGCCGGCACCTGACCGACGCGTTCCGACTGAACCGGCTCAACCACGACGCGATGCCTGGCACGCCCGACGAGGTGCGGGCGCGCTACGTGCTCATCCTGCGGTTGTGCGAATGGGCCGAGCACGTGCTCGGGGCGCTGACTTCGACCCTCGCCGACCGGGTCGCGCGGGCACGGCGCGCTGGGGTCGTCGTCGTGGAGATCCGAGCGGATGTCGCGCGCGAGCGCGCCGGCATCCTGATCGCTCGTGACACGGTCGACCGGCTCGTCATCCTCCCACCAGTCGACGCCGGCGTCAGCGGCAGCGCCGATGCCGACACCGACGCGCAAGCCCACCTGAACCGACTGCGCGCAGCGCGATCGGCACTGGATGCCGCGATGACTGCGGTCCGCGAGCGCGAGACCCGCTCGAGGCGCACGATGTCGCCCGCGAGCCTCCTGCAGCGCGCGATTCAAGACGCCGACCGCAAGCTCGGCATCGCCCGTGACACTGTGACCGCCCATCCGGGATGCATCGGCGACGAGGCCCTGACGCGACTGGCCGAGGCCGAGCGCACCCGCATCGACCTCGGCCTCTGCCTCGGCGCTTCGGTGACGAGCACGGTGACGGCGTCCGGTGAGCGCCACGGAGACCGGATGCTCGCGATGACCCGACGGGTCGCGTCGCTAGCGAGCGAATCCGTGCAGCTCGCACGCCGAGATCTCGACAGGCTCCGGGCGCCGAGCCGTGCCGAGTCGCGGCCTCGCCGCATGTCGTGGGCCTGATCCCGCTCGCCGCGGCGCGGCTCGGTGCGCACGCGCCTGCTGGCCGACCACGCGCAGGGCGTCCGAGTCGCTACCCTCGCGTCTATGCTCCTGATCGCCGGTGTGCTCATGGTCCTGCTCGGAATCGGTCACTCGATCCTGGGCGAGCGGTACGTCGTCGGGTGGCTGCTCGAGCGTGATGAACTGCCGCCCATGAAGGGCGGCCGCGCCGTCGCCGCCGGAACGATCCGCTTCGCGTGGCACGTCACCTCGCTGCTGGCGATCGCGATCGGCGTCGCCCTCGCGCTCTTTGGCTTCGACGCGTCGCCGCAGGCGATCGTGGGCTCCATCGGCGGCATGCTGCTGCTCTGCGCCCTGCTGCCGATCGTCTACACGCGGTGGCGGCATCCGTCGTGGGTGATCTTCGTGGTCTCAGGCGGGCTCTGCCTGATCTGGTCGTTCATCGGCGCGTAGTCATGCCCCGCGGTGCGAGCTGCAAAACGACGAGCGGATGCCGCGGCATCCGCTCGTCCTGCTGCGCCCCCTGATGCTGGACGCTCGCGCGCATCCGAACCTAGGGTGGGCGTCGGAGAGGGGATGTGCGGATGAGCGATCGAGACGAACTCGGATCGGATGTGGATCTCGCGATCGAGCGGGCGATGGAAGCGGCCAACCTGCGCGCTGGAGGCTCGCTCGACACGTCGACCGCCGAGGCGGCCGCGGAGAGCGAGCCGTCGGCAGCCGAGGCGGGCGACATCGGCGGGGGGATCGACGGCGACTAGGGCTTCCCGCCGCGTGGGATAGGCGGATGCCGCGGGCACGAGCAGTTCGCCCGCACCCGCGGCCAGGCACGCCCGCAGTCTCAGTGCTGCAGCACCGCCCACGCGAGCAGGCTGTCGATGCGCCGAATGTCGGCGCCCCGCTTGAGCTTCACCTTGATGTGCCCGGCCTTCGTCCAGAGCTCGATCTCGGCGTCGCGGTCGAGCACGCCTCCGGCGTTCTCGCTCGACCACATGTGGATCGAGCTGTACGGGAGCGACGTGATCTCCACTTTCTTGCCGGTGATGCCCTGCGCGTCACGCACGATCAGCCGCTTCGTGGTGAACGTCGCGGAATCGCGGAACGTCTTGAACGACGCGACAGCCTGCTCGCCCTCGACGAGCAGGCTCTGCACGTCGGCGGGCACGGCGATCTCGGTCTGCAGGGTCCAGGCGAGGATGGGTGCGGTTTCCATCAGCCCACCGCCAGTGTCCACGAGCCGTCGGCCTGCACCGAGATGGCCGACGGGCCGGCACTCAGCGGCACGGTGCCCGAGTAGGCGCCGATCTCGTTGACGAGCAGGCCCATGCTGAAGGCGTCGGCGGTCTCTTCGATGATGACGAAGTTCGCCGAACCGGAATGGGTCGCGGTCAGCCCCGCGGCCCCACCGTCGTAGAGGAACACCGCGTCGCCGGTTCCCGACGAGGCGAGCGTGGGCGCAGACGAGACGGGTGAGATCGTGATGGACCAGTTGCCGTCGGCCATGACCTCCAGGGTGGCGGGCTCCGAGTAGGAGTTGAACCCGTAGGCCGTCGTGCCCGAGTACGCACCGATGGTGTTGACGGGCAGCTCGCCGGTCGAGCCGTTGGCGGCATCGAGCACGCTGATCGCGAAGTTCGCCGATCCGTCGTGGGTGGCGGTGACGATGCCGGCCGTGGCGGGCAGCGTGATCAGCGTGTCGCCCGCGCCCGTCTGCGTGGCGGGCGCGAAGGTGCCGAATGCCTCATCGGCCCAGGTCTGCACCGTCACAACGGGTTCGGCCGGTGCCTCGGCTTCGGTCGTCTCGGCGTCGGCTGCGGCATCCGCTCCTGCGACGACCGCAGTCGGCGCGTCTGCGACATCCGATGCCAGGCGTGCCCCCGCCGTCGCGCCGCTGATGATGTTGATTACGATGCCAAGGGCGATGACGGCGCCGGTGACGATCCAGGCGACCTTCTTGTGCTGGTCGTAGCCCTCGAGGCGCTGACCGCGGATGTCGCGCTGGGCGCCCGCGAGTACGAGGATCAGGTCGACGAGCACCCACACGCCGAGCCCGCCGAGCGTGAGCAGCTTCGCGATGCCCGTGCCGACCTTGCCGAGGTAGAAGCGGTCGACGCCCCAGAATCCGAGGAGCCACGCGAACAGCCACGTCGCGATGAACGACTTCTGACCGACGGATGCCGCGGGCGCGCCGTATGCCTGAGGTGCTGCGCCGTACGGCGCGCTGCCGTAGGCCGCGGGCGCTGCGGGCGGCGGCGGGGTCGGCGCGGCGCCGTACGGCTGCGGGGGCACCGGCGGCTGCGCCGGAGGACTGGGGGGATTGGTGGGATCTGACATGAGCCGGCCTCTCGGTGGAACGGTGGGTCTGAAGAGCTGTGATGCTGCTGAGCGTGGAGTGGCTCCCGACTGGGAGCCTCCTGAAAGCTAGCGATGACGAGTGACACCGGATGCCGTTCGCTGGCGAGAGATCGCGTTTCGCGTCGCGCCGTGGCCGCGACATCCGCGCCGTTGCTGGGCAGCACGCCAGTGACCCCCACTCCGGGGGTCACGCCCGTCTCGACATGCCCGCGCGCAGATGTCGGTGGTCGCATCTAGCGTCGTGATCTTCGGCCATCGGCTGGAGTCGGCAAGGACACTTCATGGGTTCGGACTCTCACCTCGCGGCGACAACGGCAGGCGCGGCCCGCGCGGCCCGCGCGGCGATCAACCTCGGCTTCTCCACGGCGGCGCGCAATGCCGACCGAGCGCGCCTGCTCGACGACATCAACGCCCTCGAGCTGCGGCTCGCGCTCATCGACGACCGCTTCGAGCGGCTCGCCGGTCGCGGTGACGACCAGTACCAGGCCTGGCGCCGCGACACCGTCACGAAGGCGCGGGACCTCGCCGTGCGAGCTCGAGCCCTCGAGGTCGACGGCCTGATCGAGGCCCACCACCGGCGGAGGGTCGCGGCCCTGCTCGTGACGATCCGCGCGCGCATCGTCGCGCTCGACGAGCGTCGCGCGGCGCTCCGCGACCGGCGGCCGCGTTCCGTTCCGGGTGCTCGTTAGACCGACCGAGTGGCCGTCCCTACACGGAGTCTCTCAGCGGCTCGAGCGCGGCGAGCACGAGGTCGAGGCCGAAGATGAACTCCTCCGAAGGGTCGTATCCGACGGCGACGAGCTCCGCGGCGGACTCGTTGAGGTACGGGAACTCGGCAGGAGGAAGTTGGGGCAGGTAGACGCCCTCGGTCATGTCGGCGAGCTCGTCGGCGGTGTCGAACGGCAGGCTGGCCGCCTGCAGGGCGTACCCGTAGACATAGCTGTTGATCATCCAGTTGGCGTGCGTCGCCATCAGCACCGAGAAGCCGGCCCGTCGCAGGCAGGCGGTGACCGCCTCGCGGTGGTGGAGGTTCGCGGGCCCCGGCGTCGTCCGTGACTCCATCAGGCTGGTCGCCCACGGATGTTGCGCGAGAACCCGTTGGGTCGATACCGCCTCCCGGCGCATCGCCGACTGCCAGTCAATCTGCGCGGGCGGCGGTTCGATCTCCTCGAACACGACGTCGATCATGGCGTCGAGCAGCTCGTCCTTGTTCGCCACGTAGTGGTAGAGCGACATCGCGCCCGCGCCGAGCGAGCCGGCGAGCCGGCGCATGCTCAGCCCGTCGACTCCGTCGCGGTCGGCGAGCCGGATCGCCTCGGCCACCACTCGCTGCTTGCTCAGCCCCGCGTCTGACGCGACCTGGCGTTCTTCGTTCGCAGACACGGAACTCCTCGCTCGCTCAACGACGCTTGACAATCCTCCAGCGCAGGACCATAGTACGGTGTACTACTCGTCGTACAGCGTACGAGTACGGTGTACGACAAAGCGGGCGGGCAATTCAGCGAGTCGCGCCTGCACGCCCAGACCCTCCGCCACTCCGGCGGAGGCACCGCTCCTCTCGAAAGATGAACCGATGACCATCCGAACGAACACCACGAACGCCCCGCACCTGCTCGCCGACCCGCCGGTCCCCGTGCGGGCCAAGCTCGCCGCCGCCTGGACCAGCTTCATGTTCCTGTACGTCTACGTCGACATCCTCAACTTCTACAAGCCCGGCGTCGTCGACGGCATCCTCGATGGCCTCGTCTGGAGGTTCGACGTCAGCTCGACGTTATTGACCGTCATGCTCGCATCCGTGGCGATCCCGGCCCTGATGGTGGTGCTCTCCATGACGCTGCCCGCCCGGTTGAACCGCGCCACGAACCTCGTCGTCGCATCGCTCTACATCCCCTACTCGGTGTTCAACGCGGCAGGAGCGACCTGGGAGTGGGCCTTCTTCTACGGCCTCTCCATCGGAATCGAGGTGCTGCTCCTGGCCTTCATCCTGCGCTCCGCCTGGACCTGGCCCCGAACGCACTCCGACACTGCGGATGTCGCGACGGCCGACCGCCTGCGACAGGACCTTCGGCAGTAGGTGTCCGCGCGCGGCGACTCACTGTCGGATGCCGCGGTGCTCGGCCGCGTCGCGGGCGCGTGGAAGTACTGGGCGGCCGACGCCAAGGACGTCGACGGTCCGGAACAGACGCTCGCCGACGCGGCCCGCCGGGTGAGCGAGCTCACCCATTTCGAGATGGATGCCGGTGACGCCTGCGTCATCTGGTCGCTTGCGATCCGGCACGCGATCCGCACGGGCTCGTACGGCCTGCGCACCGCGATCGATGCCCTGCTCGTGGAGCGCCGCGCCCGCTGGCACGAGTTCATCGACGTCGCCGAGCGCACCCAGCCCGCGACATCCTCGGATCGAACGGATGGGTCGTCGCAGCGATGCAGGCCGCCTGGGTCGGCGATCCGCCACGCGGAGCTGGCCGGCGAGGGCCTGCAACAGACCCTCGAGCGCCGCGCGCTGCGGCAACGACGCGGACACCGTCGCCGCGATCGCCGGCTCGGTCGCCGGCCCGAAGCGGGGCGGATCGGCCGTGCCGGAGTTGTGGCGCCGCGAGCTGCACGGCTGGCCAGGGCTGCGGGCCGACGACTTGGCACGGCTCGCCCAAGACTCAGTAGCCGGCCAGTCGTCAAACTAGGCGAGGGCCGCCCGGATCGTGCCTCGGCGGAGGTGCGTAGACCACTACGAGCGGTCCTCCGACGATCGCTTGTAGCTCGGCGCAAATGACTGCAGATACGCCTCAATTCCTCCGTCCGCGGCGACACCAGAAGAATGGATGAGATCTGCGATGTCGCCTCCAGCTAGCACGACAATTGGATGCCCGTCTTCCTTGAGTTCCGAGTAAGCCTGCCTGTCGATATGGCTCGTGGTCACGATCACGCCAAACTGGCGGTGTCGAAGCCGCGAGATTAGACGAGAGAGCTCGCGAACGCCGACGCCGCTTCCCGGCCGGTAGCACTTCGCCTCAACGGCGAAGTCGATGTCGATCGAGCTTGCGCCGACCCCGATTCGGTATTTGCCGACAGCATCCCGTCCGCCATCGCGGCTAGGCCGGGTCACTTGCAGGGCTGAAACGTTCGGAAGATATAGCTCGATCAATTGAGCGGCGAAGTGTTCGAAGTCGTGCGGTCGGTCCTTGAAGTGATGGTAGATCGCATCGACCAGATCCCGTTTCGAGGGTGTACTGGCTTCTTGGTCGCGGCGTGAACGGATTTCCGTCGTCTGCGGAGCTCGAAGTGCGACCGGTGCACCGCCAGATGACCACGCTAGCCATGCTGATGGTGCCAGATCGTAATCCGGTGTTCCGCCTGCGATCGAGTCGATCCAACTTCGGCGGATGACTCCCGCATCGAGAATCGTGAAGACAGCGCGGTAGTTCTGATAGCGGGTGCCCGCACTCGAACGCCAGATGCCTACGAGTTCGTCGATAGGGGCAAGTCCGTAGGCGCCCGGCACAGCGAGGCCGAGAAACCGGTGGTCTCGGTGTTCTCCCGTCCGACCAAATGCAAAAACGGGTGGGACAAGTTCACGATCGGAGAGGGAACCGTTAGCCCACCCAAAGATATTCCGAAGCAGTTCGTTCCCACCTCTGGGCGTGTCGTGAAGTTCCCTGCCGCCGCGCTTATTGTCCCCGAAATATGTGAGCGTCCCAGCTTCCGGGTTCAGCGAATCCGGCCAATCGGGATCTGTCCCAGATGTCACCAATCCCACAGCGATCGGTCGTGAGACAGGGCCCTTATAACGTATGCCGCCGGAGTTGCCGATCGGTAGAAGCCGTGCGATTGGGTCATCTGACGCATTTCCGATGCGCCCACCTTCGTAGACAGCGTCCACAATCAGGTCAGCAGAAGCCAATTTATCGAAGGAGATCGACGCTGGCATGTGAATCCCTCCCCGCCGCAAGATTCGGCTAGTCGGTTTGAAGCTTGCCAGGCGCTCGGGTTCCGCGACTGCATCTAGCTAGCGCGCCCGTGTTCGAGTTGTTCCGGGTTGTGATGCTCTCTTGATAAATGAGCGGCCACGCCCGGCTGCTTGGAGGACGCGACGGCTCTCATGTAGCGGTGAACATGGATCACTCATTCGATGACGGTCAGTGACCCCGGAGAGTCGCAACCCTCTCGTCTGTTGTGGCCACTATGATCGAACGTATGTTCGAGCGCATCGGCAGCGGCATGGACCGGCACATGCTCCCATATCCGTACTACCTGCCACCCGGCGCCGATGAGGAGCTTGTTGGCGTCTTGGTCGCGTTCCCGCGTGCGCTCAAATTTGGGTGCCCAGTAGCTGGTGTTCACTGACGGAGAGCCTCCGTGGAGCGGGCACGAGTGCCAGAAGCATCCATCGATGAACACCGCAATCCGACGGCGGGTGAACACGATGTCCGGGCGCACGAACCCGTCGTCAACCCGCATTCGGAGATCCTTTCGGAATCTCATCCCACGTCGATGGAGCTCAGACCGAATCTCCCGTTCGGGCCTTGTGTCGGTACGCTTGATCGCTCGCATGTTGCGCGATCGACCGGGGGTCGGCGCGCTGGGCGTCGGTTCTGGATGTTCTCGCAGGGACACGGGCTGCACACCCCCTTCGATGACGGAGTAAGCGCAAGTATGTATTCAAGCCAGTCTTCCATTCGACGTCGTTTTTCGAGGAGGCAGCCGTGACCGGTCTGCGAGTTGTAGAGATTTGTGCTGGAGCAGGAGGGCAGGCGCTCGGGCTTCAGAACGCGGGCTTTGAGCACGCTCTCGCGGTGGAACTCGACCCAACCGCAGCCGAAACCCTTCGCCGCAATACGAATGGCGTGGTTGTGGTTGGTGATGTTGCCAATCCTGAGGTCTGGCGCCCGGCTGACTACGCGGGTGTCGACCTACTTGCTGGCGGCGTTCCGTGCCCTCCGTTCTCAATTGCGGGCAAGCAGCTCGGGTCCTCCGATGAGCGCGACTTGTTTGCCTGGGCGGTCGAGCAGGTCGAGGTGGTCAGGCCACGAGCGCTCATGCTCGAAAATGTGCGTGGGCTCGCCACCAATCGGTTCTCTGGCTATCGTCAGCGAGTCCTAGATCGGCTCACGCAGCTTGGCTATGTTGCGGACTGGCGGCTGCTTCATGCTGCAGATTTCGGAGTCGCTCAACTACGGCCTCGGTTTGTGCTGGTGGCGATGCGGCCAGAAGACGCTGCATACTTCCGCTGGCCTGAGCCGGTTGCCAATCACGTCTCAGTCGGTGTGGTCTTGCGTGATCTGATGGCGGCAAACGGTTGGAAGCATGTCGACGACTGGGTGAAACTCGCGAACGGTGTCGGTCCTACGTTGGTCGGCGGGAGCAAGAAGCACGGCGGCGCCGACCTCGGACCAACTCGCGCGAAGCGAGCATGGGAAGCACTTGGTGTCGACGGTAAGGGAGTGGCTGATAGCGCGCCCGGTGCAGACGCTCCACATCCATCTGAGCGGCTTCCGAGACTCACGATAGAAATGGTTGCCCGTCTTCAAGGGTGGCGAGCTGAGGACGAGTGGGAGTTTGCTGGGCGCAAGACATCGCAATATCGGCAGATCGGCAACGCTTTCCCGCCCCCAGTTGCGGAAGCCGTCGGTCGGGTGATCCGATCAGCACTCGAACACGAAGGCGTACCGCGTGAGATCCTCGAGCTCGGCACGGATGTACACGACCCCGTCTACCGGGCGCTCGCGGGGACGGAAGGATTCGTCAGCATCGAGCGGTTGATCGATGCCCTCAACGAAGGAAGCCATGCATCAGTGGAGCGTCGGCTCGCGGTTCTCGCTCAGGACTTCGAGGTTGAACAGCAAGTGACACCCACTGGGACCAAGTATCGGCTTGGGCACTTCAAGGGTTTCACGGGGCAGGACGACCACGATCGACATGAATACATGAAGCGATTCCGCAGCAGGGTTAGCTGACGCGTACCTGTCATTACCGTCCGTTCCGTAGCTTTGGAGCTGCTCGTTCCAGTACGGTGCAGCAAAACAGCGTTAGGAAACGCAGGCAAGCAGTTTTGTCCGCGCACGTGCAATAGGCTCGCGTTCGTGAGCTCAATGTTGAACAATTTTCCTGCCGTTTCGAGCCCTGGGCATGGTATTGAAATGCCCCCCGAAGGCGGGGTTGACGAGAGCCACGGCGACAAGAGCGAGGCATTTCTTGCTCGCGCTCGACGTGACTTTCACGCCGCACTGCTCGCCAATGGCGTGCTCACTGTGAATGACAAGGGCGTGGCAAGCAACGCCGACGGGGGTCAGAGGTCGAGCGTCGCCTTCGCGAAGCGAATTGCCGACTCGCTTCTTGTTGAGACCGTGGGCGAGCGACTAGCCGGGCAAACGTCGGGGGGCGAGTTTGAGACTGCCTGTGCGGATTTCGTGCGTTCCACGTTTCTGAGACTTGGGATGCTACGCCCCGGCGAGTGGTCCGTGACCAAAGTTGCAGGGCGTCGCAGCATCGAGTACATCGCGGCCTACGATCAGTACTCTCACCTGCTCGATCTGGACCTCGCCGTCAAGGCGAATCCTGAACTCAGAGCGGTTCTTGGCAACGCCTACGTGATCGCGCCGGATGTCGTTGTAGTCCGCGCACCTGTTGACGACGACTTCATCAACTCAGACGAGTTGATCGTCGACGAGTCGGTCGCGCGCCTTGCTTCGCTTCGCAGGGTGAATCAGCCCAGAGGCCTTTTGCATGCCGTTATCTCGTGCAAATGGACGCTGCGATCGGATCGCGCTCAGAACGCGCGCTCTGAGTCGCTGAATCTGATCCGGAACCGCAAGGGTCGACTGCCGCACATCGCGGTTGTGACCGCAGAGCCTTCGCCGTCCCGCCTTGCTTCTCTTGCTCTCGGAACCGGTGACGTTGACACCTTGTACCATTTCGCTCTTCCTGAACTTATCGAGGCTGTTCATGCCGAGGACAACGACGAAGCGATCTCGATGCTCGACACAATGGTTTCGGGGAAGCGCTTGAAGGACATCGCCGACCTACCGCTCGATCTCGCTATCTAATGGCCGCCTGGCACTTTGACGGTCTTGCCCTTCCCGCAGGGCTCGTCTGGCACAACCAGTGGGCTGGCGGACGTGCCAGTTGCCCGAAGGCAGGCTTGACATCGCTGAAGAATGGACGAGATGGAGCGCCCACATATCGCTATGGGGTTGAGACCGGCGGGAGCGTCCGGTGAATGCGCCGTCGGGGCGTGGCCCGCTGCAGCTCGTGTTGTCCGAGTCGGCCGAAGTGCCGGGCCAAGCTGCGCCGTGGATCGGGCCCTTACTGGCTTTAGGAACGCGGGCGGCTCGCTTCTCGAAGGCCCTGACTGGGCGACAGTTGGTGATCGCAGTCTCGGTGCCTAGCCGCGACTTTGCTGCCGCGCTCATCGGATGTGGCTGGGTGCTCGCAAGCGAGGCACCCCAGCTCGCTAGACCATTGGACGCGCTGCGTGCGATGAAGCGCGGTCAGCCGCTCAGGGCAGTCAATTCAGGTTCGGTGATCACTGGAAACTTCCTAGCGTTGAACGAATCGACGTCGTCGCCACGGGCGCAGTTCGCAGGCTCCGAATGGGTGGTCGACGGCATCCGCGCCCTCGCGCCGTTGACCGAACTCGAGCAGCCGGAAAGGACAGCCCGGCCTACGCCGGGGAGCATCGAGCACATGGCATCCCTCGATGCGGACTGGGATGCTCGCCTCGCGTTGCCTGCAGCAGACCTCGCAATTGTGGGCACCCTGACTTGGTTGATGGAGGACTTCGAAGCATTTCTTAGCCGCGACGACGACGACCTACCGTCGAGCTCCATCGGGTCGTTGCTAATGCCGAAAGTCGGGCGAGCCGCGACTTGGTTTACAAGGCTCTACTCCTCGGCAATGCTTGCAGACCATCTGCCGCTTCCTCGCGAACTGAGAGCGGTCGTCCTCGATGGAAACGGTGCGACAAGGTACTTAGCTGAGGTCGAGGCACAAGTTGTGGTCTGCGTGCTTGATCGTTCAGTCGGAGATGAGATTGCTGCAGAACTACTGACGCAGCTTCGAAATACCAGAGGCGAGCCCTTGTCGCTGGCGGATCACCTTGGTTGGCAGCCACCGGCCGCCATCGAAGCCCTTGCCTTCACGGTGGCGCTTTGAGCAGGATCGCGCATCTGAATCAGCGATATGCCGCATCGCGCGCCGTCGCGCGCGCTGGCGTCGAGATTGTTGTTGTGGGCGACCCCGCGGGTGCCCGCTTTGACGCCGCTGTCCGCAGATTAGTTCTGGCGGTTCGAGATGACGGCTCGGGACCATGGGACGATTTGGTGGGAGCATCCAAGGCGCTACGCTGGCGTTTGCTCACCCAGCCACAACCGATGGAGTTCAATCAGGGGCTCGATCAGCTGATTGGAGAAGTCGCGCGTCTCGCGCGCCGTCTTGAAGGGGCAATCGCCGAGCAGCCGATACTCGATGAGCTGCAGCTGTCGGCCGTAGCTCTCGCGCAGTTCGATGAGGGAACCGTCGTCGGCGCCGCAGTTCTCGATTCGTGCCTCGAAGCGGGCGCCCATGAATCCGTCGTTGTTGCGGCCAGCAATATGGCAAAGGCTGGGCTCGAGTCGTGGCTGCAGGCTCACGGTACCCTCGTGCTGACTGCTGGCGAACTCGACGCTGACCTATTTGGCCGCGACCGAACTTATGTGGTCGGTCCGCCTCGGTTCTATCGATCATCACTTGTAACGGCTCCGGCGACGGACTACGTGTGCTTCATCCTCCCCGCGTGGTTTGGTGATCGAAGCGTTGCGCGCTCCGCCATCGCCGAATATGCAGAAGGCGCAATCCGCGTCCCGACTCGAGTGTTCGCGATCGGTGACACGTCTGCGCCGCAACAGAGCGTTCCTGCTGATTCAGAATCAGAAGACGCATACCTTCCGCAACCGGTCTGGGGCAGTCGGGAACCCTTAGATCGAGAACCCAGCGCCGAAGAAGTTTTGGCTCGCAAGATCCTTCTCAGCGGCAACCTCGCAATGTGGCTTGACGACGGTGAGCGAATTCGCTCTCTCGACCTTCAGCAGCCGCCCGGCGAACGCGTTACCTATACCGACGTGCCGGCGGTGCGAGAAGGCAGTTACTTGCTGCTCCGACGGGGTACAACCGAGCGTGGCGTCATGTACCAGGCGGCGCTTGCGGAGCTCGGTGAGCAAGCAGAGTCGGTTGGCGCCGCTCAGAACGCATGGAAGCAGCTCCTTGTCCAGCGCTTGCAACGGAACGGGTATCGGCAAGTGGCGAAGGATCTTCGGGCCGTTGGCGTGAAGAGGGCAGACCGGGCACGCGCATGGACGGACCCAAATTTGATCCGACCGCATAGTGATCAGGACTTCGAGACGCTACTGACTTGGCTCGGTATCCCCGTTCAACCGACCTTCGCCTACGCCTCTCGTCTCCGCAAGATGCTCTATAAAGTGAGCGCCGAGATCGGGAAGCAGCTAGAGGGCGCGGTATCTGCGACAGACCTGACGGAGCTGGAGACTGTCGGGCATCTCGGCCTAAGCGTTGCAGCCGACGGGTTCAGAGGAATTCTGGCGACCCGTGTCCTTGCTATCTCGCCATACTCAAGTGTTGTGTCCCGGCATGACGCGAGAGTGCCATTTGAAGATCGGAGCGCGCAATGGCTCGAATGATGCCCGCTCTCTTGCCCGCCGATGCGCCTCCGGGAGAGAAGGCCATCTACAGGGCGCTGCAGCAGAGCAGCGAAACTCACAGTTGGTTGGTACTCCACTCGCTCTGGATTGCCAATCATGTTCGACAGGTTGAAGGCGAAGCCGACTTCGTGGTCATCGTCCCTGAAACAGGCATCCTTGTCATCGAGGTCAAGTCTCACCTTTCGATCGATCGCCGAAGTGACGGCACCTGGAAGCTCGGCAACGATAAGCCCACGTCGCGTGGGCCCTTCCAACAAGCAAGTGAGGCGATGCACAGCCTGCGCAACTATCTGGGCGGCAGGGTTGAACTGCGCTCTATTCCAATGGTGTCCGCTGTCTGGTTCACGGGCGTTCGCGCTCGCAGCTCACTGCCCTCTAATCCTGAATGGCACGACTGGCAGGTGATGGATTCCGAGGATCTAAAATCAGTTCCACAGACCATCCTCCGAACATTGGCTGCGGGCACCAGGCATCTCGGTGACAAGATCCAGTACTTCGACTTCGGTGGTGTTGGACCGGACGATGCGACCGCCGAGCGAATCGCTAGCCATCTTCGTCCCAAGTTCGAGCTGGCAACGGTAGCTGGAGACCGTCGGCGCGCTCGTGAAACCCATTTGATTTCGTTCATCGACGAACAATTCCTCGCCTTAGATGCTGCCGCCGAGAATCAATCTGTTCTGTTTTCCGGGCCGGCGGGTTCCGGCAAGAGCTTCCTCGCGCAGGAATCCGCTCGCCGAGAAGCAGCCTCAGGCAGGCGAGGTCGGCTGTTGTGCTTCAATCGCTTTCTCGGCAAGCGAATGGCCAGCGATATGGCAGGAACCGACGGCGTGACCGTTGGTACATTCCATCAAGAGCTTCTTCGCATTGCTGGTCTTGACCGCGCCCCGGCAAATGCGGGTTCTCATTTCTGGAGCGACGAGTTGCCTGGGCGAGCGCTTGATCGCCTGCTAAATGATGAATCGCATGCGAGCGAGTACCTGGTCGTCGATGAAATACAGGACATCGCGACTGATCTTTACCTCGATGTTCTTGACCTTATGGTTGAAGGCGGGCTCAAAGAAGGTCGGATACTTTTCTTCGGCGACTTCGAACGGCAGTCTATTTTCGAGAACCAGGCGGGGCGAGAGATAATCCGCGCCCGCGCACCGTACCTCTCAAATCATCGGCTGGTGCAGAACTGCCGGAACTTGCCTCGTATCGGCTTTCAGGTCAATTTACTCAGCCATCTCGAGCCGGGATACCAGCAATTCCGGCGAGACGATGACGGCGTGGACCCCGTGTTCCAGCTGTACCGGGCCGGGCAAGATCAGTCGGCGCTTTTGGTTTCGGCAATTCGTAGCTTGAAGCAAGAGGGCTTCGACCTAAACGAAATCGTCGTGCTGAGCCCGCATCGTGACAGTTCAACAGCAGCTACTACAGACGACCCGTGGCTGCGGCAGGTCTTAAGGCCTGCGGACGGCCTCCCGGCCCGGCCCGGCCAGGTGCACTTCGCGACGATTCACGCCTTTAAGGGGCTTGAAGCGCCAGCGGTCGTGATCACTGATCTCGACAGGACGACCACCGCCGACAATTTTGACGCACTGCTCTACGTGGGTTTGACGCGGGCGACCGACCGATTCATTGCCATCGTTGAAGCGACGACGCTTCGCACAGCCTTAGGAGGAACCCGATGAGCGGACGTGAAGCCCGAGATATCGTTGAAGCTGAGCTGCGGCGCGAGCTCTTTGGGCCGGTTGGCGATGAATCGATCAGGGGTAAACCGGTCGATTGCTCCACCGGAAAAATCATCTTCGAGACGGCAGCCGACAGCCGTGGGCAATTTCATGACGCTGAAAGTGGCCAGGAGATTCTGACCATCGGCACGCCCTTGACTCGGTACGGTGTGGGAGTCCTCCATAGCGGCGCCGCGCGGGGCGGAACCGAGATCGGCAGCCCCCAAGATGCAGATGTAGATCTCACCGGCTTCGCTGGCGTGGCGCGTAGCGCGGACGATCCTGATGGCCGTGCAGTTCTCGTCCAAGGCTCGCTCCGCCATGACGAAGCGGACTCCGACGATTTCGATCTAACCGACGCCAACAAGTTCAAGCCGACGGCCATGGCCGTTTCATTCCAGTGTCGTGTTCCTGCTGACGGAATGCTCAGCGTCATTGTGTCCGGCGCGCACTACGAGCGGCTAAGCGTCCACATTCCGGGCCTCGCCAAGCCGGTCGAGTGGTGGCGTCGCCGCCCCTTCACGCTACGAGGCGCGATGTCCGGGACTGTGCTTCGAGATGATGTCAACCGTCTCAAGATTGTCCCCACGGTCCCAGATGGCGAGGCGCGCGGCATTGCCCCGACGACACAGGTGTTCAGCCGCCCGGTTCCCGGCTCGGGTGATCCGGAAGTTCGCCTGGTTACAGTAGCGGTCCTGAACAGCAGTCCGGGGACAGGCCCGGCCAGCGCGCTGTTCCAGATGGAGTTTTCAGTTGCGGCCGACGGCATCGTGATTGAGCCATATCCCGAAGTGAGCTCACCTGATCTCGACGATGAAGAACAATCGATCGAACTTCTGTATAGGAATAAGCGCACTTTCGCCGTAGGGCACGGCTGTGCCGCAAGCTGGGAAGGTGGTGCAACGTCACCTGTGCAAGTCGTCAAGGCGGTGCCACTGCCCGCATACGAAACGGTCAGCCTCACACCGAATATCTACCACACCGACGAAAACGGTGACTTCCTGATTGACGCAGAGGGCGATCGTCGGGCGATCACCGTTAGCATGCGGGAACTTGCAGACGGCACGAAAGAGGGCGACGCCCAAGTAGAAACAGTTCTCCGCCTCTATCGAGACTGGATCGAGGCTCGCCGGGCAGAGATTGGGGATCTGCCGGAGCGTTTCCGTGCGTCTGCGCATCGACACATGGATCTTGCCGATGGCGCGCTTCAAAGGATGCGGGCCGGCTGGCAGCTCGTGGGCTCGGACGATGTCGCTCGCAGGGCTTTCCGATGGGCCAATGAGGCCATGCTCTTCCAGCAGGTGCGCTCGAACTTCCCGTTGCGTGAGGTCGAGAGGGGCAAGGATGACGTCTTGCGCGTTGTTGGTGCTCATCCGGAACCAATCGTGCCTGCGGGAAGGGGTGCATGGCGCCCCTTCCAGATAGCCTTCGTTCTGGCCAGCCTGCCAGAACTGATTGACCCATCGAGAGACACACGATCGCTCGTGGATCTCATATTCTTCCCAACGGGCGGTGGCAAGACAGAGGCGTATCTTGGCGCGTCCGCCATCAGCCTCCTCGCGCGACGTCTGCGGGACCCGGAAGATGCCGGTACCGACACGCTGATGCGGTACACATTGAGATTGCTTACGGCGCAGCAGTTCCTACGATCTGCCGCTTTGATCTGCGTGTTGGAAGAAATTCGAGGGAAGAACTCTGATGCACTCGGCACGGCGCCCTTTGGCATCGGTATTTGGCTAGGCGGTTCTTCGACGCCCAACAGCTGGAATAGGGCCGTTGAAGTGCTCGGCCGGCTCCGCCGCAACCCAAGTGAGCAGAACCTCTTTCTGCTTCTGCGGTGCCCCTGGTGTGGAACTCAGATGGGTACCAAACCGAAGGGGAAGGGCGGCCAGGACGTCATCGGCTACGAACAAGTCGGCAAGAAAGTCGTGCTTCGATGTGTGGACCCGCTGTGTCACTATTCTCGCCGATCAGGGCTACCGATCCATGTGGTCGACGAGGACATCTATGACGTGCGGCCGTCGATCGTCATCGGTACCGTTGACAAGTTTGCAATGATGGCATGGCGCCCGGAGGCCCGCCATCTCTTCGGAATCAACAGCGAGGGCGAGCGCGTAGTCTCCCCGCCGGGTCTGATCATCCAAGACGAGCTGCACCTCATTTCTGGGCCGCTCGGCTCCATGGTCGGCCTCTACGAGCCAGTAATTGACGAGTTGTGTACCGACCGGCGTGGCACAAATCCGGTTCCGCCCAAGATCATCGCCTCAACCGCAACGATCCGACGGTATGAGGATCAGATCAAGGGCCTATTCGGGCGTGAAGAAGTCGCTCTCTTTCCACCGCACGGTTTGGAGGAAGGCCATTCGTTCTTCGCTGAACCAGCCCGGGAGGCCGATGGAACATTGGAACCGGGGCGTCGCTACGTCGGAGTAATGAGCGCCTCCCTTGGCTCAATGCAGACGGTTCAGACCCGAGTTGCCGCTGCGACGCTTCAGGCTGTAAGCAGAGTTCCAGAAGCGGACCGGGACGGATACTGGACGAACCTCAACTTTCTAAACTCCTTGCGTGAACTTGGTAACACCGTTTCGCTGCTGGAATCTGACGTGCCTGATTACCTAACTGGACTGGTCCGACGCGATGGCATCGATCCACGTTGGCCCAATCGCACAATGGAGCTCACCTCTCGCCGTCGGTCCGATGAGATCCCCAAAGCAATTGAACAGCTCCAAGTCCGATACATACCCGGGCAGGAACGCCAGGAAGCGGTTGACATTTGTCTCGCCTCGAACATCATCGAGGTCGGAGTCGATATCGAGCGCCTCGGGCTGATGACTATCGTCGGGCAGCCAAAAACAACTGCGCAGTATATTCAGGTCAGTGGTCGCGTTGGCCGACGCGCCGACGTCAGCCCGGGACTGGTAGTCACGATCTATGGAGCGGCGAAACCCCGCGATCGCAGCCACTACGAACGATTCACGACATACCACCAGCAGCTCTATGCCCAGGTGGAACCGACTTCAGTAACGCCATTCGCGACGCCCGTGCTCCGGCGGGCGCTTCACGCGGCTGCGGTTGCATACGTTCGTCAAACCGCGCCAGAGGATCTGCCTCCGTTCCCTTTCCCCTCCGCGGAGTATGACGCGGCGATCGCGCTTCTTCGAGATCGCGCAATGATTGCGGACCAGGGCGAAGTGCCTGCCCTAGAGCGAATGGCGGAGAAACGGGCGCGGCAATGGGGTGGCTGGGAACGCACGATCTGGGAGGCTAACCCTGCCCCGTGGGGTGACCCGAAGCAGGGTCTGATGCGCTATGCCGGCACGCTGCCCGACCTGGAGAGCAAGGCCACAATCTGGGATGTTCCAACGAGCATGCGCAACGTGGATGCCGAGTGCCGCTTGGCAATCTCGCTGGCGTACATACAGGCCGACACGGAAATGGAGGACACGCTTTGAGTACTGGAGCAATGCGTCGAGCTCAACTCGTCGCCCCGTTTGGTGTTGGTGCCATGAGCGTGCTTGTCAACGGGACCTCGGTGATTACGGCAGGCCTCGACCACTGGTATGAGCCCGGTGAAGCCAGCACTCTCGCGCTCGAGGAGTACCAGGAGCACGATTGGCGCCTCGAAGCCCGGCTGAGGGTCAACGAGTTGCGGCTGCCACCGGATTTTCGTTATCAGGGCCAGGGTAGTGACAACCGCAATGTCAAGCTGACCGTCCCTGTTTTGAGGTTCCCCCGCTGGTGCTTCTGCATGTTCTGCAAGCGACTCGAGCTCTCGACGCTGACCATGCAGCAGCCGGTGACGTGCAAAGACGTCAAACATAAGGACTGGAAATATAAGCCGCGGATGTCGCAGGTTCCGTTCGTCGCTGTCTGCGAAGACGGGCATCTTGACGACTTTCCGTTCGATAAATGGGTCCATCGTGCGCACTCGCCGACGTGCACTGGGGCTCTCCGGCTAAAGTCCACCGGTGGTGGCGGGCTCGAGGGTCAGCGAGTGGTGTGTGACCGCTGTGAAAAGGAGCGGTCACTGCGGGGCATCACGGGAGCCCGACTTGTCAATGGAGAAGAACACACAAGCCTGAGCGACCAGCTTTCCTCTCCCGAGGATCCATTCGTCTGCACCGGTGCTCGTCCCTGGCTGGCCGAGCTCGAGGGGACTTGCGATCGCCCCATGCGTGGTGCGTTGCGCGCGGCGGGCAACGTCTACTTTCCGAAAGTCGAGTCCTCGATTTATCTTCCGCGCAAGGAAGGAGCAGTCAGCGCCGAGATGCATGAGCTAATGCGGCATCCGGCTGTGAGCGGCACGATGCGCACATTGCATAGCATTTTCGGCGCCGACCTCGACGTGGGAATGCTGCGCAAACAGCTGCTCGCGAACGTGCCGCCTGAGCTTTTCGGCCCGATCTCAGATGATGAGCTTATTGCTGGCTACCGCGATCTTCTGGGCGTCGGCGAGGAGGCGCCCGAGTCGGGAGAGGAATCCGATGCCGAGCTGCTTACGGGCGACGATGAATGGCGGTTCCCAGAGTTTCAGCACATACGTGAGACCCCGACCGACGACTACCTAACTACGACCAATCCCGGAATCCAACCGGACCTGGAGCCGTACCTCGAGCGAGTGCGCTCGGTCGACGTGCTCCGCGAGACGAGAGCCCTCCGCGGATTCACTCGGGTTCGCGACGATGCATTGAAACTCAGCGAGGGAAAGGCACTGCTGCGCCGCAAACCTCTGGTGCCCGTCCAGGATTGGCTGCCCGCCTATGTGGTGAAGGGAGAAGGTATCTACTTTGAGCTGGATCCTCAGCGCCTGGCCGCGTGGGAAGCGCGGGCGGAGGTGCAGGCCAGGGCTCAGAAAATCACTGACCACTATGGGCATGTTGCCTCGCAACGTGGCTTGCAAGAGAGAGTACTCAGCCCCAGGTTCGTCTTGCTCCACACGCTAGGGCACGTGTTGATCAATGAGCTCGTCTTCGCGTGCGGTTACAGCTCCGCCTCGCTGCGCGAGCGGCTCTACGTTTCAGGGAACGAAGGCAGGCAGATGGCCGGTTTGCTGATCTACACTGCCGCCGGGGATTCGGAGGGCACGATGGGGGGATTGGTGCGTATGGCTCGTCCGGAGAATCTCCGCACCGTCTTTGCATCGGCCGTTTCGAACGCACGATGGTGCTCGACTGACCCTGTATGCATGGACGCCGGCGAGAAGGGGCAGGGGCCCGACTCCTGCAACCTTGCCGCGTGCCACGGCTGCGGATTGCTGCCGGAAACGAGCTGTGAGGAGTTTAATCGCTTCCTTGACCGTGGTCTCGTGATCGGAACCTTTGACGACCCCACCCTTGGCTACTTCTCCGCGTTCGGAGGGGAGCGCCTTTCAAGCTGATTGAGCTGGTGTCCGCCCGGGGCGCAACGCCGGCCTCGATTGGGTCTGGCCGATAGCCACTAAAGAGGAGCCGTTGGCCCACCTGAGTTGACGCCGCCGATCGCGGCATAGACCTCGCAGCGTTGAGGAGTTTCCGCCCTCGAGACGACTTCGCCGCACCCCGGGGCCGCAGTCATTCGGCACCTGGAGGCATTGATGCCCCGTCGCTCCGAAATCAAGTCGTGGGAGGGCGATACCCTCCCCGCATGCCTCAGTTTCGGATGCCAGTCAAAGCCCAACCGACTCCGTACGCGAAGTACAAGAGCGCGGTTCGCGCCTTCGACATCGGGTCGATCGTGGAGGCCTGCGGGCGAAAGTCGGCGGAAATTGAGAGGCTGGCAATGCCACCGAGCGCGACATTCCCATTCACCCAATGGGCGCTGATGGATATTGCGCGTGTTGCGATCGCCTACGGGAGACCGTCCGGCAAGACCATCGCTGACCATGACTTGGCTCAATTGTGTCAGTTTCACCTGAATATCGACGATCCGATCACTCGGGGTGATTCGGCGGGTGTAGCTGGCGCACTCTTGCGTATGTCTCATGAGCAGTTCCTCGGGCAGGTCGACGTGTTGCCAGCATTCGCTCGAACGCTGCTCCTCTTCGGCACCGACGCCAGCTGGCCCGTCGGCAAGTCACCAACTGTGATGGTTGACGATTGGTTCGAGCAATCATTCGGAATGGACGTAGATACCTACGTCGCGGGTATTTTCATCGCGTTTACCGCCGCTGCATCGAATGGCGGCCGCTTTGATCTCGACTTGCTTCAGGGCGATGCATTCGAGCGCATTCGCGCGACCTTCAGCAACGAACGGGTGCGCAATGTGTTCGACCGGCATCTCAGCGTGGATATCGCTAGCTTCAAGCAGCTGAATCGCGATGCAGAGCGGCGAACGCGTGCAGACCTACAAAAGCACTCGTTCAATCCCCTTCGAGACAAGCCCTTCATTACTGACATTGGGGTCGTCCCGATCGCTCCGAATGTACGTGCGATCGTGGACAAGATCTCGCCATTGTCGATCTTCTATCGCGCGATCAAAACCTTCGGGAACTCGTTCGCAACGGATTTGGGTCACGTATTCGAGGCCTACGTCGGTAAGCAGCTGGAGCTGCTGAGCGGTGGACTAGTGCTCCCTGAGGTGCGGTACTGGGAAGGCAAGAACCGGCAGGACAGCATTGACTGGTTCCTGCAGGTCGGCGAGTTCCTCGTACTCGTTGAGTGCAAGTCAACGCGCCCAGACGAGCATGTACGGCTCGGGGATGCTGCGTATCTCGAGAGCCTCGAGCGTCAGATCGGAAAGGGGATCGCGCAAATCAATAGGTCGAACGCGCATTTTCAGGTGATTTGCGCGGCGGAGCCGAGGCTTGCTGGCACACACCAGCGGGTCGGCGTCGTGGTCACTCTAGAGGATCACTTCGCTGCAACATCTCCGTCGGTTCGGGCGGACCTCACGGCAGCGGACATTCCGACCGTGGTCCTGAGCATCCGAGAACTCGAGCAGTTCATGACGCTCAGCGTGAACGAACTTGAAGGCCTCGTGAGCCAGGCAGTGGGCCGGTGCGGTGCAGACAACGTCCTACCCCTGTGGATCGGCGACGCAACCGGCGCTGGCCCTAACCCCATCATTGCGGCCGCCTTTGACGCCTTCGAAGTGATGCGGCTCGTCGATGGACTCGACAGTCCGGTAGGCCTTCAAGATACGTGAGCGCGGCATAGACTCCGCAGCATGGACGAGTCGGCCGCCCTCGAGACGACCGCGGCGCGCGCCGTCGAGACAGCTGATCGCGATCGCGTGCTGTGGTCCGATGCCGACCGGGAGTGGGCGAGCCGCGCGGCGGCGGCGATCGTGGGGGAGCGGGCGAGCGCCGAGGAGTTCCTCGGGCGGCGCGCGCAGCTCGTGCTCGAACGCGTCGGCACGCGCCAGCCCGCGGTGACGCGCACGGTGCGCGGCATCCGGTGGCGGCCGTGGGTGGGCGTCGTGACGGTGATCGCCGCGTTCGCGTTGGGCGTGCTCATCGACCGCATCGGCGGTGGGTCGAGCATCAACCTGCTCGCGCCGCCCGTGGTCGCGCTCGTCGCGTGGAACCTCGTCGTATACGTCTGGCTGCTCGTGCGTCCGCTGGTGCTCCGGCGCGGGGCGGCCGGGCCGGTGCGGTCCGTGCTGATCAGGGCGGCGTCGGTGCGGGCATCCGGCGACGACAGCCGAGCGGATGCCGCGACTGCCGCCAGACGCACCGTGCTCGCCGCGCTGCCCCGCGAGTGGGCGCGCGTCGCCGCACCGCTCTACGGAGCGCGCGCCGCGCGCGTGCTGCACCTGGCGGCGTCGGCCACCGCGCTTGGCCTGATCGCCGGCCTCTACCTGCGCGGGCTCGCGTTCGAGTACCGCGCGTCGTGGGAGAGCACGTTCCTCGGGGCCGAGCAGGTGCACGCGCTGCTCGCCGTGACGCTCGCGCCGGGATCGTGGCTCACCGGCATCCCGGTGCCCGACGTCGCGGCGATCGAGGCGATCCGTGCGCCCGCGAGCGAGAACGCCGCGATCTGGATGCACCTCATGGCCGGCACGGTCGCCGTCGTCGTCATCATTCCGCGACTGGTGCTCGCCGTTGTCGCGGGGCTGGTCGAGCGGCGCCGCGCCAAGAACGTCCTGCTGCCGCTCGACGAGCCGTACTACCGCCGCCTCATCGCCGGGTGGGTGGGCGAGCCGGCGCGTGTGCGCGTCATCCCGTACAGCTACACCCTCGAGCCCGAGGCGCGCGCCGGGCTCGAGGCCATCGTCGCGCGGGCGTACGGCAATGCCGCCGCGACCATCGACGAGCCCGTCGCGTGGGGCGACGACTGGGTGAGCCCGGATGCCGCGGGCCAGCCGCAGACCGTGCTGCCGCTCTTCAGCCTCACCGCCACGCCCGAGGACGATGCGCACGGCGCGTTCCTCGCGGCATCCGGAACCACTGTCGCGCTCGTCGACGAGTCCGCGTTCCTCGCGCGCTGGGGCGACGACGCGCAGCGCCGCGACGACCGCCGCACGGCGTGGCGCGAGTTGCTCGAGGCGCACGGGAGCGTTCCGGTGTTCGTCGACCTCGCCGATCCCGACCTGGCGGCGGCGGAGGCGCAACTCGCGGCTGCGGCATCCGCTCACGAAGGCAACGGCCGGCCCGACGGGAGGTCGCGATGAGCGACCGACCCGCCGACATCCAGGGCCTCGACGCCGGGGCCGTCTCGCTCTCGCTCATCTCGCACACCAACGCGGGCAAGACGACGCTCGCGCGCACGCTGCTCGGGCGCGACGTCGGCGAGGTGCGCGACGCCCCGCACGTCACCGCGGAGGCGACGCCGTTCCCGCTCGTGCAGACCTCCGAGGGCGACCTGCTGACACTGTGGGACACCCCGGGCTTCGGCGACAGCGTGCGCCTCGCGCGCCGGCTGCGGCAGGACCGCAACCCCATCGGCTGGTTCCTCACGCAGGTGTGGGACCGCTACCAGGACCGCGCGCTGTGGCTCAGCCAGCTCGCCGTGCGCAACGTCGCCGAGCAGGCCGATGTCGTGCTCTACCTCGTGAACGCCGCCGAGGCGCCCGCCGACGCCGGCTACCTCGCCCCCGAGCTCGAGGTGCTCGAGTACATCGGCAAGCCCGTGCTCGTGCTGCTCAACCAGACCGGTCGGCCGCGCGAGCGGGCGGTCGAAGAAGCGGATGCCGCGCGCTGGCGTGCCGCGCTCGGCCCCACCACGAACGTGCGCGACGTGCTCGCCTTCGACGCGTTCGCGCGCTGCTGGGTGCAGGAGTTCACGTTGTTCCAGGCGATCGAACCACTGGTTCCGGATGCCTCGGGGCCGGCCTTCGCGCGGCTGTCGGCCGCCTGGCGCGACCTGCGCATGGGCGAGTTCGACGGATCGATGGCGGCGCTCGCCGGGCCGATCGCGCGGGCCGCCGCCGACCGGGTCGTGCTGCCGGCCGAACCGCTCACGAACCGGGTCACCGGCTCGTTCGGCCTGCCGAATGCGGCGCGCACCAAGGCGAGATCGGATGCCACGGACGAGATGGCCAAGCGGCTGCAGGCCGACCTGCGGCGGGGCATGGAGCAGCTCATCGCGATCCACCGGCTCGAGGGGCGGGCCGCCGAGGAGGTGCTCGAGCGCGTGGCCGACGGCGTGCACCTCGACGCTCCGCTCGACGGCACCCGCACCGCCGCACTGGGCGGGGTCGTCTCTGGCGCGCTCACGGGGCTCGGCGCCGACCTCCTGGCCGGCGGGCTCACGTTCGGCGCGGGCATGGTCGCCGGCGCGATCATCGGCGCGCTCGGCGGTGCGGGCGTCGCGCAGGGCGTCAACGTCGTGCGCGGCCGCACCGAGTCGAGCCTGCGCTGGGAGGAGGCGTTCCTCGACGGGCTCGTGACCTCGGCGCTGCTGCGCTACCTCGCGGTCGCGCACTACGGCCGCGGACGCGGCGCCTGGCGAGAGGGCGAGTATCCGGAGCACTGGCGGCCCATGGTGGTCGACGCGGTCGTGGCGGAGCAGGATCGGCTCGCGGCGATCTGGGCGCGGCGCGGCGACGGTGAGGAGCGGGTGCCGCGCTTGGAGCGCGAGCTCGCGGAGCTGCTGCGTGAGATGGCGCTCGGGCTGCTCGACGAGCTCTACCCGGGGGCGCTCGACGTCGATCGGGTGGATGACGCGCTCGGCCGGTGATCAACTCGCTGCGGGGCCGTACCAGCGCTCGCCACGCGCGCTCGGATCAGCTCGACGGTGGCCTCGGCATCCCGCATTGCAGCGATGATCGCGGCGTGGTTGCGCCAGTGCTTTGCCCAGAGCTCTTCGCCGACGACCTCCTCGAAATCGAGGCGTGTCGGCGGTTGCCACAGCTCGTACTCGCTGAGACGTGCGGCACGCTCCTCCAGGCCGGTGCGCCCGCGAGTCGCGGGTGACAGGCGAGCGGAGCTGAACATCCACGCTCGCCACGGCTTGTTGCCCTTGCTCTGATTACACTTGCCGCACGCGGGCACGAGGTTGTGGATCTCCGAGACGTAGCCGGTCGGCTGCTTGTCGACGACGAGCGGTCGGAGATGATCCCATTCGGTCGCCGTGTCGCCGCAGTACGCGCACACGACAGACGTCTCCATGCCGAGGATCCGAAGCGCCTCATCGACCTGTTCCGGCGTCGGCGGCACGACGGGGATGATGCCGTTCACGAACGAGTTCGTGATGCTCGACGATCGCCCGGTGATGCGCACCGGCTTCGGCATGGCGAATCGAAATGCGGCGGCAGTGGTCACGGTCTCAGGCTCCGAGGCTCTGTTCGGCAGCGGGAACGACGGCGCTACAGCGCGATGTAGTTGCCGTTGTCATGCAACATGAAGCCGGTCGCGCCCTCGGGCACGACGAACGCCATGTAACCCGTGAAGGCATTGCCGGGGTACAGGGTCGGGCCGTCGTACATCGACGGCATCCCATCGCCGAGGGTCACGTAGTCGGAGTCGTACTGGTTGCCCTCCGCCGTGGCGAGCATCAGGTCGAACGCGGCGAGGGAAGGCTCGACGCCGTCGGGGTCGATACCGGTCATCGTCGCCTGCACGATGACGTACTTGAACCCGGCGGGGGCTGGTTCATTGAACATGTTGTACTCGGTGACGTCTTGCCCGTCGGCCGTCACCGAGGCCGTCAGCGAGTACTTCTCGCCGCCGAGCATCCCCTTCGCCACATACGGCTGGGGGAACGGGCTTGCTGCGGTGCCGAGTTCCGCTTCGGGCTCGGGCTCCGGCACGACGACCTCAGTCTCGGCTTCGGCATCTGCGGCGGGTTCCGATTCAGAGACGGCCGCCGGCGGTGCGGCAGGAAGGTCAGCGGCATTGCGCGCGCCAGCCGCTGCGCCACTGATGATGTTGATGACGAGCCCGAACGCGACGACGGCGCCGGTGATGATCCAGGCGAGCTTCTTGTGCTCGTTGTAGCCCGCGAGAGGTTGCCCGCGGTTGTCGCGCTGGCTGCCCGTGAGCACGAGGATCAGGTCGATGAGCACCCACACGCCGAGCCCGCCGAAGGTGAAGAGCTTTGCGAGGCCGGTACCGACCTTGCCGAGGTAGAACCGGTCGACGCCCCAGAATCCGACGAGCCATGCGAGCAACCAGGTTGCGACGAACGACTTCTGGCCCACCGGCGGTGTGACGGGCGGGATCGTCGTCGATGCGGCGGCGCCGTAGGGGTGCTGTGCCACGCCGTACGGTGCAGGAGGAACGCGATTGGGCTCCGTGAAGCCGAATGATTGCGGGGCCGCGGCGTAGGGCTGGGACGCGCTGGGGTTCGCCGATGGCACGGGCTCGAAGAGGGCGGATGTCGCGACAGGCGGACCGGAGATGTATCCGCTGTTCGTGGCCGGGGCGTCGACGGGCGCCGCAGGGGTGGCTGCCTCAGACGCAGCAGTCGGTGCCATTGTCGGGCTGGGGATCACGGTGGGGTCGGCCGGCACGGTGTGCTCGGTCCAGTTCGTGCCGTCCCAGTAGCGCTTGCCGCCCGTCCCGTCGTCGTACCAGCCGGCGGGCGCGTTGTTCGGGGCCATACTTCCTCATCTTCACTGAGCTGCTGATGCCTCGACGACGCGCGTATCACTGTTGGGTCGCCAGTGGATCGACGTTACCGAACCTCCGGAATACGGAATGCGAGAAGAACGACTCGAACACGGTTCATACGGCGGGAAATGCCGTCTTACCAGACCTTTATGTCGCACTCCCCCAAAACTGGGCACACGGTTCATCGCGATCCGCCGGCTCGAGGGGGCCGCCGACGAGGTGCTCGAGCGCGTGGCCGACGGTGTGCACCTCGACGAGCTCTACCAGGGGGCGCTCGACGGCGACGGTGTCTGAAGGGTGGCATCGATCGCGTCGAGCAGCGCGGGTGCGTGGGTGGAGACGGTCTCCGTGAAATGCGGTGCCGGAGTGCCGGAGTGCCGGAGTGCCGCGTGCTCAGTGCCCGAGCAGTCCTTCCGGGTCGCGAACGACGACCTTCTCGCCGCCGCCGTCCGCCCGGAGGCCGGCGACGCCGGGCGCCGAGCGGAACATGCGGGCGGCGGCGTCGCCGATGCGCGTGACATCCGCGAAGTCGAGCACGAGGCATCCGTCATCGCTCACGAGCGGGCTGAGGCGGGCGAGCACCTCTTCGGCACCGGCGAAGAAGATCTCGCCGCGCAGCGAGGCGACCGTCTCGGAGCCATCGCGGGTGAGCGCCCCGATCGGCGAGAGCGGGTCGCCGCGGTGCTGCAGCTGGTGCAGCTCGAAACGCGCGGACATGGCCTCGAGCATCGCGACGCCGCGCACGCTGTTGCCCTTCGCGTCGAGCCTGGGGCTGAACGTGCCGATGCCGAACTGTCCGGGCAGCTCGGCCGCGATGCCCCCGCCCACGCCGCTCTTCGCCGGCATGCCGACGCGCAGCAGCCAGGAGCCCGACTCGTCGTACATGCCGCAGCTCGTCATGACGGCCGAGGTCCAGCGCGCGGCATCCTCGCTGATGACGCGCTCACGCGTGATCGGGTTCACGCCGCCCGTGGCGAGCGTCGCCGCCATCGTCGCGAGGTCGCGGGCGTTCACCGAGATCGAGCACTGGCGGAAGTACGCGGTGGTCGCCACGTCGACCGGGGCGCCGAGCGTGCCCGCCGCGAGGGTGAGGTACGCGAGCGCGCGATTGCGGTCGCCGGTCGTCGCCTCCGAGGTGAACACCGCCTCGTCGACGACGAGATCGCGCCCGGCGAACCTCTGGATGCCCGCGTGGATGGCGGCGAACTTGTCGTCGGCGGTGTCGCCCGCCATGAGCGACGACATCACGATCGCGCCCGCGTTGATCATGGGATTGAGCGGGCGGCCGGTCGCCGGCTCGAGGCTGATGGCGTTGAATGGCTCGCCGCTCGGTTCGACGCCGACGTGCTTCAGCACCTCGTCGAGGCCCAACGCGTCGACCGCGAGCGCGAACACGAACGGCTTCGACACCGACTGGATCGTGAAATGCGTGTCGGTGTCGCCGGCCTCGTGCACGATGCCGTGCACGCTGACGAGCGCGACGCCGAGCGGATCGGGATCCACGCGAGCGAGCTCGGGGATGTACGACGCGACCTCGCCCGAGGTTCGGGATCGCACCTCCTCGAGCACCGATTCGAGTGCTGCACGGACCGGATCGCGAACCTCGGTGGCGGCCATGCGGCTCAGCCTACGCCGGGCCGCGGGCCGAGGCCCGGAGCGCAGGGCGAAGGCGCCGGGGCCGCCCTCGGCCGCCCGTCAGCCGGCGGTCAGCCGGCGGTCGCGAGCGCGTACTCGCCGTCGGCGCACGCGGTGACGAGCCATCCGCCGGGCTGCTGCTCGACCTCGACGCGGGTGAGCCCGCTCGAGTCGGCGATCGTCGGCTCCGTCTCGCCGGGAACCCACACCACCAGGCCGCACGCGGGCTCGTCGACGACGCCCGTCAGCGACATCCGCTCGCCGTCGTCGCCCGCCGTGCCTGCGCTGAGACTCGTGAGCGTGCCGGGTGCCGCCTGCGGGTAGGCGCGGCTCAGGATGCCGAGCAGCTGCTCGGGGCGAGGGGCGTCCTCGCCGGTCGCGCAGTCCTCGGGAACGAGCGCGTTGCCGAACTCGCCGATGCCGTTCTGCGGGTCGCCGCACGACTGCTTCCACACCCAGTAGGCGCTGCCCTGCATGCGGCGGTCCTCCTCGGCGGCGTACCGCTCGAGGCGCTCCACTCGGGACTCCATGTCGCCCCAGTAGCCGTACTCGCCCGACCACATCGGCATGCCGTGCTCGTCGGCCACGCGCTGGGCGAGCTCGAACTGGCGCTCGGTGCTCACGATCGTCGGGATGCCGAGGGAGCGGTCCATCGTGATCGACTCGGCGTAGAGGTGCGGCGAGAACACGACGTTCGGGTCATCCGTGAAGCCGAGCGACGGCCCGCTGTCGATGCCGAGGCCCGACCACAGGATGCTCGGCTCGACGAACACGATCTGCGGAGCGCCCGCCTCGCGGATGGCGTCGATCGCGGCATCCGAGAACTCGCCGAGCTTCAGCGACGTCGTGACCGGTGCCGTCTCGCCGAAGCCGGGCTCGTTGAGCAGGTCGAAGCCCGCGACCGCCGGCTCGTCGGCGAACTCGCCCGCGAGCTCGCCCCAGGTGCGCACGAACGCCTGCTGCACGCCGTCGGTGTCGAAGTAGAAGTGCTCGAACGCCCGGTCGCCCGCGGGGGAGATGTCGCGGCCGGTGAACGAGCAGCGCGGGGCGCCGTCGAAGTGCGTCGCCCACTCGGGTGCGCCGTCGTAGCCCCACATCGGATCGGTGCCGAGGCGGCACTCGGTGCCCTCGGCGGTCGGCGCGTTCGACCAGCCGTCCTGGTGCATGTCGAGCACCGTGCGGATGCCGTGCGACTTCGCCCAGCCGACCGCCTGCTTCACCTTCGCGAGGTAGGCGGCGTCGAGCTCGCCCTGCACGGGCTCGAGCGCCGACCACGAGAGGTTCAGGCGCACGACGTTGAACCCGTACGTCGCCATGTCGGCGTAGTCGGCCTCGGTCAGCGGGCGCGTCACGGCGACCTCGGCGCGCGCCTGGTAGAAGTCGACGAGCTGGTTCACGTTGACGCCGCGCAGCAGCACCTGGTTGCCGTCGCCGTCGGCGATGCGCCCGTTCGCGACGCGCAGGAACTCGGCGGGGGCGGCGGATGTCTCGGCGGGGCCGGCTGCGGTTGCGGCATCGCTCGCGCTCGCCGAGGCCGGCGGCGGGGTGAGGAGCGAGGCGGTGAGGGCGGTCGCCGCGATCACGGCCAGCGCGATGCCGGCGCCGGCGGCGACCTTCGCGGGCGTCGCGGGTTCAGCGGTTGCGGGAGCGGACGCGCCGGATGTCTCGGGCGTGCCCGCCGCGGCATCCGTCACCGTGCGCCGCGCCTGCGCTCGCGCTCGCAGCCGGTCGGCGATGAGCGCGACGACGGCGACGATCCAGCCCGTGCAGGCGCCGAACGCGACGCCGTCGGCGACGTGGATGTAGGCGGCGAGGAGCGGCCACAGGTCGCCGCGGAACCCGTCGTCGACGACGAGCCCGATGACCGCCTGAACGAGCCCGAACACGCCGCCCGCGACGAGCGCGCCGAGCCAGCTGCCGAGGAAGCCGGGCACGCGGCGGCGCATCCACCGGAGGCCGACCCAGGCCGCGCCGACGAGCAGCGCCATGGCGACGAGCATGAGCACGGGGCCCGAGTCGGGGCGGGGGGACGGGATGAGCGGGGCGTAGGCGGCGCCCGTCCACCACGCGCCGGCGAGCAGCGGCGCGGCGGCCCCGAACGCGATCGCGCCCGGCCATAGCGAGCCGCGCTCGTGCAGGCGGATGTCGCGCGGGCCGCCTGCGAAGCGCACGACCGCGGCCACGATGAGCGCCGACGGCACGGCCTTCGCCGTGATGAAGCCGCCCGCCCACGCCGCGAGCGCGAGGTCGCCCGTCATCGCGAAGCACGCCGCCGCCTGCGCGAGCAGGGCCGCGAGCACGACGCCGGCGGTCATGGTCCAGAAGCGATCGCCGGCGCGCACCGCCGCCCACCACACGACCGCCAGCATGACCGGCACGAACACGAGGTAGCGGGCCACCGGCCAGCCGAGCTCGAACTGCGGGGTGCCGCCGGGCCAGCCGACGAGCACGAGCAGTCCGGTCGGATCGATCACCGCCTGGAGGATCAACAGGGCGGAGGTCGCGGCGACGGCGACGATCGGACGGCGGGCCTGACGCATGACACTCCATCGTGACGGGGGTTCGGGTCAGATCAGCATCGGTACTGCGCGCATCCGGGTCAAGAGCTGAGTGGGACAAGTGACCCAGTTGTGACCTTGGCGAGCGGGTCGAGGTGTTCCTGCGGCTGGCGGGCCGGCGCTGCGACGTTCACGGAACAGACAAGTGTTGCACCGATGGGTGCGGTGGTACACTCGCGTCATGCCCACGTTGCTGCCGAGGTTCCAGGTAACTGAGACGCCCGAGATCGAGCACGCCCTCAAGGTCGCCGAGCAGGCGTGGCCCGAACTCAGTCGCGCCGAGCGGGTGCTGCGGCTGTTCCAGGCCGGCGCCGACGCCATCGAGGGCGAGCGCGCCGAGCGCCGCCGAGCCAGGCGCGGGGCGGTCGACCTCTCCGCAGGCAGCCTCGACATCGCGTACGAGCCCGACTACCTCGAGCGCCTGCGTTCCGAGTGGCCCGAATGATCGTGCTCGATGCGAGCGTGGTCATCGCCCAGTTCGCATCACACGACGTGCATCATCGCCGGGCGACCGAGTTCTTCCTCGAGCACCTCGACGAGGACTTCCTGGTGCACACGCTGACGCTCACCGAGATCCTGGTCGGACCGACCCGCATCGGCCGTGGCGAGTTCGCGGAGCAGCAGCTGAAGGGGTTGGGGGCGTCGGAGTGGATCCCGTCGTCGGGCGGAGCCGCCCGGCTCGCCCGCCTTCGCGTCGACACCGGGCTGAAGCACCCCGACGGCTGCGTGCTCGACGCGGCCATGGTGACGGCATCGCCGCTCGCGACATTCGATGGGCAGCTCACGCGCGTCGCCGCATCCGTCGGTGTCCGGGTCTTGGGGCTTCCGGCCGCGGGTTGAGCAGCGAAATGGCGAGCGTGGCCGGGCGAGCCAGGCGCGCCGGGCGCGCGACCGGCTCGGCGCAACGACGACATCGTCCCGCCGAGCCGACATCCGCTCGCTACCCGCGCGCGGAATCGTCGCCGCGAGTCGGCGTGAGCACGACCTTGCCGCGCAGGCGGCCGGCCTCGCCGAGGGCGTGCACCGTGGCGAGGTCGTCGAGCGGGTAGCGCGCGCTCACGTCCACCTGGAGGTCGCCGGCGTCGACCATCCGCGCGAGGTTGGCGAGCTGGGCGGCGTCGCTGCGCACGAAGACGCTCGCAGTGCGAACCTCTGAGCCGGGCGGCACGATGCCGGGCGTCGTCGTGGAGACGAAGACACCGCCCGGCTTCAGGAGCGAGACGAGTGCCGCGGTCTCCTCGGGCGAGGTGCGCACGAGGTTCACGACGACGTCGACCGGCTCGGTCACGGCGTCGACGATGGAAGTCGTCGTGTAGTCGACGACCAGCGAGGCGCCCTGCGCCGCGACGACCTCACGGCTTCGTGGACCGGCGGTGGCGATCACGGTCGCGCCGGCCGAAGCGGCGAGCTGCACGGCGAAGCCGCCGACCCCGCCTCCGGCGCCGTTCACGAGTACGCGCTGACCGGGACGGACGTCGGCCTGCTCGACGACGGCCTGCCAGGCGGTCAGGCCGCTCGAGGTCAGCGCCGCGGCATCCGCGAGCGGAACCGAGGTCGGGGCGGGCGCGATGAGCTCGGCGGGCACGGTCGCGAACTCCGCGGACGCCCCGGGGCCGCTCATCGGCAGGAACGCGATGATGTCTTGCCCGATCAGGTCGGCCGTGACGCCCTCGCCGACGGCGACGACCGTGCCGCTCACGTCGATGCCCGGCACGTGCGGCAGCTCGACCGGGAACACCTGCGCCAGGTAGCCGGCGCGGATCGTGGCATCCACCGCGTTGAACGTGGTGCCGGCGACCCGGACGAGCACCTCGCGGGGCGCCGCCTCGGGGCGGGGGAGCTCGACGGACTCGAGCACGGTGGCCGGGCCGTACCCGGTGAACTGGATGGCGCGCATGGTGGTGGGTCCCGTCGGTGTCGGTGTCGGTGTCGGTGTCGGTGTCTCAGTCGGTGCGGGTGCGTGGGCGAGTCGCTGGGTCATGATCGTGGTTCCTGTTCTGTCGGGGTCAGGCCGCGAGTCGCGGGTAGTCGGTGTATCCGGCCTCGGTGCCGCCGTAGAGCGTGGCCCGGTCGGCCGCGTTCATCGGCGCACCGGCGGTGATGCGGGCGACGAGGTCGGGGTTGGCGAGGGCGAGCGCGCCGACGCTCACCACGTCGGCGAGGCCGTCGCGCACGTCCTGTGCGCGGCGTTCGATGTCGGCGCCGGCGCGGTTGAGCACCAGCCCGGTCGGCCAGGCATTGCGGATGTCGCGCAGCAACGTCTCGTCGCCGAGGTGCACCACGTGCAGGTAGGCGAGGCCGAGGGGCGCGAGCGCCTCGATGAGCGCAGGGTAGAGCTCGCGGACATCCGTCTCCTCGATGTCGCCGAGGGGACTGCCAGGGCTGATGCGGAACCCGACCCGGTCGGCGCCGATCTCGTCGGCGACGGCCGCCGCGACCTCGACCGGGAAGCGGATGCGGCCGGCGAGGTCGCCGCCGTACTGGTCGGTGCGGCGGTTGGCGTTGGTGCTCAGGAACTGCTGGAGCAGGTAGCCGTTCGCGCCGTGGAGCTCGACGCCGTCGGCGCCCGCCTGGATCGCGAGTCGTGCGGCCCGCCGGAGGTCGGCGATCGTCTGCGCGAGGTCCGCCTCGGTCATCTCTCGCGGCACGGGCATCGGCAGCGGTCCGGTGGCGGTGAACATGTCGCCGGCGGCCGCGGCGGCCGAGGGCGCGAGCGGCGTTCGTCCGTGCGGGGTGTTCGAGGGGTGCGCGACCCGGCCCACGTGCATGAGCTGCACGACGAGCGTCGAGCCCTCCTCGTGCACCGCATCGGCGACGCGACCCCAGGCCGCCATCTGCTCGTCGGTGTGGATTCCCGGCGTTGCGAGGTACCCCTGGCCGTCCTCCGACGGCTGCGTGCCCTCGGTGATGAGCATCGAGAGCGAGGCGCGCTGCGCGTAGTACGTGCGCGTGAGATCGGTCACGAGTCCCTCGCCGGTCGCGCGGCTGCGCGTCATCGGGGCCATCGCGATGCGATGGGACAGACGGATGCTGCCGAGCTGCGTGGGCGACCACAGTGCGTCGATCGGCGTGGCGGGGCGGTCGGGCGCGTTCAGCTCGGGCGGGCTGCTCGTAGCGGGGTTCTCGGTGATGCTCATCGTATCAACTCCTTCGAATTCGAACTACTTGTCGTCTTCGATAACGAGAGTCGCGCGGGATCTATTTCCAATTCGAATCAAATTGGTGTCGTAGGATTTCGGCCATGCCAGACGCGACCGTTCCGCCCGCACTTCCCGCGGAGTTCGGTGTCTATTTCGCGCTGCTCGAGGTGAGTGCGCTCGTGCAGCACGGCGTCGAGGGCCAGCTCAGGCGCGACGGCGGACTCAGCTTCGTGCAGTTCCAGATCCTGGCGATCCTCGGCGAGGACCCGTCGTCGCCGACCAGCATGACCGACCTCGCCGACCGGCTCGTGCACAGCCGGAGCGGGCTGACCTACCAGGTCGACCGGCTCGAGCAGGCGGGACTCGTCGCCAGGGCACCGTCGCCGCAGGACGATCGCGGCGTGAACGTGACGCTCGCGCCGAAGGGCGCTGCGCTCCTCGGCCGAGTGCTCCCCGGCCACATCGACGTGGTGTGCGACGTGCTCGTCGACGCCCTCGACGGCTCCGACCGCGAGGAGCTCACCCGCCTCCTCGGTCGCGTCGTGCAGCACATGCGCGCCAGGCCGCCTCGCTCGGCCCGGGGATCCTCGCAGCCCGGGTGACGGATGTCACGTCGCGAGCCCATCGGATGTCGTCGGTCTCGGGTGGGTGTCGCTGCGCCGAGGGGTTGTGCTCTCGCAGAGACGGTGCCGGAGTGCCGGAGTGCCGGAGTGCCGGAGTGCCGGAGTAGCCCGATTCTCCGGGTCAACAACCCGGATCGCCGGGGGCGGCAACGCAGTCGCCACGGGTGAGGACGGTGTCGATCTCGCCGACGAGCACCGTGCGCGGGTCGCTCGCGACGGAGAGGGTCCCGGCGATCGGAATCCAGGCGGATCCGGCGAAGCGGTACTCGGCCGCCAACGCGACCTCGAGCGTCACGGCGTACTCGCCCGAGGCGGCGTAGGCGTGACTGGTGCCGGTCGCCGTGAACTCCTTCTGGCCGAGCTGCGCCCAGGATGCACCGCGGCTGCGGCTCGCGACCGTGGCGCCGTCGCTGTGCCGCCAGCGATAGCCGATCGGCGTGAAGCGCACATCGGCGGGCTGCCCGAGCAGCGTTCCAGGAACCACCTGAGCGGATGCCGCGGCCACGAAGTTCGCCGGAAGCCCGACCACGGCCCAGCCACCGGGTTCCATGTCGTTGCCCGGTGTCGCGGGACGGAACGCGGCGATGTCGCGAAGCGTCACGACTGTCGGCGCGACGCCGGGCGCCGGCGTCGCGGGCGGAGCCGCGGGGGCTGGAACGTCGACGCACTCGAGGTGCCCGTCCTGGCACACTTCGGTCCACTCGATCGGCTCGCGCTTCGTCGCGCCATTTGGGTAGTCGATCGGTGCGTTTGTGTTGCCGCCATCTGACTCGCCAGGTTTGGGGCTGTGATCGCCTTGCGTATTGACCGCCCAGAGATCGACACGGGATTCGCTTACTGTGCCGCCCGAGCCTGACCCGCATGCGCCTGCGACAACCTCTGAAATAGTGCAGGCGAACGCAGCACTTGGCATCGCGACCAGCATCGCCGTTAGAGCAACGACGATGCTGGCGCCTAGCAGTAGTCTTCCCCGGACCATACGTCACTGCCAGCGAGCAGAAGACGGTCGCCGGACCACGAGAAGGTGAGCTCCAACGGGACGGCTGAATCACGGTCCGGCTGAGTGATGTCGTTGCCCTCAGCGTCGAGCACGCGGCTAGTTCCGACGCCGATGCAGCCGTAAATGCGCACGGTTGAGTCGGATCGCTCCATCAGAGTCGGTTTATCAAGGCTTCCGCGCCCTTCGACTCGGTAGTGGTGCTCCGAAAGGCTCTCGTAGTTCGGGATCTCTTGGTCGGCATAGTCGCTCGTGACTGCGTTGCGAAGCCGGCCGGGATCTTCGCCGCCCTCCTCCCCGATTTCCTGTGCAACATCGAGGTACGCCTCGTAGGCCGCGACGGCCGCGGCCAGCGCCTCCTCGTCCGACGCGAAGATCGGCGCGGCGTCGCTGCTCGTGGACGGGGTCGGCGCTGCGGTGGGCTCGACGTCGGCCGAGCATCCGCTGAGGGCCATCGCGAGCGCGGCGCCCGCAGCGCCCGCGGCGACGGCGGCGGCGAGCGCGAGGCGTCGCGCACGTGGGTTGGGCATGCCCACCACCATAGGCGGGCTCCTCGGCACGCGGTCGCGCCTATCCACATGCCGGGAGGCGGGCGCCGGGCGGGCGCCGGGCGGGCGCTCGGCGAGGCCGGCAGGACCATCCGTCCAACTTCCAGGGCGGACTCACCGTGCCCGGCTACGCCGCGAGCAAGGGCGGCATCGCGCAGCTCACGAAGGCCCTGGCCAACGAGTGGGCGGCGCACGGCGTGGACGTCAACGCGGTCGCCCCCGGCTACGTGGCGACGGACATGAACGAGGCCCAGCAGCCGATCCGGTGCGGTTCCGTCAGATCTCCGAGCGCATCCCGGCCGGCCGGTGGGCGACGCCCCACGACATCGCGGGCGCGACGGCGTTCCTCGCCTCGCCCGATGCCGCCTACGTGCACGGCGTCGTGCTGCCCGTCGACGGGGGATGGCTCGGGCGCTGACCCCGACGCCTCCGGGCGGTCGCCCGCATCCGACCCGCGTCCGTTGGTGCCGGCCGACCCTCGAGCCGCGGTATCGTCGTCGGGCCACCCACTCGAAGGAGCCAGATCCATGCCCGAACTCATCCTCTCCGGCAGCGACCAGCAGACCGTGCCGGTCGTCATCTCGATCGCCCAAGGGCTCGGGTACGAGGCGACGCAGCCGTCGGAGCGGAGCATCAAGCTCGAGCGCGGCAACCTGACGAAGACGCTGCTGCTGGGCGCGATGGCGGGCAAGAACTTCCACATCTCATTCACGTTCGACATCGGGCTCGACCAGCATGGCAACACCTGGTTGCGCTTCGACCAGGACGGCGCGCTCGGCGCGGTCAAGGGCGGCGCGATCGGCTACGCGAAGAGCAAGAACGCGTACGCCGAGTTCATCGCCGCGATGCGCCGCGAGACGCAGCAGCGCGGGCTCCTCCTCGGCGAGCGGTAGCAGGCGAGGCCGAAGTCGAGGCCGAGGCAGAGGCCGAGGCCGGGGCCGCGGGCGACGCCTGACGTTCGCGTCCGATTCCCGCTGCCCGAAGCGCCCGGGCGCCTGCTCGCAGGGGCGATCATGGAAGCATGACCCGCCGCCACGCGACCCTGCCGACAGCACTCGGCGACCTGCTCGTCGTGGTCGACGGCGACGCGCTCGCTGGCATCACGTTCGAGGGGCACTGGCATCCGCTGCCCGCCGAGACCCTCGGGGTCGAGGTCGACGCGGCATCCGACCCGGTCGTGACGCGCTTCGGCGTCGAGCTCGCCGAGTACCTCGCGGGCGCACGTACCGGGTTCGACCTGCCGCTGGCGCCGACCGGCGACGAGTTCCAGCACGCGGTGTGGGCGATGCTGCGCGAGATCCCGTACGGCGGGACCGTCACCTACGGCGAGCTGGCGGCGCGACTCGGCGACCGCAACCTCGCGCGCCGCGTCGGCAACGCCGTCGGGCGCAATCCGCTCAGCATCGTCGTGCCGTGCCACCGGGTGGTCGGCGCCGGCGGATCGCTCACCGGCTACGCCGGCGGCCTCGAGCGCAAGCGGATGCTGCTCGAGCTCGAGGGCGCGCCGGTCGTCGCGCAGGCGCGCCTGTTCTGACGCGCCGGCGCCCGGCCCTACTCGCTCCGGGTGTCGCGGACGATGGTCTCGTCGTCGGGCAGCTCGTCGTTCGGGAGCCCCTCGTCGACGGACTGCACGCCGGCGGGCACGTCGTCGTCGGTCGTGCCGAGGTTGCTGTCGGTGTACTCGCCCTCGCCACCCTCGATCAGGTTCTCGCGGTCGCCGAAGTCGGTCTCGGTGAACTCGCCCTTGGCCCTGAGGGCTTCGTCCCGGGGGAGGGGCTGGGTGTTCTCGGGTTCCGTCATGATCGCTCCGTCCGTCTGCCGCGCCGACCTGCGCGTGCCCCAACTCTGCGACGGGAGCTCGGCGGCGGCGAGGGGGTTGACACCGAGGCGCGAACAGCGGATGCCGCGGCATCCGCCTGATGCCTTCTCGCTGCCGGCCCGCCTACGACATCACGGCCCGGCGCGACTCTGCGCGACCCGCTGATCGTGACGGCGCATGACCGACGGTGACACCGCGCGTCGCGGCCCGTTCGACGGCGCGCCCGCTCCGACCGAGGATGAACGCATGCCATTCCGACCACCGCACGACGAGCCGGGCTTCGCCACGCTGCAGGTGCACGCCGGCGAGCACGATGACCCGGCGTTCGGGGCGCGCATCACCCCCATCTACCTGAGCGCCGGCTTCCGGTTCGACGACTTCGCGCAGGCTCGCGACCGTTTCGCGGGAGACGACCAGGGCTACGTGTACACGCGGGCGGGCAACCCCACGAACTCCGCCCTCGAGCGTCGCCTCGCCGAGCTCGAGCGCGGGCGCGACGCGGTCGTCGTCGCGAGCGGCCAGGCGGCGCTCGCCGTCGCCGTGCTCGCCGTCGCGAAGGCCGGCGACCACGTGCTCTCGGCGCAGAGCGTCTACTCGGGCACGCGCAGCCTCTTCACGCAGGGCTTCGGCCGGTTCGGCATCGAGGTCGAGTTCGTCGACGACGCCCGCGACCTCGACGAGTGGCGCCGTCGCATCCGCCCGAACACGCGTGCCCTCTACGCCGAGTCGATCGCGAACCCCACGAACGACGTCATCGACCTATCGGGCGTCGCCGAGGTCGCGCAGGCCGCGGGCGTGCCGTTCATCGTCGACAACACGCTGGCGACGCCCTACCTCGTGCGCCCCATCGAGCACGGCGCCGACCTCGTCGTGCACTCGGCGAGCAAGTTCCTCTCGGGTCACGGCGCCGCGCTCGGCGGCGTCGTCGTCGACGCCGGCACGTTCGACTGGTCGGCGAGGCCCGGCGCGTTCCCGCACCTGACCGAACCCGACACCGGCCTGCAGGGCGCGAGCTACCTCGAGGCGCACGGCGCCGGCGCCTACACCGCGTACATCCGCGGCGTGACGGCCGCGCTCTTCGGCCCGGTGCTCTCGCCGTTCAACGCGTTCCTGATCCAGCAGGGCATCGAGACGCTCTCGCTGCGTGTCGGGCGCCAGTCGTCGACGGCCGCCGCCCTCGCGGCCTGGCTCGAAGACCAGCCCGAAGTGCTCTCGGTCAACTACGCGGGCCTGCCCTCGAACCCGTCGCACGACCTCGCCGAGCGTTACCTGCCGCGTGGGCAGGGCGCCGTGCTCTCGTTCGTGCTCGACGGCGGCGAGCCCTCGGCCGAGGCGTTCTACGACGCGGTCGAGCTGTTCAGCCGCATGAGCCACATCGGCGACACCCGCTCACTGATCCTGCACCCCGCCACGACCACGCACGCGCACCTCGACGCCGAGACCCGCGCTCGCGGGCGCATCTCGGGCGGACTGCTGCGACTCTCCGTCGGACTCGAGGAGCCCGAAGACCTCGTGCGCGACCTCGAGCGCGGCCTCGCCGCCGTGCGTGCGGCGCGTGGCGCGACCGCGCAGCGCCGGCCCGTGGCATCCGACGTCGAAGGCCGGCCCGCGACATCCGCCGACGTGACCGGCGCGGTGACGGATGCCGCGGCCCGCCCGCTGCTCGAAGGGAGCACCAGATGACCCGCCTCCAGCACTTCGGCTGGTTCTTCTCCCGCGGGTTCGGCCCGCAGGGGTGGGGCCACCCGTCGTACCAGTGGAACTACCGCTGGACCGAGCCGAAGCTCTACCAGCAGTCGGTGCGCGAGCTCGAGCAGGCCGGCCTCGACCTCGTCATCATCGAGGACGGCCCCTCGATCGGCACGCCCGACACCATCGAGCTGCGCGTGCGCAAGGCCTACGGCGGCCCCAAGCACGACCCCGTCGCCCTCACCCCGTACCTGCTCGGCGCGACCGAGCACATCGGCATCGCGCCGACGGTGAACGCGGGCATCTGGCCCCCGTACCTCGCGGCCCGCCAGTTCGCGTCGCTGCACCACCTGAGCGGGCACCGCGTCGGCATCAACGTCGTGACGGATGTCTCGAGCACCCGTCACAACGGGCTCCCGCCCGTGACGCACGACCAGGCCTACGACCGTGCGAGCGAGTGGCTCACCGCGGTGCGCGGCCTCTGGCACAGCTGGGACGACGGCGCCCTCATCGAGGACGTCGAGACGGGCCGCTTCGCCGACGGGTCGAAGATCCGCGAGAGCCGGTTCGCGGGCGAGTACTTCGACGTGCCCGGGCCGCTGAACGCGATCCCGTTCACCGACGGCGACCCCGCGATCGTCTCGCCAGGCGGATCGCCGAAGGGGCTCGCGTTCGCCGGAACCCACTCCGACGTGCAGCTCGCGTACGCCCCGCTCGACCTCGACGTCGTGCGCGCCTACCGCCAGAAGATCATCGACGCGTCGCTCGCGCACGGCCGACCCGCGAACGCGGTGAAGACCCTGTTCGTGTTCAAGCCCGAGATCGTCTCGAGCCAGGAGGAGGTCGACCGGGTCGTGCAGGCGTCGCTGGACCCGAGCGACGAGGTGCTCGCCGCGATCCTCGAGGGACAGTCGAGCGACCTCGAGACCGATCTCACGGGCCTGCCCCTCGACCGGCCGCTCGACCCGTCGATCTTCGGCGACCACGTCTCGCAGGGCACGATCAAGGGCCTGCTCGGCAAGACGGCGCCGACCTTCGCGGATGCCACGCTGCGCGAGCTCCTCGTCGCGAAGGCCCGCAAGGGCCGCATCAGCGACCACGCCGGGTTCGTCGGCACCGCCGAGCAGGTCGCCGACTTCATCGAGGAGTTCGGCGAGGAGGCCGACAACGACGGCTTCATCTTCTCGGGCGACCTGCACCCGGTCACCGTGCATCGGTACCTCGACGAGCTCGTGCCGATCCTGCGCCGCCGCGGCGTGCTGCGCAACGAGTACGGCGGCGGCGGCATCCAGGGCAACCTGCGCGACTTCTAGAAATGTTGCGTCATGCAACGCGAAATGGGAATGCCCTCGGCGCGGCATCCGTTGTGACCAGCATGACAACGATCGGAATCATCGGAGCAGGACACATCGGCAGCCAGGTCGCACGCGCGGCGGTGGCGAACGGCTACGAGGTGGTCATCTCCAACTCGCGCGGCCCCGAGACCCTTGCAGAGCTCGTCGACGAACTCGGCCCCAACGCGCGCGCCGCGACCCCGCAGGAGGCGGCCGACGCAGCGGACTTCGCCGTCGTGACCGTGCCCTTCAAGGCCTACGAGGCGGTGCCGGTCGAGCCGCTCGCCGGCAAGATCGTCATCGACACGAACAACTACTACTGGGAGCGCGACGGGCACATCGCCGTGCTCGACGCGGGCCTCGACACCGTGAGCGGCCTGCTGCAGCAGCACCTGCCGACGAGCCGCGTCGCCAAGGGCTTCAACCACATCACCGCCGCCGACATCACCACGACCGGCACCCCGGCCGGCACCGCGGGACGCCGTGCGCTCGCGACCTCGAGCGACTTCGAGGACGCCGCGCAGCTCGTCACCGACCTCTACGACCGGTTCGGCTTCGACACCGTCAACGTCGGGCCGCTCGACGAGAGCTGGCGCGTCGAGCGCGACCAGCCCGCCTACGTCGTCGCGCAGAACCGCGACGAGCTCGTCGCCAACCTCGCGAAGGCCGAGCGCGCGAGCGTCGCCGCATAACCCGAGCCGATCGATCCAGCGGCGACTCCCGGGATGCCGGGAGTCGCCGCGTTCGCGTTCGAGGGCCGGCCGCGTGTCGCTGCGCGTCAGGCGAGCAGGCCCAACGACGTCGCGAACGCCCGCAGGCGCTGCGCGAGCGCATCGGGCACCTCGGCGGCCGTGAAGTGCCCGCCCTCGTCGAGGCGGCCGAAGTCGCGCAGGTCGAGGTAGTGCCGACGTGCGAGCGTCTCGGGATAGGTCGACTCGTGCCGCTGGATGTACACGACCGCCGGCACCGAGGTCGGCGGGATCGGGTCGGGCTGATCGGCGCCCTCGTAGTACGGGCGGAACGACGTGCCGATCGAGTGCGTGACCCAGTAGATCATCGCCTCGGTGAGGATGCGCCCGCGCGAGATGCGCCGTTCGACCGCCGAGGGATCGCCCCGGGGCGTGTCGCTCCACTCGACGAGCTTCTCGACCAGCCAGGCGAGCAGGCCCGCGGGCGAGTCGTCGAGTGCGACCGCGAGCGTGTCGGGCCGAGTCGACTGCACGTGCCCGTAGGCGCCGTGCTCCTCGTGGAACGCCGCGATGCCGTCGAAGAACGCGACCTCGTCGGGGTCGGTGAGTGCCGCCCGCTCGGCGCTGTTCGGGAAATGCGCGTGCGTCGCCATGATGCCCGCGACGTGCTCGGGGTGGCTGGCGGCGATCAGGTCGCTGACGTTCGCCGTGACGTCCTCGCCGTAGGTGAGGTACCGCTCGTAGCCGAGCACCTCGGTCATGAGCGCGTGCATGGTCGCGGCGATGCGCGTCTCGCTCATCGGGCCGTCGGCGTAGGGCGACGAGAACGCGAAGCCGGGCAGGCTCGCGACGACGACGTCGAAGTCGGGCAGCCGGTCGGCGAAGTCGAGCTGCAGCGCGAAGGTGTGCGGCCAGCCGTGCATGACGAGCAGCGCGGGTGCACCGGCCCGGTCGGAGCGCAGGTGCGCGAAGTGCAGCGCGGCGTCGCCGACCTGCGCGATGAACTGCTGGTGCGCGTTCAGCCACGACTCCCGGGCGCGCCAGTCCCACTCGCGCCAGGTCTCGACGAGCTCGCGCAGGTAGGCGGCGCTGAGGCCCGATGCCGGCTTGCGCGGGGAATCCGCGAGCAGCCGGCTTCGCGCGAGGCGGGAGTGCAGGTCGTCGAGCACGGCATCGGCGACGTGCAGTTCGAACGGCTGCGGCCCGGACGACGGCAGGCCGGACGGCGGTCCGGACGGCTGCGGATCGGTCATGCGGCGAAGCTACTCGGCACCACCGACAGTGAAACCGGCAGAACAGGTTCGCGGATGCCGCGGCTAACCCGCTGAGCGCGTCACCCCCGCGGCCCGACTCGGCTCGGGGGGGCGCCCGCGCGGCTGCCCCGTTCTGGGGGCAAGCAGGCGTCTTCCCGGAGCCCGGGCAGCGTATAGCTTCGAATACGTACCGGCACTCGTCCACGGCATCGGAGCCGCGGGCGGGCCCCGACGTCGGTGCTCACCCCCGGTACCCGAAACGCTGTCCCACGCCACGCGATCGAGGCGGACCGACGGTGTTCGTCATGCCCTCGCGGGCACCGCTCCGCCCCCGGCCCTGGGGCGATCGAAGGGAACGCACTTGAAGAAGCTCATCGCGAGCATCGCCACCACGGCGATGCTGGCCGGAGGCCTGGCCGTGCTGGCCGCCGCAGCGCCGGCGACCGCCGACGTGGCCCCGGCCGCGGCATCCGCCACCTGTGAGGTGCTCACGGTGAACCTCACGGGCTACGACGCCAAGCCCGGCGTCGGGGAGCCGCAGATCGAGGTCGACAACCCCGCGTACGTGCCCGCCGTCGCCGCCGTGGCCGAGGTCAGCCACACGGACTACGAATACAAGACCCTCGCGGGCCTCTTCCCGACCAAGTGGACCTACCGCACCGCGCACAAGTACGGTGGCGCGGCGGTGCTCTACGACTGGAGGATCTGGACCGCCACCGGCGCGACGTCGAAGCACGTCGAGGTGGCGGGCGTGGCCGCGAAGCCCGCCGTCAGCACCCCGACCGTGTGGGTCGCGAACCCCGACTACGTCGCCCCCGCCGAGCAGCCGAACACCGTCACCGTGAAGGTCAACGGTTCGGTCGTGGCCGACGCCGCGTTCGGCGCCGCGTTCGCCGACACGTTCGCGTTCGCCGACAGGTCGGTGCGCAACACGTGGTCCGTCGACGTGACCGCCTGGAACGGCGCTCCGACCCACGTCGAGGGCACGAGCACCGCGTGCGTGACGCCCGCCGCCCCGACCTGGGTCGACGAGTGCGGCCCCGCGAACAACGGCCACTGGGTGCTGCCTGCGGTCGTCGGCTACACCTACGCCGTGACCGACCACTCGACCCTGAACGGAAAGGTCGGCGTCGTCGCCACCGCGCAGGACGGCTACGTGTTCAACGTCGGCGCCCGCAAGCAGTGGACCCAGACGCAGAACAACGACCGTTGCGACCAGGCGGTTCCCACCGTGGTCTTCACGAACCAGGCCTGCGTCGCGCCGACCTACGGCGAGGGAACCATCACGTTCGCGAACCTCGCCATCACGAACCCCTCCGGCGTGAAGGTGCTCGTCAAGCGCAAGTCCGACGGCGCGGCGATCACCGACCTCGCGAACCTGACGCCCGGCCACTACGACGTCATCGCGACCGTGAAGAACGAGGGTGCGGACGCGTTCACGACCGTGCCCGAGGGCTGGACCGTCTTCGCCGAGGACGGCTTCACCTTCAAGGTCTCGAAGGGCTTCGACGTGGTCGCCGCGGCGCCGTGCTTCAACCCGGTCGCGACGATCACCGCCGCGCCGAAGGTCATCGACGTGTGCGGCATCGACAACGACGGCATCGACTGGGACGGCATCGCGCTCGGTGGCACCTGGAAGATCGCGAGCAAGGTCGTCGACGCTCCCGACCACCACGGCGAGACCCGCTACCGCGTGGTCTTCACCCCCACGGGTGTGCTGCCGGCCGAGCTGCCCGGCAAGGGCTTCGTCGTCGACGGCAAGGCCGTGTGGCTGATGTACCTCGACAACGCGCCCTGCACCGACGCAGGTCTCGCGGCATAAGGCCTGACGACCCGAATCAGGCAGGCGGCGGCTCCCGGATGACGGGGGCCGCCGCTCTGGCGTTCACGGGCCGGCGCCGAGCGCGGTGCACGGCCGGATGTCGCGGCGGCGCGCCGCGGCATCCGCTCGGTCAGGTCACCAGGCGATGAGCTTCTCGGGGGTGACCCGGATGATCGTGCTGTACTTGGCCGCCATCGACTCGAGCGTGAGCTTCAGCGGCGGCAGGTCGTGCTCGTACTTCGCGAGGTAGGCGTCGCCGATCGTCGGCAGCCACGAGGTCGCGGCCTCGCCCAGCACCTCGGCGGTGCCCTGCAGCACGGTGAGCTGCTCTTCGTCGTGGCCGGACTCGAGGTGCACGAGCACGCGGCCGTCGCGGGTCGCGTTGCGGACCTTCGCGGAGGTGGGCTCGCTCATGATGATGACGGCCCCGTCGTGCCAGAGGAACCAGACGGGCACCGCGTGCGGGTAGCCGTTGCGCCCGATCGTGCCGAGCCAGGCGATGCGTTCGCTCGCGAGGCGCGAGAGGGCGCGGGCGTGCACGTCGTTCTCGGGGTCGAACGCGAACGGTTCGACGGTCGTGCGGTCAGTGGTGGCGGATGCTGCGTGGTCGGTCATCGAGGATCCTTCCGTCGATCCGGAGCCTATGTCGGGCCTCCGACACGCTGACGGAGTGCGCCGAACGGCCACGTTCTGCTGGTCAAGGCGGGTGCAAGGCAGCAGATGGTGACCGCTCGGGCGGGATGTCGCGGCGTGGCGCGGCGTGGCGCGGCGTGGCGCGGCGTGGCGCGACGGGTGCCGCGCACCCGCCGCGCCGGCGCCGGCTACTTCGCCCGCTTGAGTTGCAGCACCGCCTTCGCGACGACTGCGGTGGCGAGCACGATGTCGCGCTGGGTGGCGCGCGAACCGGCGAGCACGACCTCGCCCACGGCGACGGCGTCGTCGAGCCTGGCGACGGATGCCGCGGTGAACCGCTCGCGATCGATGCGCGCGGCGCCGGCGAGGGCGACGTCGAGCAGCTTCGTGCGCACCGTCGTGGCGGGCTCGACGGCGACGAGTCGCACGTCGTCGAACACGCCCCACGCCCCGCCGCTCAGCGAGAACGCGGCCGAGATCGTGACGACCCCGTCGCTGCCGACGACGATCGACGGCACGGTCGCGGTGTGGAACTCGTTCCACGCGGTGAACTCCATCGGCGCGCTCCACGAGCCGGCCGAGGTCGTCGCCGAGAGCACGCGCGAATCGGTCGCGGGGCTGTTCGTGCCCTGCGTCGTCGCCTGCAGCGAGTAGGTTCCGGCGGGGACGCCGCGGATCGTCTGCGTCGCGGAGGCCTGGTAGCCGGTGCCGTTCCAGAAGGTCACGGCGGTGCCGCCGTCGGGCGCGTCCGATGTGGGGTTCGGCCAGGCGTAGCCGCCGAAGGTCCACGCGCTGTGGTCGGCGCCCTCGAAGCTGTGGTCCGCGACGAAGTTCCTCGCGAGCACGGTGACCGACGCGGTCACGGACAGGCCGGACGCCGTGGTGCCGGGGATCGCGTACTCGCCGGGTCCGCGGATCCACGAGAGGGCGCTGCTCCAGGTCACGGCAGGATGCTCGACCGTGCCGTCGTTGTACGACACGTCGAGGGTGCCGGGCAGCACGACGGGCGAGCCGTCGGTCACCGTCACGTCGACGGCCCCGACCTGCGTGACCACGCGCGGTGCCACGGCACCCGTTCGCACGTAGTCGAAGGTGCGCAGCGACTCGAGCGCGGTGCCGTCGAAGGCGAACAGCGCCTGGTTTTCCCACGCGGATCCGCCGTAGTACTCCCCGACGTGCACGGGGTCGTAGTCGCTCGCGGCGCTCGTGGCCCACCCCGAGCCGTCGCGCTCCCAGAGCAGGGCGTTCGCCGCGGCATCCGCCGGCTCGCCGACCGGAAGCCACGCGGGCTCCCAGTAGAAGACGCCGATGCCCGCGGAGCCGACGGCCGTGACGGCCGCGATGACGTCGCGCAGCTCGGTCGCCTGGCCCTGCACGCTGACCGGGTACTGGTCGGTGATGGTGCCCGAGCCGACGACGTCGGCGTACCCGTCGCCGTCGTCGAGGGTGTGCGCCCACGACGTCTCGGCGACCATGACCTGCTTGCCGTAGGTGGTCGCGACCTGGGTCAGGGCCGCGGTGAGGTTCGCGGTGGTGCCGTGCCAGTACGGGTAGTACGAGCTCGCGAACACGTCGTAGTCGACGCCGTACGCGTCGAGGCCGGCGGCGTAGGTCGCGTAGCGGTTCGGCGTCTCGGGGTTCGTGAAGTGCACCGCGACGAGCGCGTCGGGCAGCACCTCGCGCACGGCGCTGCTGCCGGCCTGGATCAGGTCGGCGAAGGTCTCGTCGATGGCCGTGCCCGCCCGCGTGTAGCCGGCGATGGCGTTGTTCGTCTCGTTGCCGACCTGCACCATCGAGACGTCGACGCCGGCGTCCTCGAACGACTGCAGCGTCTCGGCGGTGTATTCGTGAAGGGCCTCCTCGAGCTCGGGGATGCCGAGGCCGGCCCAGGCCTTCGGCGCGAGCTGCCTGGCCGGGTCGGCCCAGAAGTCCGAGTAGTGGAAGTCCACGAGCACGCCGAGCCCCGCGGCCGTGGCGCGCTCGCCGATCTCGACGGCGCGCGCCGCGTCGACGTTGCCGCCGCCGTAGCCGCGACCCGAGGCGTCGAACGGGTCGTTCCACACGCGGATGCGCACGGTGTTCACGCCGCTGTCGGCGAGCACGTCGAAGAGGTCGGCCGGCTGCCCCGCGGCATCCCGGAACACGACCCCGCTCTCCTCGAGCGAGAGCACCGACGAGACGTCGACGCCGTTCACGAAGTCGGGTGAGAGCCCGTCGACCTTCTGCACGAAGATGCCGGCGTCGACCGGGCCGTCGTCGGCTGTTCCGTTCGCGGTCTCGGCGGCCCACGCCGCGGGCGTCAGCGCCGCGCCGGTCAGGGCGAGGCTGAGCGCCGCGGTGACCGCGACGCCTCGCGGCCCTCTCATCGTTCGGTTCCACATGGTGCCACTCCTCTCGAACTGCGGCCCCGCGGGTCGGTCCGTCCTCGAGGGGAGCGGATGCCGCGGCGCTGCGGTGTCGTCCCGCCCGGTCGGGCGGAGCTCAGGTGGTGCTGGTGGTGCTGGTGGTGCTGGTGGTGCGTCCGTCGCCGGTCGAGGAGCGGAGCGCATCGAGACCGGCTTCCGTCGGGTCTCGATACAGCGCTGGGCGCCGACTCGACCGGCGCAGAGGTGTCAGCTCACGGCTGCTCCAGCCAGAGCGGGGCCTCGATGAGTCGCACGGACTCGAGCGAGAGGAGCGCCGCGTCGGACGCCTCCCGCACCCCGCGTGCGGCATCCGCGCGCCGGCCGGCGGCGGCCTCGGGCAGGTGCACGGGGGCCGCGGGGTGCAGCGGAACGATGCGCAGCGTCAGCCGGGCGTCGGGAGCGAGGTCGAGCGCGTCGAGTCCGACGGTCCACGTCGTGCCGTCCCAGAAGCGGTCGGCCACGACGACGCCGTCGACCTCGAGCCGGGCGACGTCACCGGCGAAGTCGATCTCGAGGTACCGGCGGGCACCGGTGCCGGCGGGCAGCGCGAAGGTCCAGGCGGTGCCGTGCCGGGCGACCTCGTCGCGCGACGGGGCCGAGGCGCGGGAGTGCCGCTGACCATAGCTGGCGGGCGGGGCTTCGCCCGGTACGGGAGCGCCGACGTCGACGGCGGTCTCTCCGCCCGCGGTGCCGGTCGACGCGCCGGCGACCTCGACGACGAGCGGCTCGAACCGTCCGAGCAGCGGCAGGTACTCGCGAATCTCGGGCCGCTCGGCGGCTCGGGCCGCGATCCAGCCGTCGGCGTCCTCGAACAGGGCGTCGGCCGAGAGCGCGAGCCGACGGCCGCCGCTCGCCTCGAGCACCCACACGTCGTCGGCGGATTCCGCGGGCAGCACGAGCACCGAGAGCCGGCCGTCGCCCTGCGCGAGGTCGAGTCGGTGCGCGCGCGAGGCGTCGACCAGGAGGATGCCGGGAGCGGGCGTGGTCACCGCGGACGCGGCATCGGCGACCTCCGTCGCATCGGCGGCGACCACGCCGAGCAGGTCGGCCGAGGTGGCGAGCTCGACGGGCACCCCGGCCTCGGCGACGAGCACGAGGGTCGGCGGGAGCGCGTCGAGCGGCCCGTCGGCGCCGACGGCGGGGTCGGAAGTCGGCAGCACCGTGAGCGGCGACGCGGTCGCCCAATCGAGGTGCACGCCGCCGACCTCGAGGTGCAGCGGCCAGCGCGCGATCGTGCCGGGAAGGACGGTGACGGGTTCGTGCGGCAGCACGAGCGAGCCGGCCGGCGTGGCGTCGTCGCCGAGCGGCGCGGCCGCGGCATCCGGAGCACCGGCATCCGGAGCATCGGCGTCGGAGGATCGGGTACCGTCGAGCGCCACCTCGAACTGCACGTCGCGAACCGTGCCGAGCGGCACGTGCGGCTGCTGCCAGGTGAGGAACAGCCAGCCGGATGCCCCGTCGCTGCGCAGTGCCCAGCGCAGCGTCTCGGTGTCGTCGACGTTCGTCGGGTGGTGCGCCGGCAGCGTCGAGGGCATGGGCGCGAGGCGGTCGCCGAACGCCGCCAGGAACGCGTGCTGGCGGCGGAGCGCCGCGTGGCTCGGGTGCAGTCGCCCGGCCGCGCCGATCGGCGCGTGGAAGTCGTAGTCGAACTCGGGCAGGTCGTTGGGGTAGTCGGTCGCGTGCGACTCCTGCAGGCCGGGCGCCGGGTTCAGGCCGCCGGCGTACATGTAGTAGCCCTGCCAGCCCGAGCCGTTGCCGATCTTCGTGTTGGCCACGGCGGCGATGTCGGCGCCGCCCAGCAGCGGGCGCCGGTGGTAGGCGGTCGCCATGCCGCCGCCGAGCTCGCAGGTCGCGGCCGGGAACGACGCGGACGGCAGCCGCGGCGTCTCCGGCCGGCGCCCGATGCCGGGGTGCGCCCGGAGGTCCGCGCCGATGCCGGGGTCGTCCCACGTGTGCGAGAAGAAGAAGTGCTCGCGGAAGGTCGTGTCCCAGTCGTGGTCGGCGTCGACCCAGAATCCGTCGCCGTAGCCGCCGTAGAGGGGGAGCACCTCGCCGTCGGGCAGCTCGGCGCCGCCCCACGCGGTGGCGGTGTAGATGGGGGCGACGAGCCCGTGCCGGCGCGCGATGCCCTTGAGCGTGGTGAGATGGCCCGGCTGGTCGTAGAGCTCGTTGTCGAGCTGGATCGCGATGACGTTGCTCGACGGACCGCAGAGCGGCGCGAGCTGCTCGCCGAGCGCGGCGAACCACGGCTCGACGAGTGCGAGGTAGCCGGGGTCGTCGGTGCGGTGGGCGACGGGCGCCTGCTGCACCCAGTCGGGGAACCCGCCGTTGCGGGTCTCGCCGTGGATCCAGGGGCCGATGCGCAGCACGACGTCGAGGCCGGCCTCGGCCGCGGTGCGCACGAAGGCGGCGGCGTCGAGGTGGCCGTCGAAGCTCACCTCGCCCTGCACGGGTTCGTGGTGGTTCCAGATGAGGTAGGAGGCGACGACCGTCACGCCGCCAGCGCGCATGAGGCGCAGGCGCTCGCCCCACTCGGCGCGGGGGACGCGGCTGTAGTGCAGCTCGCCCGAGACCGGGATCACGGGCACGCCGTGCTGCTCGACGTAGCGGTTCGTGAGCGAGATGCGCTCGTGTCGATCGACCTCGGTGCCCATCGCCGGGCGCGTGAGCGGCTCGGCCCACGGCTCGTGCGCCACCGTGAACCGCGCGGTCTGCAAAGGCATGGGCATTCTCCCTCGAATCTGTGTGCGCTCACAGTTCTAGCACAGGAAACCTGCCTTGCAACATCTCAGATACGAGAGTTGACAGCGAATAGCTGGCTGTGTATTACTGGGATCGCTCACAGGCACGCTGTCGTCCTTCTGGTCGCGCGGGCCCCACGGGGCATCCGCAATCACAGCTTTCGACAAGGAGGACGAATGCGTTCCACAATCCGTATGGGTGCGGTCGCCGCCATCGCCGCCGCAGCGCTCATCATGACCGGCTGCTCGGCCGACGGCGCATCGGAGGGCACCGCCGACGACCCGATCGAGCTCACCTACTGGGCCTGGGCGCCCAACCTCGACAAGGTGGTCGACCTCTGGAACGAGGAGCACCCCGAGATCCAGGTCACCGTCAACAAGCAGGACGGCGGCGACCCCGCCATCACGAAGCTCCTGACCGCGATCAAGGCCGGCAGCGGCGCACCCGACCTGATCCAGGCCGAGTACCAGAAGATCCCGACGCTCGTCGCCTCCGACGCGCTCGCCGACATCGCCGAGTCGGTCGGCGACGACGTGGCAGGCCAGTTCCCCGAGGGCGTGTGGCAGTCCGTCACGCTCGGCAGCGACGCCGTGTACGCCGTGCCGCAGGACACCGGCCCCATGATGTTCTTCTACCGCGCCGACCTGTTCGAGCAGTACGGCCTCACCGTGCCCACCACGTGGGACGAGTACGCCGAGACCGCCAGGGCGCTGCACGCCGCAGACCCCACCAAGTACCTCGGCACCTTCTCGGCCAACGACGCGGGCTGGTTCGCCGGCCTCTCGCAGCAGGCGAAGGCCGAATGGTGGTCGATCGACGGCGACAGCTGGGGCGTCGGCATCGACGAGGAGCCCACGCAGAAGGTCGCCGAGTACTGGGGCGGTCTCGTCGCCGAGGGCGCCATCGACAACAAGCCGATGTACACGCCCGAGTGGAACGCCGCGCTGAACGACGGCAGCCAGGCCGGATGGCTCGGCGCCGTGTGGGGCCCCGGCGTGCTCTCGGGGAACGCCGCCGACACCGCGGGCCTCTGGGAGGCCGCCACCCTGCCCACGTGGGACGGCGACGTCTCCAACGGCAACTGGGGCGGATCGTCCACGGCCGTCACCTCGCAGTCGAAGAACGTCGACGCCGCGACCGAGTTCGCGACCTGGCTGAACACCGACCCCGAGGCCGTCGCCGCGCTCGTCGAGCAGACCGGCATCTACCCCGCAGCGACGGATGCCGCGGCATCCATCCTCACCGAGGCACCCGAGTTCTTCAGCAACCAGCCCGACTTCTACGACGTCGCCGCTGAAGCAGCGCAGGCCGTCGCGCCCTTCACCTACGGCCCGAACGTCAACGTCGCGTTCAGCGCGTACAACGACGAGTTCGCCAAGGCCGCCGAGGCGAAGTCCGTCGACGCGTTCCTCGCCGCGGTCACCGCGATGCAGAAGACGACGATCGACGACCTGAAGGCGGGCGGCTTCTCGGTCTCCGAGTAGCCGGGGCGAGGGGGCGCCCACGCGGCGCCCCCTCTCCCGTCTCCACCAGCACTCCGGCGTTCAGGAAGGACCCGAACCATGACCGCCACGGTCGACGCCCCTCGCGGCGCCACCCCGCCGGCCCCGCGGCATCCGCCCGCCGGGCGCAGCCCGAAGCGCCGTGTGAAGGGCGCGCTCACGCCCTGGCTGATGCTCACCCCCGGCATCCTGCTCTTCGCGGTGTTCATGGCCGCACCGATCTTCTACACGCTGTTGCTCTCGTTCCAGAAGGAGCAGGTGAAGGGCCTCGGCCTCGGCGGCGACTCGCGCACCCGCGAGTTCGCGGGCCTCGAGAACTACGTCGCGACCTTCTCCGACCCCGAGTTCCTCGCGAGCGTCGCGCGGGTGCTCCTCTACGGGCTCATCCTCGTGCCGACCATGCTCGGCCTCGCGCTGCTCTTCGCCCTGCTCCTCGATGCCCGTCGCACCGGCGCGAAGGGGTTCAGCCGGGTCTCGATCTTCCTGCCCTACGCGGTGCCGGCGGTCATCTCGTCGCTGCTCTGGGGCTTCCTCTACCTGCCGGCCGTGAGCCCGTTCTACTGGATCTTCGAACAGCTCGGCTGGGACGACGTGCCCTCGCTGCTCTCCCCGGGGCTCGTGGTCTTCGCGATCGCGAACATCGGGCTCTGGGGCGGCGTCGGCTTCAACATGATCGTCATGTACACCTCGCTCAAGGCCGTGCCGAGCGACATCTACGAGGCCGCGCGCATCGACGGGGCATCCGAGGTGCAGATCGCGTGGCGCATCAAGGTGCCGATCATCATGCCCGCGCTCATCATGACCGCGCTGTTCTCGATGATCGCGACGCTCCAGGTGTTCGCCGAGCCCACGACCCTGAGGCCGCTCACCAACAGCCTCTCGACGAGCTGGTCGCCGCTCATGTTCGTCTACCGCGACGCGTTCACGCGGGACGACATCTACTCGGCCGCGGCCACCTCGATCATCATCGCGCTCGCGACGTTCGCGATCTCGTTCCTCTTCCTCCGCGTCGTGCAGCGACGCGCCTTCGGTCAGGAGGACTGAACCATGACCGTCACCACCGAGACCAGGGCCGCCCTGGTGCCCGAGCTGTCGGGCACCGCCGGACGCCGCGCCCCGAAGGACACCCGCGTCCCCGTCGCGGTCGGCTCCACCGCCGTGCTGCTGCTCGGCGCCGTGTACTGCCTGCTGCCGGTCGCCTGGGTGCTCATCGCCTCGACGAAGGACGCCTCCGAGCTGTTCTCGACCTTCACGTTCGCGCCGTCGACGCACCTCTGGGACAACATCGTCGACCTCACCGCCTACCGCGACGGCCTGTACTGGCGGTGGATGCTGAACACCGCGCTCTACGCGGGCGTCGGCGCCGTGATCTCGACGTACATCTCGGCGCTGTCGGGCTATGCGCTCGCGAAGTACGTGTTCCCGGGCAAGGCGACGGTGTTCCGCATCCTCCTCATGGGCGTGCTCGTGCCCGGCGTGATCCTCGCGATCCCGCAGTACCTGCTGCTCGCGCAGGTCGGCCTCACGAACACGTACTGGTCGGTGCTGCTGCCGCAGCTGATCAGCCCGTACGGCATCTACCTCGCGCGCATCTACGCGGCCGCCGCCGTGCCGACCGACATCATCGAGTCGGCGCGCACCGAGGGCGCCCGCGAGCTGTTCATCTTCCACCGCATCGCGCTGCCGATGATGGGGCCCGGCCTCGTGACGATCTTCCTGTTCCAGTTCGTCGCGGTCTGGAACAACTTCATGCTGCCGTACATCATGCTCGGCGACGACCGGCTCTTCCCGATCACCGTCGGCCTCTCGGGCCTGCTCAACCAGGGCGCGTCGCTGCCGTCGATGTACACGCTCGTCATCACCGGCGCGCTGCTCTCGATCGTGCCGCTCATCGCGCTGTTCCTCGTGCTGCAGCGGTACTGGCGGGTCGACCTCGCCGCCGGCGCGGTCAAGGCGTGAGCCGAGCGGATGCCGCGGGGACGGCCGGGTCGGGCGGGTCGGGCGGGTCGGGCGGCGGGCGGTCCGGGGCCGGGCGCACCTACACTGGCCACGTGAGCGACCACGCGCCGAAACGGCGACCGACGATCGAGGATGTCGCGCGCGAGTCGGGCGTCTCCCGCGGCACCGTGTCGCGGGTGCTCAACGGCGGGCACTGGGTGAGCCCGCCCGCGCGCGAGGCGGTCGAGCAGGCCATCAAGCGCACCGGGTACCGCATCAATCCGCACGCCCGGAACCTCGCGACCGCCAGGGCGAACTCGGTGGCGTTCCTGCTCACCGAGTCGCACGACCGCCTGTTCGAGGACCCGAACTTCTCGGTGCTCATGCGCTCGGCCGCCGACGCGCTCGCCGAGCGCGACCTGCCGCTCGTGCTGCTCATGGCCGGATCCGACGACGAGCAGCGCAGGGCGACCGACTTCATCATGGGCGGCCACGTCGACGGTGCCCTGCTCGTGTCGTCGCACCGCGGACGCGAGGGGTTCCTCAAGCGCCTCGTCGAGGCGGAGGTACCGGTCGTCTCGTGCGGCGTGCCGCTCGGCTACGAGCGCCGCATCGGCTTCGTCTCGGCCGACGACCGCGACGGCGCGCGCGACGTCGTGTCGTACCTGCGGTCGCAGGGGCGCGAGCGCGTCGCGACGATCACCGGCCCGCAGGACACGTCGGGCGGCGTCGGCCGGCTCGAGGGCTACCGCGAGGAGCTCGGCGCCGACTACGACGAGCGGTACGTCGCGTTCGGCGACTACTCGCGCTCGAGCGGGGCGCGCGCCATGGAACTCCTGCTCGAGCAGGCGCCCGATCTCGACGCCGTCTTCGCCGCGAACGACATGATGGCGGCGGGGGCGCTCGACGTGCTCAGGGCTCGCGGGCGCCGGGTGCCGGACGACGTCGCCGTCGCGGGCTTCGACGACGCGCCCATCGCGACCCGCCTCGACCCGCAGCTGACGACCATGCGCCAGCCGTTCGACCGCATCGCGCACGAGATGGTGCGCATGCTGCTCGACGTGTTCGACGGGCGGCCCGCCGGGCGCATGACCCTGCCGACCGAGCTCGTGGTGCGCGAGTCGGCCTAGCGCTCGGGCGGTGACGCGGCGGCATCCGCCCGGCGCGCGGCGCTCGGCGCGGCCGCCCCCGCTCGGCTCCGGGCGCGGCCGACACGCTGGTGAAGCCCGCCGAGTGGTCACGTTCTGCTGTTGTGGACCGGCACGAGACAGCAGATCCTGACCGCTCGGAGGGACGGCGCGGCACGGCAGGATGCCCGAGGTAGCAGCGCCGCCGGTCAGTCCTCCGAGATCTCCGCCACCGTCTCGGCGGTCTCGGTCGCCGAGAGCGAGAGGGCGATGTCGGCCTGGCTGATGATGCCGACGAGCGTGTGGCCGTCGATCACCGGCAGGCGCCGCACCTGATGACGCTGCATCGACTCGAGGGCCTCGCGGATGTCGTCGTCGGCGCCGATCGTCACGGGTGCGCCCTCGCCGAGGCTCCCGGCGGTCACGGTGGCGGGGTCGCCGCCGTCGGCGAGGCACTTCACCACGATGTCGCGGTCGGTGAGCATGCCCTTCAGCCGGTCGTCGTTGCCGCAGATGGGCAGCGCGCCGACGTCGAGGTCGCGCAGCATCCGTGCCGCCTCGACGAGCGTCTGGTCCTCCTTCACGCAGGTCACGTCGGGGGTCATCAGGTCGCGTGCAACCGTCATCGGGTGCTCCAATCGTCGTGCGGGTCATCGGTGCGCGGGCCCATCGGTGCGTTGGGTGCATCGTAGGCACGGCCGCCTCCGGTCCGCGCGGGGGTTGACGAGGCGGCATCCGGCGGTCGGATGCCGCGGGCGGGCGTCTCCGGGCAGGGCAGACGTCCGCGGGTCAGGCCGTGTCTTGCGAGTCCGGGCGTGATCCGCGCGCTCTCGCCTGACTCGGGGCACACCTGCGTACCCGTTCGGGCAGTTCGGCCGCCGCACGGTGGCCGCGCGCGGGCGGCGGCGATACCTTCGACGTGCGCGGGGGACCGCTCGGTCCGCGCGGGGAGTATCGATGGCGGTGCGCGTCTGCGAGGTGTGCGGGGAGGCCAATGAGCCGTCCGCGCGCTTCTGCCGCGTCTGCGACGCCTATCTCGGATGGGACTCCGGCGCGGCGACGCTCGACGGCGAGCCGCTCACGGGCACGGTGCCGACGATCGTCGATCCGGCCGTTGCGGATGCCGGCGCTGCCGCGCCCGACGTCGCGCTCGCGACGGCGGGCGAGGCGCCGGAGCCTGTCTCGGGCGAGACGCAGCAGACGGCGGATGCCGGTGGCGGACCGGGTGCACCCCCGAGCGCCGCCGCGACCACTGGCGCCGCCGCGACATCCGCCGCAGGGGCTGCCAGCGCTGCCGGCCCCGCCCCCGGGACCTCCCCGGGCGCGACGAAACCGACCCCCGAGACCTCCGCCCCCGGACCGTCGGCCCCGTCGTCGACGACGCAGCCGCACCCCGCGGCATCCGCCCGCGTCGAGGCGCCCGAGGCGGTGCTGGACATCGCCGAGGCGACCATCGGCCCGAGCGCCCCGGTCACGCTCGTGCTGCGGCTGACCAACCCGTCGTCGATCGTCGACGGCTACGCGATCGAGCCGATCGCGCCGCCGCAGTGGCTCGAGTTCTCCCACGGCGACACGCACCTGATGCCCGACCAGGAGCTCGCGGTGCCGCTGACGCTCGGGCTCCGCGCCGACGTGCTCGTGCTCGCGCAGCGCGTCGCCCTCACCTTTCGCGTCTCGTCGCTGGCCGACCCGGAGCGGGGCGTCGAGGTCGCGGTGCAGCTGACCGTGCCGCCGCTCGGCCCGAGCGCGACGCTCGAGGTGCGGCCGAGCCTCATCCGGCTCGAGGACCACGCGGCCGGCGAGTTCACCGTGCGCCTCGACAACCGTGCGGCGAACTTCCCGCAGACGGTGCGGCTGACGGCCGCCGACGCGGAGGGCGTCGTGCGCTTCGCCTTCGCGCCCGACGTCGTCACGGTGCCGCCGGGCCAGGTGGTCGAGCTCGAGGTCTCGTTCACCGCGCCCGCGCCCGAGCCCGGTCGTGAGCTCAGCCGCCAGATCACGGTGGAGGCCGGCAACGACGCCGGTCGCGCAGCCGTGCCGCTGACGCTCGTGCAGCGCACCGCCGCCGAGCCCGTCGACGCCCCGGTGCGCGTGCGCGTCGAGCCGAGCTCGTTGCGCGTCGAGCGCGGCAACACGGCCGACTTCGACGTGCTCCTCGACCATCGGGGCGGGCACCGGCAGGTGACGCTGTCGCTCGCCGGGCGGGACCCGGGGCGCGCGATCGGCTTCGCGTTCAGCTCGGCGCAGGTCGTGCTCGAGCCCGGCGCCGTCGCGCACGTGCGCGGGCGTCTCGCGGCGCCGGCTCCTCCGCGCGGCGGCACGGTGCAGTACCCGTTCTCGGTCGTCGCCTCCGACGGCGTGCAGGATGTCGAGGCGGCGGGCACGGTCGAGCTCTCGTCGCCGCCCGAGCCGATCCTCACCGCGGCGATCCGCGTCGACCCGCCGTCGCAGCTCGTGGTCAACGAGCGGCAGGCCGTGTTCCAGGTGACGGTCGACAACCGGCGCGGTGTCGAGCCCCTCGGCGTGCGGCTCGAGGGTGCGTCGGAGGACGGCACGGCCCGGCTCGCGTTCACCCCTGCCGAGCTCGTCGTCCCGCCCGGTCAGGGGGTCGTGGCCAGGCTCGTGGTCGAGGCCCCGCGCCCGGAACCGTCGGAGTCGGCCACCCGTCGGTTCCGCGTGATCGCGACCGACGGCGTGCGCTCGATCGAAGCCGACGCGGCGCTCACCCAGGCGAGCGCCGACCGGCGGCCGGTGACGAGCCGGGTCCTCGTGACGATCGGCGGCCTGCTGGTGCTCATCGGCGCGTTCGCCGAGTGGTTCGCGAGCTTCCCGCCGTTCCTCCCGTCGGTCGAGCTCATCGGCGCCCTCGTGCGCGGCCAGCTGGACCTCGGCGACATCACGCTCTCCGAACCGCCGATCCGCGTGTGGGTCATCCTGTTCGGCGCGCTCATGCTCCTGGGCATGATCGGCAGGTCGGGCCGCCTGACCAGGGTCAGCGCGGTGCTGATCGTGCTCGTAACGGTGGCCTGGCTGATCTTCCTCGCGGTCGCCGCGTTCGTGCCGCCGCTCGGGCTCGGGCTCTTCCTCGTGTGGCTCGGCTGCGTACTCGGGTTCATCGGCGGCATCCTCGCCCGGCCGCGACCCGAGAACTGACCTCCTCGCCGGCCGGAGCTCAGGCCTTCGCCCGCTGCTCAGGCCGGTCGCGGCCGGTGCGTCCTGAGCCGGCGACGTTCGCCTGATCCGGCGTCGTCCAGCGGTGCGGATGCCGCGGGCGGGCCGTCGGCGCCGGGCGTGCGGATGCCGCGGGCGGGCCGTCGGTGTCGGGCGTGCGGATGCCGCGGGTCGGCCGTCGACGTCAGCCGCGGCGCCGCGGGCGGTCGGGCGCCGTGCTCCAGAGCGCCCACGCGACGAGCACGGGCTGCAGGAACAGGCGCACGAAGCGCGCGCGGTCGGTGCGCATGAGCGGCGCCGGCCGGCCGGTGCGCCACTGGTGCACGTTGCCGGGGAAGACCGCGACGAAGAAGGCGGCGATCAGGGCGCCGACCCTGCGGCGTTCGCGCGGCAGCCCGATGACCGCCGCCCCGAGCAGCACCTCTGCGGCGCCCGAGGCGACGACCACGCCGTCCTTGTCGATCGGCGCGACCTCCTCGACCCAGTCGGGCACCACGATGCGGTAGCCCTTGCGCGCCCAGAACAGGTGCGAGAGTCCCGCGAGGACGAGCAGGCCGGCGAGCAGCCAGCGGGCGAGTGGACGGATGACGGTGAGCGGCCGGGTCGGGCGGCGGTTCGGGCGTCGGCGCATCGACCAAGTGTCGCACCGCGGCATCCGGGGTGCGGATCTTTCGTGGATGTCGCCGAACTCGTCGATTCGCCTCCCCGGTGTTCGTCGTGGAGATATGACGAAGCATGCAGACCTGCCACCCGGCCTCGCCCGCGAGTACCGGATCGACGAGGCCGAGATCACCTGGATCGCGTCCAAGCGCGCCGCGGCGATGCGCGCGAGGGACGCCGACTGGCTCGCCGCCCGATATGCGCCGGGCGCCCCCGTCGTCGGCACGACGCCGCCCATCACGCGGATCGCCGACCCCGTTCGGGACGCCGTGCGCATCTGGGAGTGGTTCGAGCTGGTGCAGGGGCGGATCCGCTGGTCGGTGCGGATCGAGTCGGTGCAGCTCGACGGCGATCGCGCGGTGTGCCGCCTCACCGAGCGGGTGTCGTACCGCGTGCTCCGCGGCCGGCGCGTGCAGCTGAACCTCTCGACCACGATCGGACTGCAGCGCGATGCCGATCGCTGGCGCATCACCTCGGAGTTCGCCGTCGAGGCGTGACCTGTGCGCCTAGGCTGGTGCCCCGACCAAGAGGAGACAGCGTGGCGAAGAAGGTCATCGTCATCACCGGCGCGAGCGACGGCATCGGGCGCGCGGCAGCCCGGCGGCTCAGCGCCGACGGGCACCGTGTCGTCATCGTCGGGCGCTCGCCGCAGAAGACGCAGGCGCTCGCCGACGAGCTCGGAGCACCGCACCACCTCGTCGACTTCGCCGACCTGGCCTCGGTGCGCGCGCTGGCCGCGGACCTCGCGGCGCGGCATCCGCACATCGACGTGCTCGCGAACAACGCCGGAGGCGTGTTCGGCACGGAGCGCACCGTGACGCGCGACGGGCACGAGACGACCTTCCAGGTGAACTACCTCGCGCCGTTCCTGCTGACCCGGGAGCTCATGCCGACGCTCGTCGCGTCGCGGGCGACCGTGATCAACACGTCGAGCCTCGCCAACCGCCTGTTCGCCAGGTTCGACCTCGACGACCTCGAGTCGGACGTGTCGTACCGGCCGGTGCGCGCCTACGGCAACGCGAAGCTCGCGCAGATCCTCTTCACCAAGGAGCTCGAGCGCCGTCACGGCGGCGAGGGCGTGACCTCGACCGCGTTCCATCCGGGCGCGATCGCGACGAACTTCTCGGCCGAGCGCGGATCGGGCATGGCCGGCCTGTACCGGTGGCGGCTGCGCGACCTCGTGCTCGCCTCGCCCGAGCGCGGCGCGCGAACCCTCGTGCACCTCGCCGAGGGTGAGCCAGGCATCGACTACCCGACGGGTCGGTACTTCACGAACGCCAAGCCCGCGCGGGCGAACCGCCTCGCCGACGACGCCGACCTCGCCCGCGAGCTCTGGGATCGCTCGGCGGCGATGCTCGACGAGGTGCCGGCCGGGTCCTGAGGCGGCGGATGTCGGTGGGCGGCCCGAGCGCGCACGGTCGCGGCCGCTCGGCGGCTCACCGGAAGGCGCGCCGGGCGAACGTGCTCAGCAGGGGATCGACGCTCGATCGCCGACGCCCGGCACCTCGTCGAGGCTGAAGTAGACCGGCAGGTCGCGCGAGCGCGCGATGGCGACGTCCCGGTCGGCGCCGCGGGACTCGCCCGGCAACCGGAGCACGGCGTCGCAGCGCTGGAGCAGCCGTTCGGCGGTCGGGTACATCACCTGTTCGGCGAGCGGGTCGGTGGGTCCGCTGGCGCCCGCACTCTGCAGCACCGGGAGTGCGACCCACTCGCCGATCATCGGCACGTGGCCGGCCTGGAAGAGCGGCCACGCGGCCTTCTCGAGGCGCGCGAGGTTCTGCTGCATGCGGGCCGGGTCGCCGTTGGTGCCGGAGGCGTAGGGTCCGGCGATCAGGATCATCATCGAGGTTGTCATGTCCTGCAGCGTAGTGCAGAATGTGTATAAACATGCAAGAACGTGAAGGAGTGCGAATGCTGGCCGCCACCCGACGGGAGCTCCTGCTCGACCGGCTGAACCGTGATCGACGCATCGTCGCGAAGGACGTCGCCCTCGAACTCGGCCTCTCCGAAGACAGCATCCGCCGCGACCTGCGAGAGCTCGCGGCCGAGGGGCTGCTCACACGCGTCTACGGAGGAGCCGTACCGGCGTCGCCGGCCGTCGCCGACTACGCCGCGCGCACCGGGATCGCCTCCGACAGCAAGGAGCGGGTCGCCGCCGCCGCCGCGGCACTCGTGCAGCCCGGATCCACGGTCATCCTCGACGGCGGCACGACGAACCTGGCCGTCGTCGAGCACCTGCCGCGTGCACTCGAGTGCACGGTCGTCACGCACAGTCCGACCATCGCCGTCGCGCTGCTCGACCACGCCGCCGAGGTGATCCTGATCGGCGGGCGGCTCTTCAAGCACTCCGTCGTGGCCTCGGGCTCCGCGGCCGTCGAGGCGGCGAACCGCATCAACGCCGACCTGTTCCTCCTGGGCGTCACGGGCATCCATCCGACGACCGGGCTCACGACCGGCGATGCCGACGAGGCCGCCATGAAGCGCGTGCTCGTCGCCAGGGCGGCCGAGACCTTCGCGCTGGGCAGCGCCGAGAAGGTCGGCGCCGCCTCCGCGTTCCAGGTGCTCCCACTCGACGCGGTCACCGGCCTCGTGCTCGACGTCGAGGCCGACGCGACCTCGCTCGCCCGCCTGCGCGAGACCGGCGTGCGCATCGTCGAGGCCGGCACGCGCTGAACCGGAAAGGCGGAACGGGTGCGGATGCCATCGCATCCGCACCCGTTCCGGTGTCGCGTGTGCCCGGGTCGGGCTCTCGGACTATGCCGCTCCTCGTGCCCGCAGGCGGACGACGGCGAACACGGCTGCTGCGGCGACGAGCAGGGCGATCGCCGTCCAGGCGAGCGGGCCGACGAAGCCGGCTCCCGTGTGCGCGAGGCCGTCCGTCGAACCGCCGGCCGCGGTCGCCGAAGCCTGCACGGTGATGGCGGCGGATGCGACGGTGACGCCGTCGATCGTGACCGCGATCGTGTGCGCGCCCGCCGGGATCGTGGCCGGGATGGTGGCCGCGTAGGTGAACGCGCCGTCGGCGTCGGTGCTCACGGTTCCGAGCGTCTGCGGCGTCGAGCGGATCTCCACCGTGAAGCCGCTCGTGCCCTCGGCGAGGCCGCTGCCGGTGACGGTGATCTTGCCGCCGGGACGGAGGTCGCCCGAGACGGCGACCGAGCCGAGCACGTCGGACGGCTTCTCGGTGGGGGGAGTGGTCGGCGGCGTGGTGGCGGGCGGGGCGGTGGTGGGCGGAGTCGTCGGCGGCGTGGTCGGGTCGACCGTGGTGCCCTCGCCGATCTCGCTGAAGAAGGTGGCGAGCGAGGCGATCGCCTCATCGGCGAAGGCGAGCTGGGTCGCGAGGCCCGCGTCGGCGGGGGTCTTCTCGTACCGGCCGGGCTTGTCGATGACGTACCACCACTCGGTCATGTACTCCTTGTAGGTGCCGTTGCCGTTGTCGTGGATCCACTGGCGCACGACGGGCGATGCCGTGCCGTCGACGACGCGGCCGTGCTCGTACTCGAACACGTACGGCACCTGGAGCTTCTTCGCGGTCGCGAGCGCCTGGCCGCGGTCGCCGCCCGGGTAGTAGTCGACCTGGCCCGAGACGCCGGGCACGTACTGCGTCACGAGGTTCGGCAGGTACTTCGCGACGAGGTCGCCGTAGAAGTCGGCGAACTCGGAGTTCGTGTCGCGGATGTGCAGGTCGTTCGACGACGCGCCGTCGAGGCGGAGGTCGAAGAAGTACACCTTCTCGACATCGTTCGCCACGGCCTCGGCGTTCACGTCCTTCAGGACGGCGCGGGTGTTGTGGCACCACGTTCCGCCGAAGAACAGCACGAAGTCCCCGTCGGACTCGAGGAGGTGCACCAGTTCGGGGTAGGTGACGGTCTGCACGCGCCAGTCGGAGTCGGCGTCGGAGAGGATCGTCGCGCCGCCATAGGCGTCGGCGCCCTTGTAGTCCTTGAAGTGCTTCGCGTTCACGGCGGTCGACGTGAACGTGAACTGGCTGCTCTTCGAGAGCGTGCCCGCCGCCGAGAACACTCCGGCGACCTCGGCCTGGTACGACGCGAGGGCGCCCGGCGCGGCGAGCTGGGCGCTCGTGATCGGAGCGGTCAGCGCGCTCACGATGCGGTCCTCGACGCCGCCCTCGGTGTGCGACTTGTCGTAGACGAAGAAGTACGGGTCGTCGGAGCCGTCGAACGGCGTCTGCGTGTCCTTCGAGAGGTTGTCGGCCACGACCCGAGCCCACAGTGGCGCCACGTCCGCGTTCGTCGTGGTGCGGATGTCGAGGCTCTCGCCGTCGAGCTTCGGGTCGAACGTGAACACCTGCGTGACGCCCGCGGTCTTCGCGGCCGCGTCGATCGCGGCGATGGTCGCCGTGGTGCGCTCGTCTTCGGCCCCGCCGATGAGGAACGCGAAGCGCCCCTCCTGTCCGAGCAGCCACTCGAAGCGCTCGAAGGTGACGGTCTCGATCACGCTGTCGGCGATGCCGTAGGTGTCGGCGACGTAGTCGACGGTGTCGATGGTCGCACCGCTCGGCGCTGCGGAGGCCGGCGCCGCGACGGCGGCGGCGCCGAGGAGTGCGGCACCGCCGAGCGCGAGCGTCGTGGCGATCGCCACAGCGCGGTGGCGGCGTCTCGGCGGGTGTCGGTGGTCGGACATGTGGTTCCTTTCGGGGAGGGTGCGGGGGTCAGGAGACGGTGTCGGTCGGCGCGGCGGCGTCGGCCTTGCGGCGGCGCAGCAGGCGCTGGCCGAGCAGCGCGAGGGCGCCGACGGCGACGAGTGCGACGAGGATGCCGGCGCCGGCGAGCCAGCTCGGCGCGCCCGGCTCGGACGTGGCCGCGGTGCGCTCGACGGCCTCCGCCGTCGGCGCGGCGGTTCCGGCGATCTTCACGGCCGACGAGGCGGCGGATGCCGTGCCGTCGCCGACCGCGTTCGTCGCGACGATCGTGGCCGTGTACGAGCCCGCGCCGAGCTTCGCGAAGGTGTAGCTCGTCTTGCCGGCCTCGACCTTGATCGGGGTGCCCTTGTTGAGCGAGAGCTTGTAGCCCGTGACGGGCGATCCGCCGTCGGCGGGCGCCGACCAGGTGATCGTCAGCGACGCGCCCTTCGCGGCGAGCTTGGGGGCGGAGGGCGCTTGGGGAGCCGTCGTCACGACGGCCGCGGGCTGGTTCGCGGTCGCCGCGGCATCCGTCGTGCTCGTGTCGCTCGTCGCACCCGAGGTCGAGGTGCCGGTCGACGTGCCGCCGGTCGAGCCGGCCGAGGTGCCGCCGCCGGTGCTCGGCGCGGGCGCCGGGGCCGGCGCGGGCGCCGGGGCGGGAGCGGGAGCAGGTGCCGGCTCCGGGTCGGGCGCGCCGCCGCCGCTGATCGCGGGCGGCGGGTCCTCCTGCGTGCTGTCGTAGGGGTAGCCGCCGAGCTCGTCGCACGCGCCGAGGTCGAAGTTGATGGAGCACAGGTCGCAGACGTCGCCTGCGGCCTGGGCCGGCGTGCTCCAGATGAGGAGGAACGTCGGCACCGAGATCGCGAGGACGATCGTCGCGGCGAGGGTGCGCAGCCTGGAACGCACGGTGGTGGTCATGGAGGATCCTTCGGTTCGACCGGTCACGGGACCGGCGTGAGGCGAGCGGTGGCGGTGGGGTCTGCGGCCGGGGCGGCGTCGGCATCGAGGGGGCGAGGCGCGGCATCCGTCGGGTCGTCGAGGTCGGAGTCGTCGTCATCGGGTGCGTGGCGTCGTCCGGCGAAGATCTCGTCGTCGAGCGCTCCGGCGCGGCGCGCGACGATCGTGGCGCTCGTGGCGGCCGCGGTGACGTTCGCCATGGTGCTGGCGGTGCCGGCGACGGCGCTGATCGGGATGAGCAGCACGAGCACCTCGATGGGCAGCCCGACCGCGGTGAGCACCGCGGTGGCCGTGATGATGGCGGTGCCGGGCACGCCCGCGGTTCCGAGGCTGACGAGGAGGCCGAGCACGACGAGCACGACGTAGTCGAGCACCGTGTACTCGATGCCGAGCGCGTTCACGGTGAACACCGCGACGAGCGTCGGCCAGATGCCGGCGCAGCCTGGCATGCCGATCGTGGTGCCGATGGGGGCGGTGAAGCCCGCGACCTCCTCGCTGACGCCGACCTTGCGCACGAGGGTCGAGATCGTGAGCGGCAGCGTGCCGATGCTCGACTGCGTCGTGAACGCGGTGTACTGCGGCGGGGTGATGAGCTTGAAGAAGCGCAGCGGCGAGAGATCGGCGAAGAGCTTGATGAGCACGCCGTTCACGAGGTACGCGTCGACGAAGCAGGCGACGAGGGCGATGACGAGCACGCCGACGAGCGAGAGGGCCGTCTCGAGGCGGGCGACCGCCGTCGACGTCGTCGAGGCGACGAGTGCGAGCACCGCGTAGGGCGTGAGGGCGATGATGAAGCCGACCGCCTTGAAGAACACGCGCTTGGTCGCGTCGACGACCTCCTTGAACGCGCGCACCTTCTCGGGCTTGCGGTCGGCCACGAGCAGGTACGACACCGCGATCAGCAGCGTGAAGAGGATGATGCCGATGATGTTGTTCGACCCGATGTCGCCCACGACGTTCGAGGGGAAGAGGCCGACGATGACCTCGTCGAGCGGGCGCAGCAGGCCCGTGAGCGTCGAGCCGTCGACGCCCTCGAGGTCGAGCTGCGCGCCCGTGCCGATGCCGGTCGCGAGCGCGAGCCCGAGCGTCAGCAGGATCGCGATGAGGTTGGTCAGCAGCAGCCAGAACACCGAGCTCAGGCCGATGGTGCGCAGCTTCGCGAGGCTGCCGAGCGACGTGATGCTCGCGAGCACCGAGACGATGATGAGCGGGGCCACGATCGCGGTGATGACGTTCACGTAGACGGTGCCGATCACGTCGACGTAGTCGAGGTGCCCCTGGAACAGGAGTCCGACGCCGATGCCGACCGCAAGGGCGATGACCGTGAGCAGGGTGAACGAGGCGCCGGCGCGTCGCAGGAGGAAGACGCCGACGAAGAGCACGGCGGTCGCGCCGAGTGCGGCGAGCGACAGCCAGTCGAGGTCAATCATCGGTCGGGTTCGGGGTGACGGGTGGTGTGGTGCAGGGCATGACGCGAACGTAGTGAACCTCGCGCGATGGTCGTCGAAGCGTTGCGCGGTGTGAATGCCGGTTACGGCATGCGACGCGGAGTGACACCGGATCGGGGATCCGAAGCGGATTCGCGGCGGTTGTGTTGCGTCGCGTGACGACGTTCGGATGACGCCGTGTGACGTTCGAACCGACCGCCGATGCCCTGCGAGCCGGTCGGCGGTCCGTGCGAGCATGTGGGGATGACCGATTCGCCGCCGCCTGCGCCCGACCGCGGCGCCGGCGACTGGCGTGCCGCACTCGCGCCGCTCGGCGCGGCGGCCGCGGCAGGCCAGGGCGACCCCGGCCGCCCGGCGATCGGTGCCCGCGCAGCCGGCGGCGGGGCCGGCGCCCCGGCCAAGCGGCTCGGGCTCCAGTTCGAACTGCGTCGTCGCGTGCAGCGTCGCAGCGGCCAGTGGCAGGGCCCGCGCGACGAACCGGCCCTGCGTGCGACCTCCGTCGACCGGCTCGCGGTGCGCCCGGTCACGCAGGGTGCCCGCGGTGCGTGGATCAAGGGCTCGCTGACCTGGCAGAACATCGCGTACCAGGGCGAGGCCGGCGGCTTCGCCCCCGCGCAGGCCCGCTGGTTCGCGCAGTTCGCGTTGCTGAAGGGCAGCTCGCCGAGCGTGTTCACGACCTACGGGTCGGAATGGGTGACCCTCGACGAGTTCGAGAGCCCGCTGCTCTGGGCGCTGCTGGCCGAGGCCGGGCGCCTCGGCATCGCACTCGTCGGCTCCGAGGCCACGTCCGACGTGCTCGTGCACGGTGCGGCCACGATCGCGTTCGACGTTCACGAGGCCGCCGACGGCGCGCTGACGCTCACCCCCGAGCTCGCGTTCGACGGCTCGCCGCGCGCGCTCGCCGACGTGCGCGCGATCGGCGAGCACGGCGCCTACCGCTTCGACTTCGACGACGGATGCCTCGAGCTCGCGCCGTTCGTCGAGCCCGTGACGCCCGCGGCCCGCGCCCTGCTCGAGGCGGCGGCCCCCACGTCGGGTCGCTCGGCGCCGCACGACCGGGCGGTGCACGTTCCGGCGGCCGAGCAGGCGGAGTTCCTCCGCGCGTTCCCGGCGCTCGTGCGGTCGATCGCCGTCACGAGCCGCGACGGGTCGTTCACGCCGCCGCCGCCGGTTCCGGCGGTGCTCGTGCTCGCCGCGCGGTTCGAGCCGCACGACGTGCTGCGCCTGGCGTGGCACTGGGAGCATGCCGACGGACGCGTCACGCCGGTCGGCTCGACCGAGGCCGGCATCGATGACCCGACCGCAGCCGCGACCGCCGCCGCGCCCGCCGATGATCCCGACCTCGACGACGACCTGCTCGCGCGCGTCGCCGACGTGCTCGGCTGGGTGCCGTTCGACACGGTGCTCATCCGAGGGGTCGACGCCGCCGAGTTCTGCGCCGAGCGCCTGCCCCAGCTCGAGGCGCTCGCCGGCCGGCATCCGCTGCGCATCGAGATCGAGGGCGAACGCCCCGACTACCGGCTGCTCACCGAGCAGCCGAAGGTGCGCGTCACGACGGTCGAGTCGCTCAAGACCGACTGGTTCGACCTCGGCGTCGTCATCACGATCGACGGTCGCTCTGTGCCGTTCATGCCGCTCTTCCGTGCGCTCGCGAAGGGCCGGCGTCGGCTGCTGCTCGTCGACAAGACCTACCTCATGCTGAACCAGGCGGTGTTCGACCCGCTGCGCGACCTCATCGAGGAGGCCGGCACGCTCGCCGAGTGGGAGACCGGCCTGCGCATCCACGCGAGCCGCACGAGCCTCTGGGCCGACTTCGAAGACCTCGCGGATGTCGCCGAGCCCGCGGTCTCGTGGCGCCGCACCGTCGAGGCGCTCGAGCACGGCCGCGTCGAGGAGCTGCCGCAGCCCGAGGGCGTCGTGCTGCCGCTCCGGCCCTACCAGCTCGCCGGGTTCCGCTGGCTCGCCTACCTGTGGGGGGCCGGCCTCGGCGGCATCCTCGCCGACGACATGGGCCTCGGCAAGACCGCGCAGACGCTCGCGCTCATCGCGCATGCGCGCGACACGGCCGGCGGCGGGCCGTTCCTCGTCGTGGCCCCCACGTCCGTCGCGTCGAACTGGGTGCACGAGGCGGCGCGCTTCACGCCCGGGCTGCGCGTGGCCTCGGTCACCGCGACCGAGGCGAAGCGCAGGGGCACCATCGCGGATGCCGCGGCCGACGCCGACCTCGTCGTCACGACGTATGCCGTGCTCCGCCTCGAGGCCGACGCCTTCGCCGCGATCGACTGGGGCGGCCTCGTGCTCGACGAGGCGCAGTTCGTGAAGAACGCGGCGACCAAGGTGCACGCGGCGGCCCGCGGCATCCGCGCCCCGTTCCGGCTCGCGGTCACCGGCACGCCCATCGAGAACGACCTCGGCGAGCTCTGGGCGATCCTGCAGCTCGTGGCGCCCGGGCTCTTCCCGTCGCGGCGCTCGTTCGACGAGCGGTACCGCCGCCCGATCGAGCAGGACCGCAACCTCGATCGACGTGAGCGCCTGCGGCGTCGCATCCGCCCGATCCTGCTGCGCCGCACGAAGGAGCTCGTCGCCCCCGAGCTGCCGCCCAAGCAGGAGCAGGTGCTCGAGGTCGCGCTCGCTCCCGCCCACCGGCGCCTCTACGACGCCATGCTGCAGCGCGAGCGGCAGAAGCTGCTGGGCCTCATCGACGACCTCGACCGCAACCGGTTCATCGTCTACCGATCGCTCACGCTGCTGCGCATGCTCGCGCTCGATGCGACGCTCATCGATGACGAGCGCTACGCGGGCGTGCCCTCCGCGAAGCTCGACGCCCTCTTCGAGCAGCTCGACGACGTGCTCGCCGAGGGGCACAAGGCGCTCGTGTTCAGCCAGTTCACGTCGTTCCTCGGGCGTGCGAGGTCGCGCCTCGACACGGCCGGAGTGCCGTACGCATCCCTCGACGGGTCGACCTCGGTGCGCCGTCGCGACGCCGAGATCGCGCGATTCCGCGACGGCGAGGCATCCGTGTTCCTCATCAGCCTGAAGGCGGGCGGCTTCGGCCTGAACCTCACCGAGGCCGACTACGTGTTCCTGCTCGACCCGTGGTGGAACCCCGCGAGCGAGGCGCAGGCCGTCGACCGCGCGCACCGCATCGGGCAGCAGAAGCAGGTCATGGTCTACCGGCTCGTCGCGACCGACACGATCGAGGACAAGGTCATGGCGCTGAAGGCCCGCAAGGGCGAGCTCGTCGCGTCGATCCTCGACGCGGGGCTCGACGCCGATGGCGATGCCGAAGCGGATGCCGCGGGCACGCGTGCTGCGGAGGCGCTCACGGCCGACGACCTGCGCTCGCTCCTCGAGGGCTGACCGCGAGCCGACCGGCGTGGCGGCCGAGCGGCCGGCGGCCGAGCGGCCGAGCGGCCGCCGCATGGGCGGCCGAACGTCCGGGCGTCGAACAGCCGAGCGGCCCGACTCGCGTCGGGCCGCTCAGCTCGGTTCAGATCGGTCGGGCGCTGCTCAGCGGGTGAGCACCGGCGCGGCGACGCCCTGGCTGCGCGCGCGGCTCGCCACGCGGCGGCGACGGAAGAACTTGTCACCCTCGACGACCACGAGCAGTACCAACGTCAGCCCGATGCATCCGAGCCACTGCCAGCCCGTGAGCGAGACGGTGCCGAGCGCGCGCTGCAGGAAGGGGATCTCGGTCGACGCGACGATGAGCAGGACCGGCCAGACCAGGATCTTCGCCACGGCCGCGATGGGCGCCAGCAGGCCCGACTCGGGGGTGCGACGCATGAGCAGCGCGCTCAGCACGGTGGCCAGGCCGAGCACGACGTAGGCCATCGTCATCGACGCAGTCGGCTCGGTCGGGCTCGGGGCGTCGGGACCCCAGAGCAGCGGCACGAGCGCGATCAGGAAGATGACGGCGCCGTAGACGAGCCACTCGACGAGCGACACCCGATTGACGACGCCGACCTTCGGGTCGCGCGGCGGGTGGTTCATGATGCCGGGCGGGTTCGCGTCGGCCGCGATCGCGAACACCGCGAACAGGGCCACGAAGAAGTTGATGAACAGCACCTGGGCCGGGAACAGCGCGACGCCCTCGGCGATCGAGAACGCGCTCGCGGCGAGGAACAGCATGATGAGGCTCAGCAGCTGCGTCATCTGGAACCGCAGGTACGCGGTGATCTTCGAGTAGACGATGCGACCGATCTCGACCGCGTGCACCAGGGTCGCGAAGTTGTCGTCGGTGAGCACGAGCTTCGCGGCCTGCTTCGTCACCTCGGAGCCGGAGCCCATCGCGACGCCGATGTTCGCCTGCTTGATCGCCGCGGCGTCGTTCACGGCGTCGCCCGTCATCGCGACGATCGCGCCGTCGGCCTGCAGGAGCCCGACCAGGCGGAGCTTGTCGTCTGGGGTGACCCGGCCGAACACGTGCAGGTCGGGGAGGCGACGCGAGAGCTCCTCGTCGGTCATCTGCTTGAGGTCGGCGCCGCTCACGGCGCCGGTGCCGAGGCCGAGCTCGGCGCCGATCGCCCCGGCCGTCACGGCGTGGTCGCCCGTGATCATGCGCACGTCGATGCCGGCGTTGTGGGCGATGGCGACGGCATCCTTCGCCTCGGATCGCAGCGGGTCGACGATGCCGACGATGCCGACGAGCGTGAGCTCGGAGACCCAGGCCATCGGCTCGGCCGCGATGCGCGCCTCGTCGCCGTCGTCGAGGAAGCGGGCGGCGATCGCGAGGGTGCGGAGCCCGGTGGCCGACATGCCCTCGAGCGTGGTCGTCGCCTCCTCGGAGGCCACGGGCACGATCTCGCGGGTCTCGCCGAGCATCGTCGTGCAGCGCCCGAGCACCACGTCGGGTGCGCCCTTCACGATGAGCACGAGCCGTTGCTCGCCCCGGTACGGGATGCGCTGCAGCGTCGCCATGAACTTGTAGTCGGAGTCGAACGGCACCTCGGCGAGCCGGGGGTAGTCCTTGCGAGCCTGGTCTGCGTCGATGCCGAGCCGCGCGGCGAGCACCACGAGCGCAGCCTCGGTCGGGTCGCCCACCACCTCGCCGTCGGCCGACACCGTCGCATCGTTCGGCAGGCCGATCGCGAGCCCGAGCGTCGGCGCGTCGAGCGGTTCGTCGGAGGTGCCGAGCACGCTGCCCTCGAACGAGTAGCCCTCGCCGGTGACCCGGTAGGTGCTGCCGCCGAGCCACGCCGTGCGCACCGTCATCTTGTTGAGGGTGAGGGTGCCCGTCTTGTCGGAGCAGATCGCGCTCGTGGCGCCGAGCGTCTCGACGTCGTTGAGCGACGTGACGATCGCGCGCTCCTTCGCCAGCTTCGAGGCGCCCCACGCGAGCAGGCTCTGCACGAACACCGGCAGGCCGGTCGGGATCGCGGAGATCGCGACGGCCGTGGCGAGGAAGAGCAGCTCGTCGAGGCTCTGCCCGCGCGCGAAGCCGATGAGCACGATGACGAGCACGGCGCTCCAGGCGATGATGCCGAGCACCTTCGTGAGTCCGTCGAGCTCGAGCTGCAGGGGCGACTTCTTGTCGCCGACCTGCGTGAGCAGCGACGCGATCCGGCCCATCTGGGTGCGCATCCCGGTCTCGACGACGACGATGCGCGCCGTGCCGCGGGTGACCGACGTGTTCTGGAACACCATCGACGTGCGGTCGGCGAGCGCGGTGCCCGCGCTGTTCTCGGCCGGGCCCTTCGGGATCGGCAGGGATTCGCCGGTGAGCGAGGACTCCTGCGTCTCGAGGTTCGCCGACCGGAGGATCCGGCCGTCGGCCGGGACCAGGTCGCCGGACTCGAGTTCGACGATGTCGCCGGGAACGAGTCCGGTCGCGTCCATCTGCACGAGGACGCCGTCGCGGATGACCCGCGCCTTCGGGGTCTGCAGCTTCGCGAGCGCGTCGACGCTGCGGCGCGCCTTCACCTCCTGCTGTGTGCCCGTGATGACGTTGAACAGCACGAGGACCGCCACGATGATGGCCGTCGTGACCTGCCCGATGAGCAGCGACACGATCGTCACGGCGATGAGCATGAGCGTCATGAGCTCGAGCACCTGGCTGAGGGCGATGCGCCAGACGTTCGGCGGCGGTGCGCTGTGCAGTGCGTTGGGCCCGGCCTCGGCGAGGCGCTTCTCGGCCTCGGCCGCGGTGAGTCCGCGCGCCCCTTCGCTCTTCGCCTGCGCGATCACGGCGTCGGGGGCGAGTGCCCACCATTCGACGCCGTGCTCCTCCGACGTGCTGTGCGGTGCTTCGATCGTCACGCGAACCCCCAGATCGTTGCGACACGAGCCCCCGATGCCGTGCCGACACTGCACACACTAGTGCGAAGGCCTGTGCCAGCGGCAGAGCAATCCGGTCTGGGACGGGCGCGTCGGCACCGCGGCGATCACGCGTGCCTCGACGACGGATGCCCCGGGCCGAGGCCCGGGGCATCCGCGTGCGTTCGTCGGCGGGAGGCGGTCGTCAGGCGCGACGGCGACGACGCGCGATCGCGAGCAGCGCGCCGGCTCCGGCGAGGAGCGCGGCGGCGAGCACGGCGATGCCGGTCGCCTCGAAGCCGGTCGAGGCGAGGTCGGCCTTCTCGGCGCCGGCGGCGCTCGTCTCGGTGGTCGAGCCGGCAGGGGTGCCGGGCTGCTCGGGGGTCACGTTCGACTCGCCGGGGGTCGCGGGCTCCTCTGGCGTCTCGGGCGACACCGGCGTGCCCGGCTCGACGGGCGTCAGCGGCGTGGTGGGGGTCTCGGGGTCGACGGGCGGGACGACCTCCTCGGGGGTCGTCGGCTCTGGCGAGCACTCGAGGCCCTCGCCGCCGCTCCAGGGGTAGTTGTGGTGCTCGACGCCCGATCCGCTCACGGTGAGGTCGCCGCCGACGAGCAGGCGGCCGTTCGTCGACGTCGAGACGTCGGCGTCGGCGACCGGGGCGAGCACCGAGCCGATGAGCTGGCCGTTGGTGCCGAGGGTGACCGAGGTCGCCTCGTCGAGGTTCCAGAGGATGCGCGAGGACCACTCGCCGAAGTTCGCGCCGCTCGGGCCGTCGAAGCGGCCGGCGTCGTCGGCGAAGAAGTTGGGCGCCCACGTGAGCGAGGCGCCCGTCACGTTGACGAGCACGGGGGCGTCGGATGCCAGGTCGAACACGACCTCGGGCTTCGTGCCGAGCGTGGAGGCCGCGATGGAGAACACGTAGAGGTCGCGCTCCGTCGTGCTCGCGAAGCGCACGGTGTTGCCGCTCGTGGTCACGTCGTCGGTGTCGGCGGTGGCCGCGAGCGCGGCGGAGGTCGACTCGATGAGCGAACCGAACCCGGTGTTCGGGCTCGTGGCGGTCGCTGCGCCGAGGCTCGAGCGGACGGGGCCGCCGAACGAGTCGATCGAGGCGCCTGCGGCCGAGCCGCCGACGTCGACCGCGCCGCCGCCCGCGAGGTTCGCCCCGACGTGCACGCTCGTGCCGTTCGAGGTCGTGAGGTCGCCGCCGACGGCGAGCATCTGCCCGCCGGCCGGGGGGACGATGCCCGAGCCGTAGCCGGCCGTGCCGACGTTGAAGACGCCGCCGCTCGTCTTGGCGAAGCTCGCGTCGCCGGCGACGAGCAGGAGTCCCTCGGACTCGGCTGCGGCACCGGTCACGGTGTAGTCGCCGCCGGCGTACACGGCGACGCCCGTGTCGGTGAAGAGGGGGAAGTGCCCGAGGGGCGGCGCATGTCCGTCGGCGGGGCAGGTCGCGACGGGCGAGGCGGGTGCGGCGGTGGCCGGCGCGGCGCCGGTCACGGCGATCGCGGCGGCTCCGGTCGCGGCGAGGCCGGCGACGGTGAACAGGCTGAGCGTCGAGCGCAGGCGGGTGCGGCGGGGCGCGGGGGATGGCACGGTGATGCTCCGTTCGGGTCGGTTCGGTGGTCGTTCGCGAGGGCGTCGAGGCGCGCACTCGTTGCGGAGCGGGGGGCGCTCCGAGGAGGTCGTGCCCTGGGTGGAACACCGCCTCCGAAGGAGAGACCGACGAACCCGCGAATCATGACGCGAGTTATGTCAGGTTTCCTTACTATCAGGTCGGGCTGGGTGAACGCCAGACGTGTCGACGTTCTCGCCAGTGTTGCGGAATGCAACACAAGGTCGTAGCGTTGCAGATGACAACGGGAGGCCGAGAGATCATGGAAGCCGAAGGGCAGCGGCAAGGACACGAGCGCGACGCGGCGACTGCGGCGATCCTGCGCGACCTCATCGTCATCAGCCGTCGAGGCGTCGCCGACGCGAGGGTCGCGAACCTGAGCCTCAGCATGACCGACCAGTCGATCCTCGGGTACATCGTCGACCATCCCGGCTGCCGCTCGGTCGACATCGCCGAGGCGTACCGCCTCAACCGGTCCACGGTCTCGCGCCAGCTCGCGGGACTCACGGCGCTCGGCGTGGTGCGCGAGGTTCCGGATGCCGCGGGCCGCGGTCGCCCCCTCGAACTCACCGAGGCGGGGTGGGCCGCCTACGACGAGGCCATCGAGATCCTGCACGGCGTCGTGAGCCGCCAGCTCGACGGCTGGACCGATGCCCAGATCACCCGTTTCGCTCGCGACCTGCAGCGATTCAACGTCGGACGCACGGACGAGACCCGTCCGCGGCATCCGCTCGAGGCCCATGACGGGTCTCACGACGGCGCCGCACCCGGCGCGGACAACGCCCCACGAGGGACACAGGGAAAGAAGGAACAGCAATGACCGCCATCGCGAACGTGACGGTGCTCGGCACCGGAGTGCTCGGCTCGCAGATCGCCTACCAGACCGCGTTCAGCGGCTTCGACGTCGTCGCCTACGACATCAGCGACGACGCGCTCGAGGCCGCGAAGCAGCGCTTCGCCGGGCTCGCCGACACCTACGTGAAGGAGGGCGTCGCGGGCGCAGCCGACGGCGCGCAGGCCGCGCTCGGCCGCGTCACGTTCTCGGCCGACCTCGCCGCGGCCGTCGCGAACGCCGACCTCGTCATCGAGGCGATCCCCGAGCAGCTCGCGCTCAAGCAGTCGACCTACGAGAAGCTCGCCGCGCTCGCGCCCGAGCGCACGATCTTCGCCACGAACTCGTCGACCCTGCTGCCGAGCGACCTCTCGCCGTTCACCGGCCGCGCCGACCGGTTCCTCGCGCTGCACTTCGCCAACCGCGTGTGGGCGCACAACACCGCCGAGGTCATGGGCACCGAGGCAACGAGCCCCGACGTGTACGCGACCGTCGTCGACTTCGCGAGCTCGATCGGCATGGTGCCGATCGAGATCAGGAAGGAGAAGGCCGGCTACCTGCTGAACTCCCTGCTCGTGCCGTTCCTCTCGGCCGCGGGCGAGCTGCTCGTCGACGGCATCGCCGAGCCCGACGCCATCGACAAGACCTGGCGCATCGGCACCGGCGCGCCCATGGGCCCGTTCCAGATCTACGACATCGTCGGCCTCACCACGGCCTACAACATCTCCAAGGCCGGCGGCCAGAAGCAGCAGGCCTTCGCCGACCTCATCAAGGAGCGCTACATCGACCAGGGCAAGCTCGGCGTCGCCACGGGCGAGGGCTTCTACACCTACCCGAAGGCCTGAGCCCGCGGCGGGCCGAGCGCCCGCACGAGCAGACGACGGATGCCGCGACGAGACGCCTCGCCGCGGCATCCGTCGTCTCCGGTCACCGGTCCATCGGCGCCGTGCCGCTCGTCGCCGGTGTGCCTACACCCAGGCCCTGCGCACCGCCTCGGCGCCGAGCTGCAGGCGCGTCGTGACGCCGGCCGTCTCCATGAGCTCGGCGACCCGCCGCTGCACCGTGCGCACCGAGATGCCGAGCTGCGCGCCGGCCGCGGCATCCGTGAGCCCGAGCAGCAGCAGCTTCAGCAGGTCCCGGTCGACCGCATCGTGGGCGCCGGGCAGCTCGCCGGTCGAGATGAACTCGGTCGAGGTCGCCCAGTACTCCTCGAACGTCGCGATCACGAGGTCGAGCAGGCCGCTCGGGTTCACGAGCAGCGCGCCCGACGACCGCTCCTCGCCGTGCGAACGCATCGGCAGCATCGCCACGTCTTCGTCGGCGATGATGAGGCGGGTCGGCAGGGTCGGCAGCACGCGGACCTCCTCGCCGAACGGCGCGGACTCGCGGGCCGCGTCGATGAAGCCCGGCCACTCGAGCACCGCCTTCTCGACGATCACGCGGTAGCGCACCCCTCGCCGCAGTGCCTCGTCTTCAGCCGTGTTCTCAGTGGCGTCGAGGAAGGCCACGTCGCTCAGCATGAGCACGCGAACCTGCCGGGTCGCCGAGGCCTGCAGCTGGGCGAAGCGCTGGCGCACGGCATCCGCTCCGAGCACCACGTCGACGACGTCGGGCGCCGTGCGCTGCGCGGCCCCGCTGCGGTAGAGCTCGCTCAGCTCCACGAGCGCCTCGTGCGCCTGGGTCAGCCGGCGCTCGCGGTCGAGGAGCATCGGTCGCAGCGCGAGCGACGGCGGCGAGGCGACGACGCGGTCGGGTGCCGAGGCCTGGCGGGCCAGCAGCCCGACGCGCTCGAGCTCGGCGACGACCGCGCGCACCTCGGACACCGGTTTCGACGCGGATGCCGCGAGCTCGTCGATGCTCGACGAGGGCACCTGCAGGAGGAGCCGGTAGAGCGCCGAGTGCTCGTCGTCCAGTCCGATCGCCTCGAGCACGAGCGCCTTCCGTTCCATCATCGCGCCGACCGCCGTCGTGGCGGATCGAGGCCATGGCATCTCTCCGCCACCACCCTAGCCAACGCGCCGTGAGAGGTTGCTTGGCAAGCCAGTCCGAACGCGTGAGAGGTATCCCTAATGCCACGAAGCACGAGACCATTCCCACACCGCCGATCGTTCGCGGCCGCCATCAGCGGCCTCGTGATCGGCGTCGCCGGAGTCGGCGCAGCCGCGCTCCCGGCGACCGCGGATCCGACCGGTGGCGGCGCACCGCCGCCGTCGGCCACGGCCGCAGCGCCGGCAGCAGCCGGTGGAACGCACACCGTCACCCTCATCACGGGCGACCGGGTCACCGTGACCGACCTCGCGGGCGGTGCGCACGCGGTCGAGATCGACGCCGTCGACCCGGGTGAGGCCTTCCAGACCATCGAGGTCGAGGGCGAGCTGCATGTGCTGCCGACGTCGGCGATGCCGTTCGTCACGGCAGGAGTCGTCGACCGCGACCTGTTCAACGTCACCCGCCTCATCGAGTACGGCTACGACGACGCCTCGGTCGACGCGACCCCGGTGATCCTCGAGCTCGACGACGCCTCGGCCGCACGCAGCTTCGCGGCGCCCGTGCCCGGCATCGACGTCGGCGCGCCGCTCGCGAGCATCGGCGGCGCGGCCGCGTCGGCCGAGCACGCGAGTGCCGAATCGACCTGGGCCGCACTGACGGAGGCCGCGGCATCCGATGCCCGCGCCTTCAGCGCACCCGACGACATCAGCCTCGGCGGCGGGGTCGCCGCGATCCACCTCGACGGCAAGGTGCAGGCGACGCTCGACTCGAGCGTGCCCTACATCGGCGCGCCGGAGGCCTGGGCCGCCGGCTACACGGGCGACGGCGTCACCGTCGCCGTGCTCGACACCGGATACGACGACACGCACCCCGACCTCGCGGGCCGCGTGCTCGCCGAATCGACGAGCTTCGTCCCCGATGAGGCGGTCTCCGACGACCCCAACGGACACGGCACGCACGTCGCGTCGACCATCGCCGGCACGGGCGCCGCGAGCGGCGGCACCCACCGCGGCGTCGCCGACGGCGCGAACCTGCTCGTCGGCAAGGTGCTGAGCGCCACCGGCGAGGGCCAGGACTCGTGGATCATCTCGGCAATGGAGTGGGCCGCCGATCGCGCCGACATCGTCTCGATGAGCCTCGGCACCCGGTACGGCGACGACGGCACCGACCTCATGTCCCAGGCGCTGAACGAGATCTCGGCCGCGACCGACGCGCTCTTCATCGTCGCCGCGGGCAACTCGACGGCACCCGAGACGGTCGGCTCGCCCGGCTCCGCCGCGAGCGCCCTCACCATCGGATCGGTCGACGACCCGAGCGGCGAGCTCTCGTGGTTCTCGAGCCAGGGGCCGCTCGTGCGCTCCGGCGCGCTGAAGCCCGACCTCGCCGGCCCCGGCAACGACGTCACCGCCGCCCGCTCGGCCGACAGCCCCGGCGAGGGCTCGTACATCGGCATGAGCGGCACGTCGATGGCGACCCCGCACGTCGCGGGCGCTGCGGCGATCGTGAAGCAGCAGCATCCGGAGTACACCGCGGCGCAGCTGCGGGCGGCGCTCACGAGCACGGCGACGGATGTCGGGCTCACGCCATACCAGGTCGGCTCCGGCGTCATCGACGTCGCCGCGGCGATCGAGGCCGACGTCGTGGCCTCCGGGTCCGGTGACTTCGGCATGCTGACGTGGGGCGCGGACGCGACGCCGGTCACCCGCACGGTCGAGTACGCGAATCGCGGCGACGCCGAGGTGACGATCGACCTCACCGCGACGCTCGCCGACACGACGCCGGGCGCGGGCGACGGGGGCATCGAGCCCGGACGTGCGGCCGCGGCATCCGACGTGCTCACGATGGACGCCTCCTCGCTCACGATCCCGGCAGGGGAGACCCGGTCGGTCACGCTCACGGCCGACCCGGCGAAGGTGCCGGCGGGGGTGCAGCTCTCGGGCGTGCTCACCGCGGCCGTCGACGGCGACGCGGTCACCCGCACGGCGCTCGGCATCATCGCCGAGGCCGAGCGCTACGACCTCACCGTCACGGCGACCGACTTCGCGGGCGAACCGCTCGAGACCTCCGGGTGGATCTGGAACGCCGAGACCGGCTGGTACACGTCCTTCGGCGTGCCGGGCGAGACCACGCTGCGACTGCCGGCCGGCCTCTACTCGGTCATGTCGTTCATGGACGTCGCCCGCGAGGCCGACACCCAGGCGATCGCCCTCGTCGGAGACCCCGACGTCGTGCTCGACGGTGCGGCGTCGGTCGCATTCGACGCGCGGGCCACGAAGCCCGTGACCGTCGATGTCGGTGAGAAGGGGCTCGAACCCACGGTGCGCCGCATGGACTTCCACGTCGACGGCTTCAGCGGCAGCGCGCTCGCCCCGGTCTGGGTCGACGAGCTCCACGCGCAGCCGATGGACGCCCCCGAGGCCGACAGCTTCGACTTCACGACGCGCTGGCGCCTGCAGGCGCCCACGCTGTCGCTGAAGGCCGGCAAGGAGCAGCTCGACCTCATCCCGCAGGTCGGATCCACCCTGCTCGACGGACCGATCCGCACCGCTGCGGTCGCCGCGGGCCTCGGCAGCGCCGAGGAGTTCGCCGCGGTCGACGTGAAGGGCAAGGTCGCGGTCGTGACCCGCTCCGACGTCGTCCCGGCCTCCGAGCGCTCGGCCAACGCGGTCGCCGCGGGCGCCGCGCTCCTCCTCACCGTCAACGACGGCGACGGCGAGCTCAGCGAGTGGGTCGGCTCCGACGACTACACCGCCGACACGCCCATCCCCGTCGCCGCCGTCAGCGGCGTGCAGGGACGCCGGGTGCTCGAGGCGATCGCGAAGAAGCCGGTCGCCGTGAGCGGCACCGGCATCCCGACCGCCGACGAGATCTGGGACATCGCGCGCTACAGCGACGGCTCGGTGCCGGAGAAGCTCGACTACCGGCCCAAGAAGCTCGCCCGCATCGACACGACCTACTTCGGCGACCCCGCCACGGTGGGCGAGTACCGCTACGACTTCGTGCCGGGGACCGAGTACGGAACGGGCTTCCCGATGCGCACCTCGCGCGGCCTCGAGCGCACCGAGTGGGTGAGCACCGACCAGGTCGAGTGGTACCAGGGCGCCTCGGTCGTCGACGCCGGCTGGGAGGTCCGCGACGTCCAGCGTGCGTACGAGCCCGGCCAGGAGGTGGAGACGAGCTACTTCGGGCCGATCGTGCGTCCCTACGTCGGGCCCGGGTACTGGGCGCCGAACCGCACCGGCGACTACGCGCAGGTCAACCTGCCGTCGTGGGCCGACGGCGCCAACGCCGACCACACGGGTGCGTTCGACACGTACTCGGGCGCGGCCGACCGTTCGCAGCTCACCGAGGTGTACATCGACGGCGAGCTCGTGGAGTCCTCGCCGTTCCAGGGGGCCACCGTGTGGGACCTGCCCGACGGCGAATCCGAGTGGCGGGTCGTGAACACCGCGACCCACGACGGCACGTACCTCGCGTCGTCGACGTCGACCACGAGCGAGTGGACCTTCCGCTCCACGGGAACGGCGAGCGACGGCAGCCGGCAGCTCCTGCCCATGCTGCAGGCGTACTACGACCTCGACCTCGACGCATCGGGCACGGCGGGCAGCGGCCGCAAGAAGGGGGCGCCGGTCGGGCTCGGGCTCGAGCTCGGGCACATCGCCGAGGCATCCGGAATCGCCGCGCTCGCCGGTGCCACGCTCGAGGCGAGGGTCGACGGCGGCAGCTGGACGCAGGTTGCGCTCGACGCGACCTCCGCCGACACGTCGGTCGACGAGCCGTCGGAGGATGGCGCGCCGATGTTCGCCGAGGGGCGCGACGTCGTCACGGCCTACGCCGCGAAGATCGCGGTGCCCGATGCCGGCGGGTGGGTCGACCTGCGGGTGACGGCGACGGATGCCGCGGGCTCGACCTTCAGCCAGGAGATCGAACGGGCGTTCGAGGTCGCAGCCGCGAAGCAGGGCGGCGGTGGCGGTCACGGCGGCGGCCACCCCGGGAACGGCGGCGGTCACGGCGGCTGGGGCTGGCCGGGCTGGCACGGCGGCGGTCACCCCTGACCTGATCGGGAGGTGATCGCGCGATCGGGAGGACCGGACCTGGGGTTCGGTCCTCCCTTTCGTGCGAGTTCCTCCTGAATGCTCGTGCGAACCCCTGCCGACGGGGTCTCGAGACGCTCCGCTCCTCGACCGGCGGTCGCGGCAGCGCCGTCAGTCGAGCGGCAGCTCGTCGCCCGGTGAGTCGCCGACCGCGGCGATGCCGCGACGGCGGCGCCGGGCACGCGGTTCGTCGAGGCCGATGTGCACGCGTGTGCGCCGGCGCTCGATGATGATGAACGTCGCGCCGAGCAGCCAGAGCGGCACCTGCGTGAGGAACGCGATGCGGAACGCCTCGAGCGTGTACGTGTCGGGCGTGCCGGCGCCCTGGGCGTCCATCGCGAGGCCGATGAACAGGATCGCGAGGAGCGCGGCGAGGAACCCGCCGACGTTCACGATGCCGGTCGCCGTGCTGAGGCGGTGCGCGGGGTTGTACGTGCGCGCGTGGTCGAAGCCGATCATCGAGGCGGGGCCGCCAGTGCTCATCGCGAACACGAGCACGAAGAGCAGCCAGAGCGGCGCCGGGCCGGGCCAGGCGATCACGATGAGCCAGACCACGGCCTGGAGGGCGACGATCGGCAGCACGAGCATGCGCGAGCGGCGCAGCGGGTGCCGGCTCGAGAGCGCCCCGATCACGGGCCCCGACAGGACGCCGAAGACGACGTAGACGCTGAAGACGAGCGAGGCGACGGGCGGGGTGAGCCCCTCGCCGACGGTGAGGAACGGGAAGCCCCACAGCAGCATGAACGCCGTGCCCGAGAACGGCGTCGTGAAATGCGACCAGAAGGCGAGCCGGGTCGCGGGGTGCGCCCACGACTGGCGGAACCCCTCGCGGAAGTCGATCGAGGAGCGAACCACCTGGATCGCACCCGTCTCGGTGTCGATCGAGACGTCCTCGGCGCGATCGGGCGGACGGTTGCGGATCACCGTGAACGTCAGGATCGTGAAGAGCACGCCGAGGCCGGCGAGGCTGCCGAACGTGATCGTCCACGTGGTGGCGTGCAGCAGCGCGGCGAGCGGGAAGATCGCGGCGAGCTGGCCGACCTGCCCGAGGATGCCGGTCATCTGCACGAGGAAGGGCGCCTGCCTGGCCGGGAACCAGACCGCGACCACGCGCAGCACGCTCGGGAAGACGGCCGCGTCGCCCGCGCCGAGGAGCATGCGCGCGACGATCGCCCAGCCGACGTCGGGGGCGAAGGCGAGCACCGCCTGCCCGATCGCCATGAGCGCCATGCCCGCGGTGATGACCGGTCGCGCGCCGAACCGGTCGAGCAGCACGCCCACCGGGATCTGCATGCCGCCGTACACGGCGAGCTGGATCACGGCGAACATCGACAGCGTCGAGGCATCCGCGTCGAATCGCACGGCCGCATCGACGCCGACGGCGGAGAGCGAGGTGCGGTTCGTGATCGAGAGCACGTAGGCCGCGACGCCGACACCCCAGATGAGCCAGAGGCGCCACGGTGGAACCGAGGGGTTCGCGGATGCCGCGGGCGTGGGAATGCTCACCACTCCATCTTCACCCCTCGGGAAGACGCGCGAGCGCTCGGCGGCTGCGGGGTGGCTGCGGAATGGGCTACGCTTGGCGCATACCGTCTAGTCGGTATGCCCGAGTCGGCTTCGGCGCGACCTGGGCATCCGCACGACCGCGAACTCGAAGGGGAGACGCGTGCAGAGGTTCGAATCGAGCGTAGCGCTCATCACCGGCGGCAGCAGGGGCATCGGCCTGGCGATCGCGAGACGCCTCGTCGACGAGGGCGCCGACGTCGTCATCACGGGCCGCTCGCAGGAGTCCCTCGACGCGGCGGTCGCCGAGCTCGGCGCCGCGCGCGCGACGGGCATCGCCGGCAAGGCCGACGACTCCGAGCATCGCGCCGCCGTCTTCGCGCACATCGTCGAGCACCATGGCCGACTCGACCACCTCGTGAACAACGCGGGCATCAACCCGGCCTACGGTCCGGCGCTCGAGATCGAGGCCTCCGCGATCCGCAAGATCCTCGAGGTCAACGTCATCGCCGCGCTCGAGTGGACCCGTGACGCCGTCGCCGCGGGCCTCAGTCGGTCGATCGTGAACCTCTCCTCGATCTCCGCGGTGGCCGCCGCCCCCGGCATCGCGTTCTACGGCGTCTCGAAGGCGGCACTCATGAACCTCACGATCCAGCTCGCGCACGAGCTCGCGCCCGGCATCCGCGTCAACGCCGTCGCCCCTGCGGTCGTCAAGACCGCGTTCGCCCGTGCGCTGTACGAGGGTCGCGAGGCCGAGGTCGCGGCCGAGTACCCGCTGCGGCGGCTCGGCGTTCCCGACGACGTGGCGGGTCCGGTGGCGTTCCTGCTCTCCGATGATGCAGCGTGGATCACGGGGCAGACGATCCTCATCGACGGCGGCGCGAGCCTGCGGCCGATCGGCTGAGGCCCGGCCGGCCCGGCCCGGCCCGGCCCGCCAGCCCGCCGCCCCGCGACATCCGCCCGCGACATCCGGCACCGACCTCCCGAACCCGACAGAGACGAGAACCACATGAAGGACACCAGCGTCGCCGACGACGTGATGCGAGCGGCCGTCGAGCTGTTCGCCGCGAACGGGTACGCGAACACGAGCGTGCAGCAGGTCGTGGAGGCGGCCGGCGTCACCAAGGGTGCGATGTACCACTACTTCCAGTCGAAGGACGACCTGCTCTTCGGCATCTACGACCGCATGCTCTCGCTGCAGAAGGAGCACCTCGACGCGATCATCGAGCGCGGCGGCGAGGTCGCCGACGTGCTGCGCGCGGTCTGCGTCGACGTGATCGAGACGTCGATCGACTTCCTGCCGGAGGGTACCGTGTTCTTCCGTAGCATGCACATGCTGACCGCGCCGCGGCAGTCGGAGGTCACGCGCCGTCGCCGCGAGTACCACGACGAGTTCGCGGCGCTCATCGAGCAGGGCCAGAACGAGGGGCTCTATCGCGGCGACATCCCGCGCCCCGTGCTCATCGCGAACTTCTTCGCCGACGTGCACTACCTCTCGCACTGGTACTCGCCAGAGGGGCCGGAGGGCAAGACGCTGCTCGCCGAGCAGCTCACCGACCTGTTCCTCACGGGCATCGATGCGAGCGCCGCCGTCGGGGGCGCCGCCGTCGGGAGCAGGGTCGTCGGGGGCGGGGCATCGTGAGCGAGCGGATGCCGGTGGCGGGCGCCGAAACCGCAGCCGCGACGACGGCCGGCGCGCTGCCCGAGACCATGCGCGCGTGGCGCGTCGTGCGCCACGGCGAGCCCCTCGACGTGCTCGAGCTGCACGACGTCCCGGTGCCGCAGCCCGGAGCCGGCGAGCTGCTGCTGCGCACGGGCGCGGTGGCCGTGAACTTCCCCGACGTGCTGCTCTGCCGCGGCGAGTACCAGGTGCGCCCAGAGCTGCCGTTCGTGCCGGGCATCGAGCTCGTGGGCGAGGTCGTGGCCGTGGGCGACGGCGTTGCAGCATCTGCTGCGACGGCCGGCCTGCGCCTCTTCGAACCGGGCGACCGCGTCGTCGCCTCGCACATCGGCGTGCTGTCGGAGTACGCGATCGTGAAGGCGGATGCCGCGCACCTCGCGCCGGGCTCGCTCGACGACGTGCAGGCGGCGGGACTCGTCATCGCCTACCAGACGGCGTGGTTCGGCCTGCATCGGCGGGCCGCCCTGCAGCCGGGCGAGACGCTGCTCGTGCATGCCGCCGCGGGCGGCGTCGGCACTGCGGCGGTGCAGCTCGGCGTCGCGGCGGGCGCCCGGGTGATCGCGGTCGTCGGATCCGCCGCCAAGGCCGAGACCGCCCGCGACGCCGGCGCCGAGACGGTCATCGTGCGCGCCGAGACCGAGGACTTCGCGTCCGTCGTCAACGAGCTCACGAACGGGCGCGGTGCCGACGTCGTGTTCGACCCGGTTGGCGGCGACGCGTTCACGCGCACCACGAAGTGCATCGCGTTCGAGGGTCGCATCGTCGTGGTCGGCTTCGCGAGCGGCGAGATCCCGCCGGTGCGCGCGAACCACGCGCTCGTGAAGAACTACTCGGTGCTCGGCCTGCACTGGGCGCTCTACCAGCAGGTCCGGCCCGATCTCGTGCGCGGGGCCCATGCCGAGCTCGTGCGACTCGCGGATGCCGGGGCGATCTCGCCGGTCGCAGGCGGCGTCGTCGAGTTCGCGGATGCGCCCGCGGCGATCCAGGAGCTCGCAGGCGGCGCGACCGTCGGGAGGCTCGTCGTGCGGGTCGCCGGATCAGCGGATGCCGCGGCGCGCCCGGCTGCGACCGCCGACGTCTCCGCGACGGCGGGTGCGGCATGAGCGGGGTGCCGGGCGTCGACCTCGGCGGGCGCGTCGCGCTCGTCACGGGCGGCGCTCGCGGACTCGGCGCGGCCTACGTGCGCGCCCTGCACGCGGCAGGCGCCAGGGTGGTCGCCGCAGACCTCCTCGACGACGAGGGGCAGGCGCTCGCCGCCGAGCTCGGCGAGCGTGCGCGGTTCGTGCACCTCGACGTGACCGACGAGGCGTCGTGGGCGGCCGCCGTCGAGGCGACGCTCGAGGCCTTCGGCACGGTCGACGTGCTCGTGAACAACGCGGGCATCGCGAACGCCGCGCCCATCGAGCACCTCACGCTCGCGAAGTGGGATGCCGTCATCGCCGTGAACCTCACGGGCGTGTTCCTCGGATGCCGCGCGGTCGTGCCCGCGATGAAGGCGCAGGGTTCGGGCTCGATCATCAACATCTCGTCGGTCGAGGGCATGCGCGGCTCGCCCGGGCTGCACGGCTACACGGCGTCGAAGTTCGGCGTGCGCGGACTCAGCCAGTCGCTCGCGGTCGAGCTCGGCGCGTTCGGCATCCGGGTCAACTCGGTGCATCCGGGGCTCATCCTCACCGACATGACGACGCGTATCGATCCCGCGAAGCTCGACATCCCGCTCGGCCGGCCCGCCGTGCCCGACGAGGTCGCCGGCACGATCGTGTTCCTCGCGAGCGACGCCTCCTCGTTCACGAGCGGCGCGGAGTTCGTCGTCGACGGCGGCATGATCGCGGGCATCCCGCACCACTGAGCATTGTGCCCGTGTGCTCGCGCGCCGCGCCGTCGCGCCGTCGCGCCGTCGCGGCGTCGCGCCGCGCCGCTCGTGAGCGCCGAGCGGTCACGATGTGTCGGCTCCCGGCATCCGGATGGCGCACTTCGTGACCCCTCGGCGAACGCACGCCGCGTGTCGGGGCAGCGACGACCCCGAACCCCGCCGGGCTACGCGCTGAGTGTCGGGAAGCTCCAGCTGCCGTCGGTGATCTCGGCGCGCGGGCGGTAGAGCCGCACGAGGTAGTTCCAGCCCTCGGTGATCGGGATCGCGTTCGGCACGTCGTCCGGGTAGTCGCCGAAGCGCACCGTCGTGGAGCCGTCGGCATTGCGCACGCCGGTGATGTCGTTCACCGTGTACGCGCCGCGCTCGTTGGGCTCGAAGAATCCCTTCGCGTTGTACACCGAGATCGACCAGAAGCCGTCGACCGGAACGTCCGCCACCGTGAGTTCGTAGGTGCCGACCGGCAGCCGCGGGTCGACGCCGAGGTACGACGCCTCGCTGCTCGGGAGGCCGCCCCAGCCCGCGGCCGTGCCGATGAGGTGGCGCACCGGGTCGACCTCGTGCTTCGCGCCGAACGTGCGGTCGAAGCCCGTGAGGTTGCGGGCGAGGGCGAGCAGCGCATCGCGGGTCTCGTCGAGCGAGGCGGTGTCGTACTCGGGGGACTCGAACGGGGTCGCACCGTCTCCAGTGGCGAGCGAGATGGCGTCTTGGATGGCGGCGACCGCGGCGATATCGTCGGGGTCCGCCGGGTCGACGAGCGTGCGCACGGCGACCACGACGTACGGCGTGCCGAAACGCTCGGCGGTGATCTCGTAGTCGCCCGGATCGTGGAAGACGGCATCGATGTAGTGGTCCTCGTTGACGACCATCGCCGAGAGGTAGCGATCGCCGTGCTCGGGGAGCGTCAGCGTGGCGTCGGCCGTGGCATCGACCACCGCGAAGCTGTAGAGCGTGTCGCGGTTCATGCGGATCACGGCCTGCTCCTCGACCGACGCGGGCTCGCGATTGTGCAGGAACCGGCCGACGCCGCCTGCATTTCGCTGCAGGTCGTGGAACATGCGGTCGGTCTCGGCGCGGGCGAAGTTGTCGACGTTCACGTGGATGCTCACCGTCCGATCGTCGCATGCGCCCGCGCGCGCGAGGCCGAGGCAAGGGACGCGGCGCGTCGTCGTCGGGCCCGGAAATCAGGCATACCGTCTGGTCGGTATCTGTTGTACAGTGACCTTGCAACCGACACGAAGAGGTGCCGATGAACCACATGCCGAGCGGCGTGGAGCAGGCCTCCACCGCCGCATCCGATGCCATATCCGTTCCCGAACCGCGGCTGCGGGTCGACGCGCTGACCGTGCGATTCGGCGGGCTCACCGCGCTCGACGACCTCTCGTTCGAGGTCGGCCGAGGCGAGGTCGTCGCCCTCATCGGCCCCAACGGCGCCGGCAAGACCACGGTGTTCAACGCCGTCTGCGGCCTCGTGCGTCGGGCGACCGGCGAGATCCGCATCGACGGCGCAGCGGCGCCGAACCGGCCGACCGGGCTCGTGGCCCGCGGCGTGGCCCGCACGTTGCAGGGCCTCGGCCTCTTCGACTCGATGACCGCGCTCGAGAACGTGCTCGTGCCCCTCGAGGCACGGTCGGGAGCGGGCGGTCGTGGCCGCAGCGGCGACACCGAGGAGCAGGCGAGCGGATGTCTCGCACGGCTCGGGATCGCGCACCTCGCCGCCGTGCCGGTCGCCGCCCTGCCCTACCCCGAGCGCAAGCGCGTCGCGCTCGCACGGGCCCTCGTCGCCGATCCCGACCTGCTGCTGCTCGACGAGCCCGCCGGCGGACTCGGCGAGGAGGACATCGACGCGCTCGCCGACGTCGTGCGCGAGGTCGCGGCATCCGGATGCTCGGTGCTCCTCGTCGAGCACCACGTGGATTTCGTGATGGGCGTCGCCGACCGCATCGTCGTGCTCGACTTCGGACGCGCGATCGCCTGCGGCACGCCTGACGAGGTGCGCGCCGACCCCCGCGTCGAAGAGGCGTACCTCGGGATCGAGCCGGCCGCATGAGCGCCCGGGCCGAGACATCCGCCCGCGCCGTCGGCGCTCCACGCACCGCCCGCGATGCGCGCGCGCTCCGAACGGCGGAGCGCACCGGCGCCGAGCTGCACCTCGACGGCCTCACCGCCGGCTACGGCGGCGCCCCCGTGCTGCGCGGCGTCGACGTGCGCGTTCCGGCGGGCACGATCCTCGCCCTGCTCGGCGCGAACGGGGCGGGCAAGACCACGCTGCTGCGCAGCGTGTCGGGGCTCATGCCCGCGGCATCCGGTCGCATCGTGTTCGACGGCGTCGACCTCGCGGAGGTGTCGGTCGAGGACCGCGCCCGCGCCGGGCTCGCGCAGGTGCCGGAGGGCCGCAGCGTCGTCGCCGAGCTCACGGTCGACGAGAACCTGCGGCTCGGTGGGCTGCAGCGCTTCCGCGGTCGGCGGCTCACCGCGGCGGTCGATGGCATCTACGACCTGTTCGAGCCGCTCGTGCGTCGCCGCCGGGCCGCCGGGCACCAGCTCTCGGGCGGTGAGCGCCAGATGCTCGCGCTCGGCCGCGCGATCATCGCCGAACCCCGCGTGCTGCTGCTCGACGAGCCGTCGCTCGGGCTCGCGCCGCGCGTGGTCGCCCAGATCATGGCCGTGCTGCGCACGCTCCGCGACGAGCGCGGCCTCACGGTGCTGCTCGCCGAGCAGAACGTGACGAGCGCGCTCGCCGTCGCCGACCACGGCGTCGTGCTGAACCTCGGCGAGGTCGTCGCCGACCGTCCGGCCGAAGACCTCCGCACCGACTCCGCCCTCCGCCACGCCTACCTGGGATTCTGATGGACCGCCTCCTCTTCCTCCTCGCCACCGGCCTCGCGCGCGGCGCGATCTTCGCCCTGTTCGCCCTCGCACTCGTGCTCATCTGGCGCGCAGCCCGCGTCGTGAACTTCGCGCAGGGCGCGATGGCCGTCGTCGCGACCTACGTCGCCTTCGCCGTGACCGGCCTCACGGGCTCGTACTGGATCGGGCTCGCGAGCGCGCTCGTGGCGGGCGGGCTCATGGGCCTCGTCGTCGAGCGCGGGGTCATGCGCTTCGCGACGCACGCGTCCCCGCTCTCGGGCGTCATCATCGCGATCGGCGTGGTCATGGTGCTGCAGTCGGCACTCGGCATCGCGTTCGGGCCGAACGCCCGGCCCATGGAGGCGCCGTTCCCCGAGACGCCGATCCTGCTCGGCGGGGTGCCCGTGCTCTCGCCGTACGACCTCTTCGTGCTCGTCGTCGCGGTCGGGCTGATGGGCCTGCTCGCCCTACTCTTCACCCGCACCTCGCTCGGCCTGCAGCTTCGAGCCTCGGCGTTCGCGCCAGAGGTGTCGCGCCTGCTCGGCGTGCGCGTGGCGCGCATGGTCACGGCCGGCTGGGTGCTCGCCTCGGCGGTCGGCGCGCTCGCCGCGCTGCTGCTCGTGCCCACCGAACTCGGCCTCAACCCGCACTCGGCCGACATGCTGTTCGTCTCGGCGTTCACGGTCGCCGTCGTCGGCGGACTCGACTCGCCGCCCGGTGCCCTCATCGGCGGGCTCGGCGTCGGGGTGCTCATCAGCCTCGTGACCGGATACCTCGGTGCGACCGTGGCGCCGATCGCGGTGCTCGTGCTGCTCGTCGCCGTGCTGCTCGTGCGGCCCGGCGGACTCTTCGCGGCGACCGAGGCGAGGACCGCATGAGCGCCGGCACGCAGGCGCCCCTCTCCGCCGGGCCGCTCACCACGAGCATCAGGGCCGGCGAGCGCGGGGGTGCGCGCAGCCGCCGCCCGACTCCCCGCCTGCTCGTCACCGCGCTCGTGCTGACGGTCGTCGCGATCGGTGCGACGTTCCTGCTCGACCCGTACCGCAACTACCAGTTCGCGCTCATCGCCGCGACGTTCTGCGCGACCGCCGGACTGACCCTGCTCATCGGCCTCACGGGGCAACTGTCGCTCGGGCATGCCGCGCTGATGGCCGCGGGCGGGTACGGCTACGCGCTCACCGCCAATGCGCTCACCGAGGCGGGCATCGACGGCGTGCCGCGCTTCGTGCTCTCGCTCGCGGGGGCCGTCGCGGCATCCGGCCTGCTGGGCCTGCTGCTCGGGCTCGCCGCCGCACGCCTCAAGGGGCCGTACCTCTCGGGCGTGACGCTCGTGCTCGTGATCGCGCTGCCGGCGTTCACCGCCGTGTTCTCCGGCGTGCTCCGCGGCGACCAGGGCGTGCAGATCGCGTACGACGGCGTGCCGGAGCTGCTGCGCACGATCATCGCGGTCGAGCAGTGGCAGGCGTGGGTGGCGATCCTCGTGGCGGCCGTGTTCGTCACCTGGCTCGCGGCGCTCCGCAACGGCAGCGCCGGCCTCCGCATGCGCGCCGTGCGCGACGACGAGACCGCCGCCCGGCTGCAGGGCGTCCGCGCCGGCCGCGTGAAGGTGCTCGCGTTCACCGCGAGCTCGATAACCGCGGGTGCCGGCGGCGCCGTGCTCTGCTTCGTCACCCAGTCGGTCAGTCCGGGGGCCTACACGCTCGCGTTCTCGCTGCTGCTCGTCGTCGCCGTCGTCATCGGCGGCCTCGGGAGCCTGCTCGGCGCGTTCCTCGGGTCGATCGTGATCGTGATGCTGCCCTGGCTCATCCAGACCGCGACCGGCGCGCTCGACCTCTCGGCGGATGCCGCGCAGCGCCTCACGGGCAACCTCCCGGTGCTCGTGTTCGGCGTGCTGCTCATCGTCGTGACGGCGGCGTGGCCCGGCGGCATCCGCGGCGCGCTTCCGAAGCGCCCGCGGCGCGGCGCGACATCCGCCCCCACCGAGGAACCCAGCACCACGTCCGCAGCAGCACCCATCCCCACCACAACAGAGAGGTGACCACCATGTCCCATGCACGGCCCCGATCCGCACCACGCCGCACCGTCGCGGCGGTGGCCGCGGCATCCGCCCTGCTCGTCGCGATGAGCGCGTGCAGCACCCCGAGCGGCGGCGACCCCGCCGAGGCCGCACCCGGCGTCACCGACGACACCGTGACGATCGGCACCCACCAGCCGCTGACCGGCCCGGCCGCGGCCGGCTACTCGTCGATCTCGGCCGCGACGACCGCGTACTTCGCGTACCTCAACGAGAACGGCGGCGTGAACGGCCGCACGATCGAGTACCTCGTGAAGGACGACGGCTACAACCCCGCGAACACGCAGACCGTCGTGCGCGAGCTCGTGCAGGACGACGAGGTCTTCGCGATCCTGAACGGGCTCGGCACGCCGACGCACACGTCGGTGCTCGACTACCTCAACCAGAACGAGGTGCCGGACCTGTTCGTGGCCTCCGGCTCGACCAACTGGAACCAGCCCGAGAAGTACCCGTGGACCTTCGGGTTCAACGCCGACTACGTGACCGAGGCCGAGGCGCTCGCGCAGTACGCCGACGACGAGTTCGCCGGCAAGTCGGTCTGCGTGCTCGGCCAGGACGACGACTTCGGCGACGAGTTCATCGAGGGCCTCGAGAACGTGCTCGGCGAGGGGTCGCTCGCGAGCGTGCAGCGCTACTCGGTCTCCAACCAGGACGTCGTCGCGCAGATCGGCGCCATGCAGGCCGCCGGCTGCGAGGTGAACATGCTCGCCACGGTGAACGGCTTCACGGCGCTCGCCATCGGCACGGCCGCGAAGCTCGGGTACCAGGCGCAATGGATGTCGTCCTCCTCGGGCGGTGACGCCGTGACCCTCGCCGGGTTCCTCGGCGATGCGGCACCGCTGCTGCTCGAGGGCTTCGTGACGACGAACTACCTGCCGTACGCGCCGGGCAACGAGTGGGACGACCTGTTCCGCCAGATCAACGACGAGTACAACGACGGCGCCCCGTTCGACGGCAACACCGTGTTCGGGATGTCGGTGGGCTACCTCTTCGCCGAGGCCCTCGCGAAGGCGGGCGACACCCCGACGCGTCAGGGCATCGTCGATGCGATCCAGTCGGGCGACCTCGTCGGCAACGGACTCGTGCCGCTCGCGTTCGGGGCCGACAGCCACGCCGCCTACAAGGGCGTCTCGATCACCACGGTGGCCGACGGCGTGCAGGACTTCATCGGCGTGACCTACGTCAGTGACGGATCCGGCGGCGTCGAGCCCTACGACGGCGAGGCCGTGCCGCTCGAGAACGACGGCGTCCCCACGTCGTAGCTCGAGCGTTTCGAACGGCGGATGCCCCCGCACCCACGAGGTCCGGGGCATCCGCCAGCCGTCAGGAGATGGCGAGCAGGACGACGGCCGCGGTGCTGGTGATGGTTCGCACGTGATTCCACCGGTTCCAACGCATCTCGAAACGGTCGCGTGCCTCCATCCGCTGGTGCGCGTCGCCGATCGGGGCTGCGACGAGACGGGTGTTCAGCGGAACGTTGACGAAGGCCGTCACCGCGAAGGAGAGCAGGCCGAGCACGAGTCCAGCCACGAGGTACGCCGGCGTGTCCTGACGTGCAGCGTCGAGATGCAGGACGAGGGCCGCACCCGTCGCGATGGGAGCGCCCAGGAACACCAGCATGAACAGGGGATTGACGATGCTCGCGTTGACGGCGCGGAACACCGTTACGTACGACAGGTCGTCCACGCGGCGCAGGCCGGGCACGACCCCGCAGCTGAAGGCGAGGAACACTCCCGCGAGGAGCCCGTTGACGACGGTCGCGGCGACGAGCGCCGCTTCTGGAATCCAGTCCATGGTTCGCTCCCAGTCGATCAGTCTGCGGTGAGGCCGGCGATCGTGACCTCGATGGGCGTGTCGACGCGTTCGACCCGATCACCACGCGGCGCCAGCAGGCCCCGCTCGTCGGCGCGAGAGAGCTCGGCGATGCTCTCCGCCACGTGCGGGCGGAAGCCGGCCTCGACCATCGCGGGCGCCCAGCCGTCTTCGGGCAGCAGGACGACCTCGAGCTCGTGTTCCAGCGCCGCCCCGAGCACCCGGGCGACCTCCCGTTCGGAGTACGCGGGCCCGAGTACGTCGATCGACGTGCTCGTGACACCCGGCGACAACAGTGCCCGCGCGGCCGTCGCACCGAGATCGCGGGTCGCCGCCATCGGAAGCGGGACGTCGGCCGACGCGGCGAAGACCGGATAGATCCCGGCCCGTGCGGCCTCGATGAGGTCGCCGACCTTCTCCTGGAAATGCCCCGACCTGAGTGCGGTCAGCACGGTGCCCGTCGCCAGCAGCGCCTGTTCCATTCGGTGCATGCCGGTGATGGGGCCGGTTCCGTCGGGAAGGTCTGCTCCGCCGGAGGAGAGCATGACGACGTGCGGGATTCCGCTGTCGGCGACCGCGCCGGCGACCGAGGACGTGACCGCGTCGGCGTAGGCGTCGAGGTCGTCGACCGTGAGATCGAACGGCAGGAGGACGAAGAGGCCGTCGCAGCCGGTGATCGCGTCGCGCAGGGCGGCCCGATCGCCGAGATCGACGACACGTGCCTCCGCGCCCTGGAGGGTCCACTCCTCGGCGCGGTCGCGGTCGCGGACGAGGACCCGCACGTCCGCCCCGTTCTCGAGGAGGTGACGCGCCGTTGCCGACCCCACCCGCCCCGTCGCTCCAGCCACTGCATACATGTTCCGCTCCTTCGTCGATGTTCCTGTTGATCCCACGGTAGGAAGAGGGGACCGGAGTGACCATGCCGCGATATCCGCATTTCTTGCCCATTCGTCCAGTGCTGCAGGACGTAGGGCAGGATTTCCGGCACGATGGCGGCATGGATGCAACGCCATGGGCCGGCCGAGACCGCGTAGCTGCAGCCCTGCAGATGCTGCGGATGCGCGGGGTCTTCTACTGCCGCTCCGAGTTGACCGAGCCGTGGGGCCTGGAGATGCCGGCGATCGCCGACTCGGTGAGCTTCCACGTGCCGACGGTCGGATCGTGCTGGCTCCGCGTCGACGGCGTCCCACCCGTCGAACTGCGTGCCGGCGATCTCGCCCTCGTTCCGCACGGCCGTGGGCACGAGATCCTGAGTTCGCCGGATGTTCGTTCGTCACCGCGGGTCGACCTGCTCCCGCAGCACTTCGTCGGGCCGCACTACTCGGTGCTGCAGCATGGCGGTGGAGGGCGGGCGACCCAGCTGGTCTGCGGCGTCGTCGCGTTCGACGACCTCGCCGCCCGAGAGCTCATGCGCAGCTTGCCGAGCGTGCTGACCGTTCGCGCCGATGAGCCCGTGATGGCGTCGTCGGTCCGCGACACGCTGCGCCTCATGGCCGACGAGCTGACCCGCACGCAGCCCGGCGCGGAGGCCGTGGCCACCCGACTCTCCGACATCCTCGTCGTGCAGGCCATCCGCGCTTGGCTCGCGCACGACCCGAGCGCGCGCGACGGTTGGCTGCTGGCACTGCAGGACGATCGCATCGGCACGGCCCTCGAGGCGATGCACGCGGATCCCGGCGGCGACTGGAGCCTCGAGGAGCTCGCACGCACCGCCACGATGTCGAGGTCGGCGTTCAGTGCGCGATTCACCGGCCTCCTGGGCGAGGCCCCGATGGCGTACCTCACACGCTGGCGCATGAACCTCGCGGCCGACCGCCTGCGCGATGACCGCGCCACGGTCGCGCAGGTCGCCGCCGAGGTCGGCTACCGGTCCGAGGCCGCCTTCACCCGCGCGTTCGCCCGCACCATCGGAACGACTCCCGGCGCGGTGCGCCGGCAGGCACTGCTGCCGGCGCCGGCCGGCGGCTGAGTCCGGAGCTACCCTGCGGGCGCGGTGTCGCTGATGGCGAAGGCGTCGGCGATCGCTGCCGCGACAGCCTCGGGATTCGTGAGCATGGGCAGGTGTCCGTCGTCGAGTCGGATGGTCCGGTGGGGTTCGAGCCTGGCGGCGAACCGGTCCTGCAGCGCGAGTGGGAGCTCCGCGTCGCCGGCGGTCAAGACGTAGGTCCTCACGGGCGCAGCGCGGAGTGCCGCATTGGAGCCGGCGCGCGACGTGAAGTAGGTTCGCGGCTCCGGGACAAGATCTTCGACGAGTCCCCGCGTGAGCTCCTCGTCGACACCCGTCGCCAGGCCCTTCCGGATCGCGGCTTCGGGCGGGCGGGTGCCGGCCACTCGCATCACGGCGGGCAGGATCAGCTTCTGCGGGAACGGCAGCGAGGACACGAACGATCCGCCGGAGACCGGGATCACCGCGGCGATGGCGACGACGCCGATCATCCGGTTCGATGGCGCGAGGCGGGCGAGCTCGGCGGCGACGACCCCGCCGGCCGAGTGCGCGACGACGAGGAACGGCCCGTCCGGCAGCGAGTCCAACGCGGCCTGCGCGTACTCGGACACGGTCGCGCTGCTCCCGGCCGGTCGGGGAGCGATGAACGACGGGGCGTTCAGGCGGGCTCGGACGTCGTCCCACAGCCAATCCGGAAGTCCGGCGCCGGGCAGAATCAGTATGGATGCGGTCATAGGAGAAATGCTAGAAAGAGAAGCCGACCAGCAGAGGACGGGGATTCGGAGATGGCGTTCTCGAAATCGACGGACCCTCACCTCACGTTGCGGCGCATCGAACGCCAGCATGCGTTGATCGAGGAACTCCGCCGCCGTCGTGGCGCTCCGCGATCCGCTCGGGCACTCGCCGCCGCGCTGGGCGTGACGGCTCGCACGGTTGAACGGGATGTCGCGCGGATGCGTGAAAGCGGCATCCCCATCCGCGTGCAGCGTGGTCCGGGCGGCGGGTACCTCTTCGATGTCCGATCGAATCTCGACCCGATCGCGCTCGAGCCCGACGAAGTCGCAGCGCTCCTCGTCGCACTCGTCGCGCTCGGACCCACCGCGACCGAGTCGGCACGTTCGAGCATGCACAAGCTCACGACCGCACTCGTCGACTCGGCGCACCCGCTGCCCGGCGACGACCGGATTCCGAGCCCACCGCCGCGGGACGGGGCAGGGTAGGCGTGCCTCGAGCGGGTGCGCATGACCCGCGCCCTCAGATCCCGCGGTCAGGCCGATCCGCCGCGGGGTGCCATGGCGCTGATGAGTTCGTACGCGACGTGGGAGGCCGCGACGGCGGTGAGCTGTGCGTGGTCGTAGGCCGGGGCGACCTCGACGACATCCGCGCCGACGATGCGCCTGCCGGCGAGGGCGCGGATGATGCGCAGCAGCTCGCGGCTCGTCAGGCCGCCGGCCTCGGGGGTGCCGGTACCGGGGGCGTGCGCGGGGTCGAGCACGTCGATGTCGATCGAGATGTAGAGCGGCTTGTCGCCGATGCGGTCGCGGATGCGTTCGACCGCGGCCTCGACGCCGTGCTCCTCGATGTCCTCGCTGGTGACGATGGCGAAGCCGAGGCGGGCGTCGTCGGTGAGGTCCTCGACCCCGTAGAGCGGCCCGCGGGTGCCCACGTGCATGCTCGCGGTGAGATCGATCAGCCCCTCTTCCGACGCCCGCCGGAACGGGGTGCCATGCGTGACGGGCGCACCGAAGTACGTGTCCCAGGTGTCGAGGTGCGCATCGAAGTGCAGCACCGCGACCGGCCCGTGCTTCGCGGCGACGGCCCGCAGCAGCGGCAGTGCGATCGTGTGGTCGCCGCCGATGACGACGAGCCGGTCGGCGCGGTCGGCGAGCGAGATGGCGCCGGCCTCGACGTCGGCGACGGCCTCGTCGAGGTCGAACGGGTTGACCGCGATGTCGCCGGCGTCGGCGACCTGCTGGACGGCGAACGGCAGCACCCCCTGCGCGGGATTGAAGGGGCGCAGCAGGCGGGAGGCCTCGCGGACGTGCGCCGGTCCGAAGCGTGCGCCGGGGCGATAGCTCACGCCGCTGTCGAAGGGCACCCCCACGACGGCGATGTCGGCTCGCTCGAGCTCTTCGAGTCTGGGGAGGCGCGCGAAGGTGGCGATGCCGGCGAAGCGGGGAACACGGCTCGCATCGACGGGTCCGATCGGAGCGGTGCGTTCGGGGTGGTTCGAATCGGGAAGTTGCATGCTGGGTGTCCTTCGAAGTCGTTGGGAAGGGGCCGCGGAGTGGCGTCCCCAGGGGCGGCTGCTAGGCGAGCGCGTCGAGCGCTCGACTCACGTCGAGCAGCAACTCGCTCTGCACCTCGTGCCGGGAGGCCGAGTCGGGCTCCGGCCACGTCGAGAGCTTCACGATGACGGCATCCGTCCGCGGATCGAGCCAGAGGTTCTGGCCGTGGATGCCGATCCCGCTCACGTTGCCGCGCTCGTTGCCCATGCACCACCACTGGTTCGTGTACGAACCGTTGGGGAACGCCGTGGTGAATCCCTCGTACGTCATCGCCTCGCGGTCACCGCCGGCGAGGACGGCGTCCGCCCATTCCTCGGACACGACCCGTCCTCCTGGGGCGAGCCCGCCGTCGAGCATGAGTCGGCCGACCCGTGCAAGGTCGCGCGCCGTGCATGAGACCCCGCCGTTCGCGAAGCCGAAGCCGGCGGCGTCCACGGTGATGGTGGCGTCGTGATCCGCGTCGAGCTTCGACCAGAGGTGCATCGACAGCGCCTCCGCGTAGCGGAGGCCCGTGACTCGCTCGACGACCCAGGCGAGCACATCGGTGTTCGCCGAGCAGTACTGGAACTCCCCGAGCGACCCGTTGCCGCGGAGCGTCGTGAGGAACGCGTACGTGTCCGCGGCATCACCGACGCGTCGGTCGCGCCAGCCTGCTGCGCGGTCGTGCGCCTGCACCTCGGCGGCCGGGTTCGTGTAGTCCTCGTCGTAGTCGATGGCGATCTGCATGTCGAGCACGTGCCGCACACTCGGCCCGTCGTAGACCGAGCCGGCGAGCTCGGGCACGTAGTCGGTCACCGGCCGCTCGGGGTCGATGCGGCGTTCGCCGATCAGCGCGCCGACGACGAGTCCGCAGAGCGACTTCGAGACGCTCATCACGAGGTGGAGGCTGCCGGCGGCGAAGCCCGGCCGGTAGTACTCGGCGAGGACCTCTTCGCCACGTAGCACGAGGAACGCATCGGTGAAGCTCCGCTCCAGCCGCGCTTGCAGGCCGGGCAGCAAGGGCGTCAGCGCGTCGAGCCGCACCGTGGCGTCGGCCGGTGCGGCGGGCACGGTGCGGGCGACCGTCGCGGTCGGCACCAGCTCACCGAGGTGCGCGAATGCCCAGCGATTGTCCGGCGCATCCTGCCAGCTGGCCAGACGCGGCCGGCCGGCCGCCGCGCCGGGGTATCGACCGGGGTGGGAACCGGTCGCGGCGCCCGCCCGGATCAGGCCGTTCGCCGCGTCACGGCGGTCGGCGGCATCCGCGGCGCTCATCGGAGGGTGCTCCGCCCGAGGGAGGTCTTCGAGAGACCGAGGTAGACCCCGGCGGCCACGATCATGCCGGCCGGCACGGAGAGGTCGACGTGGCCCATCGCCTCGGAGATCGGCCCCGACCAGATGTCGGTCGACAGGCAGAGTGCGGCGGCGAGCCCGCCGAGGGCGACCGCGCCGATGCCCGGGATGCTCCAGCCGCCCGTGTACCAGAACGGCCCGTCGCGATCCTCATCGAAGAGCGCGACGCCGTCGTAGCGGTTGCGGCGCACGATGATGTCGGTCGTGAAGATCGCCATCGCGGGGGCCGAGACGATCACGAGGAACTGCAGCATGAGGTTCACCGCGTCGAGCAGGTTCGTCGACATCACCAGGTAGAGGGTGAGGGCCGTGCCGATCACGCCCACGACGATGGCCGAGGGGATGCGGCGGATCGGCACGCCGACGGCCTGCAGCGCCATGCTGGACGTGTAGGTGGTCATGCCGTTCAGGGCGACGGTGTTCACGATGACCCCGAGGACGAAGATCGGACCGAGCCACGCCGGGAGCAGGTCGAGCAGGGCCGTCTCGATGCCGGCGGCCATCGCCGTGTCGCTGACGGCCGTGGCCAGCAGGGCGCCGACGATCGTGAAGAGGATGCAGGGCAGGGCGCCGCCGAGGGCGGTCGCGGCGATGATGTGCGTGGGCCTCGTCGAGCGTGGAAGGTAGCGTGCGATGTCGGGGCTGTTGGCGTACGAGAGCGGCGTCGAGGCGAGGATCGTGAAGCCGATCGTCATCGCCGACCAGAGCGGTACGCCGTCGAGCGGCTCCGCGGCCCGGTAGCTCCAGTCGACGTGAGGCAGGATGAACGCGGTCACCGCGAGGAAGACCACCAGCAGCACGATGGTGATCACCGAGTAGCTCCTGATGATGAGCGCATGCCCGTAGACGGCGACGAGCACCGTGATCGTCGAGACGACGACCGTGACGAGCACGGGCCCCAGCACCGGGTCGGTGAGCCCGGCCTGGGCGAGCAGGTCGGCCCCCATGAACGAGGAGGCCAGCCAGTTGAGGGCGAGGAAGACCGCCGAGATGAGCCAGCCCGTGAACGCGACGACGAGCTTGTTGCCGATCACGCCGTACAGCGCGCGGGTGATCACCGAGCCGGAGGTTCCGGCGGCGGGACCGGCGATCGCGAGGATGCCAGGGAACACCCACGGCAGCGAGCCGGCGACGATCACGAGGATCGCCTGCCAGAGCTCGAGGCCGAGCAGGATCATCGTCGCGCCGATGGTGAAGTTCAACACGCTCACGTTGGGCGCGGCCCATACCCAGAACAGGTCGCGGGCACGTCCGTGCCGGTCGGACGCGCTCACCAGCTCGATGCCCCGCGTCTCGGGGCGGCTCGCGGTGTCGACGAAGGCCGGCGACGTTGCCGGGTCGGTGCTGGTTGGCACGAGGATCCTCTCGGAGTTCTGGAGCCCGTGCCGTCGATCGTCCCAGTCGGCAACGTTATTGGTCAGTTGACCAATTGGCTATTGGTCGCTCATCCAATAACATGAATCGCATGGTGTCAAGTGCTCCGGCCGTGCGCTCGCGGAAGCGACCCAGCGAGCGCCGGGCCGAGATCGTGCGCGAAGCCGCCGCCGTGGCGCTCGCCGAGGGGCTCGAACGCATCACCCTGCGCGCCGTCGCCGAGCGACTCGGCGTTCGGCCGGGCCTGATCACCCACTACTTCCCAGTCGCCGAAGACCTCGTCATCGCCGCGTTCGTGCAGGCGGTCGCCGATGAGCGCGATGCAATGGTGCCCGAGCACGGCGCGCCGCTCGAACGACTCGCGCGAATGGTCGAGCGGGTCGAGAGCGTCGAGAGTCGCGACATCGCCCGCCTCTGGCTGAATGCGCGGCACCTCTGCCGGTTCACGCCCGCTCTCGCCGCCGCGCTCGTCGAGCAGGAGGCGCTCGACCGGGCTCGACTGCTCGAACTCATCGAGGCCGGCGTCTCGACGGGCGAATTCACCGCAGACCCGTTCGACGCGTGCATCCGGATCTTCATCGCGGTCGACGGCTACGGAGCGTACGTGAACGACGTCGGTGCGTTCGAGCACGACGCCTACACCCGCTTCGTCACCGACGCCGCCGAGTGGGCGCTCGGCCTCGATCGCGGACGGCTCAGGGCCGCCATCGCAGAACTGCACCCGAGCTGAGAAGCCCGTCTCACCAGTCGTGCCTGCACGGTGCGCCGGTGCTGCGCCGGTGGTGATCGGAGTGGTGCCCATGCTCTCGACTCTCGTTGACACACGAGCATTCGATGACCAGAACGCGGTGCCGTGCATTCCGATGACCGGAATGCAGGATGTCGAACGTATTCCACGCCCCGATTCGTGAAGCCGGCTCCTGGCCCGCTGATCGGGCAGCCGCATGCGGATCCGCCGCGAACGCCTTGCCGTACTGTGTGGCGCTATGTAATGTATGCCGCATGGTAGCGATCGCGAAGCACGAGCAGGACCTTCGCAAGGGCGTCCTCGTGCTCGCCGTCCTGTCGCAGCTGCGCGACGAGCAGTACGGCTACTCACTGCGGCAGGCGCTCGCCAAGCGGGGGATGCCCATCGAAGAAGGCACGCTGTACCCCCTGCTGCGACGGCTCGAGGCGCAAGGCCTCCTCGCCTCGCAGTGGAAGGCGGAGAACGGCCCACCGCGTCGGTACTACGCGCTCAGTGCCACCGGCGCCGAGCTCTACCGAGAGCTGTCCGAATCGTGGGCCTCTCTCGCGACCGTGATGTCCGAGCTCTTGGAAGGCGAGAAGCGATGAATCCGGATGCCCTCATCGAGTCCTACGTCGCCGAAGTCGTACGCCACCTGCCGAGGAAGCAGCGCACCGACGTCGGGTACGAACTGCGCTCGCTGCTCACCGAGGAATTGCGCGGCCGCGTCGGCGACAGCGCACCCGACACTGCGGCGACGCTCGACCTGCTCGCGAGCTTCGGGCGTCCCGCCGAGGTGGCCGACCGCTACCGGCCGGCCGGGTTCACGATCATCCGACCCGCTGACGCGCCTCGCTTCGCATGGATCTCGCTCGTCGGCGTGGCGGTCCAATGGGTGATCACGCTCATCGCGACCTACACCGCCCCTGCGACCGGCGCCGGCGACGACTGGCTCAGCCGGCTCGGAACATGGTGGCTGTCCGCGGGGCTCGGCGCGTTCTGGTGGCCCGGCCTGCTCGTCTCGTTGAGCATCGTCGCGGCGGTGATCACGGCGCGGCGCGACGGTGATGCTCCGGACTGGACGCCCCGGGCGGCGTCGATGCTCGACCGCGACCACATCAGCCGACCGCTCTACGTGCTCGCGATCGCGGGCGCCCTCGTGGGCATCGCAGCCCTGGTGGCCGCGATCAACCTCGCCGAATGGTGGCCCGGGCTGCCGCAGCCGCTGCTCGACGCGTTCGTGATCGATGCGGACTTCTTGGCCACGCGGGCTCCTTGGGCACTGGTGCTCTGGGCGGCGACGTTCGCGAGCATGATCGCCGTCCTCGTCGCGGGGCGCTGGACACGCACGACCAGGCTGCTCGCCATCGTCGGCAACGCGCTCTGGGTCGTCCTGCTCGTCTGGTGGGTCGCAGCCGGTCCGATCTTCGTGCAGCCCTACGCCGACTCCGTGACCAAGGGATGCCTCCTCCTCGTCGCCGCGATCTGCGTGCTCGATCTCGTGCTCACCGCCCGCCACCTGCGCCATGGCATCCCCGAGCCGGCGGTCTGACGGCGTCGGCATTCGGCTGACCGGCCGCCCATTCGGCGCCCACGCTGCTCGGCGCCCGTGGACGCTCGACAAGCCTGCCCGCGGACCTCGTCATCGGCGACCTGCTCGCGATCCCCTGACCTGCGCCGGCGGGTGATCATCGGGTTCGCGGTGGGCGCTATCGAGTTCGCGCGGTGAGGGTCGTCCCCTCTTGGAACCCGAGAACCTGATCCAACGCCGGTAGCTCACGAGGCCCAGGAAGAGACGACCCTTCCCGTGGGCGGAGCTCCGCGAGCGCGACTCGGTCGCCGCCGGAGAGCTTCGCGTCGTACATCGCGTGGTCGGCTGCCCGGATGAGGTGGTCGATGGTGACCTGGCTTTCCGGGTATTCGACCGTGACGACCCCGATGCTCGCCGTGATCGAGAGCTCGGCCGGGAGTCCTTCGTAGGGTTCGGCGATGGATGCACGGACGCGCTCGGCGAGGGCCTCGGCGTCGCCCGGGTGGTCGACCGCTGCGACGATGATGAACTCATCGCCGCCGAAGCGCCCGAGGATGTCGCGCTCGCGAATCACCCCCCGCAACCTGCTGCCGACCTCCCTGAGCAGATCGTCGCCGGCGGGATGTCCGAGCAGGTCGTTCACGGGTTTGAACCCGTCGAGATCGGCGAAGATCACCGCGACCACCGGGCAGTCCAAGAGCAGCGTCTGCGTGACGTCCTCCTCGAAGAGTCGCCGGGTGGGCAGGCCGGTGACTTCGTCGTGCATTGCGGCCCGTCGCAGTGATTCCTCGAGACGGACGCGGGCGATCGCCTGGGCGGCCTGGTTCGAGAGCGCTTCGGCCAGTGGCACCGCTTCTTCGTCGAACTCCCGCGGGTGGTCGAAGTAGCAGATCATCGATCCGATCGATTCGCCCTTGGATCGAAGCGGCGAAGCGATGGCCGCCTCGATACCGGAGTCGCGGTAGGCCGCACTCATTCCAGTTCCCGGGACGTACCGGTCGGCGTCCTCGGGGGATCGCACGACGATCACCTGACCGCTCGCCAGCGTGAACCCGCCGGCGGGCGCGAACCCTCGCGGCCAGTGCGGCGTCAGCGGATTCACGCCGGCGACCTGCACGAGTCCCTCGGGCTCGCGGAGGTGCACGCTCACGAACGAGGCCGCGAACGCGCGTTGTGCGACGTCGACGAGCAGGTCCGCGGCCTCGGTCTCCGCTCGAACTGCGCCGAAACCCACAGCGGCGTTCAGGAGGATCTGCAGTCGGCGCCGCGCTCGTTCGGTCTTGGCCTCGGCGCCATGGAAGCCGAGCGCGAAGGCGGTCCGTTCCGAGACGTCGTACACCGCGATCTGCGTGCCCGCGTCGGCCACGAGGTCATCGATGGCGCCGACGACGACCGGTCGGACGATGCCCGATGTGCCGTGCAGGGTGGCATCGGTCGGTCTGTGCCCGTCAGCGCTAGCGAGCGGCATGCGCAAGGTCAGGAAGCTCTCGAGCGGGCGCCCGATGAGTTCGACGGATTCGCTCCCAGTCCATTCGAGGATCGCCGTGTTGACCTTCACGATGACCCCGGAATGATCGACGGTGATCAGCCCGCACGCGGGCAGCAGTGGAAGCGCGCGAAGTCCGTCTTCCGGCGCCATGGAGGGATGCATGAACGAATGATCTCTGCGCCGCGCGCGCGTGTCAACATGGCGAGAGCCGGCCCGCGCATCGACCCGCGCCTTGCCGAGTCTGCGCCCGCTGGCTGATCCGCCTGCGCGGCACTGATCTCGCTCCGACCGACCGGTGATCGGGTGCCAGAGCCGACCGAACGGCGTGATGAAGACCCGAACGAGCCGTTACTCGGATGCTTCGCGGCTCGAGGCGGCGACGTACCTGTGGAGCAGTCGGGCGAACTCCAGCCGTTCGTCGTCGTCCCAGTCTCGGGTGATGTATTCGAAGGCGCGGCGTTGCTGCTGCCGGGAGTTCGCGAGCACCTCGCGCCCGCGGGACGTGAGACGCAGGGTGATGCTGCGTCCGTCGGTCTGGGAGGCCACGCGTTCGACCAGTCCGTCGCTGACGCACGACGCTGCGAGGCGACTGACGGCGGTTCGTTCCATCCCCATTGCGGCCGCGACCGCGTTGACGCTCAGCAACTCGTCGGACTCTTCCACGATCGCCAGTAAGAGGTCGCGGCGCACATCTGTTCGGGCCACGGGTTCGTCGATCGGCACGCTGCTCGTTCGCCGCCGCAATCTCGAGAAGGCGGTCCCGATGGACTCGAGCAGTTCATCGTCGCTGGGGGTGGTCACTGCAGCATCGTCGTGACTCGTCATCACACCTCCTAGATATGTGCAATCTGCACATACGTGCTATTCTACACCTAGATGGGCATTCGCCGTTCGGCAGTGCTCTCGTGGATGGATTGGAAGAAGTCGCATGCGTACTGCAATTGTCGCCGGTCGGGTCTTTGACGGCACCACGAACCTCGGACCGAAGACAGTGGTCATCGCCGATGGGCTCATCGAGTCGATCGGTGATCACCCACCCGTAGACGCACAGGTGGTCGAGGCACCCGGCGCGACTCTCCTGCCCGGCCTCATCGACGCGCACGTGCACACCGATCCCGCGGGGCTTCGCTTGGCGTTGCAGTTCGGTGTGACGACGGAACTCGAGATGCAGGGAGCCAACACCGCCCGCGACCGAGCCCACATCAGTCAGGACGACACCCTTGCCGACGTGCGCTCCGCCGGATTCGGTCTCACTCCTCCCGGAGGGCACCCGGAGGAGCTGTTCCCCAAGGACTTCAATCCCCAGCGCGGCGGAGGCCGTGGCGGTCCGGGTGGGCGTCCCGGCGCCCCTGAACGTGTCGACCCGATCGTGCGCGCGAAGGTCACCACGCCGGCGGAGGCGGTCGACGTCGTCGGCCAGCTCGCTCGGGCGGGCTCCGACTACATCAAGTTCATGGTCGACGACGGCAGCGTGGAGGGACACCCCGGCCTGCCCATGCTCGACCAGGCGACGCTGAACGCCGGCGTCGCCGAAGCCCACCGACTCGGCATGCTGACGGTGGCGCACGCGCTCACCGTCGAGGCCACGCAGATGAGCATCGAGGCGGGCATCGACGGCCTGGCGCATCTGTTCATGGACCGTCCGCACACGCCGGAGATCATCGACGCCATTGCGCAGTCGGGCGCATTCGTCGTCGCCTGCGTGGTGCTCGACGCCTCGATGATGGGCATCACCGGCTCGGCGCTCGCGGACGACCCGCGGGTGGCAGGCAAGCTCTCCCCGGAATGGGACTCGACGCTGCGCAGCAGCTTCAACCACTACCCACAGGGCCGGCTCGAAGATGTTCTGGCCACCGTTCGCGCTCTCGAGGCCGCCGGCGTCGACCTCCTCGTCGGCACCGACGTGTCTCAGCCGCTGCCCTTCCTCGGCGGCCTCGCGCACGGTGCGAGCGTGCATCAGGAGTTGCAGTACTTCGTCGACGCAGGCCTGGCCCCCGCGACGGCGCTCAGCGCCGCCACCGCAGTGACAGCGCGTCGCTTCGGCCTCACCGATCGAGGCACGATCGCAGTGGGCCAGCGCGCCGATCTCCTCCTGGTCGACGGCGATCCGACCACGACCATCGGCGACACGCTGAACGTGCGCGACGTCTGGCGTCGCGGCATCCGTCACTCGGCAGGCTGACGCATGGCCGATGCGCGGCGGACGTGGTGATCCGGGGTTCGACCGGAGCTCGAGCGATCGAGACGACCGAGCGATTCATCGATGCGGCTTCCGCTGATCACGAGCCTCAACATCCTCTCGCTCGTTGTGACACCCTGGTTCCGAGCGTTACCGGCGGGATAGAGTGCCGCGCAGGAGGATGCCCGTGGTCGCTGGAGGTATGGCCGGTTGAGTGTCGCTGCCATCGCCGCCGTGACGGCGCTCGTCGCCGGCGGGATCACCGCGGGGCTGATCGCGATCCTTCACGTTCTCGAGCCCGAGTACGACCCGTCCTGGCGGATGATCAGCGAGTACTCCCTGGGGCGATACGGGTGGGTGATGCGCCTGGCCTTCGGCGCGATGGCCATCGGCCTTGCGGCGACGAGTGTCGCCTTGTGGCCGTTCGGCGGTGCGTGGACCATCCCCCTGGCCGCCGTCGCGCTGGGCGCGCTCGGTGCCGCGTTCATCGACGCCGATCCGATCATGACTCCCCGCGCTCAGGCCACGCCCGTGGGCAGGGCGCACACGGCGCTGGGCGGGGTGCTGCTCGCCGGCTTCCCCCCTGCCGCGCTGGTCGCGGGGGTCGGGGTGGCGACCGCGCTCGGCTGGACGCTGGCGATCGCATCCGTTGTTCCGCTGGCCGGCCTGGTGTGGTTCCTCATCGCCGCGGCCCCAGCCCGCGGGCAGGGCGGCTCGCCTGAGATCAGAATCGGCTGGCCGGACAGGTTCTGCGTCCTCGCCTACCTGACATGGGTGGTGCTGGCCGCTGTCGGCGTGTTGTCCGCCGTGTGACACGAGATCCGGTTGCGGGCATCACGCCGACGACGCGGCTCTCGCGAACGTCGCCAGGTGACGCTCAGTGCGATCAACGCGCCAATCGCGAACGCTCCAGCCACGGCGTGCCCGGTTACGCTTGTGGAAGCGTCGCGTGCCGGTGGCAGACCGTGTCAGGCATGGAGGCGCCGAACCGAAGGACTGCGGATGCTCGCATCACTCCCTTCGTTGTCGCGTGGTTGAGCGCGACACGACCAGGCTCCTCGCCTGGAGCACTGAACTGCGCACCGTGCACCGGCGTCTCCGAGACGCACTCGCTGTTGCCCGAGAGGCCGTGCAGCACGGCGGAACGTCCGAGCAAGCCGGCCGTGATGTGCTGCTCTTCTGCCACGGCTTCTGCGCAGCTCTCGACGGGCACCATCGCGGCGAGGACCGTGCACTGTTCCCGGCGATCGAGGAACTGCACCCCCACGTCGCGCCGATCCTGCGGAATCTCGAAAAGGACCACTCGATGATCGGCCACCTTCTCGGCGGTCTCCGCGATGCCCTCGACCGCGCCGCTTCGCCTGCAGAGCTCGACCGGCACCTGGCGGGCGTGGCCGCGATCATGGAGAACCACTTCCGCTACGAGGAACGGCAGCTGCTCACCGTGCTGGAGGACCTGCAACTGCACGCCGACGTGCGCGACGTCCTCGGACCGCTCTGAGCCGGATCGGCTGTTCCGAACGTGGGTCCCCCTCAAGCGCGTTCGTCGAGTCTGGCGTTGCGACGGCGTGTTCCCCTGGTTCGGTTCGCCGCGATGTCCCCGTAAGACCCGCCCGCGAGGACCTCGGCTCACACGCTCACGCGCTCACAGCCACCGCAGCCTGTCCGAGCCTCAGGGCGCCTGGCGCACCGCCTCGGGGGAGTACTGCTCGACGAGCTGCCGCTTCAGCACCTTGCCGCTGCCGCCGAGGGGCAGCGACTCGGCGACGTGCACGACGCGCGGGTATTTGTAGGCCGCGATGCGGTCGCGGGTGAACGCGACGAGCGCCTCCGGATCGACCTCGTGTCCGTCGAGGGCGACGACCGCGGCATGCACCTCCTGGCCGCGGGTGTCGTCGGCGACGCCGAAGACGGCGGCGAGCGCGACATCCGGATGCCGCATCATGACGGCCTCGACCTCGGTGGGGTACACGTTGTAGCCGTTGCGCACGATCATGTCCTTCTTGCGGTCGACGATCGTGATGATGCCGTCGACGATCGTGCCGAGGTCACCCGTGCGGAACCATCCGTCGACGACGGCCTCGGCCGAGGCATCCGGGCGCCCGAGGTAGCCCTTGAAGAGGTTGTGGCCGCGTACGACGATCTCGCCGAGCGCGCCCGGCTCCTCGAGGAACGCGATGCGCCCCTCGACCTCGGAGTCGGCGATGGCGGCGTCGATGCCCCAGTAGGTGCGGCCGACGGTACCGGGCCGGATCGGCTCGCCGACCATGTTGAACGACACCGTCGGCGAGGTCTCGGTGAGGCCGTAGCCCTCGTGCACCTCGGCGCCGTAGGCGCGCTCGAACGCCTCGAGCAGGGCGACCGGCAGTGCCGCACCGCCGGAGACCGCATAGCGCAGCGGCGGCCGGGCCTCCGAGCGCAGTGCGGCTTCGACCATGCCCACGAACATCGTCGGCACCGCGGTGAAGACCGTCGCGCCGTGCACGTTCATGAGTTCGAGCGCCTGGTCGGGATCGAACTTCGGCAGCAGGATGATCGAGGCGCCCTTACGGAACGCGATGTTCATCACCGCGGTCTGCCCGAACGTGTGGAAGAGCGGCAGCCCGCCGAACACGACGTCGTCGGCGCGCATGTCGAACGCGTCGATGAGCGCGCAGTGCACCTGCTCGACGATCGCGAGGTGCGAGCCGACGGCGCCCTTCGGCGTGCCCGTCGTGCCGCTCGTGTAGAGGATGGTCGCGGCATCCGTCGGGCGCACCGACACGTGCCGGTCGATGGGGGCGGATGCCGCGGCCTCCGCCTCGAGTCGGGGGAGGTCCGGTCCGCCGGCCTCGACGGGCGGCGTGAGCACGGTGACCAGGGGCACGCCGGCGGCCGTCGCGGCGGGCACGGCCTCGGCGAGCAGGGGACCGGCGGCCACGAGCACGTCGGCGCCGGAGTCGCGCAGCACGTACTCGATCTCCTCGGCCTTGAAGAGGAGGTGCACGGGCACCACGACGGCGCCGAGGGCGAGGACCGCGTAGTAGACGCGCGGGAAGTCGGGCACGTTCGGCACGAGCATCGCGACGCGGTCGCCCCGGCCGATGCCGCGGTCGCGCAGGGCGCCGGCGTAGGCGCGGCTCTGGTCCCAGAGCGTGCCGTAGTCGATGGTCTGCCCCATGAAGTGCAGGGCGGCGCGGGCGGGCGTGCGGGCGGCGGACTCGGCGAGCATGCTCGCGACCGAGAGGGTGCCGAAGCCGTCGCCGTCGACCGCGGGGTCGGCGGCGCGGGTGCGGGTGGGCGCGCTGGTGGTGGGGGTCATGGGGGCGGTTCCTTTCATCGTCGTTGATGGTGCGGGGGTCGTCGGGGTCCGCCGGATGCGGCGGCGCGCTCAGCCGCGCGGTGCTCGCCGCAGCTCGGCCCGGCCGAGCGCGCTCAGGTGCACCTCGTCGGGGCCGTCGGCCAGGCGCAGCGATCGTGCGCCGGCGAACATCTCGGCGAGCGGCTGGTCGCCCGAGACGCCGGCGGCGCCGAAGAGCTGGATCGCGCGGTCGAGGATCTGCTGCACGGCGCGGGGCACGGCGATCTTGATGGCCTGGATCTCGGTCATCGCCTTGCGGTTGCCGACCGTGTCCATGAGCCAGGCGGTCTTCAGCACGAGCAGGCGCAGCGACTCGACCTGGATGCGGGACTCGGCGACCCACTCGCGCACGACGCCCTGCTCGGCGAGCGGCCGGCCGAACGCGACGCGGCTGTTCGCGCGTTCCTGCACGAGGGCGAGGGCGCGTTCGGCCATGCCGATGGCGCGCATGCAGTGGTGGATGCGGCCGGGCCCGAGCCGGGCCTGCGCGATCGCGAACCCCTCGCCCTCACCCGCGATGAGGTTCGTCGCGGGCACGCGCACGTCGTCGAACGCGATCTCGGCGTGGCCGCCGTGGTCGCGGTCGTCGTAGCCGAACACGGTGAGCGGGCGGATGATGCGCACGCCGGGGGTGTCGCGGGGCACGAGGATCATCGACTGCCGGCGGTGGCGCTCGGCATCCGGGTCGGTCTGCCCCATGACGATGAAGATCGCGGCATCCGGGTTCATCGCGCCCGTCGACCACCACTTGCGGCCGGTGATGACGTACGAGTCGCCGTCGCGACGGATGCGGGTGGCGATGTTCGTGGCGTCGCTGGACGCGACATCCGGCTCGGTCATGCAGAACGACGAGCGGATCTGCCCCGCGAGCAGCGGGTCGAGCCACTCGGCCTGCTGCTCGGGCGTGCCGAAGTCGGCGAGCACCTCCATGTTGCCGGTGTCGGGTGCGGCGCAGTTGAACGCGACGGGCGCGAGCCGCGGCGACCAGCCCGTGGCCTCGGCGAGGGGCGCGTACTGCACGTTCGTCAGGCCCGCGCCGCGCTCGCCGGGGAGGAACAGGTTCCACAGCCCCTCGGCGCGGGCGGCCGTGCGGAGTTCGTCGACGACGGGCCGGAATCGCCACTCGCCGGGCGTCGCGGCGAGCTGCTCGTCGAGCACCCGATCGGCCGGGATCGCCCGCTCGTGCACGAACGCCTCGACCCGGTCGATGAGGTCGAGCGTGCGCTGGTCGTGGCTGAAATCCATGCGTCAGACTCCCGTGGTCGAGTTCGTGGTGGACGAGTTCGTGGTGGTCGAGTCGGTGGTGTGGCCGAGGCCGGTGCTCGCGAGCGGTTCGACGAGCTGGCCGATGCGGTCGAAGCCCTCGCCGAGGGTCTGGCCCTGGCGGTAGCGGTAGTGGATGCCCTCGAGGATCACGGCGAGCTTGTAGGCCGCGAACGCCCGGTACCAGGTGAGGTCGGGGGTGCGGATGCCGGCGGCCTGCGCATAGTGGTCGACGAGTTCGTCGAACTCGGGGTACCCAGCGGCGGGGTCGACGGCGCTGCGGGTGAGGCCGACGGCATCGGGCGCGAGCGAGGCGATGTTCCAGTACATGCCGAGCATGCCGAGGTCGACGAGCGGGTCGCCGAGGGTCGCCATCTCCCAGTCGAGGATCGCCGCGATGCGGGGCGCGTCGGCCGGTCCGGCGATGATCGCGTTGTCGAGGCGGTAGTCGCCGTGCACGATGCCGCTGCGGATGTCGCCCGCCGGCGGCATCCGCTCTTCCAGCCGTTGCTGCAGCCGGTCGAGCTCGGGCAGGTCGCGGCTGCGCGAGGCCTCGAGCTGCCGCCGCCAGGTGCGCAGCTGCCGGTCGAGGTAGCCGTCGGGGCGACCGAAGTCGGCGAGGCCGACGGATGCCGCGTCGAGCGTGTGCAGTCGCGCGAGGGTCGCGGCGAACTCGAGCCCGAGCCCGTGCAGTCCGGATGCCGTGTAGTCGGCGTTCTGTCGAGGGCTCGCGAGCACGACGCCGTCGACGACGTGCATGACGAAGAACGGGGTGCCCGTGACGCGGGCCGCCTCGGTGTCGTCGACGAGGTCGACCGCGGGCGGCACCGGCACGCCCGACCCCGCGAGCGCGCTGATCACGCGGTGCTCGCGGCCCATGTCGTGGGCGCTGGCGAGCACGTGGCCGAGCGGCGGGCGCCGCACGATGAGGGGCACGCGCGGGCCGTCGACGCGATAGGTGAGGTTGCTGCGCCCCCCGGCGATGAGGGTCGCGGACCAGGGGGCGGGGTCCACGCCGGTGCCGGTCTCGGCACCGGTCTCGACGAGTTCGGGGTGCGCCTCGGCGAGCCATGCGGAGAAGCCCTCGAGGTTCAGCCCTGGGGTGTCGGTCATCGTCGATCGCCTTTCCGGCACCGCCATGGTGCCCGCACCGCCATGGTGCGCGAGGGGCCTTTCGTCGGCCCGTCACGACAGCATACCGCGCGGTCGGTATGCTTGGAACATGTTCGATGCCCGTGGGTCGCTGCAGGACGGCACATCCTATTCGTGGTCCGTGCTGACGAAGGACCAGTACTCGGAGTCGCAGACGCCGTGGGTGAACCGGTTCACGGTGAACTCGAGACTCGGCACGACCGGCCCCTTCCCCACGGATGCTGCGGGGCCGGTAGCGGTCAATCTTGCGTCCGGCAACGTGAGCACGAGCTTCTCATCGCCGACGGTCGCCACCGCGGGCGGATCGATGGGGGTGTCGTTCACGTACAACTCGCAGTTGCCTTCGATCAAGGGTTTGAAGGGCGAGTACTTCGATGCGACGCCGAACCCGGGCCAGAGCCAGTCGTGGGAGTTCGGGCAAGCCAAACGAGTTCTGGTTCGAACCGACCCGATGATCTCGTTCCAGTGGGCGCTTGAGTCCCCGGGCGCGGGCGTACCAGCAGACAAGTTCCTGGCCCGATGGTCTGGTTTCCTTACCCCGTCGAGTGGTGGGGAATACGTCTTTGGTGCGACCCAGGACGACGGTGTCGCGGTCACTGTCGGTGACACGAAGGTCATCGATCGCTACAGCACCCCTGTCTTGAACGCGACGGTTGCGTGGAGCAGCACGGTGAAGACGCTGACGGGGGCACCGGTGGCGTTCAAGGCCGAGTTCCTCGACATGGGCGGCCTGGGGTATGTCGAGGTCTGGGCGAAGAAGAAGAATCCCGACGGGTCCTTCGGCGGTGCGTTCATCGTTCCGGCATCGTGGTACACGAAGACCGCTGAGGTCCTCCCTGACGGGTGGGCTTCCTCGACGATCCTCGCGGGCGATCTGGGCACCTACACGAAGGTTCGCGTCGAGGAAGGCTCGATCACGCTGACCGATCTCGCGGGTGGTACGCATGCGTACACCAAGAACCCGACGGGCGGGTATGTGCCGCCGGTCGGGGAAGTCGGCGTCATCACGATCGGCGGTGACGGTCGGGTCACGTTGACCGATGGTGGCGGTCTGGTGCACGTGTTCCGTGCCGATGGCAACATCGAGACGGTCACGGGCCCGTTGGACGCGAAGAAACCGACCGCGCCTGCGGTCGAGTACAACACGAGCGGCACGAACGCCGGGCTCGTGAAGCGCACGTACGATCGTCTCGGCGGTTCCGGCACGCAACGCGACGTGGAGTACTTCTACGGCGGCGACCTGATCGGTCTCGCAAGTGCGTGTGACGCTGCGCAGTCCGTGCCGGCGGGGATGTTGTGCCGGATCGAGTACCCGGACCAGACGAGTACTCGTCTCTACTTCGATGCTGATGGGCGTCTGATCGGCATCATCGATCCCGGCGCGGAAGAGACTTCGTTCTCGTATGACGCGAATCGGCGTTTGACGGGTGTCCGGGACTCGGTGCAGACCGACTGGCTCCGCGTGCCGGGCAGCAACCGGGTCGCCGCGGTCACGAACCGCACGAGCATCAGCTACGACGCGCAGGGCCGGGCCGCGAGCGTGAGCCTGGCTGCACCCGATGGGCTGACCGCTGCCGATCAGCCGAAGCACACGTACACCTACGTTGACGCGGTGCCCGGCGCTGCAGGACGGACACAGGTCACGGCCGCGGGACAGGGGCTCTGGGGTGCACCGGCGACCGGGTTCGCGCGCACGGTCACGTTCGACGCCGCGTGGCGTGCAACGTCTGAAACCTCGCCCTCGGGGCTGTCGGGGACGACGGAGTGGAACGCCAAGGACCAGACCCTGTCGGCCACGGATCCGCTCGGACGGAAGTCCACGACGATCTACGACCAGCAGGACCGGGTCACCGACACCTACGGTCCGGCGCCCGCTGGGTGCTTCGACGCGAATCGTCGACCAGTGGTGTCGTGCCCGATCGTTCCCGGCCACAGCTCCAGCCGGTATGACGAAGGCATGACCGGGTTGGATGCCCAGTGGTTCGACAACGCGACCCTGAGTGGTGTGCCGAAGGCGTTCTCTCTCGGCATCCCGACCGTCAGCGGCGGCGCAGTCGACAAGGACTGGGCTGGGTCATCACCGGTCACCGGGATCCCAGCGACGAACTGGTCGGCGCAGTTCACCGGCACGATCACGTTTCCCCAGGCCGGTGTCTACTCGTTCCAGACGTACTCCGATGACGGTTCGCGAGTGTGGATCGATGACAACCCGATCGTCGATTTCTGGCGGTCGGGCAACTGGGCGGCATCACCCGTGCAAACGGTCACCGCGAGCAGTGCGGGGCAGGTTGCCCGCATCCGGGTGCAGTATTCCCAGACCGCTGGTCTTTCTGCGCTGCAGGTGACGTGGAAGAAGCCCGGCGATGCGGGATTCGTGAAGATCCCCGGCACCGCGTTCGCTCCGGCGTACAACCTCGCGACATCGTCGACGACGGATGATTCGGTCGGTGCGGGCGCCCAGGCCGGTGTCACGAACGCGAACGTGCCGGCGATCTCCTCGAGCACGTCATACCCGACACCGTGGCTTGGCCTGCCGGAAACGACGACGGTCGACCCGGCCGGGCTCAACCTCCGCACCGTCACCAAGTACGACACCACGTATAACCGCCGGGTCTCCCGGATGCTGCCCGCCGGTGTGGCTGCCGGGGCCACGGTCGCGCAGGCAGGCACCGGGTACGACTACTACGGTGACACGCAGACCATCGGCGAGGCATGGCCGGCCGACGGCGCGATCTGCGGGCTGCCGACGTCGACCCCGCAGGGCGGTACCCTCAAACAGGCGACCGCACCCCCGTCCGCGGACGGCACAAGCGTGACCACGGAGTATGTGTATGACGTCTACGGGCGGCAGCGAGGTGTGAAACGTACCGGCGACGCCGCATGGACCTGCACCGCCCTCGATGCCCGGGGCCGCACGGTCGAGGTGAAAACTCCTGCATTCGCGGACACTCCCGCGCGAACGGCAACATTTACGCACGCCGTCGGCGGTGACCCGTTGACCGGTCGGGCCGAGGATCCGGCCGGGGCGATCACCACCGTGACAGACCTCCTCGGCCGGATCGTCTCGTACACCGACGTCTGGGGTACGGTCACGACCACCGGGTACAACCTCCTCGGCCAGGCCATCACATCCACTGTGACCCCGCCCGGCGGTGCCGCCACGGTGACCGAGCTGACCTACAACCCAGACGGCCAAGTCGAGACCGTCAGCATCGACGACACGCAGTTGGCGGATCCGGCGTACGACTCCTTCGGGCAGTTGACGGGTGTGGCGTACGCGAACGGCTCGAGCCTGGCGGATCTGCAACGAAACCCAGCCGGTGCGCTGACCGGAATGTCGTGGCTGTTCCCGAATGGCCAAGCGTCGGTGTCGGATGCGGTGTTCCGTTCCCAGTCCGGCCGGATCGTGGCGAACACCCTCACCGACGGCTCATCGGCACCATTGAACTCGCGGTACGCGTTCGATGGTGCGGGACGCCTGGTGTCCGCGATCATCCCGGGCCACACCCTGTCGTACGGCTTCGCTTCGACCGGCGGGTGCGGGGTGAACACCGGTGCCGGGTTGAACGGCAACCGGACCTCGTTCACGGACCTGCCCGATGGGGGCAGCCCGGTCTCGACGGCCTACTGCTACGACCAGACCGACCGGTTGACCTCAACCACGGTGACCGGCACCCCTGCCGGCCCTGGTGTGTCACCGGTCGCGGCCGGCATCACGGCGGCACAGCTGGCGTACGACGCGCACGGGAACACGACCACCCTCGCAGATCAGACCCTCGGGTATGACGTGTCGGATCAGCATGTGAAGACCACGGTCGTCGGTGGTCCCACGGTTGTGTATGTGCGGGATGTCACGGGTCGGATCGTGCAGCGTACCGAGACGCCGTCCGGGCAGAATCCGGAGACCCTCGTGACCCGGTACGGGTTCACCGGTGATGGCGATGGCCCTGCCCTGCTCATGGATGGGGCGAATGGCGTCGTGCAGTCCTTCATCGGCCTGCCTGGCGGGGTGACGGTGTCCAGGACGGGGGCGTCGCAGTCGTGGTCGTATCCGAACATGCATGGGGATGTCACGGTCACGGCGGATGCGGCCGGTACCCGGAGTGTCGGGGTGTTCCGGTACGACCCGTTCGGGCAACCGGTCGACCCGGTGACCGGGCGGATCGGCACGGTGGTCGCGGATGATGCGGGCCCGGACACCCTCGAAGGGGATGCGGATTGGGGGTGGCTCGGGTCGCATCGCAAACTGACCGAGCATGCCGGGTCGATCATGACAATCGAGATGGGCGCCCGCCAGTACGTGCCCGCGCTGGGCCGGTTTCTCGAAGTTGACCCCGTCGAAGGCGGCGTCACCAACAATTACGACTACCCCGCCGATCCCGTTAACAGATTCGACCTTACCGGTGAGTTTGAGTGGGGTGATGTCGATTGGCTGATGGTTGGTGAGATCGCTCTAACCGCAGCGCTGTTCATCCCGGGTGTTGGTGCGGTTGCGGCAGTCGCGCGCGTCGCCATCCTTGCCGTCCGCATTTATCGGGTTGCCATGGCAATCGAAAGGGGCGGGGCAGCCGCCAATGCGGCGCTACAAGCAGGGGTGAGGGCGCCCGGACTGATTGGTCGGATGGCTTCACAAGCGGCAGGGCGTGCGTACACAGGCGCGAATGCCGTTAAGGGGCTCGCTGCGAACGGCCGAACGCCGATGTTGACCAGCGCGAACAGCCTCCGCCAGTGGAGAGCGCCAGTTGTCAAGTCCAACCCTGCCAGCGTTGGCGGCCGCCAGTGGACTTCGAACCTGAGCTGGTCAAAGACCGGAAACCTAGGACGAGGTAGTTCAGACTTGAAGAACCTGCATGTCTATCACGGAAGGGGGTGGCAGGTCTGGTGATCGCTCCGAGCGTTTCCCAAGCCGTAGCGCTTGGATACTGCACTGCTGGTGCGTATGCGGGTTCGTTCGTTCGTGGCCCAAGTTTGGACGCAATATGCAATGTGGGCATGGACGAACCGGCGGATGAGGTCTTCAGTTGGATTTGGGACGTCGTCCCGATCCTCGATCCGTGGCTTACTGAAATCGAGTTGACGCAGAGCCGGCAGGATGCGCGGAGTGAAGTCCTTTCGTGGCGAATGGCGAGCGTCCCGGAGGACTTGGCTGCCCAGACGGGCGCATTCCTGTTCGATCGCGACCCGGGAAACGTGATGGCGACAGCCCTAGCCGAGCAACTTGGCTCAAGCCAGTTGGTCCCGACAATGATCAGGGCGAATGCAGCCGCACGCGGGCTGCTCTTTGCCGTAAGGGGTATACGAAAGAAGACTGCGAAAAACTACTTCACGTTCTTCGAATTCGCAGCAGCTCTTTCCCGCTTCGGTTATGACCTTGCGGTAGTTCCTGAGCGGGGAGTTCTTGTAGAAGCCGCTCATGGCGTTCGCCTGAGCAACGGGGTGGAGGTCATGGGCGTCGACGACATCGTTGCTGTCCTTCAAGACCGCACACGTGAGCTTGGCTATTCCTGGGAGGGACGTGAGGGAGTGAGGGAGTCCGCGAGGCGAGTGAAGCGGATCGCTCCGAACGCACCCGCCTTGAAATTGATCGAAGCAATCAGAGGTTCAGGCTTAGCGTTGGCCATCCTCAAAAATGGGACTGCTGCAATCCATACATTGGACCCGAACGATCCCTGGGGAGAGTTTCGAAGGTTCAGCGATCCTCCCGAACGCCTGTCGGGACTGCTGAAGGTTTAGGTGACTCTTAGACCTGACACGCATCCTGTCGAGGGTGGCGTCGAGAACCTGGTTGGAGCAGCAACATTCGGCGTGGGAAAGGTTCTCATGAAGGCTCAGGCCCTTCAGCGTTCTGGAATGAAGCTCTTTCCCAAGGGCGCGAAAGACGGCTCAGCGGCAGCAAACAAGCGCGCTCGGCAACAGATTGCAGGCAAGATTCGGAACTTTGAGAGTCGGACCGTGCAACCATTTAGGCGAGCTGAAGTTGCCTACGGTGGCTACACCGCCACGAAATGGATGTATCAAAAGCACAGGGGTGGGTGGACGAGGGGGTACGGGTTCTGATGGGTCGACTCCTGAGGTTCCTCTGGTCCGGCGGGTTTTTCCTCGCGCTCGTTCCGGCGCTCATCTTCATTGTTGTCGTGCCGACTGACTTGGGATTCAAGTTGGTGATGGTCGGCGGGCTCGCGGTCGTGATGACTCCAGTTGTGGTGCTCGCGTTCCGACGAACCAACGGCGCGATCGCGCCTAGGGTCTCGTTCGAGCAAACGGTAGCTCAATCGACAGCTGAGTTGCCCTTGGAACGAATCTTGGATGACAAGGATCGTGTAGTCGGCATCCTGACCTCTGGCCCATTCGCGCGCTGCTATCTCATGGTCGGGCACCTAGACACGGGATTTTGGTACGCCGTAGTGGCGCGCGGCTATCCTCACACGGTGCGCGACGCGGGTGATCGCCTCAGCTTGGAGCAGTTGAAGGCAAAGGCTGAAAACTCGCGCGTGCGTTTCCTTGCGGATGGGCTGTACACAGACGCAGTGATCGAAAAGTACTTCGCGTGAAGGTTGGCTGGCCTGCCCTGCTTGAGACTCCTAGTACGACTGCAATGGTGACCAGATTTCGGAACTGAATCGGCCTGACTTTCGTTCCGATTGTCATTCAGGGATGGAACATGGCAAGTGGCCGGCCGCATTCATTGATTTCTTGGGAGCGGCTTTCGTCGAGCTGAGCGGACCTGATTCGCGGGGCGCGACTGGCCGTTTTCCTGTCCCGAAGACCCGTGAACATTCAGGGTTGAGTGCCTACAATCGGAACTGCTGAACCATCCGGTTCCCCGCAATCACGAGGGAATCCGCGAGTTTCCGAGACATCCGGACGTAACCCACAACGGGCCAGATCGTCCAAGGGGTCGCAGGTTCAAATCCTGTCAGCCCGACCACGTGAAGAAGTCCCGGTGAGAAGCTATTTCTCGCCGGGGCTTTTCTCTTTTCCGACGGCGTTGTCGTGGTCGGTTCGACGAAGAACCGGATACGACCGGAATCGTTGAGCTCGGCGCTGCCCGGTGGCTCGGGGTACTGACCGAGATCAAGAACCGCGGCGCCGAGGACGTGTGCATCGTCGTGTGCGATGGGCTGAAAGGCCTGCCCGATTCGATCAACACCGCCTGGCCGCTCGCGACCGTGCAAACCTGCATCATCCACCTGATCCGCAACACGTTCCGGTTCGCGTCCCGGCACTACCGGGAAGAGATGGGCAAGGACCTCCGCCCGGTGTACACCGCGCCGACCGAAGCTGCCGCGGCCGAGCGGTTCCGCGAGTTCGACGCGAAGTGGGGCGCCCAGTACCCGGCGATCAGCAAGCTCTGGCAGAACGCATGGAGCGAGTTCGTGCCGTTCCTGGACTGGGACATCGAGATCCGCCGGGTCATCTGCTCGACGAACGCGATCGAGTCGCTCAACGCCCGCTACCGGCGGGCGGTGCGGGCGCGCGGGCACTTCCCGAACGACGCGGCCGCGCTGAAGTGTCTCTATCTCGTGACTCGCTCACTTGACCCGACAGGGCGCGGCAGGGCACGCTGGGCCACGAGATGGAAGCCCGCGCTGAACGCATTCGCGATCGCCTTCGAGGGCCGCATCAACTAATGACCGCCGGCCCAGGAACACCGTTCATCTGACAGACCCCGTCAGCATCGACGACACGCAGTTGGCGGATCCGGCGTACGACTCCTTCGGGCAGTTGACGGGTGTGACGTACGCGAACGGCTCGAGCCTGGCGGATCTGCAACGAAACCCAGCCGGTGCGCTGACCGGAATGTCGTGGCTGTTCCCGAATGGCCAAGCGTCGGTGTCGGACACGGTGTTCCGTTCCCAGTCCGGCCGGATCGTGGCGAACACCCTCACCGACGGCTCATCGGCACCATTGAACTCGCGGTACGCGTTCGATGGTGCGGGACGCCTGGTGTCCGCGATCATCCCGGGCCACACCCTGTCGTACGGCTTCGCTTCGACCGGCGGGTGCGGGGTGAACACCGGTGCCGGGTTGAACGGCAACCGGACCTCGTTCACGGACCTGCCCGATGGGGGCAGCCCGGTCTCGACGGCCTACTGCTACGACCAGACCGACCGGTTGACCTCAACCACGGTGACCGGCATACCGGCCGGTCCTGGTGTGTCACCGGTCGCGGCGGGCATCACGGCGGTACAGCTGGCGTACGACGCGCACGGGAACACGACCACCCTCGCGGACCAGACCCTCGGCTACGACGTGTCCGACCAGCATGTGAAGACCACCGTCGCTGGCGGTCCCACGATCGAGTATCTGCGGGATGTCACGGGCCGGATCGTGCAGCGCACCGAGACCCCGGCCGGGCAGAACCCGGAGACCCTCGTGACCCGGTACGGGTTCACCGGCGGAGGTGACAGCCCTGCCCTGCTCCTGGATGGGGCGAACGGGGTCGTGCAGTCCTTCATCGGACTGCCTGGCGGGGTCACGGTGTCCAGGACGGGGGCGTCGCAGTCGTGGTCGTATCCGAACATGCATGGGGATGTCACGGTGACGGCGGACGCTGCCGGCATCCGCAGTGTCGGGGTGTTCCGGTACGACCCGTTCGGGCAACCCATCGACCCGGCAACCGGGCGGATCGGCACCCTGGCCGCGGATGATGCGGGCCCGGACACACTGACCGGGGATGCGGACTGGGGGTGGCTCGGCACGCATCGCAAACTCACCGAACACGCCGGATCGATCCACACGATCGAGATGGGCGCCCGCCAGTACGTGCCCGCGCTGGGCCGGTTCCTCGAAGTCGACCCCGTCGAAGGCGGCGTGACGAACAACTACGACTACCCAGCCGACTCGATAAACAACCTTGATCTGACCGGCTTCCGTCAGGACTGCGGTTCATCCTCCTGCAACTCCATTTACTACTCGAAGCCCGGTGCCGCACGTGGTCAGTTGACAGTGCCTCGGCCAGTACCGAGGCTCCTACCGAATGGGCCGAATAAGATGTCTGGGTGCGCCCCGGGCGAGATGCGATACGCCAGCGATGCATATGCTCCCGAGCTTCGTTGCCTCCCACGTGCCACTTACGAACGGACCACTCTGGTATCCATGTGCCCTAGAGCATGTGCCGCGTCTTGGGCCGCGTTCGGTCCAGTCGTACTGAATACGATCTCAATCGCCCCTCAGGGGTACGAGGCCGTAGTCACGCGAAATCCCGGCGCGATCGACCCTGAATCCGCCGCTGACTGGTTGTACGGCGCGAACGAATATTGGACGGTTCAAAGAGATTCGTACCACCGCCAGTTCCACATTCCAACGACTCCGAATCGGTAGAGCGAGGATTGCCCAATGACGAAATTCGAACTACCCAGGAGTGGTGCCACCCCAAGGTCTGTTGAGGTTGGCGCCAATCTCTTGATCATCGGTGGCGCGTCAGCGTTGATCTTCGCGCTGATCCTTTTCGCATTCATCGTTCCCTGGACTGGCGACCGCGCGGTTGCCGCATTGCTCGCCATAAGCACGGTCACTTTTGCGGTCGTGTGCGGCGGGGGGCCCATACTATGCGGCATACACGCCCGGAAGGGCCGGAGTTGGCCTCGATTTGCTTCAGCCTTGATCGCCGTCACCCTTATTCTCTCGGTCCGCGACCAATGGTTCATCCTGATCGCGGTTGCATGCGTGGTCCTTGCAACTATCTTGCTCTGGCTACCCGCCGCTCGCTCATACAGCCGCGGGTATCGTAAGGACGACGACGGCCGCTGACAGCTGGCGTACGACACGTACGGGAACACGACCACCCTCGCGGACCAGGCCCTGGGGTATGACGTGGCCGACCGGCACGTGAAGACCACCGTTGCTCGTGGTCGGACGGTCGAGTACCTGCGGGATGTCACGGGCCGGATCTGCAGCGCACGTACGCGTTCTCAGGTGACGGCGACAGCGCGGCCCTGATCCTCGACGGTGCGAACGGGGTCGGGCAGTCCTTCGTCGGCCTGCCCGGCGGGGTGACGGTGTCCAGGACGGGGGCGTCGCAGTCGTGGTCGTATCCGAACATGCATGGGGATGTCACGGTCACGGCGGATGCTGCCGGCATCCGCAGTGTCGGGGTGTTCCGGTACGACCCGTTCGGGCAACCGGTCGACCCGGTGACGGGTCGGATCGGGACGCTCGCGGCGGATGATGCGGGCCCGGACACTCTTGAGGGGGATGCGGACTGGGGGTGGCTCGGCACGCATCGCAAGCTGACCGAGCATGCCGGGTCGATCCACACGATCGAGATGGGTGCCCGCCAGTACGTACCCGCGCTGGGACGGTTCCTCGAAGTCGACCCCGTCGAAGGCGGCGTGACGAACAACTACGACTACCCAGCCGACCCCATCAACGGGACCGACCTCAGCGGGCAAATGCAGGATTGTGGCGCATGCAGCCGAGGCAGCTACAGGGGCGGGTTGTCGGCATCCAGAGCGGTGTATACGGCTGCATTGGTTGCTGCTGCCACTTTCGCCATTCAGGCACGTAAGGCGGTAAGTAAGGCCGCGCCAGTTGCGCGCGCCACTCGGAATTTGCCATTGACCATGGTCGGCGCTGCCGCAGGGAACGTCCTGTCCGCTTCAGGAGGTGGTTGTGGGACATTCGAGCAAGGTCTCCTGCTCTGCGCAGGCCTTCCCACGCAGGGCACGATGACGATCGGAAACGTGATCCTGACCTCGATGCCGCGATCCGAATTCGCGAGCCGCCCGAAGCTGATGGCTCATGAGATCTCGCATACGACTCAATCGGCTGTGTTGGGAAATGACCTGTATGTTCTGATCTGGGGGGCGGGAGCGGGCGCGTCGTACTTTACCGGAAACGCTCCGAATGATGGAGGCGGATGCTTGAATCCGATCGAGTTCACCGCGGCACCAGGTGGCGGGTACCAGAAAGCGTGCGGATGGTGAAGATGCGTCCTCTGATGGCGGTCGTATGTGCTTTGAGTTCGGTCGCGATGTTGTCGGGCTGCAACCGCAACTACGAGATTCTCGGCCCGTACAGTCTGGGCTTCGATGGAACCCACCTCGTGATCGGCGTGTGCGAGGACATGACGATTTCCGGCGTCCGGCTCTCGCAGACGACCGGGGCGAGGAGAGCGGATGATACGCGAGTGGTATGGACTGCGGTCGGAGACCTGCATGCCCGCTCGGGTGACACCATGATCGTTGCGGGGCAGAACTCTGGCCTGCGGAACTCGATCGCGCTGGACGACGTGAACCCGGTTCCCGGTTCGAGATTCGACCTCGGACTCAACGACATATCTGAGGCGTCGCTTTCGGCTGCGTTCGAGATCCCCGACGACGGTCTCGCTCCTGGAGCTTGGCTTACTCCGCTCGGTGAGATCCGCGACACGCCGTGTGAGCCGGACGATCCGACCGTTGGTGAGTGAATCGGCCTGACTTTCGTTCCTATCGGGAGCCTTGTCCGGCAGGTGCCGGGTGGGCTGATTCCAGGTCAGCGCAGTACGCCTGCTCGACCTCGATCGGGGTGCGCATGTCGAGCTCGCCGTGGAGTCGCTGGTTGTTCCACCACCACATGATTGGGCGACGGGGAGGAGAAGTCGCGGTTCAGGTGATCCGCGGCGCGACGGGCATTCGTCTCGCTGGCCCGCGAGCGGGCTTACGCCCGCGGATCAACCCGTTCATGCCTTCCGCGCGCATCAACGGGTCGACCGTGTGCTTGCTGATCCCAGGGAACCCGGTCCGTGCCAACCACGCTGTCATCTTCCGTCACCCGTAGAGGACCTCTGGTTGTTGCCTGCCCTTCGCATCCCGCACGCGGAGCCGGTGCAGCACCGCGATGACGGCGGCGTCATCGATCGTGCGATCTGATGCCGGGCGGATCCGCCAAGCCCGATACGACCGCGAAGGCACCAGCAGGCCCTGCTCCCGCAGGGCCCGGCAGGTCTGCTCGACTCCGTGGCCATCGGCCCTCATCTCATCGATGAAGGCGCAGATCAGCGGTGGCGAGGGTCGAGCTCCCTCGCGAAGAAATCGATGCCTTCTTCAGGATCTCGTTGGCCTCTTCGAGGTCGCGGACCTGTTTCTTGAGCTGCTTGATCTCGTCGAGTTCCGCACTCGAGGGGCATGCCTTCACTCCGGCGTCGATCTGTGCTTGGACGACCCATTTCCGTAATGTCTCGACACCGATGTTCAGTTTCGGCGCGATCGCGTGCGCGGCAGCCGAGACCGATGCGTAGTCAGGCAGCCGATCCAGCGTCATCCGAACCGCTCGCTCGCGAACCTCGGCAGGGAAATTCTTGGCATAATCGCATCCTTTCACCAGAAAGAACGCGGCATGAAACCCGGGACGGTTCATGCTCACGGCCGATGCTCGCGGCATCCGCTCGCCCCAGTGACTCAGGCGAGCAGTCGGGCCTCGATCTCGGAACGGATGCCGCCCGGGATCGGCACCGGCCGACGGCTCGCCGCATCGACGAACACGTGCACGAAGCGGCCCTCGGCGATCGCCTCCGTCTCGCCCGCGCGGTGGATGCCGAGCGACCACGTGATGCTCGACGAGCCCAGGCGCTCGACGCCGATCGCGACCTCGAGCGGCTCGGGGAACGACGCCGACGCGCGGAACTCGCAGTTCGACGAGACCACGAGTCCGATCGGCTCGTCGCCGTGCGGATCGAGGCCGGCGTGCTCGATCATCCACGTGTTGACGGCGGTGTCCATGGCCTCGTAGTAGACGGTGTTGTTCACGTGCCCGTACTGGTCGTTGTCGTTCCAGCGGGTGGTGAACGGGCGGCGCTCTGGTCGGTGCGTCATCGTCGGCACCCGTCAGTCCGCCCGGAGCAGGATGCGGAACGCACGCCGTGCGCGGGCCTCGCTCGGGGTGTCGCCCGCGATGAGGTCGGCGTAGGTGAACGACTCCGAGACGCGCACGAGCAGGTACGCGAGCTCGTCGGTGGAGATGGCGCCGCCCAGCGGGCGATCGCCGAGTTCGCGTTCGACGAGCCAGCGCGCCGTGGCGACGTAGCGGCGCTGGATCTCGCTCTCGGTGGTGGTGAGCAGGCGCAGTGCCCTGGCGGGCTCGCGGCGCAGGAAGTCGCGGAAGTAGTCGGCGCTGATGAGCGCCCCGGCGAAGCTCGACAGCTGCTCGGCGACGCGCTCGGCGCCGCGCAGCGACTCGGTCGCGTGCTCCGAGAGCACGAGCGTCGGCGCGGCGAGCGACCACAGCACCTCGCTGAGCAGGGCGTCGCGGTTTCCGACCCAGCGGAACAGCGACGTGCGGTCGACGCCGAGGGTCGTCGCGAGGGAGCCCATGTCGATGCGCCGACCGCTGATGAAGGTCTCGCGGGCGAGCTCGAAGGCGCGCACCGCGTCGGCGTGGGCGCCGTCGGCGAGGCGCTCGGAGAGCCACGAGGGTGCGGCGCGCAGGCCCACCTCGGCGATCTCGTGGGTGGTTCCCGTCGTCGTCGGCATGCCGGAACTCTAACCCTCCTTCGAGGATTCACATGCAACATTCTGGAAAATGATGCATAGTGGACGTGTTCACCGACGAACGGAGAAGCGATGACGCTCACACTCGACCCGCAGTCCACTGCCGGGAGCCCTTCCGACGACGCAGCCGGCGCGACCGCCGACGCCGTGACGGCCGGCACCCCGGCCGCCGTGCTCGACGCCGACTTCTACGGCTTCATGCGCCGGCTCACGCCGGTGGAGCAGGCCTCGGTCGCCGAGATCCGCGACTACCTCGAGCGCGAGGTGCGCCCCGGCGCCGACGACCGCTGGGAGGCGACGACGAGCCCGCGCCACCTCATCCCCGGCTTCGCCGAGCTCGGGCTCTTCGGCTCCGGAATCCCCGAGGTCGCGCACTTCGAGAACTCGGCCGTCTATCGCGGCTGGGTCGCCCTCGAGATCGCCCGCGTCGACCCGTCGACCGCGACCTTCATCGGCGTGCACTCCGGCCTCGCGATGAACGCCATCGCGGTCGGCGGCTCGGCAGCGCAGCAGGCCGAGTGGCTCGCGCCCATGGCCCGCGGCGAGCTCATCGGCGCGTTCGGGCTCACCGAACCGCTGCACGGCTCCGACACGGCCAAGGGCCTCGAGACCACCGCGACCCGTCGCACGACCGCCGACGGCACCGACGAGTGGGTGCTGAACGGCGCCAAGCGCTGGATCGGCAACGCGACCTTCGCCGATGTCGTCGTCATCTGGGCGCGCGACACGGCCGACGACCAGGTCAAGGGCTTCCTCGTGCGCCAGCCCGCCACCGGCTTCACCGCCACGAAGATCGAGCGCAAGCAGTCCCTCCGCGCCGTCGAGAACGCCGACATCGTGCTCGAGGACGTCATCGTGCCCGAGTCCGACCGGCTGCAGGAGATCCACGGCTTCCGCGACGTCGCGATCGTGCTGCGACTGACCCGAGCGGATGTCGCGTGGCAGGCGATCGGCGTCGCCGTCGGCGCCTACGAGGCCGCCCTCGCCTACGCGAAGAGCCGCGTGCAGTTCGGCAAGCCGATCGCCTCGTTCCAGCTCGTGCAGCAGAAGCTCGCCGACTCGCTCGCCGACATCACGGCGTCGATCGCGCTCTGCGTGCGCGTGAGCGAGATGCTCGACGAGGACGCCCAGAAGGACCACCACTCGGCGATGGCGAAAGCCTTCGCCACGAAGAAGATGCGCGAGGTCGTCGCGCGCAGCCGCGAGCTCATGGGCGGCAACGGCATCCAGCTCGACCACGGCGCAGCGCGGTTCTTCGCCGACGCCGAGGCCGTCTACACGTTCGAGGGCACGTACGACATGAACACGCTCATCGTCGGCCGGGCCATCACGGGCATCGCCGCGTTCGTCTGATCGTCGGATCGCCGGCCGCCGGCCGCCGGCCGCGTAGGCGCGCCAGCGTCGTATCGAGACCAGCGCCGCCCCGAGACCAGCGCCGCCCCGCGACATCCGCTCGCCCGCCCCACCCGACCCGACCCGAGAACCCCACGCCTGAGGAGACCACCCCATGACCGAGGCCTACATCGTCGCCACCGCCCGCTCGCCCATCGGCCGCGCCCGCAAGGGCTCACTCGCCGGCCTCCGCGGCGACGATCTCACCGCGCGCATGGTCGAAGCCGCGCTCGCCGAGGTGCCAGGGCTCGACCCGAGCCGCGTCGAGGACCTCATGCTCGGCTGCGGCATGCCGGGCGGCGAGCAGGGCATGAACATGGCGCGCATCGTGGCCGTGCTGCTCGGGCTCGACGGCGTGCCGGGCACGACCGTCAACCGCTACTGCTCGTCGAGCCTGCAGACCACGCGCATGGCGTTCCACGCGATCAAGGCCGGCGAGGGCGACGTGTTCGTCTCGGCGGGGGTCGAGTCGGTCTCGAACATGGGCGTCGGCTCGAGCGATTACATCCCGGGTGCGAAGCTCACGAACGCGCGCTTCGACGACGCGATCGCGCGCACCGAGGCGCGTGCCATCGGCGGGGCGGATGCCGCGGGCCTGCGCCCCTGGCGCGATCCGCGCGAAGACGGGCTGCTGCCCGACGCGTACATCGCGATGGGGCAGACGGCCGAGAACGTCGCGGAGCTCCGCGGCGTCACCCGCGACGAACAGGACGCCTTCGCCGCGCGCAGCCAGCAGCGCGCCGAGGCCGCGATCGCGTCGGGGTTCTGGGCGAACGACATCACGCCCGTGACCCTCTACGACGGCACGGTCGTCTCGGCCGACGACGGCCCGCGCGCGGGCGTCACGATCGAGGCCCTCGCCGGGCTCGACCCCGTCTTCCGCCCCGACGGCACCGTGACCGCCGGCAACTGCTGCCCGCTCAACGACGGCGCGGCCGCCGTGGTCGTGGTCTCCGACCGCATCGTCGACGAGCTCGGCCTGCAGCCGCTCGCCCGTATCGTCTCCACCGGGGTCAGCGGGCTCTCGCCCGAGATCATGGGCCTCGGACCCGTCGAGGCCTCGCGCCGTGCGCTCGCCCGGGCCGGACTCTCGATCGACGACATCGACCTCGTCGAGCTCAACGAGGCCTTCGCCGCGCAGGTGATCCCCTCGGCCCGTGAGCTCGGCGTCGACGAGTCGCGCCTGAACGTGCACGGCGGCGCGATCGCCGTCGGACATCCGTTCGGCATGACCGGCGCCCGCATCACGTCGACGCTCATCAACGGCCTCGCCGCGACCGGCGGTCGCTACGGCCTCGAGACGATGTGCGTCGGCGGCGGTCAGGGCATGGCGCTCGTGCTCGAGCGCGTCTAGCGCGCGCCGCGCTCGCGCCGCGCCGCGCTCGCGCCGCGCCGCGCTCGCGCCGCGCCGCGCTCGCGCCGCGCTCGCGCCGCGCCGCGCTCGCGCCGCGCCGATGTCGGGCGCCGAGTGGTCACGATCGGCCGGTATCCGTGCGCGGGAAGCCGCAGATCGTGACCGCTCGGCGAGTCGCCACGGCGTGGCGCGGTTCTCGGCGACCGTGCTGGTGCCACGGGCGCCGCGAACGAGCGGATGCCGCGAGCATCAGCCCGCGGCATCCGCCCTGCTGTTGTCAGGCAGCCGGCACGATGAGCGTGACCCACTGCGCGATGAGCGCGGGGCGCTCGGAGCCCTCGATCTCGATCGTGAGGTCCTGCACCACGCGGATGCCGCTGCCGGTGCGCTCGGCCGAGGCGAGCGTGCCGACGGCGCGCACGCGCGACCCGGCCGTGACCGGCTGCAGGAAGCGCACCTTCTCGAACCCGTAGTTCACGCCCATCGCGACGCCGTCGACGGCGAGCAGCGGGGTCGCGAGCGCGGTGAGCAGCGAGAGCGTGAGGAACCCGTGCGCGATCGGCGCGCCGAAGGGGCCGGCGGTGGCGCGTTCGACGTCGACGTGGATCCACTGGTGGTCGTCCGTGGCCTCCGCGAATCGTCCGATGCGGGCCTGGTCGACCTCGAACCAGTCGCCGGGGCCGAGGGCCGTGCCGACCGCGTCGAGCAGGTCGGCGGGCGAGGCGAGCGTCAGCGGAGTGCCGGTCGTCGCGCTCATGCCTTCGGCCCGCCCGCCACGTAGAGCACCTGGCCCGAGACGAAGGACGCGGCATCCGAGCAGAAGAACGACACGGCGGCCGCGACATCCTCCGGCTGGCCGACGCGGCCGACCGGGATCTCCTTGACCGCGCCCTCGAGCAGCTGCTCGTTCGTGATGCCCATGCGCTCGGCCGTCTGGCGCAGCATGTCGGTCGCGATGAAGCCGGGGGCGACCGAGTTCGCGGTCACGTTGTAGCGGCCGAGCTCGATCGCGAGCGTCTTCGTGAAGCCCTGCATGCCGGCCTTCGCGGCGGCGTAGTTGGCCTGGCCGCGGTTGCCGAGCGCCGAGGTGCTCGAGAGGTTCACGATGCGGCCCCACTTCGCCTCGACCTGGTGGGCCTGCACCGCGCGGGTCATGAGGAACGCACCGCGCAGGTGCACGCCGAGCACGGCGTCCCAGTCGTCGTCGGTCATCTTGAAGAGCAGGTTGTCGCGCAGGATGCCGGCGTTGTTCACGAGGATCGTCGGCGCCCCGAGCTCGTCGGCGACGCGGGCGACGGCAGCCGCGACGGCGGCCGAGTCGGCGACGTTCGCGCCGACCGCGATCGCGCGGCCCCCGTCGGCCTCGATGGCGGCGACGGTCTCGGCGCAGGAGGCCGCGTCGAGGTCGAGCACGGCGACGGCGTATCCGTCGGCGGCGAGTCGGCGGGCGGTCGCGGCTCCGATGCCGCGCGCGGCTCCGGTGACGATGGCGGTGCGGGTCATGCGTCGTTCCTTTCGTGGGTGAGCGGCTGCGGCGATCGGCCGGGTGCCCGGCCCATGCCGGTCAGCTCAGCGTGATCAGCTGTCGGAGCTCCCCGCCGGCGGCGAGTCGGTCCATGGCCGTGTCGAGTTCGTCGAGGCGGATGCGCGACGACACGAGACGTTCGAGGGGCAGGCGGCCGGCCCGCCAGAGTTCCACGTAGCGCGGGATGTCGCGCGCGGGCACGGCCGAGCCGAGGTAACTGCCGATGACGGTGCGGGCCTCGGCGGTCAGCGTCAGCGGCGAGACGATCGCGCGCGCGTCGGGTGCGGGCAGGCCGACGGTCACGGTCGTGCCGCCCGGGGCGGTGAGGGCGAAGGCGGTCTCGAACGCCCCGGCCGAGCCGGCGGCCTCGATGACGAGTGGCGCCTGCGCCGCGGCATCCGTGGGGCTGTTGCTGTTGCCGTCGTCGGTTCCGGATGCCGGGCGCAGCGCCTCGTCGGGCGCGTAGACCGCGCTCGCGCCGAGGCTCAGGGCCGTCTCGAGCTTGGCGGGCAGTGCGTCGACGCCGATCACCTCGTGGCCGAGCGCGACGGCGACGAGGAGCGCCGCCATGCCGACCCCGCCGAGGCCGACGACCGTGACGCGGCTGCCCGGCGCGGGCCGGCCCGCGTTGATGACGGCGCCGCCGCCCGTGAGCACCGCGCAGCCGAGCAGTGCGGCGACCTCGGCCGGCACGTCATCGTCGACCGGCACCACCGACGTGCGGCTGACCACCGCGTGGCTCGCGAACGCCGAGACGCCGAGGTGGTGGTGCACGCTCTCGCCGTCGCGGTGCAGGCGGATGCCGCCGCCCACGAGCGTGCCCGCGGCGTTCGCCGCGCTGCCGGTGGGGCAGGGGAGGCGGCCGTCGCTCGCGCATTCGGGGCAGGCGCCGCATCGGGGGAGGAAGGTCATCACCACGCGCGTGCCGACCGCGACATCCGTCACGCCGTCGCCGACCTGCTCGACGATGGCGGATGCCTCGTGGCCGAGGAGCATGGGGGTCGGCCGGCGCCGGTTGCCGTCGACGACGCTGAGGTCGGAGTGGCAGACCCCGGCGGCCTCGATGCGCACGAGCAGCTCGCCGGGTCCGGGCGGATCGAGTTCGAGCGTGCCGACGCGGAACGGACGCGACGCGGCGAAGGGCGCCTCGGCACCGGAGGTCTCGAGCACCGCTCCCGTGATCTGCATGCGCGTCCTCCTCGACGAGCCGGCGGGTCGTGGCGACGCCGCGCGTGACAAGCATACCGACCGCGCGGTATGCTCGCGAATCGAGCCCGGAACACTCCGTTCGACGGGGCTGACGACTCGACCAGAGGAGCCTCGACGATGAGCCTTCCCCTTCCGGCCGACGGGCCGGCGCCCTCCCGCGGCACCGCGCCCATCCACGGACACGTGCACGACGACTTCGCCGGCCTCCGCGACGAGTTCGAACGGCAGCTCGCCTCGGGCGCCGAGCTCGGGGCGTCGCTCGCCGTGATCGTCGACGGCGAGCCCGTCGTCGACCTCTGGGGCGGCTGGGCCGATCCCGAGCAGCAGCGCGAATGGCAGCAGGACACGATCACGAACGTGTGGTCGATCTCGAAGACCGTCACGGCGCTCGCCGCGCTCATGCTCATCGACCGCGGCGAGCTCGACCCCGAGCTGCCCGTCGCCCACTACTGGCCCGAGTTCGCCGACGCGGGCAAGCGGGGGGTGCTCGTCAAGCACGTGCTCATGCACACCTCCGGCGTCTCGGGCTGGGCGCAGCCCATCACGGGCGCCGACATCCTCGATGCGGATGCTGCGGCGGCCCGTCTCGCGTCGCAGCCGCCGTGGTGGCCGGCGGGTGCGGCCTCCGGCTACCACCTGCTCGACTACGGGCACCTGATCGGCGAACTCGTGCGCCGCATCACCGGACGGTCGCTCGGCGCGTTCGTGGCCGAGGAACTCGCCGGCCCGCTCGGCGCCGACTTCTGGCTCGGGCTGCCGGCGTCGGAGGACCACCGCGTGAGCGACGTCGTGCCGCCCAAGGGGACGCTCGACGTCTCGGCGATCCCGCCCGACTCGCCCGCCTTCAAGACGTTCACGGGTCCGCCGCTCGACGCCGAGGTCACGTGGACGCGCGCGTGGCGCGCCGCGGGCGTCGGCGGCGCCGGCGGGCAGGGCAACGCGCGCTCGGTGGCTCGGCTGAACGCCCTCGTCTCGAACGGCGGCGAGGTGGGCGGCGTTCGCCTGCTCTCACCAGCGACGATCGATCGCATCTTCGCCGAGCACACCGACAACGTCGACCTCGTGCTCGGCCTTCCGCTGCGCTTCGGGCTCGGGTTCGCCGTGTCGAATCCGGCGAGCACGCCGTGGATCCCCGAGGGGCGGGTCGCGTTCTGGGGCGGCTGGGGCGGGTCGATCGTCATCGACGACGTCGAGCGCCGCATGACCTTCGCGTACGTCATGAACCGGATGTCGCCGGGCATCATCGGCTCGCCGCGCAGCGACGCGTACACGCGGGCGGTCTACGCCGCGCTCGGCGCCACCGCGCAGGTCTGACGTCGGGCGACGGCGAGCGGCGCCCGAGCCGGAGGCGTTCGGCGCGCGCGACGATGCGGCGGCGAAGATGCGAAGAGCCCGGGTGCGGCATCCGAAGAGGTCGTACCCGGGCTCTCGTGTCGTGCGGTGGCCGCTAGGAGTTCGTCGCGGGCGTCTCGCCCTCGCCGTCGACCCCCTCGAAGGAGCCGGTCTGCGCGCCGACGAGCGCCGGGTCGAGGCCCTGGCCCTGGGCGATCGCGTTCTCGGCGTCGACGTCGGCAGCTGCCTGCTCGAACTGCGAGTTGTAGAGCCGCCAATACGCGCCCTCGCGAGCGATGAGCTCGTCGTGGCTGCCCTGCTCGACGATGTCGCCGTGCTCCATCACGAGGATGAGGTCGGCGTCGCGGATCGTCGACAGGCGGTGTGCGATCACGAACGACGTGCGTCCTTCGCGGAGCGCCGCCATCGCGTGCTGCAGCAGCAGCTCGGTGCGGGTGTCGACCGACGAGGTGGCCTCGTCGAGGATGAGCACCGACGGCTGCGCCACGAACGCTCGCGCGATCGTGATGAGCTGCTTCTCACCGGCCGAGACGTTGGACGCCTCTTCGTCGAGCACCGTGTCGTATCCGTCGGGCAGCGAGTGCACGAACCGGTCGACGTAGGTGGCCCGAGCTGCGTCGAGGATCTCGTCGTCGGTCGCCGACTCGCGGCCGTAGCGGATGTTCTCGCGGATCGATCCGGCGAACAGCCACGGGTCCTGCAGCACCATGCCGGTCTTCGCGCGCATGTCGCGGCGCGTGAGCTCGGCGATGTCCTGGCCGTTGAGCAGGATGCGCCCGCCGTCGAGCTCGTAGAACCGCATGATGAGGTTCACGAGCGTCGTCTTGCCGGCGCCGGTCGGGCCGACGATCGCGACCGTCTGCCCGGGCTCGACCCGGAACGACAGGTCGCGGATCAGCGGGTGCTCGGGCGCGTACGAGAACGACACGTGGTCGAACTCGATCGTGCCGTCGCCCTCGGCGGGCTTCGGCGCGTCGGCGGCGTCGGGGTCCTGCTCGTCGGCGTCGAGCAGCTGGAACACGCGCTCGGCGGAGGCGGTGCCGGACTGCACGACCGCGGCCATGCCGCCCAGCTCCGAGAGGGGCTGGGTGAACTGCTGCGAGTACTGGATGAACGCCTGAACGTCACCGAGTCGCAGCTGGCCGCTCGCGACCATGAGCCCGCCGAGCACCGCGATGCCGACGTAGGTGAGGTTTCCGATGAACATCATGCCCGGCATGATGATGCCCGAGAGGAACTGCGCCTTGAACGAGGCCTCGTAGAGCTCCTCGTTCTCGGCCTTGAACTTCGCGTGCGAGTCGGCCTCGCGGCCGAAGACCTTGACGAGCGCGTGGCCGGAGAAGGACTCCTCGACGCGTGCGTTCAGGCGGCCGACCTTGCGCCACTGGATGCCGAAGGCCTTCTGCGACTTCGGGCCGATGACGCCGAAGATCACGGCCATGAGCGGCAGGGAGACGAGCGCCACGATCGCGAGCTGCCACGAGATCGAGAACATCATGATGAGCACGCCGACCACGGTGAGCACCGCGGTGATGGCGCCCGACAGCGACTGCTGCATGGTCTGCGTGATGTTGTCGATGTCGTTCGTCACGCGAGAGATGAGTTCGCCGCGCTGCACCTTGTCGAAGTAGCTGAGCGGCAGGCGGTTGAGCTTGGCCTCGACGTCTTCGCGCAGGCGCCACATGGTGCGCACCATGATCACGTTGACGACGTAGCCCTGCACCCAGGTGAGGATCGCCGAGACCACGTAGAGCAGCAGCACGACGATGAGGATCTGGCTGAGCTTGACGAAGTCGATGCCCTCGCCGGGCACGACGCCCGCCGTCTGCACGATGTTCGCCAGGTCGTCCTGACCGGCGGCGCGGAGCTGCTCGACCGCCTGGTCTGCGGTGATGCCCGCGGGCAGCTGTGCCCCGATGACGCCGGCGAACAGCACGTTCGTGGCCTCGCCGAGCACTTTGGGGGCGATCACGGCGAGCACGACGCCGGCCGCGCCGAGCAGCGAAACGAAGGTGAAGGCGACCGCGTGCGGCTTCAGCAGGCCGATGAGCCGGCGGAAGCTGGGACCGAACTGCGAGGCCTTTCCTGGCGCGACGCTGTCCCAGTCGCCGGAGTTCAGGCGGGCCTGCTCGGCGAGCTCGAGTTCGTACTTCTCCTCTTCGGAGATCTGGGGCGTGGTGGGTTCGGTGGTCATCGGGCTGCCTCCGCTCCGAGCTGGGATTCGACGATCTCGCGGTAGGTGTCGGATGTCTCGAGCAACTGCTCGTGGGTTCCGATGCCGACCATGGCGCCGTCGTCGAGCACGATGATGCGGTCGGCATCGGTGATGCTCGACACGCGCTGGGCGACGACGATCTTCGTCACCTCGGGCAGCTCGCGCCAGAGCGCGTGCCGCAGGTTCGCGTCGGTCGTGAGGTCGAGCGCCGAGAAGGAGTCGTCGAACACGAGCACGTCGGGCTGGTGCACGATCGCGCGGGCGATCGCGAGCCGCTGGCGCTGGCCGCCGGAGACGTTGGTGCCGCCCTGGGCGATGCGGGCCTCGAGCCCGCCCTCCATCTCCTCGACGAAGTCGCGGCCCTGCGCGATCTCGAGCGCGTGCCAGAGTTCTGCGTCGGTGGCCTCTTCGCGCCCGTACCGGAGGTTCGAGGCGACCGTGCCGGTGAAGAGGAACGGACGCTGCGGCACGAGGCCGATCGAGTTCCAGAGCACGTCGAGGTCGGCCTGCCGCGCGTCGACCCCGCCGACCGCGACGGAGCCGCCGGTGGTGTCGAACAGGCGGGGGATCAGCGACACGAGCGTGGTCTTGCCCGCGCCGGTGGATCCGACGATCGCGACGGTCTCGCCGCGCGCGGCGGTGAAGCTGATGCCGTCGAGCACGGGGTGCTCGGCGCCCGGGTACGTGAACGAGACATCCGTCAGCTCGATCGTGCCGGGCGTGGGGAGGTCGGTCACGGGGTTGGCCGGACGCAGGAGCGTGCTCGTGCTGTCGAGCACCTCGGCGATGCGGTCGGCCGACACGGCGGCGCGCGGGATCATGATCGTCATGAAGCTCGCCATGAGGACGCCAGTGAGGATGAGCATCACGTACTGCATGAAGGCGAACAGCGTGCCGATCTGGGCGTCGCCGGCGTCGACGGCGAACGCGCCGAACCAGACGACCCCGACGATCGTGACGTTGAGCACGAGCATGAACAGCGGGAACAGCAGCACGAAGAGCGAGCCCACGCGACGGCCGACGATCATGATGTCGGTGTTGGCGCCGCGGAAGCGTTCTTCTTCGATGGGCTCGCGCACGAACGCGCGCACCACCCGGACGCCCGTGAGCTGCTCGCGCATGATGCGGTTCACGTTGTCGAGCTTGTGCTGGAAGCTGCGGAACAGCGGCACCATGCGGCTGATGATGAGGATCGCGATGATCAGCAGCGTGGTCACGGCGACCGCGATGATCCAGCCGAGTCCGACGTCTTGGCGCAGCGCGAAGTAGATGCCGCCGATCGCGAGGATCGGAGCGGTCACGAGCATGGTCGCGCCCATCATGGCGAGCATCTGCACCTGCTGCACGTCGTTCGTGTTGCGGGTGATGAGCGAGCCGGGTCCGAACTTCGACACCTCGCGCTCGGAGAAGGCGCTGACCTTCTCGAACACGTCGTTGCGGATGTCGCGGCCGAGGCGCATCGCGGCCTTCGCGGCGAAGTAGGTGGCGATGATCGAGGCGGTGATCTGCCCGAGGGAGATCAGCAGCATGACGGCGCCGGTCGACCAGATGTATTCGGTGTCGCCCTTGGCGACGCCGTTGTCGATGATCTTGGCGTTGAGGTCGGGCAGGTTGAACGTGGCGATCGCGGAGAGGATCTGGAAGACCAGGACTCCGACGAGCAACCACACGTAGGGCTTCAGGTAACGGACGAGGAGTTTTGCGAGCATGGCATCTCCGGTGCGGCGGTGAGGGCGGATGGTCGATCGGATGCCACGGCGCTACGGATCGTGCCGCGGCGGAATCGGCGGATGGCGCGTGCAAGGCCCACCCCCGGGCCTCGCGCAGCGTTACAGCCTCGCATGCGACCCTGTCGGAGGCAAGCGGAGCGGGGGCTTCGTTCCCCTCGTTCTCGGAGGGCGAACACCGGCCCGGATTCGCCGCCCGATCAGGGCCCCGCCAGTCTGGCGGGAGCCACCGACATCCGCCGCACAGGCGCGACGCGCCTCAGGCCAGGTGCGCGAGCAGCGCGTCGAGCGCCGGTCGCTGGCCCTTGACGAGTCGCTCGCGGGCGTCGGCCACCGGCATCCATGCGGCCGAGTCGAACTCGGGGAACGACTGCCGGCGCCCCGACCGCGGCGGCCACTCGAGCTCGAAGGTGTTGCTCACCATCGACGACGCGTCGAAGTCGGCCTCGCCCGTGAAGACGGCGACGGTCTTGCCCGAGCTGTAGCGGAACACGCCGAGGTCGACGTAGGGCACGTCGGGTGCAGGCGAGCCGAGCTCTTCGGCGAACTCGCGCCTGGCCGCGTCGATCGGGGTCTCGTCGGTGAAGCCGCCCTTGGGGATCGACCACGCCGACTCGTCTCGACCGCGCCAGAACGGACCGCCCATGTGGCCGAGCAGCACCTCGACGCCACGGGGGTCGGATGCCGCGCCGCGCCGTCGATGCAGCAGGATGCCCGCGCTCGTCTCGACCATGCGCCAACGCTAGCCGCTGCCGCCGACGCCGGCTCGCGAGCAGAATGGCCGTGGAGGTCGAAGATGATCAGCACCCACGAGGTCGCCAACCAGGTTCCGCCGCGCGTCGACGTCGACGAGTTCGCCGAGAACGTCCCGCTCGTCGAGGCAGTCGCCCGCTGGGGCCGCGCCGCCGGACGCGAACCCGACCGCCCGCGACCGGCCGCGGGCCCGGAACCCGCAGGCCACGCGGCATCCGACCTGCACGCGATCGGGCGACTCGTCGGCTCGGCCGCCTTCCAGCGCGACGCGCAGCGCGCGAACACGCAGGCGCCCGTGCTGCACGCGCACGACCGCTGGGGCCGTCGCATCGACGAGGTCGAGTACGACGACGCGTACCACCGGGTCATCGCGGGGGCCGTCGCGGCGGGCGCGCACACGTCGGCGGCCGCCGATCCGGGGCCGGGTGCGAACGTCGACCGCGCTGCGGCGTTCCTCCTCTTCGCGCAGGTCGAGCCGGGGCATGCGTGCCCGGTCTCGATGACGCACGCCGCCGTGCCGGTGCTCGAGCACGCGGCATCCGCTCTTCGCGACGAATGGATGCCGCGCCTGCTGAGCCGCGACTACGAGCCCGAGCTCGTGCCGGGCAAGCCGAGCGCCCTGATGGGCATGGCGATGACCGAGAAGCAGGGCGGATCCGACGTGCGCGCGAACACGACGCGGGCCGAGCGCCGTGGCGCGGGCGACGGCGGATGGGGCGCCGAGTACGGCCTCACCGGCCACAAGTGGTTCGCCAGCGCCCCGATGAGCGACGCGTTCCTCGTGCTCGCGCAGGCGCCGAGCGGGCTCAGCTGCTTCTTCGTGCCGCGCGTGCTGCCGGACGGCGAGCGCAACGTGTTCCGCATCCAGCGCCTGAAGGACAAGCTCGGCAACCGGTCGAACGCGTCGAGCGAGATCGAACTCGACGGCACGAGCGCGTGGATCGTCGGCGAGGAGGGGCGCGGCGTCGCGACGATCGTGCAGATGGTGACGCGCACGAGGCTCGACTGCGTTATCGGCACGGCGGCCGGCATGCGGCAGTCGGTCGCCGAGGCGGCCTGGCACGTGCGTCACCGCAGCGCGTTCGGCGCCCTGCTCGTCGACCAGCCCGCGATGTCCGCGGTCGTCGCCGACCTCGCGCTCGAGTCCGAGGCTGCGACGCTCACGGCGATGCGGCTCGCCCGCGCCTACGACGACGACGCGACCGCGTCCGACTCGAGCGGCGCCGAGCAGGCGTTCCGGCGCCTCGCGACCGCTGTGGCGAAGTACCAGGTCTGCAAGCGCGGTGCGGGCCACGCGGCCGAGGCGCTCGAGTGCCTGGGCGGCAACGGCTACACGGAGGCGTTCCCGCTCGCGCGCCGGTACCGGGAGCAACCGCTGCTCGCGATCTGGGAGGGGTCGGGCAACGTCATCGCGCTCGACGTGCTGCGTGTGCTCGCCCGCGAGCCCGAGGCGTTCGAGGCGTTCTTCGCCGAGGTCGGGGCCGCGGCGGGGGCGAGCCGGGTCTTCGACGACGCGCTCGCCGAGGTCGTGGCGCTCGTGCGCGAGGTCGCGACGATGGGCCCGGATGCCGCGGCATCCGTCGCCCGCGAGCTCACCGAGCGGCTGGCGCTCGTGCTGCAGGGCTCGCTCCTGCTGCGGTGCTCGCCCTCGCCGGTGGCCGAGGCGTTCGTGCGATCGCGGCTCGGCCGCGAGGGCGGTGCGCAGTACGGAGCCCTGCCGCGCGGCGTCGACGTCGGGGCGATCCTCGCGAGGGCGTGACCGAGGCGCCCGCCAGGACTCGAGCCGGTCAGCGCCAGACGAACGGCGGATGCTCCGCCGGCACGTCGCCGGCGGCGATGAGCCTCGCGAGCCGCACCGCGCCGTCGAGCGGCGACCCCTGCGGCGCATGCAGCCCGGCATCGGGTGCGAGGCGCACGAACTCCGCCTCGAACGCGTCGCGGTACGCGCCGGCCGCCGCGAACATGCCGCCGGTCCACGAGGCGTGGCGCGGCAGGTCGGGATCGAGTGCGGCGACGAGCGTGGCGGCCACCTCGCGGCCCGCGGTGCGCATGATCGCGGATGCCGCGGCGTCGCCGTCGGCCGCCAGCGCGGCGACCTCGGGGGCGAACCCCGCGATGACGCCCGCCCGGTCGGCGCGGGTGAGCAGTTCGCCGGGCCAGCTCGGCGCCCGCCCGAACCGGGACTCGGCGGCCGAGAGCAGTGCCGCGGCATCCGTCGTCACCCCGTCGTGGGTGCGGATCGCCGACTTGAGCGCCTCGATGCCGACCCAGACGCCCGACCCGCGGTCGTCCCAGAGGTGCCCCCAGCCGCCGACCCGCCGCCAGATGTCGTCGAGGTCGGTGCCGAGGGCGATCGCACCGGTGCCGACGGCGACGACCGCCCCGGCTCGGCCGCCGAGGGCGCCGAGGTGGGCCGTGAGGGCGTCGACGGCGAGGGCGACGGGCACCGGGGCATCCGCCGTCGGGGCCGCGAGGGCCGACAGCCGCCCGATCGAGGCCCCCTGGGCCGACACGAGCGAGGCGAGGCCCGTCGCGCCGACGCCGACGGCCGTGATCGTCGCATCCGGCCACGCGCGCGTCGTGGCCTCGACGAGCGCGGCGGCCACGTCGAGCACGGTCGACCCGGCGGATGCCACGGCGACGCGCCCGCCCTCGAGCAGGCGGCGGTCGGTGCCGAACGGTGCGTCGAGCGGTTCGAGGGCGGCACGTGATCCGGTGCCGCCGACGTCGATGCCGAGTACCCAGGCGCGTCGAGCGCGCGCGTCGGTGCGGGTGCTGGTCGCGGCGCCGTTCACGAGCCGAGCCTACGGCTGCGGCTTCCGTGACGCGGAGGTTTCGAACCGGTCACGAGTTCGGAAATAACTTGCAAACAATGCATGATTCACGAATACTACTTCCAGAGTCACGTTCCGGAGCCCGAGAGTGCCCGTACGTCCGACGACAGATCCATCAACGAGGAGGCATCTATGAAGAAGCGACTGCTGCCCGTCGCCGTGCTCGCCACGGCCGTGTTCGGGCTCACCGCCTGTGCGGGCGGGTCGAACGACGGCAGCGACGGGTCGAATGCCGACGGCCAGACGCTCGACGTCTGGATCATGGAGGGCACCAACCCCGACTCCGAGGCGTTCTTCGACGAGGTCGGCGATGCCTTCACCGAGGAGACCGGCGCCGAGCTCAACGTCGAGTTCGTGCAGTGGGCCGACGCCCACGATCGCTTCGTGACGTCGATCGCGGGCGGCACGACCCCTGACGTCGCCGAGACCGGCACCACGTGGACCGCCGAGTTCGCCGACTCCGGCGCGCTCGAGCCGATCGGCGACTTCGTCGCCGACGAGGACCTGGGCGACGACCTCGTCGAGGGCCTCGTCGAGGCGGGCACCTACGACGGCGAGCTCTACGGCATGCCGTGGTACGCCGGCGTGCGCTCGCTCGTCTACCGCTCCGACATCTTCGACGAGCTCGGCCTCGAGGCGCCGAAGAGCTGGGACGACATCGTCGCGGCCGGCGACGCCATCAAGGCAGCCCACCCCGAGATGCTCGCCTTCGCCGTGCCCGGCGACGCCGAGTTCGGCGTGTACCCGTGGGTCTGGGGCGCCGGCGGGGAGATCTCCGAGAAGAACGGCGACGCCTGGGAGTCCGGCATGGACAGCCCCGAGTCGCAGGAGGGCATCGGCTTCTACACCGGGCTCGCGACCGACCACGGCTTCTCGTCGGCCGGCGCGACCACCTGGAAGGAGACCGACGTCCTCGACAACTTCGCGCAGGGCAACGTCGCGATGGCGCTCATGGGCTCCTGGACCCCATCGGCCATCATCGAGAAGAACGCCGACCTCGAGGGCAAGTTCGCCGCGACTCCGATCCCGGGCAAGGACGGCGGCATCGCGCCGTCGGTGCTCGGCGGCTCGCACCTGTCGATGTTCAGCACCGCGGAGAACACCGACCTCGCCTGGTCGTTCATCAAGCTCATGACCACCGGCGAGTTCGCCGAGAAGTGGGGCGAGCAGTCCGGCTACTTCCCGGGCCAGCAGTCGCTGCTGACCGAGACGATGGAGTCCGACGACCCGCTCGTCGCACCCTTCGCCACGCAGCTCGTCGACGGCGGCGGCACGGTTCCCGTGACGCCCAAGTTCGGCGCGGTGCAGGCCAAGAAGACGACGAACACCGCCATCCAGGCGATCCTCTCCGGGCAGAAGACGGTCGAGCAGGCCACCTCCGACGCCGCCAAGGAGATGGACGAGATCATGAACGGCAACTGACCAGGTGTCCACCACGATCCAGGCTCCGACGCCCGCGCCGGGGGGCACCACCCCCCGGCCGGGCGGCGGCCCCGTTCACCGCAACCGGCTGATCGCCTCGTCGCGCCCGTGGCTGCTGCTCGCACCGGCCCTCGCCGTGCTGGCCGTGCTGCTGCTCTGGCCGCTCATCCGGGTGTTCCTCTTCTCGCTGCAGGACTACGGCCTGCGCGAGATCGTCTCGGGCGAACCGAACTGGATCGGCCTCGCCAACTATGGCGAGATCCTCACGGATCCGACGCTCTGGGGCGTCGTGCTCCCGAACACCGTCGGCTTCGCGGTGCTCGCCGTCGCGGGCACCGTCGCGCTCGGCACGGGCGTCGCCGTGCTCATGGCCTCGCTCGGCGGCTTCTGGCGCACCGTCGTCGGCAGCGCGATCATGATCGCCTGGGCCATGCCGGCCGTCACCGGCACCTACGTCTGGGTGTGGATCTTCGACGCCGACCGCGGCATCTTCAACCAGGCCCTCCAGGCGCTCGGGCTGCAGGACGAGCCCGTCAACTGGTTCACGAACCGCTACAGCTTCTATGCGATCGTGCTGCTGAACGTGATCCACCACGGATTCCCGTTCGTCGCCATCACGGTGCTCGCGGGACTCCTCGGCGTGCCGAAGGAGATGCTCGAGGCGGCCGAGATGGACGGCGCCGGGCCGTGGCGCCGCTTCTTCCAGGTGATCGTGCCGAACCTCCGCCAGGTCTTCAGCGTGGTCATCATCCTGTCGACCATCTGGGACTTCAAGGTGTTCGCGCAGGTCTACCTGATGCCGGGCGGCGCCGGCACGAACCGCGAGGCCCTGAACCTCGGCGTGTGGTCGTACGTCGAGTCGTTCGGGCAGAACCGGTACGGATTCGGTTCCGCCATCGCGGTGCTCCTCACGGTGCTGCTGCTCATCGTCACCGTCATCTACGTTCGCACGATGCTGAAGGAGGACGAGCTGTGAGCACCTTCACGCCCGCCCCGACCACGACGCCCGCGGCATCCGGCGCCCTTCCGCCCGAGGCCACGCGCACCATCCCCGCGACGCGGCGCTCGGCCCGCAAGACCCGCGCGGCGGCCGGCAAGGCCGTGCTCGTCGTGCTGCTCCTCGTCTTCACGCTGTTCCCCGCGTTCTGGATGCTCTCGAGCGCGTTCGACGCGAAGGCCGGCGCCGGCGGGCAGACCCTGCTGCCGCGCGAGTGGTCGCTCGCGAACTTCGAGTACGTGCTCACCGACGGCGGGTTCGACGTGTACCTGCGCAACTCGGCCATCGTGGCCGTGGTCACCGTGCTCGCGAGCGCCGTGCTCGCGCTGCTCGCCTCCGTCGCCGTCGCGCGCTTCCGGTTCAAGTTCCGCACATCGATGCTGCTCATGATCCTCGTGGTGCAGATGGTGCCCCTCGAGGCGCTCGTCATCCCGCTGTTCGTGCAGGTGCGCGACCTGCAGTTGCTGAACACGCTGCTCGGCCTCATGGTCGTCTACGTCGCGCTCTCGCTGCCGTTCGGCATCTGGATGCTGCGCGGCTTCGTCGCCGCCGTTCCGGTCGAGCTCGAGGAGGCCGCCTACCTCGACGGCGCGAGCTGGGGCCGCATGTTCCGCTCGGTGCTGCTGCCGCTCGTGATGCCCGGCCTCGTCGCGACCTCGGTCTTCTCGTTCATCACGGCGTGGAACGAGTTCATCTTCGCCATGACCCTGCTGGGCGGCGCGTCCGAGAACTACACGGTGGCCATCGGCCTCAAGCAGTTCTTCGGCGAGCACACCAACGAGTGGGGCTACATCATGGCCGCGTCCACGATCATCACCGTGCCGGTCATGATCTTCTTCGTCATCGTCCAACGTCGCCTGTCGAGCGGCCTGGTCGCCGGCGCGGTCAAGGGGTGACCGCCGTGGACGATCCCACCATCAGGGGACTGGTGGGCGGGGTGCTCTGGCCGGGGTTCCTCGGCCGGGGCATCCCGGATCTGTTCCGTCGCGAACTCGACGAGGGCGGTCTCGCCGGCCTCGTGCTGTTCGCGCACAACCTCGGCGACGAGGGCGAGCGGATGTCGCTGGCCGCCGACCTGCGCGATCACGGGCGCCCGCTCGTGGTCGGCATCGACGAGGAGGGCGGCAACGTCACGCGCGTCGAGTCCGCCACCGGTTCGACCCTGCCGGGGCCGGCGCAGCTCGGCTTCGTCGACGACCTCGCGATCACCGAGGCCGTCGGCGCCGAACTCGCCCACCGGTCGCTCGCCGTGGGGGCGAACGTCGTGCTCGCGCCCGTGGCGGATGTGAACACGGATCCCCGCAACCCGGTCATCGGGGTGCGCTCGTTCGGCGACTCCGCCGGTCTCGTCGGCCGGCACGCGGTCGCGCAGGCCCGAGGCATCCGCCTGGCGGGGGCTGCCGCGGCGGCCAAGCACTTCCCGGGCCACGGCGACACGCACCTCGACTCGCACCACGCGATGCCGACCCTCGAGATCGACCTCGACGAGCTCGAGCGCACGCACCTGCCGCCGTTCCAGGCGCTGGTCGACGCCGGGGTGCCCGCGATCATGACGGCGCACGTCGTCGTCCCGGCCTGGGGCGGCCAGCCGTCGACGCTGAACCCGATCGCGCTCGGGCGCCTGCGCGCCATGGGCTTCGAGGGCGTCATCATCACCGACGCGCTCGACATGGCCGCGGTGCGCGAGTCGGTCGGAGCCGGGCCGGGCGCGGTCCGGGCCCTCCTCGCGGGCGCCGACCTGCTCTGCATCAGCAACCCGACGAACCTCGGCGCGGCCGCCGCGCCCGACCAGGACGCGCGCGACTTCCTCGAGGTGCAGCGGGCGATCCTCGGGGCCGTCGACGACGGCACGCTGCCGGTCGCCGTGCTCGAGCGCGCCGCCGCCCGCGTGCGGGTGCTCGCAGCGAGCCTCCCGGCGTCGCTCCCGGCGTCTCGCCCGGGAACGGATGGAGCGGCCGGAGCCCGCGGCGCGGGGGTTCGCGCCGCGGGCCCCGGCGACCCGATCGCTCTCGCGGGCGGCTTCGACCCGGTCGATGCCGCAGCCGTCGCGCGGGCGGCGATCTCGATCGACGGCGACCTTCCGCGGTCGCCGGCTCCGCGCACGGTCCTCGACATCCGTGGGCGCTCGACCCTCGCCGTCGCGAGCGATCGGGACTTCTTCGAGTCCGCGCTCGCGGCCGGGGGGCCGGTGCTGCGCGGCGACGCCGCCGTGCCGGGGTCCGGGCCGCTCATCGTCCTGGCCGACCGCATCGGCGGCGACGGCCCGCAGCGCGACCGCATCGCGAACGTCGCCCGGCTCCGACCCGACGCCGTGGTCGTCGACGCCGGCGTGCCGGGTGGCGGGCTCCCGTTGCCGGTCGTGCACACGCGTGCCGCGAGCCGACTCGCGGCGGACGCCGCGGCGATCGTGCTCGCGGAGGGCGCCGACGAACCGGAGGGCTCGCCGTGATCGTGCTCTCGCTCCAGTCCGGCACCTCGGTCGACGGCATCGACGTCGCCGTCGTGGACATCGCCGTCGTGGCCGCCCCCGAGCGCGCTCCCGAGACCGTGTCGGCAGCAGCCGGCGTCGGGCCGGTCGACCTCCTGCTGACGCCCATCCACGGTTCGACGCACGACTTCGACCCGGCGCTCCGCGCACGGGTGCTCGCCGTCTCGACGGGCGAGGCGACGACCGTCGGCGAGATCGCCGAACTCACCACGCTGCTCGGCCAGGCGTTCGCCGAGGCGGCCGCCCGCGGCATCCGCGATTCGGGTGCGACCCCCGACCTGATCGTGTCGCACGGCCAGACCGCCTTCCACTGGGCCGAGCACGGTCACGCCCGAGGAACCCTGCAGCTCGGCGAGCCGGCCTGGATCGCCGAGCTCACCGGGGTGCCCGTGCTCTCCGACCTGCGCGCGGCCGACATCGCGGCCGGTGGGGAGGGCGCCCCGCTCATGGCGTTCTTCGACCGGGCGTGGCTCACCGGTGAGGCGACGGACTCCGACCGCGTGATCGCGACCCTCAACCTCGGCGGCATCGCGAACGTGCAGCTCGTGCATCCGGGCGGCGACGTGCTCGCCTTCGACAGCGGGCCGGGCAACGGCCTCATCGACGCCGTCGTCGTGCGCGAGTCCGGCGGCGCGCAGGCGTTCGACCGCGACGGCGCCCTCGCGGCGGCCGGGCGGGTGCGCGAGCCGCTGCTCGACGCGCTGCTGCGGCATCCGTACCTCGCGGCCGTGCCGCCCAAGTCGACGGGGCGGGAGACGTTCGACCTCGGGGTCGTCGACGACGCCCTCGCGTCGTCGGACGTCGGGGCGATGCCCGTCGAGGACCTCGTCGCCACGCTCACCGAGTTCACCGCCCGCACCGTCGTCGAGGCGATCCCGGATGCCGCGGCCGCCCTCATCTGCTCCGGCGGCGGTGCGCGCAACCCGGTGCTGCTCGAACGCCTCCGCGCGCTCGCGGCCGAGCGCGGCATCCGCGTGGTCTCGAGTGCGGAGCGGGGCATCGACCCGGCGTTCAAGGAGTCCCTGATGTTCGCCCTGCTGGGGTTCTTCAGCGTGCGCGGCGTGCCGATCGCGCTCTCGACGGTCGCCGCACGCGTCGCCGGCCGCCTGACGCCGGGCCGCGAACCGCTCGCATTCCCCGCGCCGCTCGCCGGCGTGGCATCCGTCACCATCGCGTCGCCTGACGCACGCACCGAAACCGGGGGAGCGCCATGACCTGGTCCGCACCGAAGCCCACGCGCGAGCACGTCGAACTGCGCGCCCTGCTCGACGACCTCTCGACCGAGGAGGTCAACACCGCGCACGGCGAGTTCGACCTGATGCCCACCGAGGCGCAGGTCGGGGCGATGCTCGACGAGAGCGGCGCGGCCGTGGCGGCCGTCGCCGCGGTGATGCCGCAGATCGCGATCGCGGTCGACGCGATCGTCGCCCGCCTGCGGGCCGGCGGCCGGCTGGTCTACCTCGGCGCGGGCACGGCCGGGCGCATGGGCGTGCTCGACGCGAGCGAGATCCCGCCGACGTTCGGCACCGACCCCGCACTCGTCGTCGGCGTCATCGCGGGCGGCGACACCGCCCTGCGCTCCGCGGTCGAGAACGCCGAGGACGACGCCGAGCGGGGCGCGGCCGACCTCGCTGCGATCGGCCTGACCTCGGCCGATGCGCTCGTGGGCATCTCTGCCTCCGGCCGCACGCCGTACGTGGTGGGCGCCATCGGGTACGCGCGCAGCCTCGGCGCCTTCACCGTGGGCCTCGCCTGCAACCGCGACTCGGAGATCGGCCGGGCCGCCGATCTTGCGATCGAGACCGTCGTCGGCCCCGAGATCGTCGCCGGATCCACCCGGCTCAAGGGCGGCACCGCGCAGAAGCTCGTGCTGAACGCGATCTCGACGATCGCGATGGTGCGCCTCGGCAAGGTGCACGGCAACCTCATGGTCGACGTGCAGGCGACGAACGCGAAGCTGCGCGCCCGCGCCGAACGCATCGTCATGCAGGCGACCGGGTCGGATGCCGCCGCGGCCTCCGCATCGCTCGAAGCGGTCGGCGGCAGCGTGAAGGCCGCCATCCTCGTCACCCTCACCGGGGTCGCTCCGGAGGTCGCCCTCGCGCGCCTCGCCGCGGAGAATGGAGTGCTGCGGGATGCTATCTCCAGCGTGAACGGCGGCGCGACGCATGTCGCCACAGCCTCGGAGTGAGAAAGGTCCCCACCGGATGTCGGCGAACGTGCTCTCCGAGGTGCGGCAGGCCCTGCCACGACTCAGCTCGGCCGAGGCGCGCGTCGCCGACGCGATCATCGCCGACCCCGGCATCGTCGTCGACCTGACCATCACCGAGCTCGCGATCGTCTGCAACACCTCGCTCTCGACGGTCGCCCGGTTCTGCCAGACCCTCGGGTACAGCGGCTACCGCGAGTTCCGCATGGAGGTCGCCGGCGCCCTGAGTCGCGAGGCCGCCGAGCGCGACCGGTTCGGCCTCGCCGACTCCGACATCGGCGCCGACGATTCAGCCGAAGACGTCGTGGCCAAGATCGCGTTCCACGAGGTGCTCGCGATCGAGCAGACGGTGAAGGGCCTCGACACCGTCGTGCTCGACCAGGTCGTCGACGCCATCGTCGGCGCGGGCCACGTCGACCTCTACGGCTTCGGCGCGAGCGGGCTCACCGCCCAGGACCTGCAGCAGAAGCTCGCTCGCATCGGCATCTCGGCGGCGTGCTCGGTCGACGTGCACCTCGCGCTGGTGAGCGCGGCCCTGCGCAAGCCGACGGATGTCGCGATCGGCATCTCGCACTCCGGCCTCACAGCCGAGACCCATCACACGCTCGAGGTCGCGCGCGACGCCGGGGCGACGACCGTGGCGATCACGAACTCGCCGGACTCGCCGCTCGCCGAGCTCGCCGACTTCGTGCTCACCACCCACGCCCGCGAGTCGACCTATCGCATGGGCGCGATGTCGAGTCGCATCGCGCAGCTCGCGCTCGTCGACTTCCTGTTCGTCCGGGTCGCCCAGCGCCGCGACGACGTGGCTGCCCCGTTGCGCCGCACACGCGAGGTCACCGCCAGCCACCGCATCCCGTCGCGGCGCCGCCCGGCCGGCTGAGCCGCCCACTGCACGCCGGTGGCCCCGCTGCGCGGCTCGAGTCGCCCGCATTGGCGTGTGCATCGGGCGATGTCGGATGCCGCGCGTACCGTGTCAGCCATGACGAAGCAGATGCAGCAGACCCTGGTGCCCGAGGCGGCCCACGAGCTCTGCCCGCGCTGCGGCTCCGACGCCGCGCGTGTGGCCGACGCGTTCACCCTGAGCGACGGCGACCTCCTCTTCGACTGCCGCGACTGCGGCTTCGAGTGGGGCGAGCTGCTGCGCGACCTCATGTCCTGAGCCGCGACGGCGCACGCGTCCGTTCGGGCGTCGTCCCGCGCGAGGTTCGCCGTCAGAGGTCGAGCACGGTGAGCGAGACGCCGACGTCGCCGCCCTCGGTCAACCCCTCGGCAACCCGCACCGCCTTCTTGACCGGCAGCACGTAGCATCCGACCGTGGAGTCCGGAAAGATCGAGGTCGTCCACGTCGAGCCGCCGACGCTCGCCCGCACGCGAACCGACCCGAAGCCGCGCGGCGGGCGCGGGATCTCGCGGATGTCGGCCGATGCCTCGTCAGGCACCGTGACGAAGAACCACTCCGGTCGAGACGACCATTCCCAGAGCGGGGCCGTGAACTCGAATCGCATGGCGCAGCCTACGAGGGGTCCGACGTCGCGCCGGTCGCCGACACCGGAGGTTCCGCCGTCGCAGCCCTGCGCTGCCTGCGGGCCCGTGCGTCCTCGCGGATGAAGCTGACGACGACCGCGATCAGCAGGGCCCCGAGCACGAACTGCACGGCGACGGTCGCCGCAGCCGGATCGGGGATTCCGTGCCCCGGCGCGGCCGACCATGCGTCGCTCCTGAGGTAGAGCGAGAAGTCCGTGAGCGCGTGGATCAGCACCGGCACCCACAGTCGTCCGGTCGCACGGAACGCGGCGTAGAACAGTGCACCGTCGAACGCGGTCGCGCCGACCTGGAACGCGATGATGCTCGCCGGAATGCCATCGATCATGCTGCCGAGGGAGTGACTGAGCCCGAACAGCGCCGACGTGACGAGCAGCGTGACGAGCTCCCCGTGGTGCGAGCGAAGGCTCACGCGCAGGATGCCGCGGTAGAACAGCTCCTCTCCGAGGCCGACGAGCAGGCAGCCGACCGCGAGCAGCAGCACGAGGCCGATCGATCGCTCGCTCCACGGCACGTCGAAGAAGCCGAGCACGGGCCCGACGAGCAGCAGCACCGGGATGGCCAGCATCCAGCGCCGGCGAGGCGGCTCGGCCGTCACGGGGCGCTGGGTCCAGACATCCCGCCGCCATCCGGACCACCGCGCGAACCAGAGCCCCGACCCGATCGCGATCGGCAGCGGCAGGAGGTGGGACAGGGCGAACTCGAGTTCGGGCGACGCGCTCGGCACGAGGATGTCGACGAGGTTTCCGAGTCCCGCGGCGAGCAGCACGTAGACGGCGATCGCGGCAAGGCCGACCCAGAAGGTGCGGCGGACGCGATCACGAGGAGCGACCATATGGTCGGGCTCGGCTCTGGTCGTCGGTTCGACGTGCATGCTCACTCCCCAGCGCAGACGGCGCACGAAGCATGCGCCACCACGAGTCTGTCAGAGCGCGCCGAGCTCGCCGAGGCTCGCGACGAGGTTCAGGGACACGATGCCCGCGACGACGCCGAGCATCACGCCGAGGCCGGCGACGACGCCCGAGACGATCCACGCGAGGCGACGGTGCGTCTCGTGTCCCGCGAGCGTGCGGCCGTCGCGGTCGCGTTGCGCGCCCGTGAGCACGAGCACGAGGTCGACGAGGGTCCACACGCCGAGCCCACCGGCGGTGAGGAGCTTCGCGACGGCGGTGCCCGGCTTGCCGAGGGCGAACCGGTCGACGCCGAGCGACCCGAGCAGCAGCGCGAACAGCCAGATGACCAGGAACGAGGGGCCCGTGCCCCCGGGAGCGGGCGTGGCGGCCGTCGACCGGGCGGCCGATGCGGCGACGAACCCGGTGGGCGGCAGCGGCACCGTCGTGTGCTCGTTCGGCGCCACCGGCATCCGCTCGAACGAGGTCGGCACCGCGGGTGCCGGGGACGCGGCGAACGAGGGGGCGGCGGCGAACGACGGCGGCGCCATCGCGATCGGAGCCGCGCCGGCGGCGACGGAGGTCACCGACGGCCTCGCGGCCGATCGCGAGCTCGTCATCTCGCTGATCGAGAAGTCGTCGACGAGGGTGTCCATCGGCGGCGAGGTGATGCTGCTCGCGTGCGGCGCCGAGCGACGCGGAAGCGAGGGGCGCGGCGACGGCGACGCGCCGTCACGGACCGCGGCGCCGCGGGCACCCGCGCTGCGGACCGCCGTGACGCCGAGCGACACGGTCTCGGTGACGGCGGAGGCGGCCGCGACCGGGGAGGCCTCGACGGGGCGTGCCGTGGTGTGCGGCGTCCACGAGCCGCCGTCCCAGTAGCGGAGCGTCGCGGCATCCTGCTCGTCGTCGTACCAGCCGGCGGCCCGTCGCGCCTCACTCATGCGCGGCACCGGGTGCGTCCGCGTCCGGTTCGGCGGCGCTCCGCCGCTGGGCGCGCACCGCGCGCACGGAGAGCTGCACCGCGGCGATCACGACGAACGCCGCGAACAGGCGGGCCGACCACTCGGGCGAGAGCACGAAGGCGATCGCGACGCCGGCGAACGAGGCGATCGTCGCCGCGATGCCGACGACCAGTGCCTCGCGCAGGTCGACGAGCTTCGCCCTGGTGTTCGAGACGGTGCCCGAGATCGCCGTCGGGATCATGACGGCGAGCGACGTGCCCTTGGCCATCAGGTCGCCCATGCCGAAGAACGCGATGAACGCCGGCACCATGATCGCGCCGCCGCCGATGCCGAACAGGCCGGAGGCGATGCCGACGCCGATGCCGAGCGCGAAGAGCGCGAGGTCGGGCAGCAGGTCGAAGCCGACGTGGCCGCCGCCGCGCTCGGGCACGACGAGCAGCATGCGCACGGCGACGGCGACGAGCAGGGCGACGAACAGCCACCGCAGCCAGACGATCGGCAGCCGGCGCAGCAGCCACGCGCCGAACCACGACCCGATGATGCCGCCGAGCGCGACGAAGAGGGCGGCGACGAGGTCGACCTGGCCGTTCGCGAGGTAGGTGATCGACCCGGCGATGGAGGCGGGAACGATCGCGGCCAGCGAGGTCGCCGTGGCCCGGCGCTGGTCCATGCCGGCGGCCACGATGAGCAGGGGAACCATGAGGATGCCGCCGCCGACGCCGAACGCGCCCGAGAGCAGTCCGCCAGCCGCACCCACGAGGGCGAGCGCCCCGTATCGCGGCGCGGTCGCCGGCGCGTCGATCGGGGGCGGGGTGGGCACCAGCCCACTGTAGTCGGCGGGTCGGGCCGGCGTCGGCGGTCAGGCCGCGCGGTCGCCCGAGCCGACGAGCTCGTCGAACGGCGCCTTCGCCGCAACCGCCGATGCCTGCGCAGGCACCGGTGCCTGCGCTGATGCCGACGCGGGGCGAGCGGATGCCGCGTCCGCCCCGGGTACGGTCGTCGCCCCGGTTTCGGGTGCTGAAGCGACCCCGGGCCCGGAGGCGACCGCTGCCGCGCGCCGCACGCCCCGAGCCGCCATCACGAGCACCACGCCGAGGCTCGCGCCGAGCGTGTTCATGACGAGGTCGCGCGGGTCGGAGACGCGGTCGGGCAGCAGGAGCTGGACGAGTTCGATGACGGCGGTGAGCGCGAATCCGACGGCGAAGGCGAGCGGCCAGCGGCGCCGGTGGATGAGCAGCGCGGCGAGCATGCCGACGGGAACGAACATGGCCACGTTGAACGCGATCTCGCTGACGTAGCCGGTCGACCACGTGGCCGCGGAGGTCCACGCCTCGGGGTTCAGCACGCCGCCCTCGACCTCGTGGCCGTCGGTTCGCCACGGTGCCGGGCCGATCGTCAGCCAGAGCACGCCGATCGTCAGGGCGATGGCGGCGAATCGCAGGGGGCGGCGGTTCATCCCTCGATTCTGCACCCGGTCCCCGGCCTGCGCGCGACATCCGGAGCATGTTCCCAGAACCGTTGGATTACCGCATATATCACGAACTGGTATCGCGCTCTGTACTCTCAGGGAGAACCCGGTAGGCTGAACCCACGATTCCTCCATCAAGCGGGCGCTCGCCCGTGATTTGAACTGATTGCCCGGAGGCGGTTTTCCGCGTGGCATGACCCGATTAGAGAGAACGGATGCGTTCACGCATCCGCCCCTCGCCCCAAACTTCGACGGCACCGAGTCGTCGGGGTCGCGGTCGACAGTCGATCGCATCGGGTCCGCACGTGCGGCCCGCAAGACAGAAGGACAGCAGTATGGCAACCGGAACCGTCAAGTGGTTCAACGCCGAAAAGGGCTTCGGCTTCATCGCTCCGGACGACGGCTCGGCCGACGTCTTCGCGCACTTCAGCGCCATCACGGGCAACGGCTACCGTTCGCTCGATGAGGGCCAGAAGGTCGAGTTCGAGGTCGCTCAGGGCCCCAAGGGCCTGCAGGCGGAGAACATCCGCGGACTCTGATCCGCGACGTTCGCATCAACGAACGCCGTCGTCCCACGCACGTGGGGCGGCGGCGTTCGTCTTTTCCGGCGGGGATCCGCCCAGGCGGCGCCCGCCGGCTCAGTGCCGGGGCGCGGCATCCGGGTCAGACGTGGTCGCGCCACGAGTGCGCGGGCTCGAAGCCGAGCATCCGACGGGCCTTGTCGATCGAGAGCAGCGTCTCGTTCGTGCCGAGGTCGCCGCGAAGCTCGACGCCGGGGAACACCTCGGCCACGAGCTCGGCGTTCGGCCGCGACATCACGGTGTCCGCGGCGGCGATGATGAACCGGTCGAACCCGGGGGTCGCCACGGCCAGCGCGCGGCTCACCGCCTGGGCGCCGTCCCGCGCGTCGATGTAGCCCCAGAGGTTCCATTTGCGCAGCGTCGCGTCGGCGTCGAAGGCGGGGAACGCCGCGTAGTCGTCGGGGTCCATGACGTTCGAGAAGCGGAGCGCCGTGATCGAGAGCCCGGGGTTCCAGCGCACGAGCTCGATCGCCATCGTCTCCTCGAGGTGCTTCACGAGCGAGTAGGTGGACTCGGGCCGCGCGGGGTACTCCTCGTCGACGGGGATGTACGGCGGCGGCACGTCGAACGGCAGTCCGAGCACGGTCTCGCTCGAAGCCGTCACGATGCGCGTGATGCCGAGTCGCTTGGCCGCCTGCAGCACGTTGAACGTGGCGAGCATGTTGTTGCGGAACGTCGCGACGTCGCTCGCGAGACCCGGTGCCGGGATCGCGGCGAGGTGCACGATCGCGTCGGCCCCGGCGTGCTGATCGTCGACGCCGGCGATCGCATCGATCACCTGCCCGTAGTCGGCGAGGTCGACGCGCACGAGCGTGCCGCGCTGGCCCTGCTGGTCGAGGTTCACGACCTCGTGGCCTTCGTCGCGGAGTGTCGAGACGACCGTTCGACCGAGTTTTCCGGATCCGCCGGTGACGATGATGCGCATCGGCACAGTCTTGCAGTCGCGCCGACCGGACCGATAGATGCCGCAACGGGTATATACTGCGGCGCTTTTCCCAGCGCTTTCACATGCACAGCCCATAGCGTTCGAGCATCTTCAACGGGTGATCGCCCGTGCATCCCCGGCTGGGAAGTCGACGACGACTGGGACCCCTGCCATCTCTCACACCGAAACCCTCGGTGCGATTCGGGCTACGAAGCCCCGCACCGGCTCCGCGGATGTCACGCGCAGTTTCACCGCCCTTTCCCGAGTCGTTCGCGAGTCCGGCCTCCTGGCTCGCACCCGCTGGTTCTATGCGGCGCTCGTCACCGCCCTCGCGCTCGCCCTCGGCGGCGTGATCACCGGGTTCATCCTGCTGGGCGACTCGTGGTTCCAGCTGCTCATGGCCGGGGCGCTCGGCCTGATCCTCACGCAGTTCGCGTTCCTCGCGCACGAGGCGTCGCACCGCCAGGTGCTCGAGTCCGGGCCGGCGAACGACCGGGTCGGCCGAATCCTCGCCGCCGGCGTCGTCGGCATCAGCTACTCGTGGTGGATGACGAAGCACACGCGTCACCACGCGAACCCGAACAAGATCGGCAAGGACCCCGACATCGAGTGGGACACCATCTCGTTCACCGAGACCGATGCCGCCAAGCAGAAGGGCCTGCTCGCCGCGATCACGCGCAAGCAGGGTTACCTGTTCTTCCCGCTGCTCACGCTCGAGGGCCTGAACCTGCACATGCGCTCGATCGCGACGCTGACCGAGCGTCGCCCCGTCAAGGGCCGCTGGATCGAGCTCAGCCTCATCGCGGTGCACTTCATCGTCTACTTCGGCGCGCTCTTCTGGGTGCTCCCGCTCGGCATGGCGTTCGCCTTCATCGGCGTGCAGATGGCCGTCTTCGGCGTCTACATGGGCGCGTCCTTCGCGCCGAACCACAAGGGCATGGCCCTGATCCCGGCCGACTCGAAGCTCGACTTCTTCTCGAAGCAGGTGCTCACCTCGCGCAACATCTCGGGCGGACTGTGGGCGAGCACGCTCCTCGGCGGCCTCAACTACCAGGTCGAGCACCACCTCTTCCCGAGCATGCCGCGTCCGCACCTGGCGAAAGCCCGTGAGATCGTGCGCGAGCACTGCGCGACGCTCGGTGTTCCGTACACTGAGACCACACTCGTGCAGTCGTACGGCATCGTCATCCGCTACCTCAACGAGGTCGGGCTCTCGGCCCGCGACCCGTTCGACTGCCCCATGGTCAACCAGTTCAGGCGGGTCTGACCGAACGATCTCGGCCCGACGGGCCGACCAAGAACCTCCGGTGGCGGATTTCGCAACCGGAACACGCACGGCCAGGCCGTGCACACCGCACTCGCCTCGGCGAAGCGGAATGAATGAAGGAATACAACATGGCTACCGGAACCGTCAAGTGGTTCAACGCCGACAAGGGCTTCGGCTTCATCGCTCCCGACGACGGCACCGCCGATGTCTTCGCGCACTTCAGCGCGATCGCATCGGACGGCTACCGTTCGCTCGACGAGAACCAGAAGGTCGAATTCGACACCGCCCGCGGCCCCAAGGGCCCGCAGGCCGAGAACATCCGCGTCATCGCGTAGTTCTCGCACACCGTGATCGGCGCCTCGCGCCGGTCGACGAGCGGATGCCACGGTCGCCCGCCTCTTCGTGAGGCGCGCGCCGGGGCATCCGCTCGTCCTCGTTTCGGGGTCGGGCGGGTTTCGGGCAGCACGCGTCGAGCGCGCTGGCCGGTCTGGGCGTCTTCGGAGCTTGGCTCCCTAGGCTCGCGGCGAGACCCCTTGCTACCCCGACCGAGGAGCCCCCATGCAGTGCCCCAATGACGGAGCCGTGCTCGTGATGAGCGAGCGCAGCGGCATCGAGATCGACTACTGCCCGACGTGCCGTGGCGTGTGGCTCGACCGCGGCGAGCTCGACAAGATCATCGAACGCGCCGCAGGCGACTTCGGTGCGGCGGCGGCCGCAGCTCCGGCCGCACCCGCGGCGCCGGCGCAGCCCGCCTACCAGCCGCCGCCGCAGCAGCCCGCGTACCAGCAGCCCGCGTACGGCCAGCAGTCGTACGACAACCGCGGATACGACAACCGCGGATACGACGATCGCGGGTCCGGCGACCAGGGCTACCGAAAGAAGAAGAAGGACAACTGGCTGTCGGAGCTCTTCGACTGACGCCGAGACGGTCGGCCGGCCCGACCGCACGAACGGATGCCGCGGCGCGGCGCTCATGACGAGCGCGGCGCCGCGGCATCCGTCGTCTCATCGCCCGGCGGCTGGGAGGTCAGCGCCGGCGCAGGCGTTCGCCGCGTGCTCAGGCCGGCTCCGCAGGTGCGAGCCTGAGCAGCGGGCGAACGCCTGAGCACCCGAGCAGCGGACGAGCACCCGAGCAGCGGACGAGCACCCGAGCAGCGGACGAACGGCTGAGCAGCGTGCGGCAGCGAGAGCAGGGTGCGGCAGCCAGGGCCAGGGCCATGACCAGGGCCGAGCACCCGGCGGCTCAGCCGCGCGCGGCGAGTTCCTCGAGCACGCGCCGCGCGACCGAGGCGCTCGACTGCGGGTTCTGGCCCGTGATGAGGTTGCCGTCGACGACGACGTGGTCGCTCCAGGGCGCTGCAGAGTCGATGACGGCGCCGCGGTCGCGGAGGCGGCTCTCGACCCACCACGGGGTGTTCTCGCCGGTGCCGCCGGTGCGCTCCTCCTCGTCGGTGAAGACGGTCAGGCGGCGGCCCGCGAACGCGAACGACCCGTCGGCGCGGTTCGCCGCGAGGAGGGCCGCCGGCCCGTGGCAGAACGGCGCGATGATCGTGCCCGCGGCATCCGCCTCGACGAGCACTCGGCCGGTCGCGTCGTCGAACGCGAGATCGGACATGGGCCCGTGGCCGCCGGGGAGCACGACGGCGGCGTAGCGGGACGCGTCGACGTCGGCGATCGCGACGGGGGAGGAGAGCTCGTCCGTGATCGACGCGAGGTAGTCGGCGAACTCGCGCGCCCGCTCCTCGCCGCCGGCCTGCGACGGGTCGAGGCTGCCGGCGTCGACGGTGGGGGCGACGCCGCCGGGCGTCGCGATCGTCACGGTGTGGCCTGCCGCGACGAGGTCGCGGTGGGCGGTCACGAGCTCCTCGGCCCAGAAGCCGGTGGGGTGCTCGCTGCCGTCCTTCATGGTGAGGCTCGTCGCGGCGGTGACGATCATCAGGATGTCGCTCATGGGTGTTCCGTTCTTTCGGTGGTCGAGGGTGTGTGGTCGAAGGTCAGGCCGCGTGGAACTCGGCGGGGTGGGGCCCGGTGCGTCCGTCGCGGTCGAGGGCGTCGATCGCGGCGAGCTCGTCGGCGGCGAGCTCGAAGCCGAACACGTCGAAGTTCTCGGCGATGCGTCCGGGCGTGACCGACTTCGGAATGACGATGCGCCCCTCCTGCAGGTGCCACCGCAGCACGACCTGCGCGGGCGTGCGCGCGTGGCGCTCGGCGATCTCGACGACGGATGCCTCGCCGAGCACGGCGCCCTGCGCGAGCGGGCTCCACGCCTCGGTCGCGATGCCGTGGCGGGCGTCGGCCTCGACGACCGCGCGATTCGTCATGGCCGGGTGCAGCTCGACCTGGTTGACGGCGGGCACGACGCCGCTCGCCTCGATGAGGCGGTCGAGGTGCTCGGGTTCGAAGTTCGAGACGCCGATCGCGCGCGTGCGGCCGTCGGCGAGCAGGCGCTCGAGTGCGCGCCACGTGTCGAGGTAGCGACCGCGGTCGGGCGTCGGCCAGTGGATCAGGTACAGGTCGAGCTGCTCGAGCCCGAGCTTCGCGGCGCTCGCGTCGAACGCACGCAGCGTCTCGTCGTAGCCCTGGTCGGAGTTCCAGACCTTGGTCGTGACGAACAGCTCGTCGCGGGCGATGCCCGACTCCGCGAGCGCGCGGCCGACCCCGGCCTCGTTGCCGTAGACGGCCGCCGTGTCGATGCTGCGGTAGCCGACCTCGAGGGCCGTGGTGACGGCTGCGGCGGTCTCGTCGTCTGGCACCTGGAAGACGCCGAAGCCGAGCTGCGGCATCCGCACGCCGTTGTTCAGGGTGATGGTGGGGACGATGGTCATGCTGGGTCCTTCCGGGACGGTTCGGGGTTCGAGGGGCGGGTTCGAGGGGCGGTGTCGAGTGGGCGGTTCAGCGAGCGGAGGTCGCGAGCGAGCCCGTCGCGGTCGTGGGCCGGGCCGCGGCATCCGCTCGGTCCGGCGACGGGGCCGTGGCGCGTGCGGTGGCCCACGCGACGACCATGACGAGGAGGGCGGCCGCGGTGATGATCGCGCCCACCCAGATCGGCGAGGTGTAGCCGAGGCCGGCCGAGATGGCGATGCCGCCGGCGAAGGCGCCGAGCGCGTTGCCGATGTTGAAGGCGGCGATGTTCGCACCCGAGGCGAGCGTGGGTGCCTGGTCGGCGTAGTGCATGACCCGGCTCTGCAGGGCGGGCACCGTGCCGAACCCGAAGCCGCCCATGAGCACGAGGAGCACGATGACGGCCATCGGGGAGGCCGCGAGCCAGGCGAACAGCGCGAGCACGACGACGAGTGCGCCGATGAAGCCGAGCAGCGTGCCGTCGATCGAGCGGTCGGCGAGGCGGCCGCCGATCCAGTTGCCCACCACCAGTCCCGCGCCGAAGAGCACGAGCAGCCATGGCACGTCGGTGGCGGCGAACCCGCTGACCTCGGTGAGCGTGTAGGCGATGTAGGTGAAGGCGCCGAACATGCCGCCGAAGCCGAGCACGGTGACCGTGAGGGAGAGCCAGACCTGTCCGGAGCGGAACGCCCCGAGCTCGCGGCGAAGGCTCGGAGCGGTGTCGTCGGTGCGGGCGTCGGACCGGCTGCTCGGCACGAGCGCGGCGATGCCGATGAGCGCGAGCACGCCGATCGCCGAGATGGCCCAGAACGTGGAGCGCCAGCCGAACTGCTGCCCGAGGAACGTGCCGAACGGCACGCCGAGCACGTTCGCTGCGGTGAGCCCCGTGAACATGATCGCGATGGCGCCGGCCCGCTTCGAGGGGGCGACGAGGTCGGCGGCGACGACCGCGCCGATGCCGAAGAAGGCGCCGTGGCAGAGGGCGGCGAGAATCCGGCCGGCCATCATGGCCTCGTACGTGGGGGCGAGCGCCGACACGGCGTTGCCCGCGATGAAGAGGCCGAGCAGGCCCATGAGCACGGGCTTCCGGGGGAGCCGCGTGGCGGCAGCGGTCAGCCCGACGGCGCCGACGGCGACGGCGAGCGCGTAGCCCGAGATGAACCAGCCGGCCGCGGCCTCCGAGACGCCGAAGTCGGCGGCGAGGTCGGGCAGCAGGCCCATGATGACGAACTCGGTCAGGCCGATGCCGAAGGCCCCGATCGCGAGGGCGAGCAGTCCGAGTGGCATGCGAGGTTCTCCTGTACACTGGGGAAAGTAGTTGCAAGCGCCGACTATTGCGAACGCAGAGTCAATAGTTGCACACGCAATTACCTAGCGCAAGCAACTACTTTGCGACTGGACCGAGCACACGACCTCCGGGAGACGACATGGGCATCGCCGACGACGCGGTCGAGGTGCGCGCGCACGGCTGGCGCACGCTCGCCGCACTGCACGGCCTCATCGAGAGTGAACTCGAGCGGGCGCTCGCGGCATCCGTCGACCTCTCGGTCGTCGAGTACACCGTGCTCGACGCGCTGAATCGTCAAGACGGCTGGCACATGCGCATGCAGCAGCTCGCGCGTGCGACGGCGCTCAGCCCCAGCGCGACCACCCGCCTCGTGAACCGACTCGAAGACCGCTCGCTGCTCACCCGCGTGCTCTGCGCCGACGACCGGCGCGGCATCTACACCGAGCTCACCGCGGCAGGGCGGGCGCTGTACGAGCGCGCACGGCCGATCCATGACGAGACGCTCGAGCGCGTGCTCGCCGACGCGCAGACGCAGCCCGAGCTCGCCCCCGTCGTCGACGCCCTGCACGGCATCGCGCTGCCGGTCGCCGCACGCTGACGCCAGGCGCGGATGCCGCGGCGAGGCCGCCGCGGCATCCGGAACCCGGGCGAACGTCGCCGGTTCAGGACGGTTCCGCCGAGCGCGTCCTGACCGGGGCGCGTCTGCCTGCGCGGCGAACGCCGCTACGCCGTGAATGCCGCTTCGCGGCGAACGCCCGCTACGCCGTGAACGCCCGCTACGCCGTGAACGCCGCCACGCCGTGAACGCCGCTTCGCCGTGAACGCCGCTGCGCGGCGAACGCCCGCTACGCCGCCGCGCCCGAGATGTTGACGAGCCAGCTCGCGCCGAACCGGTCGACGAGCATGCCGAACGCGTCGCCCCACGGCGCGACCTCGAGGGGCTGCTGCACCGTCGCGCCCTCGGCGAGCCGCTCCCAGTAGCCGCGGATCTTCGCGTCGTCGTCGCCCGAGATCGACACCGAGACGCCGGAGATGCCGTGGTACTCCATGTGCTCCGGCACGTCGGCGGCCATGATCGTGAGGCCGTCGGGCGCGTCGATCTGGCCGTGCATGACGAGGTCGGCCTCCGCGGGATTCTGCGACGCCTGGAAGTCGGCGAACGTGCTGACGTTGAGCGTGCCGCCGAAGATCGAGTGGTAGAACTCGAGTGCCTCCCGCGCACTGCCGCGGAAGTTGAGGTACGGGTTGAGCGTGACGGGCATGGCGGTCTCCTGGTCGTCATCGGTCGGGTTCCCCTCGATTCTGCTCCGGATGCCGCGACGACGCGAGGAATTCTCGAAGACCGCTTGACGTGACCGATGCCGGGGCGTACGTTGTAATCAATCAAACAGTTGATCAATGGAATGGTTGGTTACGCGAATGATCCTCGACCCGAGTGCCGACGACCGGCTCGACCGGGCCTTCATGGCCCTGGCCGACCCGGTGCGACGTGGCATCATCGCGAGGCTCAGTCGCGGACCGGCGACCGTGAACGATCTCGCCGCACCGTTCCAGATCACGAAGCAGGCCGTGTCGAAGCACATCCAGGTGCTCGAGCACGCCGGGCTCGTCACGCGGTCGCGCGACGCGCAGCGGCGACCCGTGCACCTCGCGCCGGCGCAGCTCGAGGCCCTCACCGCGTGGATCGACCGCTACCGGTTGATCCACGAGCAGCAGTTCCGTTCGCTGGACGCGCTGCTCGCCACCGACCGCGGCACCGATGCCGCGACCCCCGCGATCGACCAGCCGGTCGATCCCGCACGCAAGGCAGAGGAATCATGACCGACACCACCACCAACCCCGTGACCATCACCGCCCCCGAGGGCCTGCCGTTCATCGACATCGTGCGCGAGTTCGACGCCCCGGTGAGCGCGCTGTTCGAGGCGCACCGCGACCCCGAGCTCGTCAAGCGCTGGCTCGGGCCGAACGGCTACGACATGCAGGTCGAGCGCTGGGACTTCGTCTCGCAGGGCGGCTACCGCTACCTGCATGTCGACCCGGCCGGCGAGGCCTACGCGTTCAACGGCACCTTCCACACCGTGCGCGAGAACGAGTTCGCGATCCAGACCTTCGAGTTCGAGGGGTTCCCCGACGTCGTCGCGGTCGAGGCGATGACCTTCGAAGACCTGGGCGGCGGGCGAACGCGCCTCAGCATCCACTCGACCTACCCGACGGTCGAGGCCCGCGACGGCATGATCGCCTCGAACATGGAGCAGGGCCTGTCCGAGGGCTACCAGCGGCTCGACGGCCTCCTCGCCGCCTGAGTCGCACCCAGGGTCGGATCCGACCCGGAATCCGACCTCGGATCCGACACCGAACCGATCCGGAATCAGGAGCACATCATGGACTGGACCCTCGAAGTCGTCATCGTGCCGGTCGCCGACCTCGGCCGCTCGATCGCCTTCTACCGCGATCAGGTCGGGTTCGACCTCGACCACGAGACCACGAACGAGCACATGCACGTCGCCCAGCTCACGCCGCGCGGCTCCGGCTGCTCGATCGTCATCGGCAACCTGCCGTCGCAGAACGACATGGCACCGGGCTCGCTGCACGGCGTTCAACTCGTCGTCGCCGACGCCGAGGCGGCACGAGCAGAGCTCATCGAGCGCGGCGTCGACGCCGGCCCGATCACCGTCTTCGACGAACGCGACGGCGGCACCTTCTTCGGCTTCGCCGACCCCGACGGCAACACCTGGGCCGTGCAGCAGCTCAAGGCCAGGGCGGCACATCCCCTCATCCCCGTCGAGGCACGGCAGCGGTTCGGCGCCGAGCAGGAGCAGCAGGCCTGACCGACGCCGCAGACGAGCGGATGCCGCGGCGCGAGCCCCACGCATGGGGCGGCCCGCGGCATCCGCTCGTCCGCGCCGTCGCGGCGGCCGACCTCGCGCGTGGGACGATCGAGGGGTGACCACGACGCCCGAGATCCTGCGCTATGCCGCCTTCACCGACCTGCCGACCGGCGGCAACCCGGCCGGCGTGGTGCTCGACGCCTCGGGCCTCGACGACGCGGCGATGCAGCGCATCGCGGCCGAGGTCGACTTCGCCGAGACGGCGTTCGTCACGGGGCGCGACGGCGACGCCTACGCGCTGCGCTACTTCTCGCCGATCGCCGAGGTGCCGTTCTGCGGGCACGCGACCGTCGCGACGGCCGTCGCGCTCGCCGAGCGGTCGGCGACGGGGGCACTGCGGTTCGCCACCCCGGTCGGGCCGATCGAGATCGTGACCACGCGCGGGGCGGACGGCATCACGGCCGCCTTCACGAGCGTCGACACCGACCTGGCCGAGTTCGACGCGCCGACCCTCGAGCGCACGCTCGACCTGCTCGGCCTCGACGCGGGCGCGCTCTCGAGCGTGCTGCCGCCGAGGCTCGCCTTCGCGGGCAACTGGCACCCGGTGCTCGTCGTCGACGATGCGCGCGCGTTCGACGGGTTCGCGTTCGACCCGGCCGAGGCGCGCGCGTTCATGGACGAGCAGGGGTGGCCCGCGACGATCACGGTGCTGCACCCGATCGCGTCGGCGGATGCCGGTGGCCCGCGTCGCTTCGAGGCGCGCAACGTGTTCCCGGTCGGCCGCATCGCCGAGGACCCCGCGACCGGCTCGGCCGCCGCGGCCGTCGGCGGCTACCTGCGGGCGATCGGCGCGGTCGTGCCGCCGGCTCTGGTCGTCATCGAGCAGGGGCGTCACGTCGGCCGACCAGGCGAGCTCGTGGTCGAGATCCCGCCGTCGGGCGGCATCACGGTGAGCGGTCGTGCCGTGCCGATTCCCGACGACGTCGGCTGACCGGAAGACGCGGCCTCGCGATCGGGGTCACATCCGTTCGGGGGCATTGCGCCGCGCGGGCCGGAAGACGATCATGAACCGGGGGGATTACTGCATGGGACGACAAGCTCGGGCGACCTGGATCGACGACGAAGGCGTGGCGGCGGTCACGCTCCACCTCGAGTCGGGTGGACTCCAGGTCTCCGGCGAGCGTCGAGCGCGGCTGCCGAGGGCCGCGCTGACGCAGGTGCAGGCCACCGACGGGGTCGTCTCGTTCGTCGCGCAGGGCGACACGTACCGGTTCCGGCTGGGGGCCGCGGCGTCCGCCTGGGCCGATGCGCTGGCGGCCGAACCGCCCTCCCTCGCCGAGAAGCTCGGCATCGCGGCGGGCCGCACGGTCGCCGTGCGCGGTGAGCTTCCCGTCGCCGAACTCGAGCACGCGCTCGCCGAGGCCACGCGCGTGCCGCCGTTCGAGGCAGAGCTCGTGGTCGTCGTCGTGCGCGACCGCGACGAGCTCGAATCGCTCCCGGTGTGGTTCCGCGAGTGCGGCGTCGCCTCGCCGGTGTGGATCGTGCACGGCAAGGGCCGCAGCACGACGGCCCCCGGCGACACCGTCGTGCGCAGCGCGCTCCGCGAGAGCGGCTGGCGCGACACCAAGGTCAGCGCGATCGCCGACACGTGGTCGGCCACGAGGTTCCATCCGGCCAAGGCCTCCTGAGCCGCCGAAGTCCGGGTGCCCGACCGCTTGAGGTGCGGCCTCGGAGCACCGGCATCGAGCGACGAGCGGATGCCGCGGCGCGGCGTAGGCTCGGAACGCAGCCGCGGCGGCGGAGCCCGAGGCGGCCGGTCGCGGCATCCGCACCCGCGAGCCCGCACCCGCACACCCCGTCACCGCACACCCTGGAGGACTTCATGCAGCGTCGCACCCTCGGCCGTACCGGCCGCTCGGTCTCGGTGATCGGACTCGGCACCTGGCAGCTCGGCGCCGACTGGGGAGACGTCGACGAGGCCGACGCGCTCGCCGTGCTCGACGCGGCGCACGAGGCCGGCGTGACCTTCTTCGACACGGCCGACGTGTACGGCGACGGCCGCAGCGAATCGCTCATCGGCACGTGGCTGCGCGCCAACCCCGACTCGGGCGTCACCGTCGCCACGAAGATGGGCCGGCGCCTGCCGCAGGAGCACGAGAACTACTCGGCCGAGCACTTCCGCGCCTGGATCGACCGGTCGCGCGCGAACCTCGGCGTCGAGACCGTCGACCTCGTGCAGCTGCACTGCCCGCCCACCTCGGTGTACGGCGACGACCGCGTGTTCGACGCCCTCGACGCGCTCGTCGCCGACGGATCGATCGGCGCCTACGGCGTGAGCGTCGAGAAGGTCGAGGAGGCGCTCACCGCGATCGCCCGCCCGAACGTGGCGAGCGTGCAGATCATCCTCAACGCGTTCCGGCTGAAGCCGCTCGACGAGGTGCTGCCCGCCGCGGTCGAGGCCGGCGTCGGCATCATCGCGCGCGTGCCGCTCGCGAGCGGACTGCTCTCGGGGCGGTACACGAACGAGACCGTGTTCGCCGCGAACGACCACCGCACCTTCAACCGCCACGGCGAGGCGTTCGACGTCGGCGAGACCTTCTCGGGCGTCGACTACGAGACCGGCGTGGCCGCCGCGGCCGAGTTCACCGAGCTCGCGCGAGCGGCCGCTCCCGGCGCCACGGCCGCCCAGGTCGCGCTCGCGTGGATCGCCGCCCAGCCCGGCGTCAGCTCGGTGATCCCGGGGGCCCGCAACGTCGACCAGGCGCGCGCGAACGCGGCGGCCGGCTCGCTGGAGCTCCCCCCGTCGCTCGACGCCTCGGTGCACGAGCTCTACGACCGCAGCATCCGGGCGCAGGTGCACGCGCGCTGGTGACCCGGGCGCGCGCAGCCGCCGGGACGCCGCTCAGGACGCGCGGAACACCCACCCGGTGACCCACTCGGGGTCCTCGCCGTGCTCGTAGGCGTGCTCGCGAGCCGCCGCGCGCATGGCGTGCCACTCGTCGGCGAGCTCGGCGACGCCGGGACGCTCGGCGAGCCCTGGCACCCGCTCGATCACGTCGAGCGCGAGCCGGTACCGGTCGAGGTCGTTCAGGTGCAGCATGTCGAACGGCGTGGTCGTCGTGCCCCGCTCGATGAAGCCGCGCACGTGCAGGTTGCGGTGGTTCGTACGCCGGTAGGCGAGCTGGTGCACGAGCGTCGGATACCCGTGGAACGCGAAGATCACGGGTGCCTCGCGGGTGAAGATCGCGTCGAAGGCGTCGTCGTCGAGCCCGTGCGGGTGGCGCGACACGTCCTGCAGGCGCATGAGGTCGACCACGTTGACGACGCGCACGGCGAGCTCGGGCAGGCGTTCGCGCAGCAGCTGGGCGGCCGCGATCGCCTCGATGGTCGGCACGTCGCCTGCGCAGCCGAGCACGACCTCGGGAGCGGATGCGGTGGGGTCGGCCGGGTCGAATCCGGGCTCGTTGCCCGCCCACGCCCACACGCCGAGGCCCGCCTCGACGTGCGCGTCGGCCTCGGCGGCGCCGAGCCACTGCGGCTGCGGCTGCTTGCCGGCGACGACGACGTTGACCCGGTTCGTCGTGGCGAACACGTGCCGCATCACGGCGAGCAGCGTGTTCGCGTCGGGCGGCAGGTACACGCGCACGACCTCGGCCTGCTTGTTGACCACGACGTTCAGGAAGCCGGGGTCCTGGTGCGAGAACCCGTTGTGGTCCTGGCGCCACACATGCGACGAGAGCAGGTAGTTGAGCGACGCGATGTCGCCACGCCACGGCACGTGGCCGGCCGACTCCAGCCATTTCGCGTGCTGGTTGAACATCGAGTCGACGATGTGGATGAACGCCTCGTAGCTCGTGAGGAGCCCGTGGCGCCCGGTGAGCAGGTAGCCCTCGAGCAGGCCCTGCATCAGGTGCTCGCTGAGCGCCTCGATGACCTGACCCGAGCGCGCGAGGTGCTCGTCGAGCGGCTGCAGCTCGCCGGCCCAGGCGCGCGACGTGACCTCGAACACCGCCCCGAGGCGGTTCGACAGCACCTCGTCGGGCCCGAAGAGCCGGGCGTCGTCGGGGTTGGCGCGCAGCAGTTCGGCGAGCCATCGGCCGAACACGGTGGTCGCGGCATCCGTCGCTCCACGGGCCTCGGCTGACACGTCCACCGCGAACGGGGCCGTGTCGGGCAGGGCGAGCGGATGCCGCACGCCGGCGTTCGCGAGCGGCGTGGCGCTCATGCGCTGTTCGCCGCGCGGCCGCAGGCCGGCGAGCTCGGCGACCGGGCGGCCGTCGGCGTCGAACAGCTCCTCTGGCCGGTACGACCGGAGCCAGGCCTCGAGCATCGCGAGGTGCTCCGGGTTCTCGCGCACGCCGGAGAGCGGCACCTGGTGGGCGCGGAACGTGCCCTCGACCTGCACGCCGTCGACGACCTTGGGGCCGGTCCAGCCCTTCGGGGTGCGCAGCACGATCGCCGGCCAGTGCGGTGCGTTGCGGTCGAACGCGCCGGTCGCGACATCCGCCCGGATCGCGTCGATGCGCTCGAGCGCGACATCGACGGCATCGGCGAGGCGCGCGTGCACGAGCGCTGGATCCTCGTCGTCGAAGCCGCCGGTGACGAGCAGCGGCTCGTAGCCGTTGCCGCGGAAGAAGTCGACGAGCTCGGATTCGGGGATGCGCGCGAGCAGGGTCGGGTTCGCGATCTTGTAGCCGTTGAGGTGCAGGATCGGGAGCACCGCGCCGTCGCTGAGGGGGTTGAGGAACGCGTGCCCGCGCCAGCTCGTGGCGAGCGGCCCGGTCTCGGCCTCGCCATCGCCGATGACGCAGGCGACCACGAGCCCCGGATTGTCGAGCGCAGCGCCATAGGCGTGCATGAGCGAGTAGCCGAGCTCGCCGCCCTCGTTGATCGAGCCCGGGGTCTCGGGCGCCGCGTGCGACGGGATGCCGCCGGGGAACGAGAACTGGCGGAAGAGCCGTTGCATGCCGTCGCGGTCGGCCGTGATGTCGGGGAACAGCTCCGAGTAGGTGCCCTCGAGCCAGGTGTTCGCGACCATCGCCGGACCGCCGTGCCCTGGCCCGCACACGTAGAGCATCGGGGTTCCGCGCTCGACGATCGCCCGGTTCAGGTGCGCGTAGACGAGGTTGAGGCCGGGGGAGGTGCCCCAGTGGCCGAGCAGTCGGGGCTTGATGTCGTCGCGCTCGAGCGGACGGTCGAGCAGCGGGTTGCGCATCAGGTAGATCTGCCCGACGCTCAGGTAGTTCGCCGCCCGCCACCACCGGTCGACGAGCTCCAACGGCACGGATGCCGCGTGCCGCCCCCGGGCGTCCGGCTCGGCCCTGCCGGCCCTGCCGCCCCTGTCGTCTCGGTCGTGCGTGTGCTCGTCTGCTCCGGACATCGTCTCCCCGCCCCGTTCGACTCCCGCGTGCGCTTCGAGCCTAGGTCGGGCGCACCGCCCGTGGCCAGCCCGTTCGGCGGGTCCGTGCTCGCGCCGGTCGCGCGGGTAGGGTCGAAGCGATGGATGACGCGCGCAGGCCACCGACGCAGGCGTCGCGCGCGTGATCGGCATCTTCACCGGATTCGCGGTGATCGCCCTCGCGGTCTTCGTCGGCTGGCTCGCGGGCCGTCTCGGCGTGCTCGGTCCGAGCGCCCGCCCGGTGCTCGCACAGCTGAACTTCAACGTGCTCGCGCCGTTCCTGCTGTTCTCGGTGCTCGCGACGGCCGACGTCGGCGCCCTGTTCTCGGTGCTGCTGCCGGTGTCGGCGATCGTCGCGGTCGCGATCATGGGCGTCTTCGCGGTCGTCTCGCTGTTCGTCTGGCGCCGCGGCGCCGCGCGCACCGTGATCGGGTCGCTCTCGTCGGGCTACGTGAACGGCAACAACTTCGGCATCCCGATCGCGGTCTACATGCTCGGGGATGCCGCCTACTCGGCGCCCGTCGTGCTGCTGCAGCTGCTCGTCTTCGTGCCGATCGCGCTCGCCGTGCTCGGGGCGAAGGTCGAGGGGCGCACCTCGGCGCGCATGATCCTGCGCTCGACGTTCGGCAACCCGATCATCATCGGGTCCCTGCTCGGCGTGCTCGTCGCGGTCTCCGGCATCGAGCTGCCGCCGATCGTGCTCGACCCGATCGAGCTCATCGGGCACGCCGCGGTGCCGCTCATGCTCATCGCCTACGGCCTCTCGCTGCACGGCCAGCGCCTGCTGGAGCCGGGCACGGGTCGTCGCGACGTGCTGCTCGCCTCGGCGCTGAAGCTCATCGCGATGCCGCTCGCCGCGTGGGCGCTCGGCCGGTTCGCGTTCGGGCTCGACGGCCTCGACCTCTACGCCGTGACCGTGCTCGCGGCACTGCCGACGGCGCAGAACGTGTTCGTCTTCGCCCAGCGCTACGAGACGGCCGAGATCGTCGCCCGCGACACCGTGTTCATCACCACGATCGGGGCCGTGCCGGTGCTGCTCGCCGTGGCACTGCTGCTCGGCTGACGGTTCGGCGGCCGACGTCAGCCGACGAGCACCGGCACCGGCCGTCGCCTGGCCTGCGCCGCGACCGAGAAGCTGACGACGGCGACGGCGGCGATCACGAGCATGGCGTTGCGGGCGCCGACCTCGCTCGCGAGCAGCCCGAGCAACGGGGGAGCCGCGAGCGAGGAGACCGTCGAGAACGAGGTGACCACGGCCACGCGCGGGCCGGCGTGCGCCGGGTCGTCGGATGCCGCGGAGATCGCGATCGGGTTGCCGAGCGCCGCGCCGCAGCCCCAGAGCAGCACGCCGATCCATGCCGCCGTGAGGTTCGGCGAGAACACGAAGACCAGCACGCCCGTGAAGGTCGCGAGGCCGGAGACGCGCAGCACCGCGACCCGTCCGAAGCGGTCGATGAGGGGCGTGCCGAGGAACCGGAACACGGTCATCGCGGCGACGAACGTGCCGTAGGCGAGCGCGCCGGCGGCCTCGGCGGTCGCGAAGCCGTCGACCACGGCGAGCGACAGCCAGGTCGTCGCCGTGCCCTCGGCGAGCGAGGCCGCGAGCAGCACGACGCCGAGCAGCAGCGTGCGGGGCTCGCGCCAGGCGCCGAGCGCCTGCCCGACCGCACCGCGACGCCGCGCCTTCGTGGCCACGACCGACACCGAGCCGGTCTCGGTCATGATCGGCACGTGCAGCGTGAGCGCCGTGGCCGGCCGGAACAGCGCGAGGCGGATGATCGTGACGGCCGTCAGCACGACGAGGATCTGCACGGTGATCGACACCTGCATGGCCGCGAACGCCGCGCCGACCAGTGCGCCGAGCGCGGCGCCGATCGAGAAGCAGGCGTGGAAGTGCGGGAGGATCGCCCTGCCGATGCGGCGTTCGACCTCGGCGGCGTTCGTGTTGATCGGCACGTTCACGAGCGCGCCGCAGAACCCGTTGACGAACGCGCCCGCGATGAAGAAGCGCACGTCGCCGCTCGCCGTCGCGAAGGCGATCGCGCCGAACCCGACGACGTTGCCGATCGTGCCGCCGAGCAACGCCATGCGGCTGCCGAACCGGGCGACGATGACGCCGATCGTCAGCGCGCCGGCGAGCGAGCCGAGGCCGCCGACGACCAGCAGCCCGCCGAGCTGGGCGGCGTTCACGTCGAGCGCCCCGCGGATCGAGGGCATGCGGCTGAGCCACGAGGACATGACGAGGCCGAACAGCGCGAACTGCACCAGCAGCGACCAGCGGGCGGCCCGCACCTCATTCGACATGGTAAAGAATCCTGCCAGTAATCGATCGGCTTCGCAGGCAAGATGGTGGGATGACCCACACCGCGCCGCTCATCGTCGTCATGGGCGTCTCCGCCGTCGGCAAGTCCACGATCGGCGCGCAGATCGCCGAGCGGCTCGGCGCCCCGTTCCGCGACGCCGACGACCTGCACCCCGCGGTGAACGTCGAGAAGATGCGCGCCGGCGTGGCCCTCGACGACGACGACCGGTGGCCCTGGCTCGACATCGTCGGGCTCGAGCTGGCGTCGGCCGACGCATCCGGCCTCGTGATCGCCTGCTCGGCGCTGCGCCGCGGCTACCGCGACCGGCTTCGCGCGCAGGCGCCCACGACGTGCTTCGTGCACCTGCACGCCGACGACGCCGTGCTCACCGCGCGGGCAGCGGGCCGCACGGGGCACTTCATGCCGCCGAGCCTGCTCGCCTCGCAGCTCGCGACGCTCGAGGCCCTCGCCGACGACGAACGCGGACTCGTGGTCGACGTCGACGCCCCGATCGACGACATCGTCGAGCGCGCCGTCGCCGGCCTGCGCGACCTCGGCGTCACGCGCCCGTAGCGCCGACGGCCGACGACGGACGCCCGACCTCGGGCTGCCGCTCCGCCTGCGGCCAGTGGTGGAACGAGCGCGCCCACAGGCGTGCCCACCATCCCTGCGGGTCGAGCGCCTCCTGCCGAGCCCTCAGGGTGTCCCGGTAGGCCGTGCTCTCGCGTGCGTGCTTCAGCGTGAGCGGTTCGGGGACGTCCGCGAGGACGCCCGGCACCTCGACGCGCGTGCGTGCCGGCACGACGACGGGTGCCGGGGCGAACCTGGCCTCCAGGAACGCGAACAGCGTGACGACGACGAAGCCCACCGCGAGCCACACCCGCCATTCGGGGGCGACGGGCGCCCACTGCTCGACCGCGAACCAGACGACGACGGCCGCGCCAACGACGTAGGCGAGTCGGGGCAGGCTCGTGAGGAGGAGCCACCAGCCGACCGGCAGCGGGCATCGATCCCAGATGAGCGTGCGCTCGACGTAGCCCGTGATGACCTGGTTGATCCAGATCAGCAGGGCCGCGACGAGCGCCGACGCGATGACCCAGCCCCAGCCCGTGAGGTGCCCGGCTTCGTGCAGGAACCCGACGCTGCCCGCGGCGTCGGGTGCGGCATCCGAGCCGTTGACCAGGTCGCCGACCCAGGCGGACCAGCCGGCCACCGTCGTCACGACCGAGGCGAGGACGGCCGAGACCGCCGTGAGGCCCGGCAGCAGCACGGCGATGACGACCGCCGCGATCATGTTCGTGCCGAGCGACTTCTTGTTGATGACGTTGAGGCGGTTCTCGATGTAGGCGACCTCGCGCGAGGGGCCGGGCAGGTCGGGGCCGAGCAGGGTGCGGATCGTGGGCTCGACGACCTGGAGCGTGTTCTTGTAGTAGTACGAGTGATCGAGGAACGGCTGGCTCACGTTGTGCACGGCGTGCTCCTCCGGGCCGCACGCGTCGCCCGCCAGGCGCGGAAAGTACGAGGCCCGCCAGCGCGCCCGCGCCTCGCCGGTCCGATCGGCGATGGGGCCGGCCGAGAACGGGTCCCAGATCGCCCAGTGATTGGCCCACTCCACCGGCCGCGCCTGGTCCGTCCGGCGGTCGACCCAGTTCTGCACGGGCGTGTACGGGTCGTTGCGGCCGCGCCACCTGTCGCGGCCGAGCAGGCTGACCGCGGCCCCGACGGTCGTGAGCTGCCGCACGTTGAAGGCGTGCGGATCCATCTCCTCGAACAGCGTGAACGTCGAGACCGCGGCCCCCTGCGAGTGCGCGAACACGTGCACGTCCCCGTCGCCCACGAGGCCCTTCGCCCTCGTGACGGCATCGCGCACGACGAGGCGCATCGCGCTCGCACGGACGGGCGTCTCCTTCCAGGCCGTGACGTCGCCGATCGACCCCGCGAGGCCCTGGATGACGTCGCCCGCCGCCTTCTTGAACGCCGGGATCAGGAGCAGCGGGCTGATCAGCGGCAGCACGGGCGTGAGCACGACGGCGAGCAGGAGCACGAATGCCGCGACCGGCACGAACACGGCGAATCCGACGATCAGGCGCACGAGGTCGAAGAGGAACGTGAGCGCGAACGACCGGAGCGCGAGGTCCTTGCGCGCGGCCCTCGGGTGCTCGATGAGCGTGTACCAGGGCAACAGCACCATGGTCGCCCAGAAGAGCCGCAGCATCCGGATGACCGCGCGCCACATGAACGGCGCGGCCCACCGGAAGATCTGCGCGGTGCCGAGGGGCACGAACGCCTCCGCCCAGCGGGCCTCGATGATCGCCACCCGCTTCTCGACGGCGACCACCGGCTCGCCGGGTTCGCGGCGCTTCGGGAACTTCACGGTCACGCTGACGATCGGGGCGTCGCCCGAGAGGTCCGATGCGTCGAGGTGCACGCCGTAGGTGTCGTCGGCGCCGTAGATGCGGTCGCGGGTCATCCAGTCCATGCGCGCGAGGATCGGCTCGGCCCACTCGAGGAGGATCTGGCTGCGGAAGGCCTCGCCCATGCCGTGCACGAGCACGAGGGCGGCATCGTACGTGCCGTCGGCGCCGACGGCGGGTGCGGCGGGCGCGGCGCTCGCCGCGGTCTCGCGTGCGGCCTCGGCGGCGGCGCCTGCATCGGCGGCGCCTGCATCGGCGGCGGCGGTCGGATCGGCGGCGGGGTCGGGTTCGCGTTCGGTCAGCGGGGAGAGACGCATGGCAGGCTCCTGGTCTCGCGGGCGGGGTCGGTGCAGGTCGGTCCGAAACTAGCGCCGCGCGAACCGCGCCGACAAGGGCGATCCGCGGATTTCCGGGCCTGCACTGACCTCCGGGTCGAGCGTCGCCCGACGGGTGGGGTCGGCTCCGACCCGACGGACGCGAACTCAGGGCTGTCCCTGAGGCGCGGCATCCGACGGCCTTCTAGGTTGGTACCGATCGCACGCGGACCGCAGGGGGAACTGTCACCGCGGTGCGATCGTGAGCCGGCCGGCTCCGCGTCCCGAAAACGCGGAGCAGGCCGGCTCCCCCTTCGCCCGCCGCGCGCGCAGGCGCCCGGACGGGTGCGCGAGCGGCCGCACCCGCCGGGCGCGTAGGGCAGACTCGGGGGATGACCCAGTCCCTGCTCGAGCGCGCGCCGCGACCGTACGACGCCGACGCCATGTACGTCGCGTTCGTCGACTGGGCCGAAGACCGGGGTCTCTCGCTCTACCCCGCGCAGGACGAGGCGGTCATCGAGATCGTGTCGGGGGCGAACGTGATCCTCTCGACGCCGACCGGCACGGGCAAGTCGCTCGTCGCCGTGGCCGCGCACGCGGCATCCGTCGCCGCCGGCGGGCGCAGCTACTACACGGCGCCGATCAAGGCGCTCGTGAGCGAGAAGTTCTTCCAGCTCGCCGACATCTTCGGGGCCGCGAACGTCGGAATGGTCACGGGCGACAGCTCGGTGAACCCCGACGCGCCCATCATCTGCTGCACCGCCGAGATCCTCGCGAACCTCGCACTCCGGCACGGGGCCGACGCCGACGTCGACCAGGTCGTCATGGACGAGTTCCACTACTACGGCGACCCCGACCGCGGATGGGCGTGGCAGGTTCCACTGCTGTTGCTGCGGCGCGCCCAGTTCGTGCTCATGTCGGCCACGCTCGGCGACGTCACCCCCATCGCCGAGGACCTCGAGCGGCGCACCGGCCGACCGACCGCGCGCGTCACGGGCGTCGAGCGCCCCGTGCCGCTGCACTACTCCTACGCGAAGACGCCCGTGCAGGAGACCGTCGAGGAGTTGCTCGACACCCGTCAGGCGCCCGTCTACATCGTGCACTTCTCGCAGGCCGCCGCCATGGAGCGGGCGCAGGCGCTCTCGTCGATCCGCGTCGTCACGCGCGAGCAGCGCGACGAGATCGCCGAGGCGATCGGCGGGTTCCGCTTCACGACCGCGTTCGGCAAGACCCTCTCGCGGCTGGTGCGCGCGGGCATCGGGGTGCACCACGCCGGCATGCTGCCCCGGTACCGCCGCCTCGTCGAGACGCTCGCGCAGCGCGGCCTGCTGCGCGTGATCTGCGGCACCGACACGCTCGGGGTCGGCATCAACGTGCCGATCCGCTCGGTGCTCATCACGGCGCTCACGAAGTTCGACGGGCAGAAGATGCGCCAGCTCAGCGCCCGCGAGTTCCACCAGATCGCCGGCCGCGCCGGGCGAGCCGGCTATGACACCGCCGGCACCGTCGTCGTGCTCGCGCCCGAGCACGAGATCGAGAACGAGGTCTCGGTGCGCAAGGCGGGCGACGACGCGAAGAAGCTCAAGCGCATCGTGCGCAAGAAGGCGCCCGCCGGACAGATCACCTGGGGCGAGGCCTCCTTCGACCGGCTCGTCGCCGCCGAGCCCGAACCGCTCACCCCGCAGCTGAAGCTCACCGCGGCGATGCTCATCAACGTCATCGGTCGCGGCGGAGACGTCGTCGGCGGCATCCGCTCGCTCGTCTTCGACAACCACGAGCCGCGCCTCCGCCGCTTCGAGCTCGCGCGGCGCGCCCTCGACATCCTGCGCACCCTGGCCGACGCCGGCGTCGTCGAGCTGGCGCCGGATGCCGCGGCCGGCGGTCTCGGCGTGAAGGTGGCGCTCACCGTCGACCTGCAGCCGAACTTCGCCCTCAACCAGCCGCTCTCGCCGTTCGCGCTCGCCGCGATCGACCTGCTCGACCCGGAGGCCGCACCCGGCACCGGCATCGGCACGGGCCACTACGCGCTCGACGTCGTGAGCATCATCGAGTCGACCCTCGACGACCCGCGCCCGATCCTCTCGCAGCAGCAGTTCAAGGCGCGCGGCGAGGCCGTCGCCGCCATGAAGCAGGAGGGCATCGAGTACGACCAGCGCATGGAGCTGCTCGAGGAGGTCACCTGGCCGAAGCCGCTCGACGAGCTGCTCGCCCAGGCCTTCGAGACCTTCGCGTCGAGCCAGCCGTGGGTGCGTGACTTCGAGCTCTCGCCCAAGTCGGTCGTGCGCGACATGTTCGAGCGCAGCATGTCCTTCGGCGAGTACGTCTCGTTCTACCAGCTCGCCCGCAGCGAGGGCCTCGTGCTGCGCTACCTCTCCGACGCGTTCCGCGCGGTGCGCCAGACGGTGCCGAACGACGCGAAGACCGAAGACCTGCTCGACCTCATCGAGTGGCTCGGCGAACTCGTGCGGCAGGTCGACTCGAGCCTCGTCGACGAGTGGAACGAGATGGTCGACCCGAGCGCGCACCTGCCCGAGGACGAGGCCGCCGTCGTGCCGCCCGCGCCGCCCTCGGTCGTGACGAACCGCCGTGCGTTCACCGTACTCGTGCGCAACGAGCTGTTCCGCCGCGTGCAGCTCGCCGCCCTCGAGCGCGACGACGAGCTCGCCGAGCTCGACCCCGACGCCGACTGGCCCGGCGCACTCGACCGCTACTACGCCGAGCACGACGACCTCGGCACGGGGGCCGCCGCGCGCTCGCCGCAGCTCGTCGTCATCGACGAGACGGATGCCGCGTCAGGGCTCTGGCGCGCCGAGCAGGTCCTCGACGACCCGGCCGGCGACCACGACTGGCGCATCCGCGCCGAGGTCGACCTCGAGGCGTCCGCCGAGGAGGGCACGGCCGTGCTGCACGTGACGGAGGTCGTGCGCCTCTGACGCGGCCGGGGCGCGATGGCCGCCCGCCTGCCCGCCCGCGGCGAGGTCAGGCCACTGCGAGCATCGCCGCCGCCGCGAGGGCGAGCACGAGACCGGCCCACTGCACGGGCGCGATGCGCTCCCGCAGCACGATCGCCGCGAGCAGGATCGTGCCCGCCGGGTACATGGCCCCGAGCACGGCGGCGATCGACAGGTCGCCCGCGCGGATGCCGAAGAGCAGCAGGGCGTTCGCGACCGCGTCGACCACGCCGCAGGCCACGGCGAGTCGGATGCCGGTGGCGAGCGCCGAGCGATCGGCCCGCGGCATGCGCTCTGGGTCGTGACCGCCTGCTGCGGGAACGGCGTCGACCGCGCGAGACCGCAGCGCTGCGACGATCGCCACCACCGCGACGGCCGCGAACATGATGGCCGCATTCACCCCGCGGTTCAGGATCAACGGCACGATGCCGCTCTCGTCGGACGTCTGGTCGATCGTGATGTAGAAGCCGCCGATCGCGGCACCCGACCCGACGGCCATCAGGATGCCGCGGAGCGACGGGCGCACGGCGCCGCGCTCGGGCACGAAGCCGACGAGCAGCACCGCGACGAGCGCGAGGCCCAGGCCCCAGTAGCCGATGGCGTCGAAGCGCTCGCCCGCGAACACGAGCCCGTAGAGCACCGGGACGATCGCGGAGACGACGGCCGTCGTCGGCGAGAGGATGCTCATCGGCCCGATGGCCAGGCAGGCGTAGAGGAGGGCGATGCCGACGGCCCCCACCGCACCGGAGATCGCGCCCCAGAGCACGTCGTGCGCGGTCCACTCACCGCCGATCACGGGCAGTGCGACGAACAGCAGCACGCAGCCGGAGAGGGCGGCGACCGCGGTCGCGAGCAGCGCGCTGATCCGCTTGGCCGAGAGCCCGCCGAGGAAGTCGGCGGCCCCGAACACGAGCGCGCCCGCGAGCGAGAAGACGGCGGTGGGCATGAGGTCTCGATCGTATCGGGGCGACGTCGGGGCGACAGGCGACCGGCGACCGTCGAGGGGTGGATCACGGCCGAGCCATGAGCGCCAGCCCCACACCTGAATTCGCTCATCTGAGCAGGTCGGAAACGAGTTCCTGCTCGCGTGCGCGGCATCCGTGAACAGGATGTGAAATCAGCCGGATGATTCGCAGGAATCCCTTGGCACGAGCCCAGTCGAATCATAGGCTGACGCGCGAAGTGGCCCCCGGTCGGGGGAGAGTTCGCCTCGCGCAAACCCGAGCGCGAACGTCACAGCGAATGACACAGGGGAGCGTCATGCAGGGTGGTCGTACCGTCCAACGCCTGTCCGCCATAGCGGCCACGGCCGCCGGGGCCTTGATCGTCGGATTGCTGGGGGCGCCACCCGCGTTCGCCGCGACCGACGGCTCTGGCGTGGTGATCAACGAGGTGTACGCGCGAGGCGGCAGTGCCGGCCAGCCGTACGTGAACAAGTTCGTCGAGCTCTACAACCCGACGAACTCGGCCGTCTCGCTCGCGGGCTGGTCGCTGCAGTACCGGTCGGCCGGGAGCACGGCCGCCGCAACCGGGGTCGTCGAGCTGAGCAACTCCATCCCGGCGAACGGGTACTACCTCGTCGGGCTGAACAGCAACGGTGCCAATGGCGTTGCGCTTCCGACGCCCGACGCATCGAAGGAGATCGCGCTGAGCGGTACCGGCGGCTCGGTCGTCCTTGCGAACGTCGCGACCGCGCTCAACCCCGGCACCGGCTCCATCGTGAACGCCGCCAACGTCGTCGACTACGTCGGCTACGGCACCTCGTCGAACTTCGAGGGCGCGGCCGCCGCGCACCCGAACGCGAACACCGTCCCCGGCAGCATCTCCCGCACGGGCGGCGCCGACACCGACAACAACGCGGCGGACTTCGCATTCAGCTCGACCCCGACCCCGCAGAACTCCGGCGCGGTCGTCGACCCCGAGCCCGAGCCCGACCCCGAGCTCGCGACCATCGCCGAGGTGCAGGGCTCCACCGACACGAGCCCGCTCGTCGGCACGACCGTCACCGTCGAGGGCGTCATCACCGCCGACTACCGCACCGGCGGCTACAACGGCGTGACGATCCAGACCCCCGGCCCCGACACGACGCCCGGCGTCTCCGACGGCGTGTTCGTCTTCGGCATGCCCGCGGTCGGCGCGGTCGGCGACCTCGTGAAGGTCACCGGCGCGGTCAGCGAGTACTTCGGCCTCACCGAGATCACGGCGACGGATGCCGCGAGCGTCGAGGTCGTCACCGCAGGCGTCGGCGTGCCCGACGCCCAGCCGCTGCCCGACTCCACCGTCGGCGGCGTCCGCGAAGCCCTCGAGAGCATGCTCGTCTCGCCGACCGGCACCTACCTGCTCTCGAGCACGCACGAGGTCTCCAACTACGGTTCGCTGTGGCTCGCCGCAGGCGACTCGCTGCCGGTCAAGGGCACCGAACTGGTCGACGCCGGCGCCGACGCGAACGCCATCGCCGCAGCCAACCGCGGCCGCCTGCTCGTGCTCGACGACGGCTGGAACGCGACCGTGACCTCGGCCGGCCACCCGGCCGACCAGCCGTACCTGACGAAGGATGCGATCGTCCGCAACGGCGACCGCGTGATCCTGCCCTCGACGCCCTACGTGCTGAGCTACGGCTTCGACGCCTGGCGACTGCAGCCGACCGCTCCGATCGACAGCACCAGCCCGGCATCCGTGAAGCCCACGTTCGAGACGCTCAACCCGCGCGTCGAGACCGCGCCCGCGGTGGGCGGCGACCTCCAGGTCGGCGTGTTCAACGTGCTGAACTACTTCACGACCCTCTCGAGCGTGAACTCCAACGCGCGCGGCGCAGCCACGGCCGAGGAGTTCGCCCTGCAGGAGAAGAAGATCGTCAACGCGATCACCGCACTCGACGCCGAGGTCGTCGCGCTGCAGGAGATCGAGAACTCGTTCAAGCTCGGCGAGGCCCGAGACGAGGCGACCGCGACGCTCGTGGCCGCGCTCAACGAGACCGAGGGCTCCGACGTCTGGGCGTACATCCCGACGCCGGCCGTGCTCACGGCGGCGACGACCGACTACATCCAGAGCGCGATCATCTACCGCACCGATGCCGTGACGCCGAAGGGCGACGCGCAGACCGTGCTCGACGAGAACGTCTGGGGCAACGCCCGTGAGCCCATCGCGCAGGCCTTCACCCTGCCGAACGGCAACGACTTCTCGGTCATCGCGAACCACTTCAAGTCGAAGAGCGGCTCCGGCACCCAGCCGGCCGACGGCCAGGGCTTCTTCAACGCGGACCGGATCGCGCAGGCGAACTCGCTCCTGACGCTGGCCACCAAGATGGCCGACCAGGCCGGTGAGGTGCTCCTGCTCGGCGACTTCAACTCGTACGCCGAGGAGGACCCGATCCAGGAGCTCACCGGCGCCGGGTACACCGACCTGCTGCCCGAGCTCACCGACGACCAGTACACCTACACGTTCGACGGCGAGCTCGGGTCGCTCGACCACGCGCTCGGCAACGCCGCGGCCGTGCAGGGCGTGACGGGCATCGGGCGCTGGGCGATCAACTCGCCCGAGTGGAGCGACCGCCAGTACGAGAACGGTTCGCCCGACGACGGCTCGGTCTTCCGCTCGAGCGACCACGACCCGCAGGTCATCGGCCTCGACAGCTCGAAGCTCACGGACGTCGTCGACATCAGCGTGATGACGATCAACGACTTCCACGGTCGCATCGAGCAGGCGGCTCCGGCCGCCGGCGCCGCGGTGCTCGCGGGAGCCGCCGACGCGGTCCGCGCCGAGAACCCGAACACGGTCTTCGCCGCGGCGGGCGACCTGATCGGCGCCTCGACGTTCACGTCCTTCATCCAGAAGGACTCGCCGACGATCGCCGCGCTGAACGCGGCCGGACTCGACGTGAGCGCCGCGGGCAACCACGAGTTCGACCAGGGATGGGAGGACCTCCGGGACCGTGTGCAGGGCGAGGCGGACTTCGAGTACATCAGCTCGAACGTGTTCCTCAAGGGCACGAACGAGACGGCGCTCGCGCCGTACTACACGCAGACCTTCGAGGGCGTCACGGTGGGCTTCATCGGCGCCGTCACCGAGGAGCTGCCCTCGCTCGTGAGCCCGGTCGGCATCGCCGAGCTCGACGTCCGTCCGATCGTCGAATCGGTGAACGCCCAGGCCGAAAACCTCACCGACGGCGACCCCGCCAACGGCGAGGCCGACGTCCTGATCCTGCTCGTGCACGAGGGCGCGACGACGAGCGCGCTCTCGAGCGTCACCGACAGCTCGGTGTTCGGCAAGATCGTCGCCGGCGTCGACTCCGAGGTCGACGCGATCGTCTCGGCGCACACGCACCTCCCGTACAACCACGTCGTCGACGGCCGCCCGGTCGTCTCGGCCGGCCAGTACGGCGAGCAGTTCGGTCTCATGAAGCTCGAGGTCGACGGCAAGACGAAGGAGCTCGTGTCGATCACCAATGAGCTGAAGCCGCTCATGACGGTCGCGACGACGAACCCGCCGGTGCCCGCCAAGGCGCTCTACCCGGCCGACCCCGAGGTCGCGGCGATCGTCGCCGATGCCAAGGCGAAGGCCGACGTGCTCGGTGCGGTCAAGGTCGGCGACATCACCGCCGACTTCAACCGCGGCCAGATGCCCGGCACGGATGCGAACGGCAACCCCGTGCTCGTCGAGGCGCGCGGCGCCGAGTCGACCATCGGCAACTTCGTCGCCGACGTGCAGCTCTGGGCCGCCAAGCAGGACGGCGCGGCCGACATCGCGTTCATGAACCCGGGCGGCATGCGCACCGACCTGAAGTTCAAGAGCACCGGTGCCGCCGACCCCGACGGCAACGTCACCTACCGCGAAGCGGCCAACGTGCAGCCGTTCGCGAACACCCTCTTCACCCAGACGCTCACGGGCGCCCAGGTCAAGCAGGTGCTCGAGGAGCAGTGGCAGCCGGCCGGCGCATCGCGTCCGTTCCTGAAGCTCGGCGTCAATGCCGGACTCGAGGTCGTGTACGACCCGACGGCCGCCGCCGGATCGCGGGTGACCCATGTCTCGCTCAACGGCGTTGAGCTCGACCCCGCGGCGAACTACAAGGTCGTGGCGAACTCCTTCCTCGCGGCGGGCGGTGACAACTTCTTCACCCTCGGCAAGGGCACCGGCCGCGCCGACACCGGCAAGGTCGACCTGCAGGCGATGGTGGACTGGTTCACCGTGAACAAGACGGCGACGCCCGACCTGGCGCAGCGCTCCGTGGGCCTCGTGCTGCCGGCGCCCGCCAACGGCACCGCCTACGTGCCAGGCGAGACGCTGAACCTCGCACTGAGCTCGCTCGACTTCAGCACCACCGAGGTCGCCGCGGGTGAGGTCACCGTCTCGATCGGCGGCATCGCCGTCGGCACCGCGCCCGTCGATCGCACGCCGGTCGCCGCGACCGACGAGGGAGGCCGCGCCTCGCTCACGGTCACGGTTCCCGAGGGCGTCAGCGGCGCGACCACCCTCGAGATCGCGGTCGCCTCCACCAAGACGAGCGTGAGCGTGCCGATCACCGTCGAGGAGCCGGAGCCGCAGGCTCCGGTCGCGACGATCACCGTCGGTGCGCCGAGCTCGCTGCTCGTCCGTGCCGGCAGCTCGGTGACGTACAAGGCGCAGGTCTTCGCGACCGACGGATCGAAGCCGGTCGGCACCGTCTCGGTGTTCGACGGGTCGAAGCTCGTCGCCACGGTCGAGCTCACGGCAGCCCAGAACGGTCGCGTCAGCGTGACCGTGCCGAAGCTGTCGCGCGGACTGCACCTGCTGCGCGCCACGTTCGACGGCGCCGAGCCGTACACCGACTCGCGCATGTTCCAGATCCCAGTCCTGGCCTGGTGATCCGACGGAGGGCGGCGGGCCTCGTGCCCGCCGCCCTCCGGTACGCCCGGCCCCGTTTCCGGCACGCTCCTCCGCGTCGCGGCTCGTCTAGGCTGGTGCGCATGACTTCGAGGTGGGCCCGCGTCGCACGCGGCGGCGTGATCGCCGCGTTCGCGACGTTCGTGGCCGCCCTCTCGCACACGGTGGGCGGCGGCACGGCCCCCGGCGCCCTCGCGATCGCGCTGTCGTTCGCGTTCTCGACGCTGCTCTGCATCGGCGTCGTCGGCGCGCGGCTCTCGCTCGTGCGCACGATCATCGCGGTCGCGATCACGCAGTTCGCCCTGCACACCCTCTACTCGGTGCAGGGGGCGTCCGGCGCGACCGGGGCCGTCGGCACCACCGCCGCGACCACGGCCGGAGCGCACCACCACACCGCCTTCGAACTGCCGCTCGGCGCGGCATCCGCCTCACCGTTCAGCTACGACCTCTCGATGCTCGCGACCCACGTGGCGGCCATCATCGTCACGGTGCTCGCGATCCGCCACGGCGACGCCGCCCTCCGCGCCGCGTCGCGTGCGGGTGCGCTGGTCGTGGCCACGGTGCTCCCGGCGATGCCGGCCCTCGAGGTGCGCCCGCTGAACGCCGCCCTGGCGCGCGCTCTGGCGCGATTCGCCGAGCCGCGACCGGTCGCGAGCCTCCTCCACCTCTCCGTGATGCGGCACCGCGGGCCGCCACAGGCATTCGCCGCCGCCTGACGTCACCGACGTCCGCGGCACCGCCGGACCGACGGCACGATGCCATCGCATCTGCCGGCGGACGGCTCCGAATCACCTGTTTCGCGCGCGCCGAGCATCGGCGTCCGCGCACCCCACGAAGAGGAATCCCTGTCATGACCTTCCGTACCGCTGCCATCACCACGTCCGCCCTCGTCGGAGGCGCCCTGCTCGCGCTCGGCGCCCCCCTCGCCGCGAGTGCCCACGTCACTGTGACGCCGAGCGACACCGCCGCAGGCAGTTACAGCGTGCTGACCTTCTCCCTCGGCCACGGCTGCGACGGCTCGCCGACCACGAAGCTCACGTTCGACATCCCCGAGCAGATCGAGTCGGTCTCGCCCACGCTGAACCCGAACTGGACGATCGAGAAGGTCGCCGACGGCGATCGCACGAGCCAGGTCGTCTACACCGCGATCACGCCGCTCGAAGACGGCTACCGCGACACGATGGCGCTGCAGGTCCACCTGCCGGAGGACGCCGCGGGCACGACCCTCGCGTTCCCGGTGCTGCAGAGCTGCGAGACGGGGGACACGAACTGGAACGCGCCGATGGTCGACGGCGAGGCCGAGCCCGAGCACCCGGCGCCGAGCATCGCGGTGACCGAGGCGGTCGAGGGCGGGGGCCACGGTCACGCCGCCGCCGAGGGCGACGAGCATGAGGCGGATGCCGCGGCCGACGCCGATTCGAGCGACACCGTCGCGAGGGTGCTCGGCATCGGCGGCCTCGCGGTCGGCGTCGTGGGCATCGTGCTCGCGCTCACGGCACGTCGCCCCCGCAAGGACGCGTGATGCGGGCCCGCACGCGCGGCACGCGCGGTGCGATCGGCGCAGCGCTGCTCGTCGCGGCTTCCGCCATGCTGGTGGCGGTTCCGGCGATGTCGGCGTCGGCGCACAACTCCGTCGTCTCCACGACCCCGGCCGAGGGCGAGGTCGTGACCGAGCAGCCGGGCACCGTCTCGTTGACGACGAACGACGCCCTGCTCGATCTCGGCACGGGTGCCGCGCTGCTCGTGCGGGGTCCGGACGGGCTCGCGTACGGCGACGGATGCGCCGTGATCGACGGTGCCACGGCGTCCTCAGCCGTCGAGCTCGGTGAAGCCGGCACGTACACCGTGATCTGGCAGGTCGTCTCGACCGACGGCCATCCGATCTCGGGGGAGTGGACCTTCGACTGGCAGCCCGCCGACGGCGTCGCGCTCGGCACCGGCACGGACGCGCCCGCCTGCGGCGGCGACGCGACGAGCACGGCCGAACCCGGTGGCGACGCGTCCGATGCGGCCGACGGGGCGGATGCCGAGGCATCCGGTTCGACGGACCTGCTCTGGCTCGGGGCGGGCGCACTCGTGGCCGTCGCCGCCGGCGTCGTCACGTGGCTCGTGGTGCGCCGCCGGGGCTGAGCCCCACGGTGACCGCGCCGCCGGCCTGAGGATGGATCGGCTCACCCGTCGGGGGTGCTCGTTACACTCGACGGGTGAGCCGGAACCCCGAACCTGACCCCTACGACGGCGTGCCGTGGCCGATCGACGAGTTCGCTCCGCCGGCCGACGAGTGGGCACCGCCCGCCGATGACGGCTGGGTTCCGCCTGAAGACGACGGGTTCCGGGCGGCGCCGCGATCGGCGCCGGCCTCGGCTTCCGCGCGTCTCGCCTCCGTCGATCCGCAGTCGGTCGCGGCCGCTCCCGCTCGGTTCGACAGCGCGCACGAGGCCCTGCACACGGTCTTCGGGTACGACAGCTTCCGCGGCGAGCAGGCCGAGATCATCGCGCAGGTCGCGGGCGGCGGCGACGCGGTCGTGCTCATGCCGACGGGTGGCGGCAAGAGCCTCTGCTACCAGATCCCCTCGCTGCTCCGCGAGGGCACGGGCATCGTCGTCTCGCCGCTCATCGCCCTCATGCACGACCAGGTCGACGCGCTGCAGCGCAACGGCGTGCGCGCCGCCTACCTCAATTCGAGCCAGCAGTCGTTCGAGCGCGCCGAGGTCGAGCGGGCCTACCTCGCGGGCGAGCTCGACCTGCTCTACATCGCGCCGGAGCGTCTCAGCTCCGAGCCGGTCAAGCGCTTCCTGCAGCAGGGCACGGTCGCGCTCTTCGCGATCGACGAGGCGCACTGCGTCGCGCAGTGGGGTCACGACTTCCGGCCCGACTACCTCGCGCTCTCCGAGCTCGCCGAGCGCTGGCCCGACGTGCCGCGCATCGCCCTCACGGCGACCGCGACCGAGGCCACCCACCGCGAGATCACGACGCGACTGTCGCTCGAGGGCGCCCGGCACTTCGTGTCGAGCTTCGACCGGCCGAACATCCAGTACCGCATCGCCCCCAAGTCCGAGGTGCGCAAGCAGCTCCTCGACTTCGTGCGCTCCGAGGGCGTCGACGCCGACGGCACGCCCGTCGCGGGCATCGTCTACGCGCTGTCGCGTGCGAGCACCGAGAAGATCGCGGGCTTCCTCGCGCAGAACGGCGTCAACGCGCTGCCGTACCACGCCGGGCTCGACTCCGGGGTACGCCGTCGCACGCAAGAGCGGTTCCTCCGCGAAGACGGCGTGGTCGTCGTCGCGACCATCGCCTTCGGCATGGGCATCGACAAGCCCGACGTGCGCTTCGTCGCCCACGTCGACCTGCCGAAGTCGGTCGAGGGCTATTACCAGGAGACCGGGCGTGCCGGCCGCGACGGCCTGCCCGCCACGGCCTGGCTGGCCTACGGGCTGCAAGACGTCGTGCAGCAGCGCCGCATGATCGACGAGAGCCCCGGCGACCTCGCGCACCGGCGCCGCCTCGCATCGCACCTCGACGCGATGCTCGCCCTCTGCGAGACCGTGCAGTGCCGCAGGCAGAACCTGCTCGCCTACTTCGGCCAGCCGAGCGAGGCCTGCGGCAACTGCGACACCTGCCTCGAGCCGCCCAGCGCGCTCGACGGCACGGTCCCGGCGCAGAAGCTCATGTCGACGATCGTGCGACTCGAGCGCGAGCGGCGCCAGCGGTACGGCGCAGGGCACCTCATCGACATCCTCCGCGGCAAGCAGACCCCCCGCGTCAGCCAGTACGGGCACGACACCCTCGCCACGTGGGGCATCGGCGCCGACGTGTCCGAGCAGCAGTGGCGCGGGGTCGTGCGCCAGATGCTCGCGCAGGGGCTGCTCGCCACCCACGGCGAGTACGGCACGCTCTCGGTCACCGAGGCCGGCAACGAGGTGCTCTCGGGCACGCGCACCGTCATGCTCAGGGCCGAGCCCGAGCGCGCGTCGTCCCGGCGCGGCCCGAAGGCCGCATCGGCCGCCGCCGACCTCAGCCCAGACGACGCCGAGCTCTTCGAGGCGTTGCGTGCCTGGCGAGGCGCCGAGGCCCGCGAGCAGGGCGTGCCCGCCTACATCGTGTTCGGCGACGCGACGCTGCGCGCGGTCGCGACGGAGCGTCCGCGTTCGGTCGCCGGGCTCGACGGCATCTCCGGCATCGGCGTGAAGAAGCGCGAGGCCTACGGCGACGCGCTCGTCGCGGTCGTCGACGCGCACCTGGCTCGCTAGCGACCGCGTCGGCTCGCCGACGGGCGGTCCCGCCTGCCCGCGACCGCTCGTCACGCCTGCGGGCCCCTCGACGACGCCCGCGGGCGGCATCCACCAACCCTTCTCATCGAGTATTTGATCTGATACAGTACCTATCGAGATGAACAACCAGGCGACTGCCGACTCGGCGCCCGTCGTGGCATCAGAAGAAGATGGCGGCTCGAGTGCTGCAACACCCGAGCCGCCCACGCAACCGAGTCGTTCAGTGCGAAGCCGAACGCGAGACCAGTGCGCGCCGCCAGCGTACCGCCCAGCGCTGAACCGACTCCGACGAGCCCGCCCGACCGGGCGTGCTCGACCGAGATCGGAGATACCGCATGCCCACCGCGACACCGGGGCTGGCTCTCGAGGCCAGGAACCTCGTCAAACGTTATCCGCAGGGTCGGCGCACGCCGCCCGTCACCGCCCTCGACGGGCTGAGCTTCGGCGTCGAGGAGGGCACCGTGTTCGGCCTGCTCGGCCCGAACGGCGCCGGCAAGTCGACCACCGTCAAGATCCTCGCGACGCTCAGCACCGCCGACTCGGGTGATGCGTTCGTCGCCGGATTCGACGTTCGCGGCCGGGCGGCCGACGTGCGTCGGTCGATCGGGTTCGTCGCCCAGAAGCAGGTCTCCGACCCCATGGACACGGGGCTGGAGAATCTCGTGCTCGCGGGCCAGCTGCACGGCATGGACACGCGCGAGGCGAGGTCGCGGGCCGGCGACCTGCTCGACCGCTTCGGGCTGGCCGCGGCCGCACGACGCCAGGTGAAGACCTACTCGGGCGGCATGGCCCGAAAGCTCGACGTGGCGATCGGGCTCATGCATCGGCCGCCCGTGCTGTTCCTCGACGAACCGACGACCGGGCTCGACCCCGAGGCGCGCGCCGAGATGTGGGCCGAGATCGAGCGCATGGCCGCAGACGAGCGCACCACCGTGCTGCTCACGACGCATTACCTCGAAGAGGCCGACCGCCTCGCGAGCCGGCTCGCAATCGTCGCGAACGGGCGCGTCGTGACCGAGGGTGCGCCCGACGAGTTGAAGGCGGCGCTCCGCGGCGACGCCATCGTGCTCGAGCTGCACGACGACGCCGACGTCGAGGCTGCGCTCGCGCTCATCGGCCGCACCCCGGCGTTCCGCGACGTCGTGCGCGAGGGCCGCATGGTGCGGGCGCGCACCGACGAGGGTGGGCAGGCCCTGCCGCTCGCGTTGGCCATGCTCGACGCCGAGCGGCTGCAGGTCGCGTCGGCGACCGTCGCGAGGCCGAGCCTCGACGACGTCTACCTCGCCCACACCGGGCATTCGTTCTCATCGGCGCACCGTGCGGGATCCACGCCCGACCCGGCGGCGGACTCCGCAGCCGACGCCGCAACCTCCGAGGAGCGTGCAGCATGACCGCCACGACCACGAGTCCCGACGTCTCGCGCGGCATTCCGCGGCGACCCTCGCGCGCCGGCACGAGCTTCCTGCGCCACACCGCGGTGCTGACCCTGCGGCAGCTCCGCGCGGCGGTGCGGGTTCCGGCGTTCGTCGTCATGAACCTGGTGCAGCCGCTCATCTGGCTCCTGCTGTTCGGGCAGCTGTTCGAGTCGGTCGTCGAGATCCCGGGCTTCTCGGGCGGCGCCGACTACCTCGAGTTCCTGACGCCGGGCATCGTCGCGATGATGGCGCTGTTCGGCAGCGCGTGGGCCGGCACCTCGTTCATCGAGGACATGAACCGAGGGGTCATGGACCGCCTCCTCACCTCGCCGACGCATCGCGGCGCGCTCATGGTCGCGTCGCTCGTGTACCAGGCGGTGCTCACGTTCGTGCAGACGCTCATCGTGCTGGGGGTGGCCTGGCTGCTCGGCGCCCGGTTCGACGGCGGCCTCGCCGGCGTGCTCGTGCTGCTCGCCGCCGCGATGCTCCTCACGGCGTCGTTCTCGGCGCTCTCGAACGCTGCGGCGCTGCTCGCGCGCGACCAGAACGTGCTCATCGGCCTCTCGCAGCTCATCACGATCCCGCTGATGTTCCTGAGCTCCGCGCTCATGGACACCTCGCTGTCGGCCGACTGGGTGGCGGATGTCGCGGCGTTCAACCCCTTCGAGTGGGCGGTCGTCGCCGGCAGGGAGGCGCTGTTGTCGGCCGACCCCGACTGGGCGACGGTCTGGACCGACCTCGGATACCTCGCGGCGTTCGCGCTCGTGCTGGGGTGGCTCTCGACCCGCGCGTTCCGGGTCTACCAGCGCAGCGCGTAAGGGTCGGCAGGCACGCGCGGCACCGGGCCGGGCCTGGCGGCGACGGATGCCGCGGACGGGGGAGGTCCGCGGCATCCGTCATCGGGGCGTGCGCGAGGGGGCGTCGGGGCGCCGGCGGCACCGTGGGGCCGTGCACGACGGAGTTCGCCCGGCTGCTGCGTCTCCGAAATGTTTACGTTACCTTTGGACGAAATGTTTGCGTTACCATTTCGAGAACGGCGCCCGGAGCCTGACCACGTCAGGGCCTGAGGCGGCATCTCGGGTGCAGCAGCACGCCACGCACGGCAGAACAGAGAGGTTCGCAGAATGCATCACCGTACCCTTCGGATCGCGGTCGGACTCGCGACCGCGGCGCTCGCGATATCGGTCGCGAGTCCCGCGAGCGCCGCACCACCGGAGCATCCGATCCCCGTGCTCACCGGACCGGAGCTCGCAGCATCATGGACGGCGCCGCTCAGCACCGTCGGCCGCTACGTCGTCGACGCCGACGGCGACCGGTTCAAGCTGAAGTCCGCCAACTGGGACGGCGCGCAGGGCCACTGGAGCGGCAGCGGCGACAAGAACGATCCCGCCAACCACAACAGCGGCATCAGCTACGACATCCCGATGGGACTCGACCGGGTGCCGATGGCCACCCTCATGAGCGACTTCCACGGCGTCGGGATCAACAGCATCCGCCTGTCGTTCTCGAACGAGATGCTCGGCATGACGGCGCCGGTTCCGGATGTCGCGGTCACGGCGAACCCGCAACTGAAGGGCAAGACGCCGCTGCAGGTGTTCGACGCGGTCGTCGCCGCGCTCACCGCCGACGGATTCGCGGTGATCCTCAACGACCACACCACCACCTCGCACTGGTGCTGCGGCACCAACGACGGCAACGAGCGGTGGAACAGCAGCCAGACCACCGAGAAGTGGATCAGCGACTGGGTCATGCTCACGACCCGCTACAAGGACAACGCTCGCGTGGTCGGCATGGACCTTCGCAACGAGGTGCGGCGCGACATCCTGAACGACGCGAACTGGGGCTGGGGCGACGACCACGACCTGTACCAGGCGTACCAGCGCGCCGGCGTCGCCATCCAGAAGGCCAACCCCGAGGTGCTCGTCATCATGGAGGGCATCAACTGGCAGGGCATCCCGCTCGACGGCCTGTTCCACGACCGCCCGCACCTGAAGCCCGTCGCGAACCTGTCGAACGCCCTCCCGTATCCGGACAAGCTCGTCTACGCGGCGCACATCTACGCCTACACCGGGCCGAAGCACACGGGTGCCACCGGACTCGGCGAGACGCACGACCCCCGCTACCGCGACCTCACCGCGAGCGAGCTCGCGGCCGAGGTGAACCGGGCCGCGGCATTCGTCACCACGGCGGATCAGCACTACACCGCCCCCGTGTGGTTCAGCGAGTTCGGGATCGGGCATGCCAACGACACCGGCGCCCTCGACAAGGCATGGTGGGTGAACTTCACCGACATCCTGATCGCCAACGACAGCGACTTCGCCGCGTGGCCGCTCGTGGCGCAGGCGAAGGCCGACGGCACGTTCGTCGACGGCTACGCCCTCCTCGCCTACCAGCCCGACGGCACGAAGCTGAGCATCGCCGACGACTGGCGCTTCCCGCAGTGGAGGAAGCTCGTGAACGCCGACGGGAAGACCGGCGAGGTCGCGCCCGTGGCCCGCTGGAACATGCTCGGCAGCGGGAGCTTCGTCGACAGCCAGTCGTCGCTGCGCATGCTGCAGGCCGGCGACTGGTCGCCGGGCCAGTGGAAGGGCACCTGCCCCGACAGCCAGCGCCTCCAAGGCATCGCGCGGAGCACCAACCGGGCGCTCTGCACGGACGTCGGCGGCATCACCACGTCGAGCCCGCGCGTGCAGAGCGGGCAGGGGAACATCACGAACGACTGGGCCTCGGGGTACGACAAGCTGCAGTGCAACCCCGGCGAGGTCGCCGTCGGCTACAGCCTGGGTACCGGCGGCGGCACCAAGGCGGCGATGTGGAACCTCGTCTGCGCGACGAGCACCACGGCGCTGCCCGCGAGCCAGGGCCGCCTGATCTGGTTCGACCAGGGCGACAACCGCCCGGCCGGCGGCGGCTCGACCGCGAGCGACTGGGCCCCCGGAAACTACAAGGGCCAGTGCAAGGACGCCGAGTACATCGCGGGCGTGGCGTTCACCTACCGATGGAACCACGGCGGCGTGCCCGACGCGCTGCTCTGCAAGCCGCTGACCTGATCGGCGGATGACGAAGGGGCCGGGTCGCAGCAGCGACCCGGCCCCTTCGCGTTCGCCCGTCAGGCGAGTCCCCGTCAGGCGCGTTCGCCCGTCAGGCGAGCGGGGAGAGCCGCACCTCGTGCAGCACGTGGCCGCCGAGGTCGCGCATCGTGAGCACGAGCGCGTCGGGACCGGCCTCGCCGTCGATCCACGCCGCCGCCTCGTCGGAGGCGGTGTCGGCGTCGGGCCCGCCGCTGATGAGCTGCGCGTACGGGAACTCCTCCGTCGCCGGCAGCCACGTCCGGTAGTGCGTGTGACCGGACACGACGATCTGGGCGCCCCAGCCGACGAGCGCGTCGTGCCAGGCGTCGCGGCTCATGCGGCTGAACCAGTCGTACCCGTCGGCGTCGTAGTCGACGACGGTCTCGTCGATCCACCGCAACGGGATGTGGCAGAAGACGACGCGATACGGGGCATCCGCGAACTCGGGCCGTGCTGTGACCTCGCGGAGCCACTCGGCCTGCTCGGCGCGCAGCGGCTCGAAGGCGACGCGCCCCTCGAAGGTCGGGTGGGCGTCGGGCTTGTCCTCGCCCGTGTGCAGCACGATGCACGCGACCGGCCCGATGCGGAAGGCGGTGAAGGGTCGCCCCTCGGGCGTGGCGACGAAGTCCTCGAGCTGGTAGGCCCAGGTGCCGCGCACGTCGTGGTTGCCCACCACGATCGCGAGGGGGCGCCCGGCGCTCACGTCGAGTCCGGCGGGGTTCAGCACCGTCGTGGTGAACCACGACGGGTCCTTCCAGTCGTTGCAGAGATCCCCGTTCCAGACGAGCACGTCGACCTCGGGCGTGGCCTCGTGGAGGGCCCGCATCGTGTCGTCGCGCTGGTGGGTGTCGTTCCACACGGCGAAACGGGCGGTGTCGGATGCCGCGTCCAGCGTGCGCACGGACTTCCAGTCGCTCTCGTGGCGGCCGCCCGAAGGCCCGACCGCCTCGGTGATCGCCCGGATGCGCACCGCGGTGCCCGCTGGCAGGCCCTCGGCCCGGACCCGCAGCACACGGTCGCCCTGCGGCACCATGCCGAACGCGTCGCTCGTCACGGTGCCGCGTGCACCGTCGGCCGATTCCCATTCGAGCCGGCCACGGCTGAGCTGTGCAACGCCCCAGACGACCTCGAAGCCGTCGGCGCGCGGCGCCATCACGACGGGCGGGCTCGTCACGATCGTCGCGGTCATCGTGCTGCCCCCAGGTCGAGCGCGAAGCGGAACCGGAGGTCGTCGTCGAACCACATCGTGAAGTTCGTGCCCCAGACGTTGTTGTGCAGGTTCACGTGCATGCCGTCGTCGGGGTCGGGCACGGCGTCGTCGAACCTGAGCAGGGCCGGGCGGCCGACCGCGACGAGGGCGGCGTCGAGCGGACGCAGCGAGAAGGCCTTCGTCGCCGTGGGCGCCGTGTGCGTCACCTCGGCGATGGCGTGCATGCTGCGATTGCCCCGTCGGACGACCGACCGCGGGTCGATAGTGGTGTCGATCTTCGTCAGGCGCCAGTCGCCGGGCTCGGTGCGCGGGCGGAACCCGAGCCAGCTCGCCTCGGGCAGTCGGGAGGCGTCCTTGCCGCGCAGGTCGAGCGTGACCTCGATCGGTCCGGGGAGGGACGGGAAGCGATAGGCGAGCCGGATGTCGCGCGGCGCGCCCCAGTGCTCGCACGCGACGTCGGGCAGGGCCAACCGCAGCGTCACGACGGTGTCGGTGCCGACTGCGGCTCGCTCGGCCGACACGACGTGCGGTGCGAACGTCGTGGCGGGCAGGGTCTCGGCGATCGCGAGGCCGGGCTTGGCCTGGTCGGGCACCGCCCACATGGCGTTCTCCTCCAGGTCGCGGCAGTACTGCTCCAGCCACCGTGCCTCGTCGCGCTCGTCGAAGGTCTCGTAGCGATACGCGGCGAGCGGATGCTCCGGCCCCGCCCACTCCGTCCCGTCGGCGTCGACGAGGGAGACGAGCGAGCCGTCGTCGCCGAAGCGCACCCGGTGGGTTCCGACCCGGAGTTCGGCGTCGAGGTCGATCGCGGTCGCGGAGGCGGACCACGAATCGGGTTCGTCGTTCGGCCGGGTCTCGGCGATCGCGGCCTCCGCCTCGGTCCGGCGTTCGGGCGCCAGGGCCGCGAGTGCGCGATCGAGGTGCGCGCGCTGCTCGGTCCACGAGCGCTCGAACGCCGCGTAGCCGAGACCCTGCGGGCTCGGGTGCTCGGCGTACGCCCAGGCGTAGTCGTCGAACTCGGCGGGATTCGCGCCGGGATCGATGACGTCCGCAGCGCGAGCCCGCTGGAAGTCGGCCTTCTCGTAGTTCACGTAGTCGGGCAGGTACGTCTTCAGGTCCTCACCCCACGTGTGCTCGGGCACGAGCAGGAGGCCGTCGCTGAAGGCGTCGCATTCCGCGGTGCCGGGCACGAGCGTGCCGTCGGCGATCCACGCGGTGCGGAGTCGGAGGAGGGCGCGCAGCCGCGCCGTCTGCACGGGGTCGCTCGCGACGCCGTGGATCCAGGTGTCGCCGATCTCCTGCTCGAGCACCGGCAGGCTCGCGCGGGCGGCGACCGCCTCGCGGCTGAAGGCGTCGAGCGTCGAGGCGATCACCCGGGCTCCAGGATGGGCGGCCTGGAGGTCGGCGAACAGCGCCTCGACCTCCTCGACGGGTGGCGGGCCGAAGTTGTCGCCGGTGTGCGCGAGGTGCAGGGCCTCCGTGCCGCCGGGCACCACGGCCACGCCGAGCTCGGTGGCCCCGTAGCTCCTGGCGTAGTTGACGACGACCTCACTGCCGTCGGGGGCGCGCCAGACGAAGAACTCCGGCACGTCGGGCACCGCGGAGGCCCCGTTGACGCCGAGGTGCAGGAAGTCGAGGCCGCCCCGGGCGAGGAAGGGCACGAGACCGACCGTGTGGCCCGGGACATCCGTCATCTTCGCTGCGCTCGTGGCGTGGCCGAAGCGGGCGTCGAGCCTGCGGCCGATCGCGATGGCGTGCTCGACGAGCCCCGGATCCATGAGCTCGGTGTGCGTCGTCAGCGGCAGGCCGTGCCAGGTCACGTGACCTTGGCGGATCGCCCGCTCGAGGGCCGCGCGCTCGCCGTCGTCGCCGAGGCGGAGCGCCTCGTGGATCAGCCAGGAGCCCGTCGTCCAGACGAAGCGCGCGGGCCCGTCGCGGCGCTCGAGTTCCTCGGCGAGCTCGATCGCGCGGGGGAGGTACTCGTGCACGTACCGGTCGGTGACGTTCGCGGCCGTGTCGGTGAAGCCGAGGTCGAGGTGCGTCTTGAAGACGACGTGGACGGTGGTGATCATGCGTGCATCCAAACTGCGGTGTCGGGGATGGTCTTCGGTGGTTCGCGGTGCGTTCGAACGGCGGATGCCGCTCGTCGGTGAAGCGCGCAGGAGCGGGACGGGAGCCGGGTTCTCGCCCGGAATCACGCGGCTCTCGACCGGCGTGACGTCATCGTGATCTTCGGATCCGTGCTTCTGTTTGCGTAAACATTATTGTCGCGTATACGGTGATGGCAACGCAAACATTCACGAAGGAGTGCGGACGCGAATGACGAAGTTGTCGCCCACCCGAGGCGCGGAAGCAGGCCGCGGATGACCGTGGCGCACGCGCATGCCCAGCCCCCGACCGGGGTCTCCACCGAGACGTACGCGACGGTCGCCGCGACCCGCGACGCGTCCGGCGGCACGACCGGCCGCACCGCCGGGACCCGCCGCAGGCGGCCTCGCCGCAATTGGGCTGGATGGTGGTTCGTCGGGCCCTTCATGCTCATCTTCACGCTCGTGTTCATCGCGCCGCTGGTGTACGCGATCTACCTGTCGCTCTTCCGCGAGACGCTCATGGGCGGCAACTCGTTCGTCGGGCTCGAGAACTACGCCATCGCCCTGGTCGACCCGAAGTTCTGGGAGGCCATGCTCCGGGTCTCGCTCTTCCTGCTGGTGCAGGTGCCGATCATGCTCGGCCTCGCGCTCTTCGCCGCACTCGCGCTCGACAGCGCGCGGCTCCGCTGGGTGCCGTTCTACCGGCTCTCGATCTTCCTGCCGTACGCCGTTCCCGGCGTCGTCGCGGTGATGATCTGGGGCTACATGTACGGCTCGCAGTTCGGCCTCGTCGCCGACCTGAACCGGTTCTTCGGCATGCAACTGCCCTCCCCGTTGGCCGAGAACCTGATCCTGACCTCGATCGGCAACATCGTCACGTGGGAGTTCGTGGGCTACAACATGCTCATCTTCTTCTCCGCGTTGAAGGCCGTGCCCCAGGAGCTCTACGAGGCGGCGGAGATCGACGGTGCGGGCACCTTCCGCACGATCTTCTCGATCAAGCTCCCGTCGATCCGCGGCGCGATCGTCATCGCGACGATCTTCTCCGTGATCGGCAGCTTCCAGCTCTTCAACGAGCCGTCGATCCTGCAGACGATCGCCCCGAACTCGATCACCACCTACTTCACGCCGAACCTCTACGCCTTCAACCTGTCGTTCGCCGGCTCGCAGTTCAACTACGCCGCCGCGATCGCGATCATCTCGGGAGTCATCACCATGATCGTCGCCTACCTCGTCCAGCTCGGCGGCGACCGGAACGGGTCGAAGGCATGAGCGCGGTCGAATCCGGCGTCAGGTCCAAGCCGGCGCCGAGCCGTCTCGCGAGCGGCAGGATCGCTCGCCGGCCGGGCAGGCGCGACCGGGCGACGCCGCGGCACAAGCGCGCCTCCATCACGCTCGGCATCCTGATGACGGTCATGCTGCTCTACTGCCTCGTGCCGCTCTGGTGGCTCGTCGTGAGCTCGACCAAGACGATGGACTCGCTCTACGACTCCTTCGCCTTCTGGTTCAGCGGCGAGTTCGCGCTCTTCCAGAACATCGTCGACACGTTCACGTACCAGGACGGCATCTTCCTGCGCTGGCTCGGCAACACGCTGGCCTACGTCGTCGTGGGTGCCGGCGGCGCCACGCTCTTCGCGACGCTCGCCGGGTACGGGCTCGCGAAGTACGACTTCCCCGGCCGGCGCTGGGTGTTCGCGATCATCCTCGGCGCGATGGCCATCCCGGCCTCGGCGCTCGCGGTGCCCCAGTTCCTGCTCTTCAGCGGGCTCGGGCTGACGAACACGCCCTGGTCGGTGATCATCCCCTCGATGGTGAGCGCCTTCGGGCTCTACCTCGTCTGGGTCTACGCCCGCGAGGCGATCCCCGACGAGCTGCTCGAGGCCGCACGGCTCGACGGCGCGGGCGAGATCCGCATCTTCTTCGTGATCGCCCTTCGCCAGCTCGCGCCGGCCCTCATCACGGTGCTGATGTTCACGGTCGTCGCGACCTGGAACAACTACTTCCTTCCTCTCATCATGTTGAGCGACGCCCAGTGGTATCCGCTGCCGGTGGGCCTCGCCCAGTGGTCGGCGCAGTCGAGCGCGATCGGCGGCCAGGCGATCCCGAACCTCGTCATCACGGGTTCGCTCCTCACCGTCATCCCCATCTCGGCGGCGTTCCTGTACCTGCAGCGCTACTGGCAGTCGGGACTGACCGCCGGGAGCGTCAAGTAGTCCGGCTCGTCCGGCGAAGCCGGTACGCCGGCACCCCAAACCCCAGAACACCAAGCGAAGGGAACCACAGCAATGGAACGAATCACCACCCGCCGATGGATGCGACTCGGAGCCGTCCTCGGCTCCGGTGCGCTGCTCGTCGGCGTGCTCTCGGGCTGCAGCGGCGCAGCACCGGGCGCTGACAGCGGCGTGACCGACACCGACGCCGCGTTGGCGGAGGACGTCACGCTCACCTGGTGGACGTGGAGCGACAACACTCAGGCGCAGGCCGACGCCATCTCCGAGGCGTACCCGAACGTCACGTTCGACGTCGTCAAGCTCGAGAATCCCGACGCCGTCGTCACCAAGCTCCAGAACGCCGTCAAGGCGGGCAAGGGCGCTCCCGACATCGTGCCGGTCGAGTACCAGACGGTGCCGCAGCTGACCCTCGGCGGCGCACTCGCCGACCTGACGCCCTACGGCCTCGACAGCTACGAGAGCTCCTTCACCGCGTCGACGTGGAACTCCGTCAACGTCGAGGACAAGCTCGTCGCGATGCCGTCGGACTCCGGCCCCATGGTCATGATCTACAACACGGCGCTCTACGAGAAGGCGGGCATCACCGAGCCGCCCGCCACGTGGGACGAGTTCGCGACGGCCTCGGCGGCCATCCACGCTGCGGACCCCGAGGCGTACATCGCGAACAGCGGCGACGCCGGCTTCTTCACCAGCATGATCTGGGCGTCGGGCGGCCGGCCGTTCACGACCGACGGCGAGGACGTCACCATCGACCTGCAGGACGAGGGCACGAAGAGGTTCGCGGACTTCTGGGGCGAGCGCCTCGCAGCCGGCGAGCTCTCCGGCCTATCGACCTGGTCGGACGAATGGACCAAGGCGCTCACCCAGGACAAGCTCGGCACCCTGCTCATGGGCTCCTGGATGATCAGCGGCATGGACGACTACGGCCCCGCCGGCCGGTTCGAGGTCGCTCCGATGCCGACGTGGGACGGCGAACCGGCTTCGGCTGAGAACGGCGGCAGCGGCCTCGCCGTCACCGCGCAGAGTGCCAACAAGGCCGCCGCGGCCGGCGTCCTGAAGTACCTCGCGGAGGGCGAGGGACGTGCCCTGCTGAACGAGAACGGCTTCCCGTCGACGATCGCCGACCTCGAGAACCCCGAGTGGCTCGACCACCCGTACGAGTCCTACGGCGGCCAGCCGGCGAACCAGGTCGGCGCGGCGTCGGCCGAGTCGGTCCTGCCCGGATGGCAGTACCTGCCCTACCAGGGCTATGCGAACAACGTCTTCTCCGACTCCGTCGGCAAGGCGCTCGGCTCCGGCGGCGACCTGAACGAGGCGCTCCTCGAGTGGCAGGACACCCTCGTGAAGTTCGGCGACGAGCAGGGCTTCACGGTCAACCAGTAGGACGCACATTCCGCGGGGCAGTCGCCGTCACGGCGGCTGCCCCGCGGCCCATTTCTCGACACAGGACCAGCGCATGCCCAACTTCTCCATCGGTGACACCGACTTCCTCCTCGACGGCTCGCCCCACCGCGTGCTCTCCGGCGCGCTGCACTACTTCCGCGTGCACCCCGACCAGTGGCGCGAGAGCATCCGCAAGGCGCGCCTCATGGGCCTCAACGCCATCGAGACGTACGTGCCCTGGAACGAGCACGCCCCGACCCGCGGCGAGTTCCGCACCGCCGGGCAGCTCGACCTGGCGCGATTCCTCGACCTGGTGCACGCCGAGGGCATGCACGCGATCGTGCGGCCCGGCCCCTACATCTGCGCCGAATGGCACGACGGCGGCCTCCCCTCGTGGCTCGTCGCGGACGAGGCGATCGTGCTGCGATCGCACGACGAGGCGTACCTCGCGGCCGTCGGCGAGTACCTCGACGAGGTCTACGCCATCGTGCGTCCCCGCCAGGTCCAACTCGGCGGCCCCGTGATCCTCGTGCAGATCGAGAACGAGTACGGTGCCTACGGCGCCGACCAGGACTACCTCAGCCGGCTCACCGAGCTGACCCGCGAGCACGGCATCGACGTGCCGCTGACCACCGTCGACCAGCCGTTCGACGAGATGCTCGAGAACGGAAGCCTCGACGGCCTGCACCGCACGGGGTCGTTCGGCTCGCGGGTGGGGGAGCGGCTGGCCACCCTGCGCCGCCATCAGCCGAGTGGTCCGCTGATGTGCTCCGAGTTCTGGTGCGGATGGTTCGACAGCTGGGGCGAGATCCACCACACGACCTCGGCGGAGGACGCCGCCCGCGAGCTCGACGAGCTGCTCGCGGCCGGGGCATCCGTCAACGTCTACATGTTCCACGGCGGCACGAACTTCGGCTTCACCGGCGGTGCGAACGACAAGGGCACGTACCGCCCGATCGCGACCTCGTACGACTACGACGCCCCGCTCGCGGAGGACGGCACGCCGACCGAGAAGTTCTGGCGCTTCCGCGAGGTCATCTCGAAGTACGCCCCGGTGCCGGAGGAGGTGCCGGCCGAGCGAGCGGATGCCCCCGAGCTCGACGTGCTCCTCGACCGCAGCACCTCGCTGTGGTCGGTGCCGATCTTCGAGTCCCAGCCCTTCGACCGCCTGCCGGTCGCCGCGGAGTTCGGCTCGATCCGGGGATTCATGCGGTACTCGACGCAGATCGAGCACGGCGGGCTGCTCGCCTTCGGCGAGGTGCGCGACCGGGCCCAGGTGTTCGTCGACGGGGCGTTCGTCGGCACGCTCGACCGCGAACTCCACGAGCGGGTGCTCCCGCTGCCGGACGACGCCCGGGGCGAGCTCACCGTGCTCGTTGAGAACCTCGGCGGGGTGAACTACGGGCCCCGCCTCGGCGAGGCCAAGGGACTCATCGCGCCCGCGACCCTCGACGGCGTGCCGCTCACCGAATGGTCGGCCGCACCGATCCTCCTCGACGATCTCGCAGCCGTGCGCACCGCGCTCGCGGCGGGCCCAGGGGCCGGATCGAAGCGGGCCGGCGCACCGCTCTCGGGACCGGTGTTCGCGAGCGGCACCTTCGAGGTGGAGTCGTCGGCCGACCTCCAGCTCGAGCTGACCGGCTGGACCAAGGGCGTCGTGTGGGTCAACGGCGTGAACCTCGGGCGGTACTGGAGTCGGGGCCCGCAGCGCACGCTCTACGTGCCGGCACCCGTCGTGCGGGCGGGCGAGAACGAGCTCGTGATCTTCGAGAGCCTCGGGGCGGTCTCGGCGAGCGCTCGGTTCGTCGCGCAGCCCGAGCTCGGCCAGACCGAGGCATGATCGCGCCGGCGCGATCGGGCCGCGCCGGGCCCGCCGGGGCGACGTCAGTCGCGTCGTGCGGGTCCGGTGCTGTCGCGGACGACGAGCCGCGTCTCGACGAGGACCTTCTGCCGGGTGTCGGGCTCGCCGTCGATGAGCGAGAGCAGCAGGGACGTGGCGCTCTTGCCGACCCGGTCGAAGTTCTGGTGGATCGTCGTGAGCGACGGCCAGTAGACCAGCGCCTCCTCGGAGTCGTCGAACCCGACCACGCTGATGTCCCCCGGCACGCTCCATCCGCGTTCCTTGATCGCGTGCATGACGCCGAGGGCCATCTGGTCGTTGCCCGCGAAGACCGCGGTCGGCGGGGGGCCGCTCGCGAGGAGTTCGCGCCCGAGGGCGAGGCCGGACGCGGCACTCCAGTCGCCGACGAGCACGGGGCGCGCGGGGAGGTTCGCGTCGGCCATCGTCTGCACGTACGTGACGGCGCGTCGTCGCGACGAGAACGAGCTCTCGGGCCCGGAGACGTGCGCGATGTCGCGGTGGCCGAGGTCGAACAGGTGCTGCAGTGCGAGCCGCGCGCCCTGCTCCTGGTCGGTGTCGACGATCGTGTACGGCAGCTTGGCGTCGGAGTCGACGATGACGAGCGGCAGCCCCGCCGTGAACTTCCGATCGTCGAGCGGGCCGACCTCCGCGGACATCACGAGGATGATGCCGTCGACGGCCTGCTCCTCGAGTCGGCTGAACGCGCCGGCGACGTCGAGCTGCGTCGGGTCGAAGACCGGCAGCAGGGTCGTCGTGTAACCGGCGGCCTCGGATGCCTCGGCGACCGCGTTGAGCGTGCGCTCGTTGCCGAGCGTCGCGAGGTTGAACGTGACGAACCCGATGCTCCGGAACCGTCCGGACTTGAGGTTGCGCGCCGCGCTGTTCGGGCGGTAGCCGAGCGCCTGCATCGAGGCGAGCACCTTGTCGCGGGTCGTGGGACGCACGTTGTTCTGGCCGTTCGCGACGCGCGAGACGGTCTGTGCGGAGACTCCGGCGTGCATGGCGACGTCGGTGATCGATGCACGCGCTCTGGAATGCGGCACGGGTCCAGACGTAGTGTTCGATTCGGGCGACATGGTGACGTAAACACTATCGCGAGGGTCCCTCGAGAGGAATTGACATGACACTCATCGCAGACTTCGGCCTGGTGCTGCGCGCGGGCGGCGTCGCCCTCGTGCTCGACCTCGGCGAGCGCGGGCTGCCCTCGGTCGTGCACTGGGGTGCCGACACGGGTGCACTCGACGCCTCGGCCTATCGCGCGCTGCGCGAGACCGGCGTGCTCCCGGTGGGCGCGAGCGAGGTCGACGTGCCGGTTCGGGTCTCGATCCTCCCGGAGCACGCCCGTGGCTGGATGGGTCGTCCCGGCGTCAGCGGGTCGAGGGCCGGCACCGCGTGGTCGCCCCTCTGGCGCGTGAGCACCGTGACGCTCGACGGCGTCCCGCTGGCCGGGGCATCCGCTCGCACCGTGGTGGATCACGGCGCCGGAACCCTCGTCGTGACCGCGGCCGACGAGGACGCCCGGCTGTCGCTCACCCTCACGGTCGAGCTCAGCGAGGCCGGCATCGTGCGCACCCGAGCCGACCTGCGCAACTTCGGCGCCGAGGCGTACCAGCTCGACGACCTCATGCTCTGCCTGCCGACGCCCGCCATCGCGAGCGAGGTGCTCGACTTCGCCGGACGCTGGGCGGGGGAGCGCGCGCCGCAACGTCGCGCGCTGACGGTCGGCACGCACCGGCGCGAGGGCCGCCGCGGTCGCACCGGACTCGACGCGGCGACGATCCTCTCGGTGGGCACGCCGGGCTTCGGCTTCGCCCACGGCGAGGTCTGGGGCGTCCACACCGCGTGGTCGGGCAACCACGTGCACCAGGTCGAGCGGGTGCTGAGCGGTGAGCAGCTGCTCGGCGGCGGCGAGCTCCTGCTGCCGGGCGAGGTGCGCCTCGCCCGGGGCGAGCACTACGAGAGTCCGTGGGTCTACGGCATCTACGGTGCCGGACTCGACGATGCGGCGCGGCGGATGCATCGCCACCTCAGGGCCCGTCCGCAGCATCCGCGCTCACCGAGGCCGGTCACGCTCAACGTGTGGGAGGCGGTGTACTTCGACCACGACGAGGGCACGCTCGTCGACCTCGCCGAGCGGGCGGCGGCGATCGGCATCGAACGCTTCGTGCTCGACGACGGATGGTTCGGCGCGCGTCGGAACGATCGTGCGGGCCTCGGCGACTGGACCGTGTCGGCCGACGTCTGGCCGAACGGGCTGCATCCGCTCGTCGATCGCGTGCGCGACCTCGGCATGCAGTTCGGCCTCTGGTTCGAGCCCGAGATGGTGAACATGGACTCCGACCTCGCGCGGTCGCATCCCGAGTGGATCATGGCGACGGGCGGCCGGCTCCCGGTGGAGTCGCGCAACCAGCAGGTGCTGAACCTCGGCATCCCCGAGGCGTACGCCCACGTGCGCGACGCGATGTGCGCGATCCTCGCCGAGTACGACATCGCCTACCTCAAGTGGGATCACAACCGCGACCTCGTGGATGCCGGCACGTCGCCGTCCGGCGTCGCAGGGGTGCACGAGCAGACGCTCGCGTTCTACCGGCTCGTCGACGAGATCAAGGCACGGCATCCCGGCCTCGAGATCGAGTCGTGCTCGTCGGGCGGCGGCCGGGTCGACCTCGGCGTCCTCGAGCGCACCGAGCGCATCTGGGTCTCCGACAACAACGACCCGATCGATCGGCAGCAGACGAACCGGTGGACGACGCAGCTCGTCCCGCCCGAGCTCATGGGGGCCCACATCGCGTCGGGCGCCTCGCACACGACGAACCGGCTCCACGCGCTCTCGTTCCGAGCCATCACCGCGCTGTTCGGCCACCTCGGCGTCGAATGGGACCTGCGGCAGGCGAGCGCCGCCGAACTCGGCGAGCTCGAGGCGTGGATCCGGCTGCACAAGGAGCACCGCGAACTGCTCCACGGCGGCGAGCTCGTGCGACTCGACCACCCCGACGACTCGATCTCGGTGAACGGCGTCGTCGCGGCCGACGGCTCGGCTGGTCTCTACGCGTTCGTGTCGCTCGCGCGCGCCGCGGTCGCGAGCCCCGGGCGCATCCGCCTGCCCGGCCTCGACGCGGACGCGCGCTACCGCGTCGAGCCCCTGCTCGTCGGCGGGGTGCCGCACGGGGCCGACCCCGCTCCGTGGTGGGAGGCCGGCCGGCTCGAGCTGAGCGGGGCGGCGCTCGCCTCGGTCGGCGTCGTGATGCCCGCCCTCCGTCCGGAGCAGGCGGTGCTGCTGCGCGCCGTGCGTGCCGCGTGAGCGCAGGCGTCCTCCTCGCCGTGCTCGGCGCCGCGCTGCTGCACGGCACCTGGAACGCCATCGCGAAGGCGATCCCCGCCCGGCTCGTCTCGTCCGCGCTGATCGGGACGGTCTACCTCGTGGCGGGGGCGATCGGATGCCTCGTGCTCCCGTTCCCGCCGCGGGAGGTCTGGCCGTACCTGCTCGTCTCCGCCGCCGTGCAGACGCTCTACCTCGTGCTGCTGACGGCGGCGTACGCGAAGTCGGAGTTCGGTCGCACCTACCCGCTGACGCGGGGCATCGCCGTGCTCGGCATCACGCTGATCGCGACGATGTTCCTCGGCGAACGGATGGCCCCGGCCCAGATCGCCGGGGTCGCCGTCGTCGCGATCGCGCTGTTCGCGCTGTCGTGGTCGCCGAAGGGTCGCGGCGGCCCGGCGGGAACCCTGATGGCGGTCGCCGTCGGCGTCACGATCACCGCGTACTCGGTGCTCGACGGCATCGGCGTTCGCCTCTCGGGCGAGCCGTTCGGCTACGCGTCGTGGCTGTTCCTCATGCAGGGCGTCACGATCCCGCTCGTCTGCCTCGTGCTCTCCCGCGACCGGGCCGGATTGCTCCGCGGCATGCGCGAGCACGCGCCGATGGGCGTGCTCGGCGGCATCCTCTCGCTCGCCGCCTACACGATCGTCGTGTGGGCCCAGTCGCTGGCGCCGCTCGCGATCGTCTCCGCCCTGCGCGAGACGGGGGTGCTCGCCGCCGGGGCCATCGGCTACTTCGTCTTCCGCGAGCCGTTCAGCCGGTGGCGGCTCACGGCCACCGTCTGCGCGGTGTCGGGGATCGTCGCGATCCGACTCGGCGGGTGACGCGGGGTGACGCGTCCCCCGCATCCGCCGCTCGGGGGCTCCGGCTCGCTACGATCACGGTGGAGTCGGTCGGCGCCGGTCGGCCGGGCGGAGGGGGATCCACCATGGCACAGCACACCGGTCGTCCAGCGGGCGTCACCATCGTCGCGATCATCGCGTGGATCTCGGGTGCGATCGACCTCGTCGTCGGCACGATCGGATTCTTCCGGGCGAGCGCGATCGCGGTCGATCCGCAGTGGGGCGGCGCGGGCGCGGTCTACGTGTCGGCGATCGTCTCGATCATCCTCGGCCTGATCACGGTGATCGTCGCGGGCGGCCTGCTCGGCGGCAACACGGCGGCACGCCTCATCGTCACGGTGGTGATGGTGCTCTCGCTCATCTCGTCGCTGTTCGTCGCGGTCGCCGCCCTCGGCAACCCGGTCGGCGAGTGGCTGAGCATCCTCGTCACGTTCATCGGGCTGATCCTCCTCTGGTCCAGGAAGGCGAACGCCTTCTTCAACGGTTGAGCGCGATGAGCGGATGCCGCGTGGCGGCCGCCCTCGCGACCGCCGAGGCGCGACCCGTGCCGTCATGGCCCACGCCGGTGCGAGGCGCTCGCTTGTGCGCATCGCATAGGGCCGCGGCATCCGATTTGTAGCTTTGTCACAGGCCGCACCGAGCCGTCTCCGCGCGCCTTTGTCGGCGTCGTCTGCAGTGCTTTGGCGGCGCGCGAGCCGGTCATACCGTGGAATGAGCTGATCCGCGCATATGAAGGACGTAACCGACGATGGTTGACACGGCATCCCGCACCACGAAGAACGACGCGAAGACCCGCGACGCGAAGACCGACGACGCGACGACCGCCGCGACCGTGCCCGCGACCCCCGCGCGCGACACGCCCGCGGCCCCGCTTCCCGCGCCCGCCTCCGGCGCCCGCCCGGCCGGCCCGCGCGTCGACGTGGCATCGCTCGGCCGCCAGCTGCTCGGCACCTGGGGCGAAGCCCGCCTCGAGGCGCGCACCCGCGCCGGTCAGCCCGACTTGCAGCGCATCGAGGGCCAGACGATGGACGAGCACCGCGAGCGCGTGCTCGGGCAGTTGAAGATCCTCGCCGACCAGGGCGCCGTGCATCGTGCCTTCCCGAAGTCCGTCGGCGGACACGAAGACCACGGCGGCAACATCGCCGGTTTCGAAGAGCTCGTGCTCGCCGACCCCAGCCTCCAGATCAAGGCGGGCGTGCAGTGGGGATTGTTCGGTGCGGCGGTGCTGCACCTCGGAACCGAGTACCACCACGAGACGTACCTGCCCGACATCATGTCGCTGAAGGTTCCGGGTGCGTTCGCGATGACCGAGACCGGCCACGGGTCGGATGTCGCGGCCATCGGCACGACCGCGACGTACGACGAGAAGAAGCAGCAGTTCGTCATCGACACCCCGTTCCGCGGTGCGTGGAAGGACTACCTGGGCAATGCCGCGGTGCACGGCACGGCGGCGGTCGTGTTCGCCCAGCTCATCACGAAGGGCGTCAACCACGGCGTGCACGCGTTCTACGTGCCGCTGCGCAATGCCAAGGGCGGGTTCCTCAAGGGCATCGGCGGCGAGGACGACGGCCTGAAGGGCGGACTGAACGGCATCGACAACGGCCGCCTGCACTTCACGAACGTGCGCGTCCCGCGCGAGAACCTCCTGAACCGCTACGGTTCGGTCGCCGAGGACGGCACCTACTCGAGCCCCATCTCGAGCCCTGGTCGCCGGTTCTTCACGATGCTCGGCACGCTCGTGCAGGGTCGCGTCTCGCTCGACGGCGCTGCGACCGCGGCATCCGCTGCAGCCCTCGCGATCGCGGTGACCTACGGCAACCAGCGCCGTCAGTTCAACGCCGCCAGCGAGACCGATGAAGAGGTGCTGCTCGACTACCAGCGCCACCAGCGCCGCCTGCTGCCGAAGCTCGCGACGACGTACGCGCAGTTCTTCGCCCACGACGAGTTCCTCGTGAAGTTCGATGCCGTGTTCTCGGGCAAGGCCGACACCGACGACGACCGCCAGGACCTCGAGACGATCGCCGCGTCGCTCAAGCCGCTCTCGACGTGGCACGCGCTCGAGACGCTGCAGGAGGCCCGTGAGGCCTGCGGCGGGTCCGGCTTCCTCGCCGAGAACCGTCTCGTGGGCCTCCGCCAGGACCTCGACGTGTACGTCACGTTCGAGGGCGACAACAACGTGCTGCTCCAGCTCGTCGCCAAGCGCCTGCTCACCGACTACTCGAAGCAGTTCGCGAAGGCGGATGTCGGGGCCATGGCCCGCTACGTCGTCTCGCAGACGGCGGAGCGCGCGTACCACGGCACGGGCCTGCGACGCCTCGGGCAGAACATCGCCGACCTCGGTTCGACCGCGCGCTCGGTCGCGGAGCTCCGCGACGCCGACACGCAGCGCTCGATGCTGACCGACCGCGTCGAGACGATGATCGCCGACATCGCCGGCCGGCTGCGCGAGGCCCGCAAGCTCTCGAAGGTCGAGGGGGCTGCGCTCTTCAACCGCAACCAGAACGAGCTCATCGAGGCCGCCCGCGCGCACGCCGAGCTGCTGCAGTGGGAGGCCTTCACGCGCGGCCTCGCGAAGGTCACCGACCCGGGCACCAAGCAGGTGCTCACGTGGGTGCGCGACCTGTTCGGGCTCGGCCTCATCGAGCAGCACGCCGCCTGGTACCTCATCAACGGCCGGCTCTCGCCGAAGCGCGCGCAGTCGGTCACGGCGTACATCGATCGCCTGATCGAGCGCCTGCGTCCGCACGCCCAGGACCTGGTCGACGCGTTCGGCTACGGCCCCGAGCACCTGCGGGCGAAGATCGCGTCGGGCGCCGAGCAGGAGCGTCAGGACGAAGCCCGTGCGTACTACGCGGCCAAGCGCGCCGACGGCACGCTGCCGGTTCCGGAGAAGAGCAAGAAGAAGTAACCGCCGCCTCGCGGTTCGCGCGGCCGGGGGCCTTCGGGTCTCCGGCCGTTCGCTATTCGGTCGGCGGCTTCATGATGGCGCCGGTCGCGAGGCCCATGACCACGCCGGCGGCGAGCCACAGCCAGAAGCCCGTGATGAAGCTGATCACGAGGCCGACGATGACGCCCATGACGAGTCCGACGATGAGCTGCTTGCGGCGTGCGGGCGTGATCGGCTTGGCCATGCGTCAAGCCTACGTCGGCCGAAGCCGGGGTCAGACCGGCCGGTCGGCCCGCGCTGGCCGTGGCTCGGCTCAGATGAGGCCGAGCGCGCGAACCGCCTCGCGCTCCTCGACGAGCTCGGCGACGGAGGCATCGATGCGGTGCCGGGCGAACGCGTCGACCTCGAGCCCCTGCACGATGCGCCACGCGCCGTCGACCGATTCGACCGGGAACGACGAGACCAGCCCCTCCGGCACGCCGTACGATCCGTCGGAGACGACGGCCGCGCTCGTCCACCCGCCGTCGGTGCCGTGCACCCAGTCGCGCATGTGGTCGATCGCGGCGCTCGCCGCCGAGGCGACGGACGAGGATCCGCGCACCTCGATGATCTCGGCTCCGCGCTTGGCGACGCGCGGGATGAACGTGTCGACGAGCCACTCCCGCGCGGTGTCGGTGCCGCCGAGGCGGGCGGCGAGCAGCGCGGGCACCGACTCGCCGTCGATCGTCGCGTGGGAGACATCCGGGAACTGGGTCGCCGAGTGGTTGCCCCAGATCGTGACGTCGCGCAGGCTGCCGACGTTGGCGCCGAGGGTCGCGGCGAGCTGCCCGAGCGCGCGGTTGTGGTCGAGGCGGGTGAGGGCCGTGAAGCGCTCGGCCGGGACATCCGGAGCATGCGAGGCCGCGATGAGCGCGTTGGTGTTGGCCGGGTTGCCGACCACGACGACGCGGATGTCGTCGGCGGCACCGGCGTTGATCGCCTCGCCCTGTGGACCGAAGATGCCGCCGTTGGCGGCGAGCAGGTCGCCGCGCTCCATGCCGGCCGTGCGCGGACGAGCACCCACCAGCAGTGCGAGGCTCGACCCGGCGAACGCCTGGGTCGCGTCGTCGTACACGTCGACCTGGCGGAGCAGGGGGAAGGCGGCGTCCTGCAGTTCGAGGGCGGCTCCCTCGGCTGCGCGCACGCCCTGGGGGATCTCGAGCAGGTTCAACCGCACCGGGACGTCGGGGCCGAGGATCGCACCCGACGCGATGCGGAACAGCAGCGCGTAGCCGATCTGGCCGCCCGCCCCCGTGATCGTGATGGTGACCGGTTTCGCGCTCATGGGTCGAGCCTACGCGTCGTGCCCCCGGTTCGCGCCGGTGCGGCGCCCCCGGCTGCGGCGCGGCATCCGGCGGGGTGGTGGCGGCATCGCTACCGTGTGGTCATGAGAGACCTGTATCCGGAGATCGAGCCGCTCGAGACGGGCATGCTCGACGTGGGGGACGGACAGCACATCTACTGGGAGATCTCGGGCAACCTCGAGGGCAAGCCCGTCGTCTTCCTGCACGGCGGGCCCGGGGGCGGCACGAGCCCTGCGCATCGTCGCCTGTTCGATCCGGAGCGGTACCGCATCGTGCTCTTCGACCAGCGGGGCTGCGGCCTCTCCATCCCGCATGCGAGCGAGCCCGACGCCGACCTCTCGGCGAACACCACCTGGCATCTCGTCGCCGACATCGAACGGCTGCGCGTGCACCTCGGCGTCGACCGGTGGCAGGTGTTCGGCGGCTCATGGGGGAGCGCCCTCGCCCTCGCCTACGCGGAGACCCACCCCGAACGCGTCACCGAACTCGTGCTCCGCGGCGTCTTCACCCTGCGTCGGCAGGAGCTCGACTGGTTCTACGAGGGCGGCGCCTCGGCGATCTTCCCCGACCTGTGGGAGGACTTCCTCGCGCCGATCCCGGTGCTCGAGCGCACGCACCTGATCGAGGCGTACGGCCGCCTGCTCGCCGACCCGAATCCCGAGGTGCACCAGTCGGCCGCGATCGCGTGGTCGCGGTGGGAGGCCACGACGATCACGCTCCTGCCGCAGGTCGAGACGATCGCGAAGTTCACCTCGCCCGAGTACGCGACCGCGTTCGCGCGCATCGAGAACCACTACTTCCGGCATGGCGGATGGTGGGACGACGGGCAGCTCATCCGCGACGCGCATCGGCTCGCCGAGATCCCGACGGTGATCGTGCAGGGCCGCTACGACGTGTGCACCCCCGTGATGACCGCGTGGGACCTGCATCGCGCACTGCCGGAGGCCGAGCTGCGCATCATCGGCGACGCCGGGCACGCGTTCGACGAGCCCGGGATCCTCGATGCGCTCATCGACGCGACCGATCGGTTCGCCGAGGAGCGGTACTCGGGCGAGCTCTCGGACGACGAGCTCATCGACGACGACCTCATCGACGACGTCGACGAGGACGTGTTCGGGGCGGCGACCGGGGCCGCCACCGAGGCGGCGGACGACCTGGAGGATCCGGCGGCAGACGATGCGGGCGACGCCGACGCTGACGAGTCCGGCGACGGCGACGGCGACGACGTCGGGCGTCGCGTGGAGTAGCTTCGGATCATGACCTTCAACCCGAACGCCGACATCCGCGGCGGGAAGGCCTCCAAGCGAGGACGCAACACCGGCATCGCCGTCGGCGGCGGTCTCGGCGTGATCGCGCTCGTCATCGTCTCGCAGCTGCTGGGCGTGGACCTCACCGGTCTCCTCGGCGGAGGCGGCCAGGAGGCGGCTCCCGATTCGAGCATCGAGGAGTGCCAGACCGGCCAGCAGGCGAACGAGCGCGTCGACTGCCGCATGAAGGGCGCCTCGGCGTCGCTCGAGGCGTACTGGGAGCAGGCCGCGCCGCAGGAACTGGGGCTCGCGTACACCGCCCCGCAGGGCTTCGTGCTGTTCGACCAGGCGACGAGCACGGGCTGCGGCTCGGCGACGAGCGCGACAGGCCCGTTCTACTGCCCGCCCGACCAGACGATCTACGTCGACGTCACGTTCTTCGACGAGCTCGAGAACCGCTTCGGATCGAGCGGCGGCCCCCTGGCCCAGATGTACGTCGTAGCGCACGAATGGGGTCATCACGTGCAGAACCTGGCCGGCACCCTCGAGGCCGCGCAGGACGGCCAGACGGGGCCGACGTCGAACAGCGTGCGCACCGAACTGCAGGCCGACTGCTTCGCGGGCGCGTGGGTCGCGAACGCGGCGAACACGACCGACGACCAGGGCGTCTCGTTCCTGCTGCCGCCGACCGCGGCCGAGGTCGCCGACGCGCTGAGCGCGGCATCCGCCGTGGGCGACGACCGCATCCAGCAGGCCGCGCAGGGGCAGGTCACGCCGCACACGTTCACGCACGGCACGAGCGAGCAGCGCCAGCGCTGGTTCACGACCGGGTACGAGCAGGGCGCCGCCGCCTGCGACACGTTCGCCATCGACGGCGCGCGGCTCTGAGGCTTCGCGGCTCCGAGGTTCCCGGCTCCGAGGTTCTCGCCGCTGGACAGGGCGTCGCCGATATCGACGGCGGATTCCTCGCCGCATCCGCGTCATGATCGCGACGCTCGCGCGTCTCTCAGATGAGGGCACGCAGCGGGCGTGCCGTGAGCGACGGGACATCCTGATGCATCACCCGAGCACCCCTACCGTGCCGCACCGCGAACTCTTCCAGGCAGCAGGTCTCCAGGAGACCGTCGAACTGGCCTGCACCTGCACCCGGGGCGTGGACCACTGGTACTCGCGGCCGGGCGGCCCGATCACGCCGGGCGCACCGACCGGGAGGCTCAGTGGATCGCCGAGGCGATCGCCTGCCCCAACTGCACGGGCTTCGTGAACTGGGGCCAGTGGCCGGTGGGCACGTCGAGGTAGTCGACGTCGCGCACCCGCGCGAGCTCGCGCGTGAACGGCGCGTCGGCGGCGAGGTACTCGCGAAGGGCGGCGCTCGGGAACTCCGACGCGATGATCGTGACAGGCACGTCGAAGCGGCGCTCGTCGACGAGGGCGATCGGGTCGGAGGCCACGCCGGCGGGCTGCGGCACGGCGCGCGCGCGGAACATCGTGCGCAGGGCGTCGTCGAGGTCGACGAGGTCGGCGTCGTCGAATTCATCCCACGCGGGCAGCGGGATCTCGCCGTCGACCACGGGCAGGGCGTCGTTGATGGCCTGCCCGTCGGCGAGGGGGCCCGCGTCGACGTAGACCACCCTGGCGATGCGGTCTGGGCGCCGATCGGCGACGCCGTGCGCGATCGGCCCGCCGCCCGAGTGCCCGACGAGCACCACCGGCTCGTCGAAGGTGTCGACGAACCGCACGACGGCGTCGATGTGCTCGCGCAGGCCGATGCCCGAGCGATCGGCGTCGACCGAGTCGAGCCCCGGCAGGGTCACCGGGTGGGTTCGGTGCCCCTGCTCCTCGATGAGGGGGACGACGTCGTTCCACGATGAGGCGTCGAGCCAGAAGCCGGGGATGAGGATGATGTCCATGTGCTCGACGCTACGGCCCGCCTCCGACACCCGCCGGCGGCGAGCACGACGATGCCGAGCGCGAGGATCGCGAGTCCGAGCACCGATCCCGGCGCCAGCGTCTCACCGAGCACGACGACGCCGAGGATCCCCGCGGTCAGCGGCTCGGCGAGGGTCAGGGTCGAGACCACCGCGGGCGCGAGACCCGAGAGTCCGACCCCGAAGAGCACGTAGGCGAGCGTCGTCGCGACGAGCCCGAGCCACAGCGCCATCGCGAGCCCGGGGCCGGTGGCGAGCCACGCGGCATCCGTCATCAGGAGCACCGGCAGGCTGACGAACGCGGCGGTGCCGAAGAGCGCCCCCATGCTGCCGGTCGGCGTGAACCCCTGGTCGAGGAGCCATTTCGCGGCGAGCGTGTAGACCGCGTACGAGGCCCCCGCCGTGACCGAGGCGAGCAGTCCGAGCGGGTTCGCCGCAGCGTGCGAGGGGTCGGACGCCGCGGCGAGCACGGTGACGCCGACCGTCGCGATCGCGGTCGCCAGCAGCCAGCGCCGGCCGGGGAAGCGACGGCGCAGCGCCCAGTCGAGCGCGCCGGTGAGCACGGGCGCCGACCCCAGGGCGACGACGGTGCCGACGGCCACGCCGTTGGCCGCCGTGCCGGCGAAGAACGCCGGCTGGTAGGCGAGCACGCCGGCGGCACCGATGGCGACGACCAGGGCGACGGCGAGCGGATGCCGCGACGAGGGCGCGGTCGTCGAGGCCTGCGCCGCGGCATCCGCTCGCCGACGTCGCCGCCGCACGATGGCCGTCACGGACGCGACGAGGGCGAGCGCCCCGCCGCCGATGAGGATGCGCGCCGCGCCGATCGAGAGGGGGTCGGCGTCGGGCCCGAGCGCCTGCGCGGCGCCCGTGGTGCCGAAGCACACGGACGCGAGGAGCACGGCGACGACGAATGGCATGCGAAGATTGTTCCACAATCTCGCAGGCGCCGCAGTGCCGCATCCGAATCCGCCGGGAGGACGCGATCCGGCGGTCGCGATCGGGTCCCACCCTCGGAGCCCGTCCTCTCGGTGCGTGCGGCGCGAGCGGCGGAGCAGCCGCGGGGCCCGCGGAGCGACGCCGCGGGGCCGCTCGGGCCGGTAGGCTCGCATCCTGTCGCCGGTGATCCCGCGTGGCGGACGCGTGCCCCCAAACGCCCCGCCGACCCGACGCGCCCCTCGAGCCGCGACATCCGTCGACCCAACGGAGGACCCCGTGCGTGCCGTGCTCTTCACCGGATTCGGCGAGCGACCAGAGCTCACCGACGTGCCCGAACCCGACTGCCCCCCGCGCGGCGCGGTGATCCGGGTGCGGGCCACCGGCGTCTGCCGCAGCGACTGGCACGGCTGGATGGGCCACGACGAGACCATCGCGCTGCCGCACGTGCCGGGCCACGAGTTCGCCGGCGAGATCGCCGAGCTCGGCTCCGAGATCGATCCGTCCTCCGGCTGGGCCGTCGGCGACCGCGTCACGGCGCCCTTCATCTGCGCGTGCGGTCGCTGCGCCGAATGCCGCTCGGGCAACGAGCAGGTCTGCGACGCGCAATCCCAGCCCGGCTTCACCAGGTGGGGCTCGTTCGCCGAGTACGTCGTCGTCGACGAGGCCGAGCTCAACCTGATCCGCCTGCCCGACGGGCTCGGCTTCGTCGAGGCGGCCTCGCTCGGCTGCCGGTTCGCGACCGCCTACCGCGCGATCGTCTCGCGCAGCAGGCTCGCCCCCGGCGAGAAGATCGCGGTGCACGGATGCGGCGGGGTCGGCCTCTCGGCCATCATGATCGCCGTCGCCGCGGGCGTCACGGTCTACGGCGTCGACGTGTCGGATGCCGCACTCGAGGCCGCCGAGAAGCTCGGCGCCGTTCCCGTGCGCGGCGGCGAGGGGGCCGCAGAACGGATCCTCGCGGCATCCGGCGGCGGCGTCGACGTCTCGGTCGACGCGTTCGGCAGCAGCGAGACGGCGTTCGCCTCGGTGCAGAGCCTGAAGAAGCGCGGCCGCCATGTGCAGATCGGCCTCATGGTCGGCACCAGTGCGCTCGCCGCGATGCCCATGGACGCCGTGATCGCCGGCGAGCTCGAGATCCTCGGCAGCCACGGCATGGCCGCGCACGAGTACCCGTCGATGCTCGGCGCCGTCGCCGAGGAGTTCTTCCGCCCGATCGAGCTCGTCGGCCGGCGCATCGGCCTCGACGAGGTGCCCGACGCGCTCGCCGCGATGGGCACCGCCGGCGCCGCCGGCTCGGGCATGACGGTCGTCGAGCTCTAGCCCGACCGAGCCGCCCGCGCAAGAATGGGCGGATGGACCCGATCGCAGCCCTCGAGGAGATCGCGTTCCTGCTCGAGCGCGACCGAGCCTCGGCGTTCAAGTCGAAGGCGTTCCGCAAGGCCGCCGGCATCATCGCCGACTACCCTGCGGCCGAGCTCGCCGAGCGCGTGCGCGACGGCCGCCTGAAGCGCACCGCGGGCATCGGCGACACCACGTTCGCGGTCATCGCCGAGGCCGTCGGGGGCGAGGTGCCCGGCTACCTCGTCGCGTTGCGCGAGAAGAACGGGCCCGCCGCCGGTGCGGCGCCCACGGGGCTCAGGGCGAAGCTCCGCGGCGACCTGCACAGCCACACCGACTGGTCCGACGGCACGACGCCGATCTCGACGATGGCGCGCGCGGCCGAGCTCGTCGGCCTCGAGTACCTCGTCGTCAGCGACCACTCGCCGAACCTCACGATCGCGAACGGGCTCAGCGTCGAGCGCCTGCTCGACCAGCTCGACGTGCTCACCAGGCTCAACGCCGACGCCGGCATCCGCCTGCTGTCGGGCATCGAGGTCGACATCCTGGTCGACGGCAGGCTCGACCAGACGCCCGAGACGCTCGAACGCCTCGACGTGGTCGTCGCGAGCATCCACTCGAAGCTCCGCACCGAGTCGAAGGAGCTGACCGAGCGGATGCTGCGCGCGGTGCGCAACCCGCGCACGAACGTGCTCGGCCACTGCACCGGCCGACTCGTCGAGGGGTCGCGCGGCACGCGCCCGCAGTCCACGTTCGATGCGAAGGCCGTGTTCGACGCGTGCGCGGAGCACGACGTCGCCGTCGAGATCAACTCACGGCCGGAACGCCGGGACCCGCCCGACGACCTCATCCAGCTGGCACTCGAGGCCGGATGCCGCTTCTCGATCGACAGCGACGCGCACGCTCCAGGCCACTTCGCGTTCCTCGAGCTCGGAGCCGCCCGTGCCGAGGCCAACGGCGTGCCGGCCGAGCGGATCGTGAACACCTGGCCGGCGGAGCAGCTGCTCGACTGGGCTGCGGCGCGCTGAGGCATCCGCCCGCCGCACGGCGCCACCTCAACCGGTGGACTCGGCGAGGTGATGTTCGAGGAGGTACTCGGCGATGGCCATCGAGCTCGTCGCCGCGGGCGAGGGCGCGTTGCGCACGAGCGTGACGGGCCCGACCTGGTCGACCGCGAAGTCGTCGAGCAGTTCGCCGCCGCGGCCCCAGGCCTGCGCCCGCACCCCGGCCGGGCTCCTCCGCGCGAGGTCGGACATCCTCAGCTCGGGGATGAACCGGCGTGCCTTGCCGAAGTAGAGCGGCTTGACGAGCGATCCGCCGATCTCGCCGACGCCCATGCGCCAGTGCTGCTTCGCCAGCGAGCCCGCGCCAGGCCAGGTGAGCGACTGCCACGTGTCCTTGGGCGAGAACCTGAGCCAGCCGTAGCCCTCGCGTGCCAGCGCCGGGACCGCGTTCGGCCCGACGTGCACGGTGTCGCGGACGCTGCGCGTGAAGTGCACCCCGAGGAACGGGAACCGTGGGTCGGGCACGGGGTAGATCATGCCCCGCACGAGGTCGGTGCGCTCGGGCGCGAGCTCCCAGTACTCGCCGCGGAACGGCAGGATCCTCGGCGACGGGTCGGCGCCCACGAGCTTCGCGACCACGTCGGACTGCAGGCCGGCGCACACGATGAGCCGATCGAACACGTCGTCGGAGACGGGGGTCGTCACCCGCACGCGACCGCGTTCGAGCCTGATGCCGGTGACCTCGTGCCCGAGGCGGATGTCCCCGCCTGCGGCGCGGACGTCCTGGGCCATGGCCTCGGTGATGCCCGCGTAGTCGACCACGGCGGTGTGCGGGGAATGCACGGCGGCGATGCCCGCGGCGTGCGGTTCGATCTCGCGAAGGCGCTCGACATCGTCGATGCGCGCGAGATCGGGGACCCCGTTCTCGATCGAGCGTCGCTCGATGTCGGCGAGGGCGTCGAGCTCGGACTCGTCGACGGCGACGACGAGCTTGCCGACCTCGCGGTACGGCAGCCCCTTCTCGGCGCAGAAGTCGCGGATGAGCACCCGGCCGGCCGCGCAGAGCTCGGCCTTGAGGGACCCGGGGGTGTAGTAGAGGCCGGCATGCACGACACCCGAGTTGTGCCCGGTCTGGTGCGCCGCGAGCCCGGCCTCCTTCTCGAGCACGGTGACGCGGTGGCCGCGGTCGGACAGGGCGCGGGCGAGGGCGATGCCGACGATGCCGCCGCCGACGACGCCGATGTCCTCCGCCACCGTCGACTCCTCACTGCCGGTCCTGATGCGAGTGTAGGAGTCGAGCGCGACGGCCGCGCGCCGCCGACGCCGATCGGTCGACGACCTCCGGCATCGGCGGTACGGGGCGCGCGGCTACGGCGTGGACTGCACCGCCGAGAGCACGGCGTCGACGTCGTTCTGCGAGGCGGGCAGTGCCGCCTGCTCGAGGCGGTCGCGCACCATCTGCGGCAGGTCGTCGACGTGGCCGAGCAACGCGTCGGCGCGCACCTGCTCGACCACGCCCTCGAGGCGCTCGCCGTCTCCGGCGTCGGTGAGGCTGCCCTCCTGCACGGGCGCATCCTGCGTGTCGGCGGTCGGGGTTGGGCGGTCGTCGTTCTGGTTGTCGCTCATGCTTCGATGTTCGCAAGCCGGCGCACCGCGCCCAACCCCTTGACGAACCCGGTCTCCTCGCCTATCCGCGGCCGCCGTCCCGCGCGATCGTCACGCGTCGCCGAGGAACTCCAGCAGCGCCGCGTTGACCTCGTCGGCGTGGGTCCAGAGCAGGCCGTGCGGCGCGCCCTCGATCTCGACGACCGTCGCGCCCGGCAGCCGCTTGGCGAACTCGCGAGCCGTCGCGTCGATCGGCAGGATGCGGTCGGCCGTGCCGTGCAGGATCAGCGCGGGCACGTCGATGCGCTCGATGTCGCCGCGGAAGTCGGTCAGCCAGGTGTCCACGCAGGCGGATGCCGCGTACCACGACGCTCCTGCGGCGACCTGCCAGCTGCCGCGCACCGCGTCTTCGGAGATGCGCGAGCCGAGGTTCTCGTCGAGGTTGTAGAAGTTCTCGAAGAAGCCGGTGAACCAGGCGAACCGGTCGCCGGTCGCGGCGGCCTTCAGGTCGTCGAAGTCGGGCGCGGCACCGGCCGGGTTCTCGTCGGTCTTGCGCAGGTACGGTTCGAGGCTGCCGAGGAACGCCGCCTTCGCGACGCGTCCGCTGCCGTACGTGCCGAGGTAACGGCCGACCTCGCCCGTGCCCATCGAGAACCCGACGAGTGTCACGTCGTGCAGGTCGAGGGTCTCGAGCAGGGTGTTCAGGTCGCCGGCGAACGTGTCGTAGTCGTACCCGGTGGTCGGCTTGCTCGACGCCCCGAATCCGCGGCGGTCGTACGTGATCACGCGGTGGCCCGCGTCGAGCAGCGCGCGCGCCTGCTTCTCCCACGATGCGCCGTCGAGCGGATACCCGTGGATCAGCACGACCGGCGAGCCGGCTCCGTGGTCTTCGTAGTACAGCTCGATCGGTGCCGAGTTCTCGGTTCCGACGGATACGAACGGCATGAGGCCCCCTGGTTCTCGTGACGGATGCCGCGGCCGAGGTGCGGCGGCGACAGGCGCCAGTCCACCACCCTGCCGACCGGTGCACAAGTGGGCTGCGCCGGCTACTCCGCGGGGTGCGTGCCGCCGAAGAGCGGCCGCTCCGGCGGCTTGCGCCCGGTCTCCTGCTCCCACGCCTCGAGCTGCTGCGTGAGCGCCTTCGCGAGCTCGAACACCTGCTCGGGTGGGATCCGGATGCGGCTCACGACCTGCCCCGGCACGGCGACCGCGCGCGTGCCGTCGGCGTCCTCGACGGTCGACGGCGGCTGCGTGAGCGCGACGTAGTCGATCACGAACACGTTCGGCGTGTGCCAGACGCGCGCGAAGTCGGCGAACACGCCCTGCGCGCGGTCGGCCGGCAGGTCGATCTGGAATCGACGCGGAAGATGGTCGTCGCTCACGGGTGCTCCCTCGCTGGCGGCCCCGGGTTCGGGATGCCGGATCTCACCGGATGCCGTCTGGCGCCGGTCCTCTCGAAGCTACACGCGGGTCGCGGCCGCCTCACGGGCGTTCGCCCCCAGCGCACGGCGACGGCTACGCTCGGATCGAGGCGGCATCGTCGCGGCCGTGCAGTTCGAGAACACAGATGAGGGGTTGGAAACATGGGCTAAGTCGTGGCGAAGTCGGGATGGAAGCGGTTCTGGGATCGTGGCGGCTGGTGGAAGGCGCTGCTCTTCGTCGCCGTCTACTACGGCGTCTACCTCGCGCTCGGCAACTTCATCGTCGCGCCGCTGTTCAGCGACTTCTTCGGTGAGGAGGGCACCGCCTCGTACATCCTGCTCACGACCGCGCTGCCGATCGTCCTCGCCTGCGTCGTGCTCGTGGTCTTCGCCATCTCGATCGGATGGCTGAAGGAGCTCTTCGGCCGCCAGCCGATCCGCGGATCGTGGTGGATGTGGATCCCCGTCGCCGTGGTCCTGGTGTTCAACGTGATCCACCTGTTCACGATCGACTACGCCGAGGCCGGCATCGACGTCGTCGGCTCCTGGCTGCTGGCCGGGCTGTTCATCGGCTTCGCCGAGGAGGTCGTGACGCGGGGGTACGTCGTGAACCTCATGCGTCGTGCAGGCCACCGCGAGATCCTCGTGGCGCTGGCCTCGGCCGGCCTCTTCGCGGCGATGCACCTCGGCAACGTCTTCACGACGACGCAGGGGTTGCCGGCCACCCTCTTCCAGGTGGGCTACACGTTCTTCTTCGGCATCTGCATGTACCTGGCGCTGCGGGTCACGGGCACGCTGATCGCACCGATCCTGCTGCACGCCTCGACCGACCCGACGATCTTCCTCTCGACCGAGTACTCGACCGGCGGCGCGCTCGCGGCGTTCGGCGGGGTCGGCAACATCGTGGTGATCTTCACCGGCCTCGTGCTGCTCTTCTTCATCCGCGGCCGCGTCGCGAAGGACGCCTACGGACTGCCGGAGGGCACGTTCGCGGCGGCGGGCATTCCCGCGAGCACCGAGAAGTGACCCCCTCAGTCGGTCGGCTCGGATGGTGAGTCGGTGAGCCACGGCGAGTACCTCGGGTCCGTGGCGTCGCCGGGTTCGCAGCCCGAGCCGCCGGTGAGGATGCTCGCGTCGTCGGTCGTCGTGAAGACGATGCTCGACCGGCGCGGGTTCTCGGCGGCGACCTCGAAGCCGAAGGCGCCGGCATCGCCGGTGCGCAGGATCTCGTAGCCGTTCGCCTTCCAGAGGTCGGCGACTCGGGCGGCGGCGTCGGCGTCGTCGGTACCCGGCCCGGTGCGGTGCAGCTCGAACTGGACCCCGTCGACGCCCTCGCGCGTGGTGCAGCTCAGCGGCACGACCTGATCCTCGTTCGTCCAGTCGCCGTCGATGAGGTCCTGGGTCTCGTCGAAGAGCGCCGAGAGCTCATCGCGTGCGGTCAGCGGGTCCGTCGTCGATCCTTCTCCTGCCGTGCAGCCGCAGAGCGCGACGACGAGCATCGTCGCAGCCGTGGCGCACCCGGCCCTGGCGAGCCGGGAGTTCCGCGAATGAGGTGGTCGGGTCATAGAACGGGCCGTTCGTTCGGGGCGGACGTCGGTGCGCCGGGAGCGATGACGAGTCGGCTGCGTCTCGGATGCGACGCGCGAGCTGTTCGAGCATCGCGCGGTCGAGTTCGAGGTCGGGCATCGATCCATTCCGGGTGGGTCGGAGACGGCGGCCGCCGTCCGATGATCCTAACGATCTTCGAGTGCACGTCGGAGGTTTCGGACGCGGCGGCGTTCGCCATCCAGCGAGCATCGGGGCGTGCAGCGGGCCCGTGCGATCCCGCGTCGCGTGGACCGCTACGGTGCGGGCGCCTCGACCTGATCCGTGGCGGCGAGCGCGCGGATCAACGACTGGGCGTCGTACGGCCCGGTGTGCCGGCGCCCGTTGATGAAGAGCGTCGGCACCGAGCTGATGCCCATGGCCTCGGCGTCGAGCATGTCGTCGCGCACGCGGCCTGTGACCTTCGACGAGGTGAGGTCGCGCTCGAACTTCTCGACATCGAGTCCGAGCTCGCCGGCCAGCCGGATGATGTCCGTGGGCCGCTGATTGTCCTGGTCGGCGAAGAGCCCGCGCTCGAACTCGAAGAACTTGCCCTGCAGCGAGGCCGCCTCGGCCGCCTCGGCACCCGCCAGGGCGTTGGGGTGCACCTGCTCGAGCGGAGCATGCCGCCACACGTACCGGAGTCGGTCGCCGAGCTCCTCCTTGACCTCCTGGATCGATCCCGACGCCTTGAGGCAGAACGGGCACTGGAAGTCGCCGTACTCGACGATCGTGTAGGGCGCGTCGGCCGAACCGAAGACGTGGTCGCGCGCGGGGTCGATGGGGCGGGCGAGCGTCTGACCGCTGTCCTCGTCGGGCCGCGAGGCATCCGAGATCCTGAAGATGACGGTCGCCAGCACGAAGGCGATGACGGATGCCGCGAGCACGCCGACCCTGGCCTCGTTCTGCGCGGCCTCGTCGGTGATCGCGAGGTCGACGATGAAGAGCGAGATCGTGAAGCCGATGCCGCAGAGTGCTGCGCCGCCGAGGATGCGATCGAGGGTGAGGCCCGGGCCGAACTCGCCGAGCTTGAACACTCGGAGCAGCGCCGTCGACCCGAACACGCCGATGAGCTTGCCGAGCACGAGGCCGACGACGATGCCCCACGTGATCGAGGAGCCGAGGGCGTCCGTCAGGATCGCGGGGGAGAGCTGCACGCCCGCGTTGGCGAGCGCGAAGAGCGGCAGGATCACGTACGCGACGTACGGCGCATACGCGGACTGGAGTCGTTCGTTGATCGAGATCGACTCGCGCAGGCTGTTCGCGGCGGCACGCGCGTACTCGGTGTTCGGCGACTGCCGGAACGTGCGCGCCAGGTCGAGCGCGTGCTCGACGTCGCGACGGTTCGGGCGGTACACGGGTACGAGCAGGGCGATCGCGACGCCGGCGAGCGTCGGGTGCACGCCCGACGCGAGGAACGCCATCCAGACGATGATCGACAGCGTCGCATAGACGGGGCCACGCCCGCCGCGGAGATAGCGCGTGAAGTAGACCCCGGCGAGGCCGATCGCCGCGATGATGAGCGGCATCGGGTTGAAGTCCTCGGTGTACACGAGCGCGATGATGCTGAGGGCGCCGATGTCGTCGACCACCGCGAGCGCGAGGAGGAACACGCGCAGGCGGCCGGGCACGCGCGGCCCGATGAGTGCGAGCGCGCCGACGAGGAACGCCGTGTCGGTCGAGATCACGACACCCCACGCGTGCTCCTCGCCCGAGCCCCGGGCGATGAGGACGAACAGCACCGCGGGAACGACGAGTCCGGCGATGGCGGCGACGACGGGAACAACGGCGCGCGACCAGCTCGTGAGCTCGCCGATCGCGAACTCCCGGCGCACCTCGAGCCCGACCGTGAAGAAGAAGATCGCCATGAGCGCGTCGTTCACGAGCGCGTGCAGGGTGAAGTCGAGGGTCAGGTCACCGACGCCGACCGAGAGGTGCGTCTCCCAGAAGCTCTCGTACGAAGGGAACGACACGTTGGCCCAGACGATGGCCGCGACGGTGGCGAGCAGCAGGAGCAGCGCGCCGATGCGGTTCTGCCCGACGGCGTGCACCTTTTCGGCGATCGACCTCCGTGATCGCTGACCCCGGCCTCGCGTGGCGCGGGCGGGCTCGGTCGAGCGGCCGATCGTGACGTTGGTCATCGTCGAATTCTCGCGGACGTGCGCCGGGGCGACAAGCGATCATATGGCTCGCATTCGGAGTTCGAGACTTGACAGTTAGATATCTAACAATTAGTCTTCTGAGTATGGATGCTCAGGGACCTCGGCTCGTCAGTGCGCTCGAACTCGTCCGTTGGATCGGGTGGGCGCAGATGAAGGCGGGCGAAGACTGGACCCGCGAACGCGAGCTCAGCCACGCGCAGAGCTTCGTCCTCGGGTACCTGGTGCAGAACCCCGGCGCCATCCAGCGGGACATCGCACAGATCACCCGAACGAGTGCGGCGAGTGTCACGAGCCTCCTGCAGGGACTCGAGCGCCGGGGCCTCGTCGAGCGTCGCACCGATGCCGGCAACGAACGCAGCAAGCGCGTGTACGCGACGGATGCCGGGGCCGAGCTCATCTCGGGCTTCGAATCCGCCATGGCGGCCGCCGACGAGACGATCCTCGCCCCGTTGAACCCCACCGAGCGGGCAGAACTGCTCGCACTCCTCCAGAAGATCACCGCGGAACTCCCGCAGCCCACCCGGTCGTAGACCGGGACGCCGCCGAGCCCGACTCGGCCACGCACCCACCATTCCCCCTCGCCGTGCCGGCGCTCGTCGGCGCGCGCTCGAACCTGCCCGGAAGGGAGCAGTCATGAGCACCACGAACCTCGAAACGCCGGTCGAACCGGCTCCCACCACCGACGCGACGGAGGCCGGCGTCGCCGGCACCGACCGCTGGTACCTCGCATCCGCCCCGATCGTGCGCGCCCTCGTGCACCTCTGCGTGCCCATGGCCGCCGCGATGATCGTCGGCGCGATCTACAACGTCATCAATGCGGGCTTCATCGGCTCGCTGCACGACGCGACCCTGCTCGCGGCGATCACGTTCGCCGCGCCGCTGCTGGGTCTCGTCATGGGCGTCGGCGGCGTGTTCGGCGTCGGCGGCGGCGCGCTCATCTCCCGACTGCTCGGCGCCTCGGAGCACGACCCGGCCAAGGCCGACGAGATCAAGCACGTCTCCTCGTTCGCGCTCTGGGGCTCGGTGATCACGGGCGCCGTGCTCGGCGGCATCGGGCTGCTCCTGCTGCATCCGCTCGTCTCACTGCTCGGTGCGGATGCCGCCGCGGTGCCCGCGACCAGCTCGTTCGTCGGCGTCATGCTCGCGTTCGTTCCCGTGCTCGCCGCCGCGTTCTGCCTCGAGCAGCTCGTGCGGGCCGAGGGGGCCGCACGTCAGGTCATGATCGCGCTCATCGCCTCGACGATCGCGAACGTCGTGTTCGACATCCTGTTCATCCTCGTGCTGCCGTGGGGCGTCGCGGGCGCCGCCCTCGCGATGGGGCTGTCGAACCTCGGCGTCGTCGCCTACTTCGCCATCTGGCTGCACCGCCGCAGCGAGCACCTGAGCCTCGCTCCGCGGTGGTTCACGCTCTCGCCGGCCGTGCTGAAGCCGGTCTTCGGCGTGGGCGTCGGCGAACTGCTGCAGTCGGGCTTCCTCATCGTGACCGCGCTCGTACTGAACAACCTCGCAGTCGCCTACGGCGACACCGCACTCGCGGCCATGGGCGTCGCCGTGCGCATCGCGCAGGTGCCCGAGTTCCTCGTGATGGGGGTCACGCTCGGCGTGCTGCCGCTGCTCGCCTACGCGTACGGCAAGGGCGACCGCGCTCGCCTCAGGTCGGCGCTGCGGGTCTCGGCGATCACCGTCGGCGCCATCGTGCTCGTCTCGGCGACGACGTTGATCGTGTTCAGCGAGCAGGTGTTCTCGGTGTTCGTCGCCGACCGCTCGGTGCTCGCGATCGGCGCCACGATCCTCACGGCGCAGCTCGTGGCGATGATCGCGAACGGCTTCGCCGGCCTCATCACATCGTTCTTCCAGGCGACCGGGCGGGCGAGTGCGGCGATCGTCATGGGCCTGGCGCAGGGCGTGCTCTTCGTCCCCATCGTGATCCTCGGCAACCTCTGGTTCGGGCTGGCCGGCATCATCTGGTCGCTGACGATCTCCGAGGGCATCGTGCTCGTGGTCGGCATCGTCATGTGGCTCGGCTCGCGCCGGGCGATCGAGCGCGGACTCGCCGACGCGGTGGATGTCCGCAACGACACCGCGCTCGAGCCGGCCGTCGCCTGAACGAGCGGGGGTCCTCGTCGCCGGAGCGCCGAGGACCCCCGCTCCGCGTCACGCGTCGGCCAGGCCGGACCTCGCGACGCTCCGAACCGGTCGTCGAGGTTCCAGGTCGTCGACGCTCAGCTGCCCCACTCCTGCGCGATCGACTCGAAGCTCGCGATGCGGTCGTCCGGGTCATGGGTGATCGTCGTGAGCACCAGCTCGTCGGCGCCGGTGGCCCGTTGCAGCGTGTCCAGCCGGGCGGCGACCTCGGCCGGCGTGCCCACGAACTGGGTTCGCACGCGGTCGTCGACGAGCCGCCGGTCGTCGTCGGTCCACGCCAGTGCAGCCGCCTGCTCGGCCGTCGGGTAGGGGATGGCGCCGAGCCCGTTGCGGATGCTCCGCACCCACGCGGGATAGCCGGAGGCGAGGTCGCGGGCCCGCTCGGAGGTCGTCGCCGCGACGACGTCCGCCGACACGATCACGTGCGGCCGGTCGAGGCGGTCGGAGGGCACGAAGCTGCTCCGGTACTCCTCGATCGAGACGAGCACGCCCGACGGGGCGCTGTGGTAGTTCGCGGCGAACGGCAGCCCGAGTCGTCCGGCGAGCCTCGCCGTCACCGTGCCGCTGCCGAAGAGGCGCAGCTCAGGGCCGGAGATGCCCGGTGCGGTGCCCAGATCGACGCGCCCGTCGCCATCGCCGATGCCGTCGCTCAGCAGGGCGAGGATCGTCTCGACCTGGTCGGCGAACTCCGAGCCGCCCTCGCCTCGCACGAGCAGGGCGGCCAGGGTGCGGAACTTGGGTGCGTCGAACGTCCGCTCGAAGTGGAACGGCTCGGGAATGAGCAGCCCGTCGGGCGTCACGGTCTCGGGTGCATCGGCGGGACCGATGGGGCCGCCGCCGCCGAGCGCCGACCGGCCGATGCCCAGATCGATGCGTCCGGGGAACGCGGTGGCGAGCAGCGCGAACTCCTCGGCCACCACGGCCTCGGTATGCCGCGGACTCAGCTGCACTGCGGCCGATCCGAGCCGGATGCGTTCGGTCGCCGCTCCCGCGAGGGCGATGAGCACGGCGGGGGAGGAGCCGATCACCCCGGGGTTGAAGTGGTGCTCGGCGAACCAGTAGCGCCCGTATCCGGCGGCCTCCGCGCTGCGAACGATCCGCAGCGTCGCAGAGAGCGCTTCGGATGGCGTCGCTCCGCTCGGGACGGGCACGAGGTCCAGGATGCCGAGGGGTGCGCGGGTCACGACGCGACCCCCTCGAGCTCCACTCGGCGTTCGTTCGCCCGTGGGCGGTCGCCGAGGCCGAGGTTCTCGCGCAGCGTGGGGTGCTCGTACGACGTACGCAGCACGCCGCGTTCCTGCAGCAGCGGCACGACCCGGTCGACGAACTCGTCGATCCCGTGCGGCACGACGGAGCCCGACAGGATGTATCCGTCGGCGGCGCCGGTCTGCACGGCGTCGTCGAGTTGCTCGGCGATCTGCGACGGCGTGCCGATGAACTCGTGACGCGTCGTCTTAGCCACGACCAGTTCGCGGATGCTCCAGTCGTGCTCCACGGCTTCGGCGTGCCATGCACGTGCTGCGGCGGAGGGGTCGTCGACGCGGCGGGCCTGCCCCTGCGTGAACTCCTCGCGGGTGCTCGTCGGCGGAACGGGAACCGGACCCTCGGGGTCGTGCGCGGACAGGTCGGCGCCCCAGACCTGCTCGAGCAGGTGGATGGCCGTCTGCGGGGTGACCTGCTGGAACTGGATGTCGCGAGCCCGCTCCTGCGCCTCCGCCTCGGTGTCGCCGAGCACGACGCTGACGCCGGGGAGCACCAGGATGCTGTCGGGGTCGCGGCCGGCAGCGACCGCCCGCGCGCGGATGTCGGTGCGGAACGCGCGTCCGGCTTCGGGCTCGCCATGACGGCTGAAGACGACGTCCGCCGTCTCGACGGCGAAGTCGCGTCCGTCGCCGGAGTCGCCGGCCTGCACGAGCACGGGGTCGCCCTGCGGGCCGGGTGCCACGGGGAACCATCCCTCCGTGTCGAAGAACTCGCCGGCGTAGCGGTACTGCGCTGGGCCGTCGTCGCTCCAGCTGTCCCAGAGCGTGCGCGAGAGTTCGACGAACTCGGCGGCGCGCCGGTACCGATCCTCATAGGGGAGGAACCCCCCGCGGCGGAAGTTCTCACCGGTGAACGCGTCCGACGAGGTGACGATGTTCCAGCCGGCCCTCCCCCCGGAGAGGTGGTCGAGCGACGCGATCCGCCTGGCGAGGTCGTACGGCTCGTTGAAGGTCGCGCTGGCCGTTCCGACGAGCCCGATGTGCCGGGTCACGGCCGCGACCGCGGCGAGCACGGAGAAGTTGTCGGGCCGACCTGCGACGTCGAGCTCGTGCAGGCGACCCTTGTGCTCGCGCACCCGGAGCCCCTCGGCGAGGAAGAAATAGTCGAAGAAGCCGCGTTCGGCGGTGCGGGCGACGTGCTCGAAGGTCGAGAAGTCGATCTGGCTCCCGGCGCCGGGAGCGCCCCAGACGGTCCAGTGGTTGACGCCGGGCACGCCGGCGGCCAGGTGAAGGCGGCGCTTGGTGGGGTGTGACATCGGTCTTCCTGCTTTCAGGCGGCGTAGCGGTTGGCGGGGCGGTCGAGTCCGAGTCGACCGCGGAGGGTTCCGGCTGCGGGGGCGGTGCCGAGGGCGCGGCGTCGGTGCAGTTCCGGCACGAGCTGCTCCGCGATCGCGGGCAGGTCGAGATGAACGGATGCCGGGCGCAGGCGCACACCCTCGATGCCGGCCGCCTGGAGCGACTGGATGCGGTCCGCGAGCTCGTGCGCCGTGCCCGCGACGATGGCCGCGTCGCTCTGGTACACCTCGCCGTCAGCGGCATCCCATGCGTCGAGCCGATCGCGAGCGGTGCGTGCGGAGGGGCCGAGTGCCACGACGAGGTCGGCGATGATGCGCAGCGGCGTCGGCTCGAAGCGGTCCGCCTCCTCGATCGCGCGAACGGATCCGACGATGCGCGCGGCGTCGGCGTCGTCGTTCGGCGTGACGAACACGACGTCGGCCGTGCGGGCGGCGAGCCGGTACGGGATCTCCGAGTGCGCGAGTGCCGTGACCACCGGCTGCCCCTGCGGCGACCTCGGGGTGATCGACGGGCCGGCGATATGGAACGCGTCTCCCTCGAAGCGCACGTGGTGCAGCTTGTCGCGGTCGAGGAACCGCCCGGTCGTGACATCCCGGATCACCGCGTCGTCCTCCCAGCTGTCCCAGAGCTGCCGGACCACCGTGACGAACTCGGTCGCCTCGTCGAAGAGTCGCGCGACCTCCGCTCGACCCGCGGGAGTCGACAGGAATTCGGAGTCGAACGCGAGCGAGTCGCGGCGGCCGAAGTTGGCGCTCTCGCCCGGCCTGGTCGCCTGGACCTTCCAGCCCGCACGGCCCTCGCTGGTGAAATCGAGCGTGGCGAGCTGGGTCGACGCGTGGAACGGCTCGGTCTCGAGCACGCTCGTCGTCGGCACGAGTCCGATGCGGGACGTGCGTCGCGCGACGAAGTTCGCGATCTGAACCGCGTCGAGCCGGCCGTGCAGACGGCCCGCGCGCTCCGGCGCGGCGACGCTCAGGGCGTCCTCGAACGTGACGAAGTCGATGCCGGCCTCTTCGGCCAGGAGCACCTGGTCGACCCAGTACGACGACTGGAACACGGCCGATCGTGAAATATCCGCATCGCGCCATGCAGCCGGATGCCAGCCCGCGCCGTCGAGTGCGACCGCGAGGATGAGGTTCTCGCCCATGGTCTGTTCTCCTCTCCTGTCACGCCGCAGCGCGGCGCGAGGTGTGTGATGCGAGGCAGACTCGCAGACCGCATTCGCTCGGAGAAGGCCGGCCGTCATGAAGGCGTCAGATCGGCAACGCGGCGTAACGCGGCCGGCGTCGAGGAGAACGACAGCGTCGAGGAGAACGACGTCGAGGAGAACGACGTCGAGGAGAACGACGTCGAGGGGAGCCGAGGGGAACGAAAAAGCCCCGCGCGACCTGAGTCGGGCGGGGCTGGTGGTGGCTCCGACGGGCGTCGATCCCGTGACCTCACGATTTTCAGTCGTGCGCTCTACCAACTGAGCTACAGAGCCTCGAGAGGACGTATCACCTCGAGTAAGGAGAAAAGCCCCTTCTCTCGTAAGGGAAAGGGCTTGTCGCCTGAGCGACCCTGACGGGACTTGAACCCGCGACCTCCGCCGTGACAGGGCGGCACGCTAACCAACTGCGCTACAGGGCCTCGATGTGCTTTCGCACGTGAAGCTATTCAATTGTACGTGATGTTCTGAGTGCTTTTGACCTTCAGAACGTGACCTTCGCGAGTGACCCCAACGGGATTCGAACCCGTGCTGCCGCCGTGAAAGGGCGGTGTCCTAGGCCACTAAACGATGGGGCCGGAGGTCTTGCCTGGGGCATGACCGCCGAGAAGCAAGCATACGGGTCGATTCGCAGAATGGCAAAACGAGGTCGGCGGATGCCGCGGCGCCCCGTCAGTGCCGGTGGTCGAGGCATCCGCCACACGCGCTGCGAAATGCCCGAATCGCGCGTGAGGCGTGCCTAGGGTGAGGCTGCCACCCTGCACCGAGAGCGAGGAGCGACAGGCGCTGCGCGCCTGCACGACACCTGATGACACGTACCGCCTCACGCACGTCGACCGCCCGCACCCGCCGCTTCGTCGCGGGCCTCGCGGTCGCCGCCGCAGCGCTCGTGGGAGCGGTGCAGCCGATCTCGACGCCGCAGGCCGCCTGGGCGGCCGACTACCCCACCTGGGACGAACTCCAGGCGGCGAAGGCGAACACCCAGGCCGGCGCTGCGGCCGTCTCCGAGATCACGGGGCTCATCGCCCAGCTCGAGGACAACGTGGCCACGACGCGCGCCGAGGCCGAGCGGCGCACGGACGAGCTCATCGTCGCGCAGCAGGCCTACGACAACGCGGTGCTTCGGGCCGACCAGATCCAGGCGCAGGCGGATGCCGCGGCGCAGGAGGCGGCGAAGGCCGAGGCGAATGCGGGGCAGGTCGCCGCACAGCTCTACCGGGCGGGCACGACGGATGTCGGGGTCAGCCTGTTCCTCGATGCCGGCGACTCGGTCGCGACCGAGACCCTGCTCGGCAAGCTCGGCAGCATGGAGAAGATGGTCGAGCGCACCTCGGCCATCTACGACGGCGCGAACGAGGCGGCGAACACGGCGACCGCGCTCGCCGGCCAGGCCGACGTGGCGAGGGCCGAGCGCGAGAAGCTCCGCCTCGCGGCGGAGGCGGCCCTGGTCGCGGCGCAGGAGGCGCAGGCGGCGGCCGAGGCTGCGCTCGCAGAGTCCGAGGCGAAGAAGGTCGAGCTCGAGCAGCAGCTGAAGTTCCTGCAGGACACCGAGGCGAAGACGTCGGCCGCCTACGAGGAGGGCGAGCGCATCCGCAAGGAGGAGGAGCGCAAGCGCCGCGAGGAGGAGGAGCGACGTCGGCAGGAGGCCCTGTCGAGCGGCTCGCCCGGTGCGGTCGCGAGCTCCGGCTGGGCGCTGCCGGCGTGGGGCTCCATCACGGGCAGCTACGGGCCGCGTTCGTCGATCTGCACGTCGGGCGGCTGCTCGAACAGCTTCCACTACGCGACGGACCTCGGCACCGGATGCGACGCACCGATCTTCGCGGCGAACAGCGGCGTCGTCCGCTTCGCGGGCTGGTCGGGCACGTACGGCAACTACATCCAGATCGACCACGGCGGCGGCGTGTGGACCGGCTACGCGCACATCCGCCCCGGCGGCACCTTCGTGGGCGCCGGCCAATGGGTCGAGGCGGGGCAGAACATCGCGGCCAGCGGCACCACCGGCGCGTCGACCGGCTGCCACCTGCACTTCGAGGTCTACGTCAACGGCTCCCGCATCAATCCCGTTCCGTTCATGGCCGATCGAGGCATCGGCCTTGGTTGAGAACCGGACCCGCCCCGTGTCGCGGGTGAAGCCGGCGACGGTGTTCTCCACCGTCGCGATCGGCGCGGTCGCGGCGTCCGTCGCGGCGGCCGGAGGCCCGGCGATGGCCGACCCCGACTATCCGTCGTGGAGCGACATCGAGCAGGCGAAGGCGAACGAGCACACCAAGCAGGCCGAGATCGACCGGGTCGGCGAACTGCTCGCCGGGCTGCAGACGGCAGCGGATGCCGCGGCCCAGGCGTCGATGCGCGCCGACGAGGCATGGCGGGTCGCCGTCGGCGAACGCGATCGGGCCGCCGACCGCGAGCAGAAGCTCGCCACGCAGGCCGACGAGGCCGACGCCGTCGCCGAGATCTCGAAGATGCGCGCGGGCCTGCTCGCCGCGCACCTCGCGAAGTCCGCGGGCAGCGACCTGTCGGCTGAGCTGGTGCTGTCCGGCGACGACGCGAGCACGCTCCTGCGGCAGCTGGGCATGGCCTCGAAGATCGGCGAGCAGGCCAACGACCTCTACGAGCAGGCGACCGCCGACCGCAACACCGCCGATGCGCTCCGCGCACAGGCAGCGGATGCCGCGGCCGAACGCGAGCGCCTCGCGGCCCTCGCCGAGTCCCGGGCCGACGAGGCCGCGGCCGCCGCGGATGCCGCGAACGCGGCCGTCGCCGAGCAGCAGCAGCGATCGCAGGAGCTGTACGCGCAGCTCGCGAGCCTGCAGGGCACGACCGCCGAGCTCGAACGCGAGCGGGCCGAGGGCCAGGCGCGCGAGGCGGCTGAGGCCGCAGCTGCGGCGCGGGCCGCGGCCGAGGCGGCTGCTGCTGCGGCTGCCGCCGCGGCGGCCGAGGAGGCTGCGAACGGCGGCGGCGGTGGCGGGGGAGGCTCCGGCGGCGGCGACACGGGCGGCGGCGGCTCGGTCGACCCGGCGCCGGGCCCGCCGAATGCGAGCGCCGTCGAGACCGCGATCTGGTTCGCGAGCCAGCAGTTGGGCGAGCGTTACGTGCTCGGCGGCGCCGGACCCGACGTGTGGGACTGCTCGGGCCTCACCCGCGCGGCGTACGGCGCCGCGGGCATCGGCATCGGCACCCATTCGGCGACGAACCAGTACTTCACGCTCGCCGCCCGCGGTCGGGCCGTGCCGCTCTCGCAGATCCAGCGCGGCGACCTGCTGTTCTGGGGCGGAGGCGGCGACTACTACCACGTGGCCATCTACCTCGGCGGCGGTCGCATCCTCGAGGCGCCCCGCGAGGGCGTGCCCGTGCGCGAGTACTTCATCTGGGGCTCGCCCGCCGCGGCCGCCCGCCCTGCCGGCTGATCGGAGACCGTCGGCGGGGACACGGAAGGGCGAGCCGTGAGGCCCGCCCTTCGCATGACGGATGCCGCGGCATCCGCTCGTTCATGCCCTGATCAGTGACCGGGGAACGCCTCGATGCCGGCCTGGATGATCGCCTCGGCCTCTGCGGCGTCGCCCCAGCCCTCGGTCTTGACCCACTTGCCGGGCTCGAGGTCCTTGTAGTGCTCGAAGAAGTGCTCGATCTCCTTGCGCGTGAACTCCGGGATCGAGTCGACGTCCTGGATGTGGTTCCAGCGCGGGTCGCCCGCGGGCACCGCGATGACCTTGGCGTCGCTGCCGCCGTCGTCGGTCATGTTGAAGACGCCGACGGGGCGCACCTTGACGCCCACGCCGGGGAACAGCGGGTAGTCGAGCAGCACGAGCACGTCGACGGGGTCGCCGTCGAGGCCGAGCGTGTTCTCGAAGTAGCCGTAGTCGGTGGGGTACACGAAGGTCGTGTAGAGCACGCGGTCGAGGAACACCCGGCCGGTCTCGTGGTCGACCTCGAACTTGTTGCGGCTCCCCTTGGGGATCTCGATGACGGCGGCGTACTCGCCCATGTGGGTTCTCCTTGGTTGTGGAAGCACGGTCTGGAAGCGTGCGCCGTGGCCGGCCCGGGGCCGGTCGCCATCGGCGGAATAAGGTTACTTGATGCCTCCTGCCACCGAACCGGGCGAGTCGACGGATGCCGCGGCTCCCCGCCGTCCGCGCCTGACCCCGCCGATCGCCGACGTCCGACGGGCGGTTCGCGCCGTGCTTCCGCGCGAGGGCCTCGTGCTCGTGGCGCTGTCGGGCGGACCCGATTCGCTCGCGCTCGCCGCGGCCGCCGCGTTCGAGGCGCCGCGTGCCGGCCTCCGGGCGGGCGCCGTCGTCGTCGACCACGGGCTCCAGCCGGGTTCGGCCGAGATCGCCGAGCGCGCCGCGGCGCAGGCGCGCGCACTCGGTCTCGACCCGGTGCTCGTGCGGCGCGTCGAGGTCACGGGGGAGGGCGGGCCCGAGGCCTCCGCTCGCCATGCCCGCTACGTCGCACTCGACGAGGCCGCCGCATCGATGGATGCCGCGTGCGTGCTGCTCGGGCACACGCTCGACGACCAGGCCGAGACCGTGCTGCTCGGACTCGCCCGCGGATCGGGCGCCGCGAGCCTCGCGGGCATGCCGGCGCGTGCCGGGCGCTACGTGCGGCCGCTGCTCGGCATCCGTCGCGCGACGACCCACGAGGCCTGCCTCGACGCCGGACTCGAGCCGTGGAGCGACCCGCACAACGCGGACCCCTCCTATGCGCGCGTGCGCGTGCGCGAACGCGTGCTGCCCGTGCTCGAGGCGGAGCTGGGGCCCGGCATCGCCGAGGCGCTCGTGCGCACCGCAGAGCAGCTGCGCGAAGACGACGACGCGTTCGAGGCGCAGATCGAGGAGCTCATCGAGGAGATCTGCGAACCGGCCGAGGCCGGCATCGCCGTGTCGGTCGGCGTGCTCGCCGCGAACCCCGCGGCGCTCCGCCAGCGCATCATCCGCCACGTGATCGGCAGCGAGTTCGGCGTCTCGCTCTCGCGCGCGCAGACGCTCGAGGTCGCGAGGCTCGTCACCGACTGGCACGGCCAGGGCCCGCTCGACCTGCCGGGCGGCGTGCGCGCCACCCGCGCCGGCCGGTACGTCGTGTTCTCGACGACGGGCTCGACCGAGGTGCTGCCGCACGACCACTGAACGCGGACGCCGACCGGCGCGGTCGCGTCCCCCACCGATTCCGCGGGCGCCGCGCCGATGGTCAGAAGAAGGCCGACGTGCTCACGCCGACGCGGCCCGCGGTCTCGCGGAGCACGGTCTTCACGCCCTCGAGCTCCGTGCGGAGCGCCGTCAGCTCGTCGCGCAGCGCGGCGATGTCCGAGTGCAGGCCGGAGATCTCGGCCCCGGCCTCGCCGGTGATCGACACCGCACTGACCGAGCCATCGACGATGACCGCGCCGTCGACCACGACGGACCCGCGGGTGCGGATGGCGATGCCCCGGACGGCGGGATCGGTGGAGTTCCTCGCCGTGAGGGCGGCCACGTTGCGGGCGTCGCTCTGCAGCATCAGCGGCTCTCCGACGAGGGCGTCGGCGAGGTCGGGGAGTTGCGCGACGATGTCGGGATCGAGTGCGATCGGGGGCACATCGCGGAACTTGCCGAGGTCGATTTGGGTGGCCATCTCTATCTCTCCGTTCATCAGTGCGGCCGACCGCCGGCCGCACCAGCAGTCTGCGCGTGGGTGCCGCGCACGGACATCGGTGCCAGCACCGACCCTGGCTCCGGGGACACCCTCGGCGTCTCCGCCGGGGAACCCACTCAGCGTCCGCGGCGCGGGGGCGATTAGGCTCGTGGCATCCGTTCGCCGCGCACCCACGGCCGACGTGCCGACGACCGCCCCGCACAGGAGGAGCAGCAATGTACGCGAACGAGATCGAGGCCGACCTGACCGAGGTGCTCGTCACCGAGGCCGAGATCCACGCGAAGCTCGCCGAGCTCGCTCGCCGCATCGAGGTCGACTACGAGGGCAAGGACCTGCTGCTCGTCGGCGTGCTGAAGGGCGCGGTCATGGTGATGGCCGACCTCGCGCGCGAGCTGCGCACGCACCTCAGCATGGACTGGATGGCCGTCTCGAGCTACGGAGCGGGCACGAAGTCCTCCGGCGTCGTGAAGATCCAGAAGGACCTCGACACCGACCTCACCGGACGCCACGTGCTCATCGCCGAGGACATCATCGACTCGGGCCTGACCCTCTCGTGGCTGCTCGAGAACCTCGCGTCCCGCGGCGCTGCGTCGGTCGAGATCTGCGCACTGCTCCGCAAGCCCGATGCCGCCAAGGTCGAGGTCGACGTCAAGTACCTCGGCTTCGACATCCCGAACCAGTTCGTCGTCGGCTACGGCCTCGACTACGCCGAGCGCTACCGCAACCTGCGCGACGTGGCGATCCTCGCGCCGCACGTCTACTCCTGACCGACCTTCCCGCGCGCGGGGGCGCGCCCTAGAGTCGTCGCATGGGCGAAGGTCGGCGCCACGGCAGGCTGCACGACGCTGCGGCGGCGTTCACGAGCAACTGGCGCAACCCGAACCTCCGCCGCGCCCAGCTGAGCTTCCTCGGCGCCTGGACCGCCGAGTGGGCGTTCACCGTGGCCCTCGGCATCGTCGCGTACCGCGACGGCGGGGCGGCGGCCGTCGGTCTCGTGGGGCTGCTGCGCATGGTGCCGTCGGCGGTCCTCGCCCCGCTGCTCAGCCCGATCGCCGACCGCGGCCGCCGCGAGCGGGTCCTCATCCTGGTCTCGATCGTGCGCGGGGTCGCGACGGCGGGCGCGGCCCTGGTCGTCGCCGTGACCGGTCCGACGGCCGTCGTGTACGTGCTGGCCGTGCTCTCCACGATCGCGGCGACGCTCTACCGGCCCGCGCACTCCGCGCTGCTGCCGTCGCTCTGCAGCACGGGACACGAGCTCGCGAGCGCGAACATGGTGCGCGGGCTCCTCGATTCGGCGGCCACCCTCGTCGGGCCGTTGCTCGCGGCCGTGCTGCTCGGGTTCACCGGTGTCGACGTCGTGTTCGCGGTCGCCGCTGGCGCCTCGTTCCTGGCGGCGGGGCTCCTCGTCGGCATGCGCTACGACGCGCCCCCGCGCCCCGCGGCGGAGCGCAGCACGGGCCTCGTCGCCGAGGCCGTCGACGGCCTGCGCGCGGTCGTGCGGAACCGCGACCTGGTCCTGATCCTCGGGCTCGCGGCGGCGCAGGCGCTCACGCGCGGCGCGCTGACGGTGCTCTCGGTGGTGGTCGCGATCGAGCTGCTCGGCACGGGCGAACCCGGCGTCGGCGCCCTCATGACCGCGGTCGGGGTCGGCGCGGTGCTCGGATCCCTCGCAGCCTCGTTCCTCGTCGGCACGGGCCGGCTCGGCGCGTGGTTCGCCATCGGCGTCGGCCTGTGGGGGCTGCCGCTCACGCTCGTCGGGCTCGTGCCGCAGCAGTCTGCGGCGCTCGGCCTCCTCGCCTTCATCGGCGTCGGCAACGCCCTGATCGACCTCGCCGGGTTCACGCTCATCGCGAGGATGGCCCCCGACGAGGTGCTCGCACGTGTCTTCGGCGTGCTCGAGAGCCTCGTCGCGGTCTCCATCGGCATCGGCGCGGTCGTCGCCGCGGGGATGATCGCGTGGCTCGGCGTTCAGGGTGCGCTCGTGGCCATCGGGCTGGTGTGCCCGGTGCTCGCCGTGGTCTGCTGGCGGCGGCTGCGCCTGCTCGACCGCTCGGTGGACGCGCTCGATGCGGATGTCGGCCTGCTGCGGCAGGTGCCGATGTTCCGCGCCCTGCCGCTGCCGTCGATCGAGCAGCTGGCGCGCGGCCTCGAGCCCGTCGCCGTCGACGCGGGCGCGGTGGTGTTCAGTCAGGGCGATGCCGGAGACCGCTACTACGTGGTCGAATCGGGCGAGGCCGAGGTGCTCGGCGACGGGCGGGTCGTGGCGACGCTGGGGCCGGGCGAGGGATTCGGCGAGATCGCCCTGCTCCGCAGCACGCGGCGAACGGCCACCGTCACCGCGAAGACGGCGCTCGAGCTGCGGGCGCTGCGCCCCGACCGGTTCCTCGCCGTCGTGCTCGGGTACACCGCCAGCGCGCGCGAGGCCACTGAGGCCGTCGACGACCGGCTCGGCCGGTTCGCGCCCGAGGAGCCGACCGAGTGACGGCTCCGGCCCGAATGCACCCCCGAACTGAGTATTGAGGAGACCTCGACTTGGTGCCATGGTGAGGCATGACCTCCGGCCGAGCCGTCCTGCTGATCGCCGACATCGGTGGCTACACCGACTACATGAGCTCGCATCGCATGAGCCTCGCGCACGCCGAGGTCAACACGGCGAGCATGCTCGAGCGCATGATCGACGCCGCCCCCGGATTCGACCTCATCGAGATCGAGGGCGACGCCGCCTTCCTCTCCCGGGCTGCCGGGGCAGGTGACGCCGGGGACGCGGAGATGGCCGGCATCCTGCAGGCCGCGGCCGCGATGCACCGGGCCTTCCACCTCGAACGGGAGTACGTCGCGGCCAACCTGTGCCCGTGCAGCGGCTGCAAGGGGCCCGCCGGCCTGAAGCTCAAGTTCGTCGCGCACGTCGGCGACGTGGCGACCCAGCGGATCCGCGACCGCACGAAGCTCGTCGGCATCGACGTGATCCTCGTGCACCGCCTGCTCAAGAACCCGGTCGACATCCCCGAGTACGTGCTGCTCTCCGAGGACCTCTACCGGGCGGGGGAGCAGTCGGTGCCGGGCACCGTGCACGAGATCTCGCCCGAGCTCGAGGGGTTCGGACCCGTCCGCGCGTACTTCGTCGACGTCGGAGACCTCGACTACCCGTCGGAGCCCGGGCCGCAACCGACCTGGCGCGGTCGCCTCGGCCGGACCTTCTCGGCCGTGGGCCGCGGCCTGCCCTACATGGTCGGCGCGCGAAGGCCTCAGCACGTCGTCCCGGCGGCCTGATCCAGCCCACAGCGAACATTCGGCTGACGGTCGGCGACGCCGGGGTAGCCTTGCAAGACCATGAACATGAAGAAGATCCTGCGCGGGCCGGTCATCTACATCCTGCTGGCGATCGCGGCCGTCTGGATCGGGACGAGCCTCATCAGCGCCTCCGGTTTCAAAGAGGTGTCGACGCAGCAGGGGCTCGAGTTCCTGCAGAACGACAAGGTCGCGTCGGCGAAGATGGTCGACGGCGAGAATCGCGTCGACCTCACGCTCGCGAAGGCCGACGAGGAGTTCGGCAAGCAGGTGCAGTTCTACTACGTCACCCCCCGCGGCGCCGACGTGGTCGCGGCGATCGACGAGGCGAACCCGAAGGACGGCTTCAACGACGAGGTCCCGCAGCCGAACTGGTTCCTCTCGATGCTCGGCATCCTCCTGCCGCTCGTGCTCATCGGCCTCTTCTTCTGGATCATGCTCTCGGGCATGCAGGGCGGCGGCAACAAGGTCATGCAGTTCGGCAAGTCGAAGGCGAAGCTCGTCTCGAAGGAGAGCCCCAAGGTCACCTTCGACGACGTCGCCGGCAGCGACGAGGCCATCGAGGAGCTCGAGGAGATCAAGGACTTCCTGAAGGAGCCCGCGAAGTTCCAGGCCGTCGGCGCCCGCATCCCAAAGGGCGTGCTGCTGTACGGCCCTCCCGGCACCGGCAAGACGCTGCTCGCCCGCGCCGTCGCGGGTGAGGCGGGCGTGCCGTTCTACTCGATCTCGGGTTCGGACTTCGTCGAGATGTTCGTGGGCGTCGGCGCGAGCCGCGTGCGCGACCTGTTCGACCAGGCCAAGCAGAACGCGCCGGCCATCATCTTCGTCGACGAGATCGACGCCGTCGGACGCCACCGCGGCGCCGGCATGGGCGGCGGCCACGACGAGCGCGAGCAGACGCTGAACCAGCTGCTCGTCGAGATGGACGGCTTCGACCCCAAGACCAACGTCATCCTCATCGCGGCGACGAACCGCCCCGACATCCTCGACCCCGCGCTGCTGCGCCCCGGCCGCTTCGACCGCCAGATCGGCGTCGATGCACCCGACCTCAAGGGCCGCCAGCGCATCCTCGAGGTGCACTCCAAGGGCAAGCCGCTCGCCAAGGGCGTCGACCTCGAGGTGCTCGCCCGCAAGACGCCCGGCTTCACGGGCGCCGACCTGGCCAACGTGCTCAACGAGGCCGCGCTGCTCACCGCCCGGTCGAACGCGCAGCTCATCGACAACCGCGCGCTCGACGAGGCCGTCGACCGCGTCATCGCGGGTCCGCAGCGACGCAGCCGCGTCATGAAGGACAAGGAGAAGCTCATCACGGCCTACCACGAGGGCGGACACGCGCTCGCGGCGGCGGCGATGAACTACACCGACCCCGTGACCAAGATCACGATCCTCCCGCGCGGTCGCGCGCTCGGCTACACGATGGTGCTGCCGCTCGAGGACAAGTACTCGATCAGCCGCAACGAGCTGCTCGACCAGCTGACCTACGCGATGGGCGGCAGGGTGGCCGAGGAGATCGTGTTCCACGACCCCTCGACCGGCGCCTCGAACGACATCGAGAAGGCCACGTCGACGGCTCGCAAGATGGTCACCGAGTACGGCATGAGCTCGAACGTCGGCGCGGTCAAGCTCGGACAGGCGCAGGGCGAGGTCTTCCTCGGCCGCGACATGGGTCACCAGCGCGACTACTCCGAGGAGATCGCCATGCAGGTCGACGCCGAGGTGCGCACGCTCATCGAGCAGGCGCACGACGAGGCCTGGCAGGTGCTGAACGACAACCGCGACATCCTCGACCGCCTCGCCGCCGAGCTGCTCGAGCACGAGACGCTCGACCACAACCAGATCGCCGAGATCTTCAAGGACGTGCGTCGCCTGCCCGAGCGTCCGCTCTGGCTCTCGAGCGACAAGCGCCCCGTCTCCGACGTCCCGCCGATCGCGTTCCCGACCGACAAGGCGCCGATCGACCCGGGTGCGGTCGACGGCGGCATCGACTCGAGCGACGAGCCGTTCGAGGAGCCCGCTCCCAAGCGCTCGCCCCGACAGAACCCGCGCCCCGCGACGGCGTAACGCGCCGTCGGCGCCCACCGCCGACCTGAGAGGGCCCGCCATGGCCGGTGTCGACACCGAACGCATCGAACGCGCCGTGCACGAGATCCTGCTCGCGATCGGCGAGGATCCCGAGCGAGCCGGCCTCCGCCGCACGCCGCAGCGCGTGGCGGAGGCCTACGCCGACTTCTTCGGCGGCCTCGAGGTCGATCCGCTGAGCCACCTGGCCGACGCCGTGCCCGTCGGCACGTCCGAGTCCGGCGCGCCCGCGACATCCGACGCCGTCGTGCTTCGCGACCTCGCGTTCAGGTCGGTGTGCGAGCACCACCTGCTGCCGTTCGTCGGCACCGCGCACGTCGCCTACCTGCCGGGCGACACGGTGGTCGGCCTCGGTCGAATTCCCGCCGTCGTCGACACGCTCGCCGCACGCCCGCAGCTGCAGGAGCGGCTCGCCGAGGAGATCGCCGACACCCTCGAGGCCGGCCTCCGGCCGAAGGGCGTGCTCGTCGTGCTCGACGCGCAGCACCGCTGCGTGACCACGCGAGGCTCCCGGCAGGAACGCAGCTCGACCATCACGATCGTCGCTCGCGGCGAGCTCTCCGAGGCCGCGGCCCGCGCCGAGATCATCGCCCTCATCGGGGCCGGCACAGCGTGAACGGCGCCGTCGGCACGCTCGTCATGGGTGTCGTCAACGTGACCCCCGACTCGTTCAGCGACGGCGGAGACTGGTTCGACGCCGACAACGCGATCGCGCACGGCCTCGACCTCGTCGCCGACGGCGCCGACATCCTCGACGTCGGCGGCGAGTCGACCAGGCCGGGGGCGGCGCGGGTCGAGCCCGACGAGGAACTCCGGCGCGTGGTCCCGGTCGTGCGCGAGTTCGCGCGCCGCGGCATCCGGGTCAGCGTCGACACGATGCGCGCCGCCACCGCGCTCGCGGCGGTCGAGGCGGGCGCCGAGATCATCAACGACGTCTCCGCCGGGCTGGCCGACCCGGCGATGGTGCCGGCCGTTGCCGACACGGGCGCGCTCTACGTGGCGATGCACTGGCGTGGCCACTCCGACCGCATGGACGTGCTGAACACGTACGCCGACATCGCCGTCGAGGTTCGCGACGAGCTCGCGCGACGCGTCGACGTGCTGCACGCGGCCGGCGTCGCGGCCGACCGCATCATCCTCGACCCCGGGCTCGGGTTCTCCAAGACGGGCGCGCAGAACTGGCAGGTGCTCGGCCGCCTCGACGTGCTCGCCGGACTCGGCCTGCCCGTGCTCGTCGGCGCCTCGCGAAAGCGGTTCATCGGCTCGCTCCTGCCCGGCGATGCCACGATGGCCGAGCGCGACCTCCCGACCGCGGTCGTGAGCGCCCTCTCGGCCCAGGCGGGTGCCTGGGCGGTGCGCGTGCACGACGTGCGCGCCACGCGTCGCGCCCTCGACGTCGTCGCGGCGTGGCAGAGTGGAAGCCGTGGCTGACACACGCGATCGCATCACCCTGACCGGCCTGCGGGTCATGGCCCATCACGGGGTCTTCGACTTCGAGCGCGAGCAGGGCCAGGAGTTCGTCATCGACGTCTCGGTCGTGGTCGACCTGCGCGCCGCGGCATCCGGCGACGACCTCTCACGCACCGTGCACTACGGCGAACTCGCCGAGGCCGTCGTGGCCGCGGTCGAACGCGATCCGGTCGACCTCATCGAGACCCTCGCCGAGCGCGTCGCGGCCGTCGCGCTCTCGTACGCGGCGGTCGAGCAGGCCGAGGTCACCGTGCACAAGCCGCAGGCGCCCATCACGGTTCCGTTCGCGGATGTCTCGGTCTCGATCGTGCGGGCGCGCGCATGAGCCGCGCGGTCGTCGCGTTCGGCGCGAACCTCGGAGATCGCGAGACCACGATCGCAGCCGCCGTTCGCGAGTTGGCCGAGGTGCCCGGCGTCGAGCTCGTGGCGGTCTCGCCGGTGTACGAGACCCCGGCGATCACCGATGAGGGCGTCGACCTCCGCGCCCCCGGGTATCTCAACGGCGTGGTCATCGTCGAGACCGCGATCACGCCGCACGCCCTGCTCGCCGCGCTGCACGAGATCGAGGCCGCCCACGGCCGCCAGCGGCTGAAGCACTGGGGCGATCGCACCCTCGACCTCGACCTCATCGACGTCGACGGACTCGTGATCGACGACACCGGGCTGCGACTGCCGCACCCTCGGGCCTGGCAGCGCGCGTTCGTGCTGCAGCCGTGGCTCGACCTCGAACCCGACGCCGTCATCCCGGGGCGGGGCCGCGTCGCCGACCTGCGCGCCGACGCCGCCGACGAGGTGACCAGGCGATGAAGCGCACGCACCCGAGCGCGGTCGTCGCGGCCGTGGTCGCGGGTGTCGTCATCGGCTACCTCGTCGACCTCGCGATCGTGTCGGCCGGCGGCAAGGCGATCGTGCCGCCCATCTCGCTCGCGATCACCCTCGTGGGCATCGCCGCGATCGTCGTCGCGCTCGCCTGGCCGATCCGCAGGGCGGTCAAGGAGCGCAGCACCAAGCACCTCGACCCGTTCCGTGCGGTCCGCACGGCCGTGCTCGCGAAGGCCGCCGGCCTGAGCGGGGCGGTCCTGCTCGGCCTCGGCATGGGCGTCGGGCTGTTCCTGCTGACCCGCAGCGTCGTGCCGCCGGCGTCGACCGTGTGGCAGGCGTTCGCCACGGCCATCGGCGGGGCGGTGCTGCTCGTCGGCGGCCTCGTCGCCGAGCACTTCTGCACCCTGCCCCCCGACGACACCGACCCCGAGCACGAGGAGCGCGCGCATGCCTGATCGACCGGAGGCCGCGGAGGTTCCCGAGGCGGCGCCGGGTTCCGAGGTGCCCGCGACTCCCGAGACCGTCGCGGTGCCCGACGGCGGGCCCGCTCCCGACGACGTGCCCGCGCTCGAGACGCTTCCGGATGCCGGGCCGGCGCCGGCATCCGATGGTCTCGAGAGCTTCGACCCCGCGTCCTCGGCCAGCACGCCCTCGGCCAACGCACCCGAGCACCCCGTGCCGATCGACGAGGACTGGCGCCGCGTCTCTCCGAAGTACGTGGTCGTCGAGGTCGTCGGGTCCCTCATCGGCATGGTGGTCTTCGTGGCCGCGTTCCTCGTCGCGTACTTCTGGTTCGAGTGGTGGTGGGCGCTGTGGGCGGCCGTCGCGATCGGCGTCGTGTCCCTCGTCGGCATCGCCTTCGAACCGCGTCGCGTGCGCTCGATCGGGTACCGACTGCGCGCCGACGACCTGCTCTTCCGCCGCGGCATCATGTACCAGCGGCAGGTCGCCGTGCCGTACGGGCGCATGCAGCTCGTCGACGTGACGCGGGGGCCGGTCGCACGCGCGCTCGGCCTCGCAGACCTGAAGTTCGTCACGGCCGCCGCAGCGACCGCGGTCACCGTGCCGGGGCTGCCGCTCGACGACGCCGAGCGCCTGCGCGACGAGCTCGTCGCGCTCGCCGAGACCCGACGGGCGGGGCTGTGACCGCTCCGGTCGCTCCGGTCACGGCACTCGCCGACGGCGAGTGGCACCGGTTGCACCCCGCGAGCCCCCTGCTGCGCGGCGGGCTGGTGTTCATCGCCGTGCTCGGCTTCGTGCTCGCGAACATGCGCGAGCGGCTCCTCGACATGTTCATCATCGTGTTCGTGCCGGACACGGGCGACGAGTTCGGCGAACGATACGACGGATGGCAGAACGACTGGGCGAACGATCCGGTCGGCGCGATCGTGACGAACGGCCAGATCGGCTGGGCGCTGCTCGCGGTGGCGGTCGTCGTCGTCGGGGTCATCGTCGGCTTCTGGATGTCGTGGCGCATGCACACGTTCCGCATCACGCGCGAGTCGGTCGAGGTCCGCAGCGGCATCCTGTTCCGCTCCCACCGGTCGGCCAGGCTCGACCGCGTGCAGGGCGTCAACATCAACCGGCCCGTGTTCGCCCGCCTCTTCGGCACGGCCAAGCTCGACGTGTCCGTCGCCGGCGAGTCGGGCAACGTGCAGCTCGCCTACCTCGGCTCGGCCCTCGCCGACGGCCTGCGCGCCGACATCCTGCGCCTCGCGTCGGGTGCGCGCGCCGAGAAGTCCCGTGCGGCGGCACCGGCGGAGCGGGCGATGCCGGATGCCGCGGGCGCGCCGCTCGCCGAGCAGGCACCGGGTGTCGCGGTCGGCCCGACACCGGCATCCGCTCGCGTGACGGCCGTCGTCGGCCGCCGGGTCGACGAGTTCCTCGCGCCCGAGCTGGATCCGAGCCTCGCGGCGCCCGAGTCGGTCGTGCACCTGTCGGTGGCCCGCGTGGTGGGGTCGACGCTGCTGGGCGGCACGACGATCGCGATCGTCGTGTTCGTGGCGATCATCGTCGCCGGCGTCGCGGCGGGGCAGGAGTGGGTGATCATCTCGTTCATCCCCGCGGTGATCGGCCTCGTCGGCTACCTGTGGTCGCGCATCACGAAGTCGCTGCGCTACTCGATCGCGGGCACCCCAGACGGCGTGCGCATCGGCCACGGACTGCTCTCGACGGCGAACCAGACGATCCCGCCCGGCCGCGTGCACGCCGTCGAGGCGACGCAGTGGATCCTGTGGCGGCCGTTCGGCTGGTGGTCGGTGCGCGTGAACCTCGCGGGTCAGTCGGCGAGCGCCTCGAGCGACGCCGTGCAGCGCACGATCGTGCTGCCGGTGGGGCGCGTCGACGACGTGCGGCGCGTCCTGGCGCTGCTGCTGCCCGACGCGCAGTCCGTGCTCGACCCGGTGCTCGGCGCGGGCCTGACCGGGCGGGGCGCCGCGGGCGGGTTCTCGACGACACCCCGCCGGGCGGCGTGGCTGCGACCGTTCTCGTGGCGGCGCATCGGCTGGATCTCGAGCGGCGGCGTCGTGCTCTTCCGGCGCGGGGCGCTCACGCGGTCGCTCGCGGTCATGCCGCTCGCGCGCGTGCAGTCCGTCGCGCTCGCGCGAGGGCCGGTGCGGCGGATGCTCCGGCTCGCGTCCGTTCGCGTGCACACGCTCGCCGGGCCGGTCACGGTCGAGCTCCCGGTCGCCGATGCCGACGAGGCCGCCGGGCTGTACGAGCGTCTTGCCGCCGACGCGGTGGTGTGGGCGGGCGCCGACGAATCCCATCGCTGGGGCGCGGCGCGCGAGCAGCAGGCCGAGGTCGTCTCATGAGCGATCGCGCAGGGCGGCTCGGCGTCGGGACGATCGGCGCCGGACGGGTCGGGGCGGTGCTCGCGTCGGCGCTGGCGGGCGTCGGGCACGCGCTCACCGGCATCTCCGCGGTCTCCGAGTCGAGCCGCGAACGCGCCGCCGCGATGCTGCCGCAGGTGCCCGTGCTGACGGTGCCCGAGATCATCGAGCGCAGCGAGCTCGTGCTGCTCGCCGTTCCCGAGTCCGAGCTCGCACCGCTCGTGGCGGGTCTCGCGGAGGCGGGCGTGTGGCAGCCCGGACAGCTCGTGCTGCACACCAACGCGCGTCTCGGCACCGCGGTGCTCGACCCGGCCAGGCGCGCGGGCGCGATCCCGCTCGCGGTGCATCCGGCGATGACGTTCACCGGCACGAGCATCGACCTCGCCCGACTGCCCGGAACCTGGTTCGCCGTCACCGCACCCGCCCCGGTGCTTCCGATCGGGCAGGCGCTCGTCGTCGAGATGGGCGGTGAGCCGTTCATCGTCGCCGAGGCCGACCGCGCCGCGTACGGCGAGGCGATCGACACGGCCGTCTCGTTCTCGAGCGCGATCGTCGAGCAGGCCAGCGGCATCCTCGCCGGCATCGGACTGCCGAGGCCAGGGGCGGTGCTCGCGCCGCTCGTGCGCAGCGCCGTCGAGAACGCCCTCTCCCGCAACGACCCGGGGCCGCGACCCGATCACGACGGTGCGAGTACGATCGACGGGGCCGCAGACGAGCGGCCGCTTGGAGGTGCCACGTGACCGAGGTGGCGACGAGCACCCGCACGGCGAACACCATCGCCGAGGTGCGGGGCGTGCTCGACGAACGACGCCGCGCCGGGGCATCCGTCGCGCTCGTGCCCACGATGGGCGCCCTGCACGACGGCCATCTCGCGCTCGTGCGCCGGGCCCGCGAACTCGCCGACGTCGTCGTCGTGTCGATCTTCGTGAACCCGCTGCAGTTCGGGCCGACCGAGGACCTCGACCGCTACCCGCGCACCCTCGAGGCCGATCTCGCGGCCCTCGCCGGTCTCGGCGTCGACGTCGTGTTCGCGCCCGACGTGACCGAGATGTACCCGAACGGGTCGGCCGAGGGCACCACGGTGAGCGCCGGTCCCGTCGGCGCCCGATACGAGGGTGCCCACCGCCCCGGGCACTTCGACGGCATGCTCACGGTCGTCGCCAAGCTCTTCTCGATCGCCCAGCCCGACGTCGCCGTGTTCGGCCAGAAGGACGCCCAGCAGGTGTTCCTGGTGACCCGCATGGTCGCCGACCTCGACCTGCGCGTGCGCATCGAGGTCGTGCCGACGGTGCGCGAGTCCGACGGGCTCGCGCTCTCGAGTCGCAACCGGTTCCTCGAGGGGCACGACCGCACCGCGGCGCTCGTGCTCGCGGAATCGCTCGACGCGGCCCGCACCTCGGCAGCCGACGGGGCCTCCGAACTGCTCGCCGAGGGCGTGGCCGCGTTCGGCGACCACGACGGCGTCGACCTCGACTACTTCGTGGTCATCGACCCCGAGACGTTCCTGCCCGTCGACGAGGCGTTCCGCGGCCGTGCGCTCGTGCTCGTCGCCGCGCGCGTCGGCGCGACCCGGCTCATCGACAACGACTTCGTCGACGTCGGCGCCTCCGGGCGGTAGCGCGGAGCGTCCGCCCAGATCCGCTGAGTAGGCTTGACGGGCACGTGCCCTGCGATGAGAGAGAACGATGGCCGAGACCCAGACGGATTCCGCCCTGCCCGCCGATGAGCCCACCGCGGCCGAGATCTCCGAGCAGAAGGCGGTACGCCTCGCGAAGCGCGAGCGCCTGATCGCGGCATCCGACGACCTCGGTGGCGGCGCCTACCCGGTGCGACTGCCGATCACGACGTCGATCCCGCAGGTGCGCGCGCAGTTCACCGACCTCGAGGCCGATGTCGCGACGGGCGAGCAGGTCGGCCTCGCGGGCCGCGTCGTGTTCTCGCGCAACACGGGCAAGCTGTGCTTCGCGACCCTCCAGTCGGGCGACGGCAGCCGCATCCAGGCCATGGTCTCGCTCGCCGAGGTCGGCGAGGAGTCGCTCGCCGCCTGGAAGGAGCTCGTCGACCTGGGCGACCACGTGTTCGTGGCCGGCGAGGTCATCACGAGCCGCCGCGGCGAGCTCTCGATCATGGTGAGCTCGTGGCAGATCGCGGCGAAGGCGATCCTGCCGCTGCCGAACCTGCACAACGACCTCAACGAGGAGACCCGCGTCCGCAGCCGGTACCTCGACCTCATCGCGCGCGAGCAGGCGCGCAAGAACGTGCTCGACCGTGCGAAGACGAACGCGAGCCTTCGCCGCACCTTCGAGGGCCTCGGATTCGTCGAGGTCGAGACCCCGATGCTGCAGGTCATGCACGGCGGTGCATCCGCTCGTCCGTTCGTGACGCACTCGAACGCGTTCGACACCGAGCTGTACCTGCGCATCGCCCCCGAGCTCTACCTCAAGCGCGCCGTGGTCGGCGGCATCGAGCGCGTGTTCGAGATCAACCGCAACTTCCGCAACGAGGGCGCCGACTCGACGCACAGCCCCGAGTTCGCGATGCTCGAGGCCTACGAGGCCTATGGCGACTACACCACGATGGCCGACCTCACGCAGCGCCTGATCCAGGATGCCGCGCTCGCGACGAGCGGCTCGCACGTCGTGACCTGGGCCGACGGCACCGAGTTCGACCTCGGCGGCGAGTGGGACCGCATCTCGATGTACGCCACCCTCTCCGAGGCGGTCCGCGAGCAGATCACGGCCGAGACCCCGATCGAGCGGCTGAAGCAGCTCGCCGACGAGGCCGGCATCGTGATCGAGCACCCGCTGCCCGGCAAGTACGTCGAGGAGCTCTGGGAGCACCACATCAAGGGCGGACTCGTGCGGCCGACCTTCGTCATGGACTTCCCCCTCGACACCTCGCCCCTGGTGCGCGCGCACCGCAGCACGGCGGGCGTGGTCGAGAAGTGGGACCTCTACGTGCGCGGCTTCGAGCTGGCCACGGGCTACTCCGAGCTCGTCGACCCGGTCGTGCAGCGCGAGCGCTTCGTCGAGCAGGCGAAGCTCGCCGCCGGCGGCGACCCGGAGGCCATGCGCCTCGACGAGGAGTTCCTGCGCGCGCTCGAGTTCGGCATGCCCCCCTCGGGCGGCATGGGCATGGGCATCGACCGCCTCCTGATGGCGCTCACGGGGCTCGGCATCCGCGAGACCATCCTCTTCCCGCTCGTCAAGTGACGAGCCTCCTCCACCGATCGAGCGGATGCCGCAGATGAACGACTACCTCCCCAAGAGCGAACTCGAGCCCGACCCCGACCCGAAGCGCCCGTCGAACGCCCGTGTCGCGATCTGGATCATCGTGGGCGCGGTCGGCGCCTACCTGCTCGGCTCGGGCATCTGGGGCATCATCACCGCCGGCTGACGAACACGACGCCGAATCCGGATTCCCAGCGGAACCACGTATCCTGAGGCCCTATGGACGATTTCTGGGCCAATGCGATCTGGTCGCTCGCGCCGACCGTGCTGATCGGACTCATCTTCTGGTTCGTGATGCGCGCGATCCTGCGCGCCGACCGCACCGAGCGTGCGGCGTACGCCCAGATCGAGGCCGAGGAGCGCGCGAAGCTCGGCCTTCCGCGGCGCCCCGATCGCAGCGCCGAGCGTTCCGCCGACTGACTCGATGAACTCCGAGGAGACCGCGACGGTCGCGGCTATCGTGACCTTCACGCTGCTCGCGATCGACCTCGTCATCCGCGTGATCGCGATCATCGTGGTTCCGCGCAACCGCCGCCCGACCGCGGGCATGGCGTGGCTGCTCGCCATCTTCTTCATCCCGTACCTCGGCGTGCTGTTCTTCCTGCTCATCGGAAACCCGAAGCTGCCGAAGAAGCGGCGCGAGAAGCAGGCCGAGGTCGACGAGTTCATCCGCGAGTCGACGCACGGCGTCGAGCGGGTCAGCGACTCGAGCGGCTGGCCTGCGTGGTTCGAGGGCGTCGTGCGGCTGAACCGCAACCTCGGGTCGATGCCGCTCATCGGCTCGAACAGCGCGAGCCTCATCGGCGGATACCAGGACTCGCTCGACGCGATGACGGCCGCGGTGGCCGGCGCCGAGCGGTACGTGCACGTCGAGTTCTACATCCTCGCGCTCGACAAGACGACCGAGCCGTTCTTCGCCGCGCTCGGCGAGGCGGTCGAGCGCGGCGTGCAGGTACGGGTGCTGTTGGACCACATCGCCTCGCTGCGGTCGAAGGGCTATCGGCGCACGTTGCGGCGCCTCGACGCGATCGGCGCGAAATGGCAGCTCATGCTCCCGGTGCAGCCGCTCAAGGGCCGGTACCAGCGGCCCGACCTGCGTAACCACCGCAAGATCCTCGTCGTCGACGGCGAGCTCGCGTTCATGGGTTCGCAGAACCTCATCGACCGCAGCTACAACAAGCGCGGCAACATCCGTCGCGGGCTCAAGTGGAAGGAGCTCGTGACGCGCCTCGAAGGGCCGATCGTCTCGGGGCTCGACGCGATCTTCCGCACCGACTGGTACCTCGAGACGGGCGAGGAGCTCACGCGCGACATCCCCGACGCCTTCGACCAGCCGAGCGAGGCGCAGGACCTCGACTGCCAGGTCGTGCCGAGCGGTCCGGGGTTCCCGAACCAGAACAACCTCAAGCTCTTCCTCGCACTGCTCTACGCGGCACGCGAGAAGCTCATCATCACGAGCCCGTACTTCGTGCCCGACGAGGCGATGCTCTACGCGATCAGCGGGGCCACGCAGCGCGGTATCCACGTCGAGCTCTTCGTCTCCGAGATCGGCGACCAGGCGCTCGTCTACCACGCCCAGCGCTCGTACTACGAGGCGCTGCTCCGCGCCGGCGTGAAGATCTACATGTACAAGGCGCCGTACATCCTGCACGCCAAGCACTTCACGATCGACGACGACGTCGCGGTCATCGGCTCGAGCAACATGGACATCCGCTCGTTCGAGCTGAACATGGAGGTCTCACTCCTCGTGCGCGGCCGCTCGTTCGTCGACGAGATGCGGGCCGTCGAAGACGGATACCGCGCCGACAGCCGCGAGCTCACGCTCGAGGAGTGGATGCGCCAGCCGATCCGGTCGACCGTGCTCGACAACCTCGCGCGACTCACCTCGGCGCTGCAGTAGCGGGGTCTCGATACCCCCGCTGCGCTCGCACTCGACCGGCGGGGCGGATGCCGCGGGTGACGCCCCGACGTCGGGCAACCGTATTCCGCGTGTCATCGTCCCGAAACACGGCCTCCGTAGCGTGCTGAACGCGCGGTCGTCGAAAACGCTCCACCCGTCGACGATCCCATCGGCGTGCCCGCGTGCTACAAGGTGTGCAACAATTCGCATGAGAACGGCGCAGATTCACAGGATTTCTGCGCTTCATGAAGAATGTCGCGCTATTCCTGCGTGAAAGACTCGGTATCACGCACGATCGTTGCCACCCTGACGGCGTGCGGGTTCCACGGTGCGCCTGCGACCCAGCGCCGACCCTCTCGACCTCGCACTCGAACTGGAGCACCATGACGTTCAGACACGTCCTCTCCGGTGTCGGGGTGGCCGCCATCATCGGCGCGACCCTCGTCACCACAACCGCACCGGCCGTCGCCGCGACGCCGTCACCGGATGCCCTTCCGATCTCGTACCCCATCTCCTCGCTCGTGGCGGCGCCGTCGTCGTACCCGAGCCAGACGACCCTCGCGGTCCCCGCCGACAACTCCGACGACGCGTCGATCGCGCGAGGGGCCGTGCCCTACGACGAGATCGCCCCCCGATTGAACGCCCTCATGGAGCAGAGCGATCGCATCTCCGCCCAGGTCGTCGGCCAGTCGGTGCTCGGACGTGACATCCACCTCGTCACGATCACCGCGCCCGAGACGCCGGAGCAGACCGCACAGCAGGCGGCATGGCGCGACGAGATCAAGCACGACGCGGCCGGAGCCGCCGCCGACGCCGAGCTCATGGCGGGCTACAAGGTGCCGATCTGGTTCAACGCGAACATCCACGGCAACGAGTGGGAGGGCACCGACGGCGTCCTGCCGTACATCGAGCACCTCGCGACGGCGCCGGCCGAGGAGGTCGCCGACGTCCTCGACGGCTACCGCCTCTACTTCACCGTCACGAACAACCCCGACGGCCGCGCGCTCGGTCAGCGCGCGAACGGCGACGGCTTCGACGCCAACCGCGACATGATCACGGGCGTGACCCCCGAGGCCCGCATCATTCGCGATCTCTCCGGCGTCATCCAGCCCACGTTCTACGTCGACCTGCACGGGTACACGAACGTGCTCCAGATCGAACCGTGCGGTCCTCCCCACGGCGAGAACTACGAGTACGACCTGTTCCTGCCGCACGCCTACGAGGCCGCACTCGCGATCGAGGATGCCGTCGTCGAGGCGAACATCCCCGGCAACACGTACCTGGCCGAGAACGGCGGTGCGACCACCACGAACACCGGCAAGGTGAAGATCCCCTACCGCGACATCCGCTCGGGCTGGGACGACTGGCCCCCGATCTTCACGCCCCAGTTCATCGCCTACCAGGGCGCGATCACGAACACCGTCGAGCTCCCGCTCGGCCGCACGAACAACGCCGCGCAGAACCAGGCGAACACCCTGGTCAACGTCGAGGTCGCCGAGCTCGTGATCGAGACCTCGGTCGACTACGTCGTCGACAACGCCGAGGCGCTGCTCGAGAACCAGATCGAGATCTTCCGACGCGGTGACGCGGGCGAGGAACTGCGCACGATCGAGGTCGGCGCCGACCCCGCGACGGTCCCCGGCCCCGACCAGTGGGCCGAGATCTGGGACGAGACCGACGTCTACCGCGCCGAGTTCCCCCGCGGGTACGTGGTCCCCATGGGCGACGTCCAGCGCTCGACCACCGATGCGGCGCGACTCGTCGACCAGCTCATCGCGAACGGCGTCGAGGTGTCGCGTGCCACCGCCGCGTTCACGATCGACGGTGTCGAGTACCCGGCGGGCAGCTACGTCGTCGACATGCACCAGCCGTTGCGCGGCATGGCGAACGTGCTGCTCGACGAGGGAACCGACATCTCCGAGCGCGTGCCCGACATGTACGACATCTCGGCATGGAGCCTCGCACTGCTCTGGGGTGCCGACGTGATCGACTTCGGCACCACGACGGATGCCGACCTGCCGATGCCGGTCGAGGCCGTCGAGGAGTCGGCACCCACCGGTGCGGTCCCCGCCGAGGGCGACTTCCTCGAGCTCGCGACGCCCGGTGCCGCCGAGTACCAGGCGATCAACGCACTGCTCGACGCCGGGGTGCCGGTCTCGCAGTTCGAGGACGGCAGCGTCATCGTCGCCGGTTCGTCTCGGGATGCCGCACAGGTGGTCGCCGATGCCTACGGCGTGGTGTTCACGGCGTCCGACGGCCTCCGTCTGCGTCAGGAGCCGAGCGTCGGCCTGGACGACCTCACCGTCGCCTACTCGGGCACGCAGGACGACCGCGTCACGCTGCAGCGGCTGGGGTTCACCGACATCGTGCCGGTCACGGCGGCGACCATCACGTCCGGCGCCGTCGACCTGTCAACGACCGATGTGCTCTGGGTCGGCGGCAACCTCGCCTTCACGGGCGCGAACGCCGCCGGGGCCGCGAAGGTCCAGGAGTTCGTCGCAGCGGGCAAGGGCGTGGCCGGCAAGGGCACCGCGATCGCCGCGTTCGCGAACACCTTCGGGCTCACCAGCGTCACCGCGACGAGCGGCACGAGCGGCTCGAACGGCATCGTGCACGTGACCGACACCGAGTCCGGGCTGCTCTCGACGTACGCGCAGGACACGGCCTTCGTCTACCCGGCCGTCTGGTACGGCGGGCTCGGCGAGAACGCCGAGGTCGAGCAGACCTACGCCGCCACCGACACGTTCGTCTCCGGTCACTGGGCCGCCAGCGACGGTCGTTCGACGACGGATGCCGCGGGTCAGGCCTCGATCGTGACCGCGACGGCCGACAGCGGCTCGCGTCTGGCCATGCTCGGGACCTCGGTGAACTTCCGCACCCACCCCGTCGGGTCCTACCCGTCGATCGCCCGCAGCCTGTACTGGGTCGCGGATGCCGGAGAGGCGGTCGTCGGGCCCGTCATCGAGGAGGACCTCACCGACGAGACGCGCGGCGGGGTGTCGCTGCCCGATTCCGTCGAGGCCGGCACGACGGCGCGCGTCACGCTCGAGGGCGACCACGAGGGTGCTGCGTTCCGGACCGTGCTGTTCTCGACTCCGGTCCAGCTCGGGACGAAGACCGTCGAGGGCGGCGGCTTCGAGGTGACCATCCCGGCGGACACCGAGCCGGGTACGCACCGCCTTGCGCTCGTCACCGAGTCGGGTGCGCTCTTCGGCTGGGATGACTTCACGGTGACCGCGGTCGTCGAGCCCGAGGTGCCCGGCGGCACGGAGACGCCGGTGGACCCCGGCTCGGGCGCTCCGGGTGACGGCTCGGGCGGCGATTCCGGGACGGCGAGTGCCGGCTCCGTCGGCGACCTGGCCGACACCGGCATGTCGATCGCCCTGCCGATCGGCATCGGCGCAGGCGCGCTCCTGCTCGGCGCGGCAGTCCTGCTGATCGCGCGCCGTCGTCGAGGTGGTTCCGTCCCCGAGTAGCGGGTCGGGATCGACGGGCGCCGCGGGCGCGATGCGCGAGCATCGTCGCCCGCGGCGTTCGGCGTTCGTTCGAGCCGGCAGCGCGCGGCCGTCACGAGACGCTACGCGCGCGGCTTCAGCCGCACGGTCGGCAGCTCGGGCGCCGGCAGCGCGTCGCCGTCGTAGCCGTCGACGCGGCCGAAACGGCCGTCGGCGTCGCCGCGCGCGATGACGTCGGCCTGCCACTCGCGCCGGAACTCGGCGATCTCGTCGTGGGTGCGCCCGATGAAGTTCCACCACATGACGAGCTCCTCGCCGAACGGCACGCCGCCGATGAGGATCACGCGCGCGGGTTCGTGCTCGCCCGCGCGGAGGCGCACGCCCTCGTGGCCGAGCGCCACGTACCCGAGCTCGTTGGCCGCGAGGTGCGTGGTGTGGCCGGCGACCGCGAGGGGATCGACGTCGGCGGGCGCGGCGTCCGGCTCGCTCTCGAGCGCCGCGATCGTCGCGGTCACGGGACCCCGGTCGACGAGCAGGCCGTGCTCGAACGCGGGGTCGAGCTCGATCCAGGCCTCGCCGCCGGCCGGCAGCTCGATCTGCGCGCCGACGAGCGGCGTGAAGACCGTGACGGATGCCTCGGCGTCGATGCCGGGGAGCGACCCGGCGAACACGCGCACGACGGCGTCGTCGACCTCGACGGGCGTGGTCTCGGAATGCTCGAAGAAGGGCGCGACGTCGCGCGCGGCATCCGGAAGCGCGACCCAGAGCTGCACGCCGTGCAGGCGCGTCGTCTCGGCCGTCGAGACCTCGGAGTGGGCGATGCCGCGCCCAGCGGTCATCAGGTTCACGGCGCCGGGGCGCACGAGCTCGGCGCTGCCGGTGCTGTCACGGTGCTCGATCTCGCCCTCGAAGAGCCAGCTCACGGTCTGCAGGCCGGTGTGCGGGTGCGGGGGCACGACCATGCCGCCGGAGGATGCGACCTCGTCGGGACCGTAGTGGTCGGCGAAGCACCAGGCCCCGATGGTCGTGCGGCCGCGCTGGGGCAGCGTGCGGCGGACGTTCATCGCCCGTGGCCCGCCGAGCGGGACGTCGCGTGGCTGGAGCACCGTGATCTGCGCGGGGCCCGGCGCCTCAGGCGGGCACACGAGCTCGACGGGATCACGCTCGAGATTGCTCATGCCCGCATGCTAGACCCGATACCATTACGGCATGCACTCCTCCCTCACCCTTCGTCGTGCAGGCCTTGCGGCCGTGGCCGTGGCATCCGTGTTCCTGCTCTCCGCGTGCAACCCCAGCCCTCGTGCGATCGAGAGCTTCTCCGGCATGCCCGTGAGCGACCATGCAGGCGAAGAGGGCACCGGCGACGACGAGGTCGTCGCCGACGAGGAGTCGGCCACCGAGGGACTGTCGGCCGAGTGGGTCGGACAGGGCGGCCAGCTCGCCGTCACGATCTCGGGCAGCTCGACCTGCCCGCCCGTCGGCACGCGCATCAACGTCGTCGAGCCCGCCGGTGAGGGCAACACCGTCTCGGTCGACGTCGCCGAGATCCCGGCCGACCAGGTCTGCACGATGGACTTCGTGCCGCACACCACCGTCTTCTGGACCCCGGTGTTCGTGACCACGACCGAGCCCCTCGTGGTCGAGGTCGGCGACCAGTCGGTCACGGTCCCGGTCAAGTAGTCCGACGCGGGCGGCGCACCAGCAGGTCGCCGATCTCGCAGTCGAGTGCCTCGCAGATCGCCTGGAGCGTCGAGAAGCGGATGGCTCGCGCCCGGTCGTTCTTCAGCACGCTGAGGTTGACGACCGAGACGCCCACGAGCTCGCTGAGCCTCGCGAGCGTCAGCCCCCGCGCCTCGAGCAGCTCGTCGAGCCGGCAGTGCACATCGGACGCCTCGTCGGGTTCGGCGGGCGTCATCAGACGAGCCCCTCGGTGTCGCGGCGCATCCGGTCGCCGATCGAGAACACCACGGCGGCGAGGGCGGCGATGAACCCGAGCAGCATCAGCGGCGCCAGGTCGACGGACATGACGACGTTGTCGAACGTGTGCTCGCTGATGCGGGCGAAGGCGCCGTTGGCGGCCATGTTCGCGAAGAACGGCACGGCGGCGTAGCCGAGGAGCCCCGTGAAGCCAGCGATCGTCACGAGCGTCGTGTTGCGACGGCTGAAGACGCGGCCCCGCATGACCGACCAGCTGAGCATCACGAGGCAGGCGACGACCACGACGACCGTGGCGGCCGCGACGACCTGCTCGATGACGAGCGAGGCGAGCGAGAGCGCCGGCAGCGTCTCGGCGGTGATGGTCGCCCGGTCGAGCGCCACGGGCACGGACGCGCCGTCGGGGCCGATCGGAGCCTCGGCGACGGTTCCGGCGAACTCGGCGGGAACCTGCACGTCGTGGTTCGGCAGCACCTCGATGATGCGCAGCACGGATCCGGCGACGGCCCACAGGGCGATGATCGCCCCCGCGACGAGGAACATCCACATGCCCGCGAGGTCGCTGCGGCTGGGTCGGTACTGCTCGGTCCTGGCGGTCATCGCGTGCTCCATATCGATTATCGATAACAACGAATATCGATACGGTAGGCAGGGTCCGGTGCAGCTGTCAACCCGCGGCCGCGATTCCCACGGCATCGGCCACACGGCATCCGCCCGCTCGAGCTCGGCGACATCGGAGGTCGCGGCGATGCGCCCACGGCGAACACCGGCCCACGCGGCATCCGGAGTGTTTACGCTCGATGTATCGGCGCCCCCTGCCCTGAGGGGTCGAGAGGAGTAGAGCATGTTCGAGAGATTCACCGACCGAGCCCGTCGTGTCGTCGTCCTGGCCCAAGAAGAGGCCAAGATGCTCAACCACAACTACATCGGCACCGAGCACATCCTGCTCGGGCTCATCCACGAGGGTGAAGGCGTCGCCGCCAAGGCGCTCGAATCGCTCGGCATCTCGCTCGACGCGGTGCGCGAGCAGGTGCAGGACATCATTGGCCAGGGCCAGCAGCAGCCGACGGGGCACATCCCGTTCACGCCGCGCGCCAAGAAGGTGCTCGAGCTCTCGCTCCGCGAGGCGCTGCAGCTCGGCCACAACTACATCGGCACCGAGCACATCCTCCTCGGCCTGATCCGCGAGGGCGAGGGCGTCGCAGCCCAGGTGCTCGTCAAGCTCGGCGCCGACCTCAACCGCGTGCGCCAGCAGGTCATCCAGCTGCTCTCGGGTTACCAGGGCAAGGAGCAGGTGCAGGTCGGGGCGAACGACCAGCAGCAGCCCCAGGGCGGCTCGCAGATCCTCGACCAGTTCGGCCGCAACCTCACGCAGGCCGCTCGCGAGTCCAAGCTCGACCCCGTGATCGGCCGCGAGAAGGAGATCGAGCGGGTCATGCAGATCCTCTCGCGCCGCTCCAAGAACAACCCCGTGCTGATCGGCGAGCCCGGCGTCGGCAAGACCGCCGTCGTCGAGGGACTCGCGCAGGCCATCGTCAAGAACGAGGTCCCCGAGACGCTGAAGGACAAGCAGCTCTACTCGCTCGACCTCGGTTCGCTCATCGCCGGCAGCCGCTACCGCGGCGACTTCGAGGAGCGCCTGAAGAAGGTCACGAAGGAGATCCGCACGCGCGGCGACATCATCGTCTTCATCGACGAGATCCACACGCTCGTGGGTGCCGGTGCCGCCGAGGGCGCGATCGACGCCGCCTCGATCCTGAAGCCGCTCCTCGCGCGCGGCGAGCTGCAGACCATCGGCGCCACCACGCTCGACGAGTACCGCAAGCACTTCGAGAAGGATGCCGCGCTCGAGCGTCGCTTCCAGCCGATCCAGGTGCAGGAGCCGTCGCTGCCCCACGCGATCAACATCCTCAAGGGGCTGCGCGACCGCTACGAGGCGCACCACAAGGTGTCCATCACCGACGGCGCCATCGTGGCTGCGGCGAACCTCGCCGACCGCTACATCAGCGACCGCTTCCTGCCGGACAAGGCGATCGACCTGATCGACGAGGCCGGCGCCCGCCTGCGCCTGTCGATCCTCTCGTCGCCGCCCGAGCTGCGCGAGTTCGACGAGAAGATCGCCGTCGTGCGCGCCGCCAAGGAGACCGCGATCGAGGAGCAGGACTTCGAGAAGGCCGCCTCGCTCCGCGACGAGGAGAAGAACCTCCTCGGTGAGCGTCTGCGCCTCGAGAAGCAGTGGAAGGCCGGCGACGTCAAGACCACCGCGGTCGTCGACGAGGGCCTGATCGCCGAGGTGCTCGCGCAGGCCACCGGCATCCCCGTCTTCAAGCTCACCGAAGAGGAGTCCTCGCGCCTCGTCTTCATGGAGAAGGCGCTGCACGAGCGCGTCATCGGCCAGGAGGAGGCGATCTCCGCCCTGTCGAAGACGATCCGTCGCACCCGCGCCGGCCTGAAGGACCCGCATCGCCCCTCCGGCTCGTTCATCTTCGCCGGCCCCACGGGCGTCGGCAAGACCGAGCTCGCGAAGGCGCTCGCGGAGTTCCTCTTCGACGACGAGGCCGCCATGATCTCGCTCGACATGTCGGAGTACGGCGAGAAGCACACCGTGTCCCGCCTGTTCGGCGCCCCTCCCGGGTTCGTCGGCTTCGAAGAGGGCGGCCAGCTCACCGAGAAGGTGCGTCGCAAGCCGTTCTCGGTCGTGCTCTTCGACGAGATCGAGAAGGCCCACCCCGACATCTTCAACTCGCTCCTGCAGATCCTCGAAGAGGGTCGCCTGACCGACGGCCAGGGTCGCGTGGTCGACTTCAAGAACACCGTCATCATCATGACGACGAACCTCGGCACGAAGGACATCTCGAGCGGCCCCGTGGGCTTCGCGCTCGAGGGCGACACGCGCACGGGCTACGACCTCATGCGCGGCAAGGTGAAGGAGGAGCTGAAGAAGCACTTCAAGCCCGAGTTCCTGAACCGCGTCGACGAGATCATCGTGTTCCCGCAGCTCTCCAAGCCCGAACTGCTGCAGATCGTCGACCTGTTCGTCAAGCGCCTCAGCGACCGCATGCTCGACCGCGACATGACGGTCGAGCTGACGACGCCCGCCAAGGAGCGGCTCATCGAGCTCGGCTACGACCCGGCACTGGGCGCCCGCCCGCTGCGCCGCGCCGTCCAGCGCGAGGTCGAAGACGCACTGTCGGAGCGCATCCTGCACGGCGAGCTCAACGCGGGCGACCACGTGCACGTCGACTTCCTCGACGGCAAGTTCGTCTTCACGACGACGCAGCGCGCGCTGCCGGTCGGCATCGGCGTCAACACCGGAGCCGCCATCGGCACCGGGCCGGCGACGCCCGACCTCGCGGTCACGTCGGAGTAGTCGCACCGGCCGCGATGCGGCATCCGCTCCGCGCAGGGGTCGGACCTTCGGGTCCGGCCCCTGCGTCGTCTCCGGGATCATGCACGACAACGTTTTCCGGCTGTTCGGCAGCGAGGTTCGATTCACCCAGCCTCGTGACGCCTCGCCGTCGTATCATCCCCTCATGGAGAAGAAGCAGGTGTCCGAGGAGCACGCCGTCGCCGAGGTGGTCGATCGTCTCGCCGAGAAGTATCCATCGGTCGAGCGGGCCGAGATCGAGCGCATCGTCGCCGATGAGTACGGCCAGCTCGACGGCCGGCCGGTGCGCGACTTCGTGCCCGTGCTCATCGAGAAGAGCGCCAAGAAGCGGGTGAAGCGACTCGTCGTCGCCTGACGCGATCGACGAGGGACCCGGCCGCCTGCGCCATCCGTCCGTGGTGCCGACCGCCGTGCCGCCTCGGATGCCGGTGGCCTGCGGCGGGCCCGGCCCTGTCAGCGGAATACGATGAACGGATGACCCAGTTCAGGGTGCGCCCGGCGCGCACCAGCGACGTGCCGCACATCATCGCGCTCGTCGAGCCGCTCGTGGCCCGACGCATCCTGCTCGGCAAGGAGCGCGTCGACCTGTACGGCGCGATCCAGGAGTTCCGCGTGGCCGAACTCACCGAGACCGGCCAGGTCGTCGGGGCGGGCGCGCTGCACGCCATGTGGGAGGACCTCGGCGAGGTGCGCACCCTCGTGGTCGCCGACGCCTGGCTCGGACACGGAGTGGGCCACGCGATCGTCGACCGGCTCGTCGCCGATGCTCGCGAACTCGGGCTCAGCCGGCTGTTCTGCCTCACGTTCGAGGTCGACTTCTTCGCCCGCCACGGCTTCGTCGACATGGGAGCCGAGACCGTCGCACCCGAGGTCTACGCCGAGCTCGTGCGCTCCCACGACGACGGCGTCGCCGAGTTCCTCGACCTCGCGCGGGTGAAGCAGAACACCCTCGGCAACACGCGCATGCTGAAGACCCTCTGAACGGCGCGTGATCGGGCATTTCGGCACGCCGGGCGCGCGCCACCGGCATCCGTCGCCCGGTCGTACCCTGTGAGCATGTCGACGAACCAGACACCGGCACGACGGCAATCGCCGCAGGTGTACCGTCGGCGACGGCTGGTGGTGCTGCTCGGGCTCATCGCCGTGGTCGTCGCCGTCGTGCTCATCATCGTGCGCCCGGGCGGGGCCCAGGGCGAACCCGACACGTCGGGCGCACCCGAGAGTTCGACGCCGACGCCGCCGGCCACGACGATCCCGACCGAAGCCGTCGCGGCCGACGGAGACCCCTGCTCGCCCGAGCAGATCACCGTCGAACCGGTCACCGACAAGACGGTGTACGAGGCGGGGGAGCAGCCGCAGTTCACGGTCTCCATCACGAACACCGGTCGCAACGTCTGCGTGCTGAACGCCGGAACCGCCGCGCAGGTGTTCACCGTGACCAGCGGCGAGGAGCAGTACTGGATCTCGACCGACTGCCAGACCGACCCGGTCGACGCCGAGGTCTCGCTGACGCCCGGCACGCCGGTGAGCTCGGCGGCCCCGATCCTGTGGGACCGCACGCGCTCGACGCCAGACACGTGCGAGGGCGGGCGCGAGACGGTGCCGGCGGGCGGCGCGTCGTACCACCTCTCGGTCTCGGTCGACGGGTTCGAGAACGACGACCTGACGAAGCAGTTCCAGCTGTACTGACCTGAGCCGTCAGGCGATCCGACCGCCCGTCGCGGGCTGCTCGATGCCGGGGCTCTGCCGTTGGGCGAGGAGCGGGCACTCGAAGGGATCCCGCTCGCCGAGGCCGACCCGGTTGATGTACCGGAACACGATGGCGTACGACTGCCAGAGCGTGGTCTGCGTGTACGGCACCTCGCGCTCGCGCAGGTACTGCGCGATCATCGGCGCGGCGCGCCGCAGGTGCGGTCGGGGCATCGATGGGAAGAGGTGGTGTTCGATCTGGTAGTTGAGCCCGCCCATCGCGAAGTCGAGCACTCGATTGCCGCGGATGTTCCGGCTCATGAGCGCCTGACGACGGAGGAAGTCGAGCTTCATGCCGGCCGGCACGATCGGCATCCCCTTGTGGTTCGGCGCGAACGACACTCCCATGTAGAACCCGAACAGTCCGAGCTGGACGGTCAGGAAGACGGCGGCGACACCGGGGGAGAGCACGAGGAACACGAGCGCGAGGTACCCGACGATGCGGATCGCGAGGAAGGCGATCTCGACCGGCCGCCGCGCGACGTGCTCCCGCTGCAGCACCCGGTGCACGCTCGACGCGTGCAACGAGAGGCCCTCGAGCAGCAGGATCGGGTAGAAGAACGCGCCCTGGTGCGCGATGGTCCACCGCAGGACGGCCGGCCGGTGTCGCTGCGCCTGCGTGGGCGTGAACGCGATCACGGGCAGGTCGATGTCGGGGTCCGAGCCGATCCGGTTCGGGTTCGCATGGTGCCGGGTGTGCTTGTGCTGCCACCATCCGTAGCTCATGCCCACGAAGAGATCCCCGAGGATGAGGCTGATCCAGTCGTTCCACCGGCCGGAGCGGAAGATCTGCCGGTGCGCGGCGTCATGTCCGAGGAAGGCGACCTGCGTGAAGAGGAACGCGAAGGCGGCCGCCGTGAACAGCTGCCACCACGTGTCGCCGATCCAGATGAACACGGCGACGGCACCGCCGATCAGCAGCGGCACCGCGGAGAGCTTCGTCCAGTAGTAGCCGTAGCGTCGGCGCATCAGCCCCGCCGACCTCACGAGCTTCGCGAGATCGGTGAAATCGCTGTTCGCACCCGGATCCCGCCCTGCGGGCCGTCTGCCATGGGTCGTGATCACGCGTCCTGCGTCGAGGGACACGACGCACCTCCTCTGATGCCCGTCTCCGGGCACTCGTGGAGACCAGGACCTACACCGATCGTCGGACGCGTTGTCTCAGGATGCCGACGACGAGCGTGCCGATGAAGAGGACGATCCCGATCACTGCGAGCCAGAGGAGGCCTTCGAAGACGAATCCGACGATCGCCAGCACCGCCCATGCGACGAGGAGAATGACGATCACGGTCCACATGGTCTCAGGCTACGCCGTGAGTGAGCTATCCTCATGAACTGGCAGCAAGCTCACATGCGGCGCATGGGTGGTGGTGTGCTCCCTCCGACGGAGGCGGGCATGCCCTTCGGAGGCGGCCACGCGGCATCCGCTCGGCATCGCTGGGTACGCTGGGGGGATGGCGCAGCGCAAGAGGTCGGGCAAGTCGGGCACGGGCGCGGGACCGGTGGAGTTCCGCTCGGAAGCGCTCGCGACGGCGCTCGAGAAGCAGGACATCGCGGCCGTCGCGCTCGCGCTGCGGCACGGCAACACCGTGGTGCCGCTCATCAAGCCCGGGCCGCGCGACGCGCCGCTCGACGGCGGCGAGGTGTGGACCTACCGCGACCCGAACACGGGCGACCTCGCGCTGCTGCTCTTCAGCGACGCGGCGAACAAGCCCGAGAACCTGCCGCCGGCCGTTGGCCTGCAGAGCCCGGCATGGCTGCGCACGTTCCTGAAGCGCCACGGGTCGACCATCACGACCGTCTTCCTCGACATCGCCGGGCCGCACCCGATGCAGGCGCCGCCCGCCGAACTGCTGAAGGCGCTCGAGGCGTGACCGCGCGGCGCTGATCGGCGCCTGCGGAGGTGAACGCCTCGAGCGGAGGACGTTCGCGGCCGAAGGCCCTCGGGAGACAGCGATCTCCTCCCCCGGCGTTGCTCGTCGTCGCAGGGGCGGCGGGTGCGCGAGGGTCAGAACGCGGCGTCGAGCTCGCGTTCGCGCTCGGTGGTCGCGGCGGCCAGCGCCCGGCCGACGGCGGCCTGCACGCTGCCGGCCTCGACGTCGAGGATCGTCGTGTAGCCGAGTCGGCGCGCCTCGCTGCCGCGCTGCTTGGCCGAGCTCACGGGGCGCACCTCGCCGGCGAGGCTGATCTCGCCGAAGGCGGCGAGGTCGTGCGGCACGGCGCGGTCTCGCATGGCCGACGCGATGGCGATGGCGATGGCGAGGTCGGCCCCGGGCTCGATGAGGCGCACGCCGCCGACGGTGGAGACGTAGACGTCGTGCTCGCCGATCTGGCGGAGGCCGGCCCGGCGCTCGAGCACGGCGAGGATCATCGCGACCCGGGAGGGGTCGACCCCGTTGACCACGCGACGCGGCTGCGGGGCCTTGGTCGCCACGACGAGCGCCTGCACCTCGACCGGCAGCGCGCGGCGCCCCTCGAGCGCGACGGTGACGCAGGTGCCGCTGACGGCCGCGCCACGGCTGAGGAACAGCCCGCTCGGGTCGGGCACCTCGCTGATGCCGTCGCCGGTCATCTCGAAGCAGCCGACCTCGTCGGTCGGGCCGAACCGGTTCTTGAGTGCCCGCACGAAGCGCAGCGCCGTCTGCCGGTCGCCCTCGAACTGGCAGACGACGTCGACGAGATGCTCGAGCAGGCGCGGACCCGCGATCGTGCCGTCTTTCGTGACGTGCCCGACGAGCAGCACGGGCAGCTCTCGCTCCTTCGCGAGGCGAATGAGCGTGGAGGCCACCTCGCGCACCTGGCCGGGCTGGCCGGCGATGCCGTCGTTCAGCGAGCTCGTGACGGTCTGCACGGAGTCGACGATGAGCAGCTCGGGCTGCACCGCGTCGACCTGGCCGATGACGGTCGCGAGGTCGGTCTCGGCGGCGAGGAAGAGCTCGGGCTGCATCGCGCCCGTTCGGCCGGCCCGAAGGCGCACCTGGGCGACCGACTCTTCGGCGCTGACGTAGAGCACGCGTCGACCGGATGCCGCGACGCGTGCCGCGACATCCAGCAGCAGCGTGGACTTGCCGACGCCGGGCTCGCCGCTCAGCAGGATCGCCGCGCCGGGCACGATGCCGCCGCCGAGCACGCGGTCGAACTCGCCGACCCCGCTCGGCCAGTGGCCGCGCTCTTCTGTGATGACCTCGGTGATCGAGCGCGCGACCTGCGAGGCGCCGATCGCGACGGGCTTCAGCGTGCGCGTGATGCCCGTCTGCCCGCCCGCCTCGACGACGGTGCCCCACTGCTGGCACTCGGCGCAGCGGCCGACCCACTTGACGGTGCTCCACCCGCATTCGGTGCAACGGAACGCGGAGACGGGTTTGGCCATGGTGCGAGGGTACGTGGGGCCGCCGACATCGGGCGGCACGCCACCGCGCGACGCGAATCTCCGAGGGCCGTCGGGGTCGGGGGAGACACCGCGATCGAGGTCGATCGGCTCGCCCGACCGCTCGTTTTGGTCGATTCGAGAGTGTCGTCTAGCATTGACCTCGGTACCGTGTCCGAGCGGCCGAAGGTGCAACTCTCGAAAAGTTGTGTGCGTGAAAGCGCACCGTGGGTTCAAATCCCACCGGTACCGCCACAGAACGCCCCGCCTCCTCTCCGGGAGGCGGGGCGTTCGCCGTTGCAGCGCGACCCGGCTACTCCGCGGCGTCGAGGATGACGTCGGCGACCTCGCCCGGGTGGCTCATCATGACCACGTGCGAGCTGCGGATCTCGGTCGTCGTCGACCCGGCCCGCGCGGCCATCGCGCGCTCGGCCTCCGGCGGGATGGTGTTGTCCTGCGAAGCGACGACGTACCAGCTCGGGATCGTCTTCCAAGCGGGCTCGCCCGACGGCGTGAACAGGGCCTGCAGGGCAGCCGGCCGTTGCGATGCCGCCATCACGGCCGTGTCCTTCTTCGGCAGGTCGGCGGCGAAGAGCTCGCGGAAGAACGCGGGATCGATGTACCCGTCGGCGTCGCCCTCCGGCGCACCGGGGTACGGGCGGATCACGAGGTGGTCGCCGAGCGCGGAGTGACCGCCGCCGAGCTCGTTCGCGTCGATGAGGCGCTCGCCCGCATCCAAGGCGTACGCGGCCACGTAGACGAGCGAGACGACGTTCGGGTTGCCCGTCGCGGCGTTCGTGATGACCGCGCCGCCGTACGAGTGGCCGACGAGCACGATGGGCCCTTGGATGGTCGCGAGGATGGACTTCACGTACTCGGCGTCCGCGGCGAGCCCGCGCAGCGGGTTCGAGGCGGCGAGCACGGTGTAGCCGCGCTTCTGCAGGCGCTCGGTCACCTGGTTCCAGCCGGATGAATCGGCGAAGGCGCCGTGCACGAGCACGACGGTCGGCTTCGTGGCCGGCGCGGGGCGGTGCGCGCCCTCGACGGCCGAAGCCGGGAGCGCGACCGATACGGCGGTCAGGGCGGCGGCGCCGGCGAGCGCGAGCGCGATGCGCAGCGGGCGCCTGCGACCGCCGGCGGGTGTGGTGGGCATGGTGGTCTCCTCGCATCGGTGGGCGACGGCGATGGACGCCCGCGAACGGGCTCCGCCGTCACGCACATGCTCCCGCCGCCCGGCCCGGTCGCGAACCACGTACGTCGCGTAGTCGTGGCTGGGACCGCTCAGTCGATCTGCGCCGCCTCCAGGCGACCGGATGCCACGGCATCCGTGAAGGCGGCGTAGTCGCGATCGTTCTGGTCGGCGTACGCGACCGCGAACGAGGCGAGGGCGCGGTCGAAGCGGTCGGAGTCGCCGAGGTACGCGGCGATCGCGACGCGGTCGCCCGAACGGGCGTGCGCGCGCGCCAGGGTCTCGCCGCACACCGCGGCGTAGATCTCGGCGCCCTTGGGGATCATCTCCTCGACCGTGAAGTCGCCCTTCCAGTCGTGCAGCTGGCGCAGGTAGTAGTCGCGCACGACCCCGTCGTCGCCGTCGGCGCGCTGCCAGCCCAGGAACATGTCGCTCGCGGCCTGCATGAGCCGCTGCCCGCGGACGACGCGCTCGCCGTGGTGCGCGTACTCGCTCGGCGGCAGGAAGCGCTCGAGCACCGACGCCTCGGCCTGCTTGGCCTGGAGCAGCAGCGGGTCGTCGTCGTCGCGCCCGCGGAGCAGGAGCACCCACGCCCGAGTGCCGACGCTGCCGACCCCGACCACCTTGCGGGCCATGTGCACGTAGTCGTACTCGTCGATCGGATGCCGGTCGCCGACGAGCGTGGTCCGGTAGCCGCGCAGCAGCGCTCGGACGGTCTCCTCGCTCTCGGCCTCGGTGCGGTCGGCCGGGCGCACATCCTCGAGGGGCACGATGAGCGGGGGGAGGGCCTCGATGCGCATGCGGCCGTCGACCTTGGTGACGAGTTTTCTCGCCCCGCGCAGGCTGTCGTGCGTGCGGGCCTTCGCGAGCAGGCGGTCCATGCGCTTGGACACGTCCTTCTCGAGCTGTCGCGGCAGCTGCTGCGCCTTCACCCGCGCCGACAGGTCGTCGGCGTCGATGCGGCCGTACCACGTCTCGAGCACCCTCGACTCGGCGGCCACCGCCATCCGCTCGCGATAGCCCTGCACGACGGACCGGTTGATCCGGTCGCGTTCGCCGTCGCTGAACCCACGGTGCCGCCCGGCGATCTCGAAGCTCGCGACGAGGCGCTTGACGTCCCACTCCCACGGGCCGGGCAGGGTCTCGTCGAAGTCGTTGATGTCGAAGATCAGCCGGCGTTCCGGGGTGCCGAACACGCCGAAGTTCGAGAGGTGCGCGTCGCCGCAGAGCTGCGCGATCAACCCGGTGTTCGGCATGGTCGCGAGATCGGAGGCCATGAGCAGGGCGGCCCCGCGGTAGAAGCTCAGCGCCGAGGCCATCATGCGCGCGTGGCGGATCGGGACGAGCTCCGGCACGCGGGTCTCGGCCTGCAGCTCGAGCAGCGAGACCGGGTCGGTGCGATCTGCTGGCGGATCCCAGGTCGCATGCGCCGATCTCGGCAGGCGCTCCCTGGCTGCGCGGCCGTAGGCGGCGCGTGCCGCGAAATCGTTCTGCGACGGCTCGGCCGATGCGTCCTTGCCCATGGCTGCTCCCCCCGGGAGGTCCGGGCTGGCGCTCGGAACTGAGGCTCATGCTACTCAGCCCCGGATGCGCACGACAGGATGATCGCAGGGGAATTCCGTGTCGGCATGGGATCCGCGTCGGCTCAGCGGTACGCTCCGATCGTGGGCACGCGGTCGGGCCGTGTGCACGAGCTCAATGGAGGCTGCCATGGCGCAATCGACATCCCTCTCACGCATCATCCGCCGCCCGATCGGCGACCCGGAGGCGCGCGAGTCCACGGCGCTGCTCGTCGGCACGGCCGCGTTCGTGATCGGCACGGTGCCGGCGATCCTGCTCTTCTGGGGGCGCGACCTCCCGATCTCCGGACGCGGCTCCCTCGGCGACGCCGCAGCGGTCGGTGCGGCGATCGCCGCCCTCCTCGCCTTCGTCCTCGGCTGCCTGCTGCGCAGGGCGCAACGGCTCGGTCCAGACCGGACGCAGCAGTCCGAGCCGACCTGGCGCCGACTGCACTGGTACGACGTCGCGGCCCTGTGCCTCGCCCACGCCGTCATCGCGCTGCTCGGCTGGGTGGGCCTCGCCGCGGTGTTCGGCGCGGGGTTCCAGGGGGCGCTGGTCTACTCGGTCACGGCGGCGATCCTCGTCGGCGTGGTCATGGCGATCACCGCGTACGCCGCGTTCCTCTCAGCCGTGAACCTGACGCCGATGCTGCTCTCGATCGTGCTGGCCATGTTCCTCGTCGTCGGAACGCTCGCGAGCACGCTGAGCGCCAGCGACCCGCTCTGGTGGCAGAAGAACCTGAGCACGCTCGGCATCAGCGACGACATCTCCTCGTTGACGTTCAACCTCACGCTCATCATCGCCGGGGTGATGGTGACGACCATCTCGCACTACGCGACCGCGTGGCTGCCGGTCGCCACGCCGGCCGAGGCCAGGGGGCGAGCCCTGGTGCGGCTCGCGCTGATCGTCATCGGCATCCTGCTCGCGTGCGTCGGCCTCTTCCCGGTCGACGAGCACCTCGAGGTGCACAACCTGTCGGCGACCGGCATGGCGATCGTCTACGTCGTGCTCGTCATCGCCCTGCGCTCGCTCGTGCCGTCGATGCCGAGGGTGTTCATCATGCTCGGCTACCTGTTCGTCGGGGTGATCGTGGTGCTCGCGGCGTTCTTCATCTCGGGCTACTACAACCTGACCGCGGTCGAACTGGTCGCGTTCGCCCTGATCTTCGCGTGGCTCATCGTGTTCCTCCGCACGGCCGGGGCGATCGCGCCGGTCGCGGTGGCGGAGGAGCCGACGGCGGTCGCGCACTCCTGAGCCGCACGAGAGCGTCGGCTCCGGTGCGGCCGATCGGGCGGCCCTACTTCGGGTCGATGCGCAGCGTGGTCGCCTTCACGGCCGGGCTCATGAGCGACCGGGTCGCCGAGCCGTGCCCGTACTTCGCGAAGTACGCGTCGTCGAGCTCGCGCTCGTGCGCGTCGTCACGGGTGTAGGTCACGTCGCGGGTCTGCCCGTTCCAGCTGACGGTGCCCTCGGAGTTGCGGGTCACCCCGCGGTACCATCCGCCCTCCGGTCCGCGCACCGACCGCGCGTAGAGCGCGCCGTCGACGACGGCGTGCCAGATGATGACGGGCGTGCGCAGGGATCCGTCGTCGCGGCGGCCGGCGACGCGGATCTCGCCGGCGCGGTCGAGGGCGGCGAGGTCATCGGGGGTCCAGGTGCTCATGAGGGTCCTTTCGAGGCATCCGCTCTTCATGATGCGCCCCTCGAGTCGCCGGAGACAGGCCCTGGCAGTACCGGTCTCGACGGAGACTCCCGCGCGCTCGGCCGCGAGCGTTGGATGGATCGCATGAAAGCCACCCTCATGTACGGCGCGGGCGATGTTCGCGTCGAGACCGTTCCCGACCCCGTCATCCGCCACGACACCGATGCGATCGTGCGCGCCGTGCGCGCCTGCGTGTGCGGCAGCGACCTGCACCCGTACCACTCGATGCCCGGCAGCGAGCACGGCACGGCGATGGGCCACGAGCTCATCGCCATCGTGGAGCAGGTCGGCTCGGCCGTCACGACCGTGCGGCGCGGCGACTTCGTGATCGTGCCCTTCGCCTTCCAGGACGACACGTGCGTGTTCTGCCGCGAGGGGTTCCAGACCTCGTGCGTGCACGGCGGCTGGTACGGCGGGGAGAACGGCGGACTGCAGGCCGAGCTCGCCCGCATCCCCCAGGCCGACGGCAGCCTCGTCGTCGTGCCGGGCGTCGACCCCGCGACCGCGGACGAGCGCCTGCTCGCGTCGCTCCTCGCGCTGTCGGACGTCTACCTCACGGGCCACCACGCCGCCCACATGGGCCGGGTGGAACCGGGCAAGACGGTCACGGTGATCGGCGACGGCGCGGTCGGCCTCTCGGCCGTGCTCGCGTCGCGACAGCTGGGCGCCGAGCGCGTCATCCTCATGGGCCGCCACACCGCCCGTACCGACCTCGGCGTCGAGTGGGGCGCGACCGACGTCGTCGCCGAGCGCGGCGAGGAGGGCGTCGCGCGGGTCATGGAGCTCACGGGCGGCGAGGGCAGCCACGTCGTGCTCGAGGCCGTCGGCCACATGCCCGCCTACGAGCAGGCGTACGGCATCGTGCGGCCGGGCGGCGTGATCTCCCGGGTCGGCGTGCCGCAGTACGAGGCCGCGCCCATCGGGTTCGGCTCGCTGTTCGGGAAGAACGCGACCCTCACGGGCGGGCCCGCCCCCGTGCGCGCCTACCTCGAGCCCGCGATCGGGCAGGTGCTGCGCGGCGAGATCGACCCCGGCCGCGTGTTCGACCGCACCGTCGCCATCGACGACGTGCCGGCCGCCTATGCGGCGATGGACGCCCGCGAGGCGCTGAAGGTCATGGTCGCGTTCTGACCCGCACCGGGTCATGATCGAACACAGAACGAAGGAGCAGCAGATGCACACGCGAACACTCGGCCAGGGCCTCGAGGTCTCGGCCGTCGGGCTCGGCGCCATGGGCATGTCCATGAGCTACGGGCCGAATCCCGGCGATCGCGACGACATGATCGGCGTGCTGAGATACGCCGTCGAGCAGGGCGTCACCTTCATCGACACGGCCGAGGTCTACGGCCCGTGGGTCAACGAGGAACTCGTCGGCGAGGCGATCGCCCCGATCCGCGACCGGGTCGTGGTCGCGACGAAGTTCGGCTTCGACCTCGTCGACGGGCAGATGCGGGGCACCGACTCGCGCCCCGAGCACATCCGAGCGGTGGCGGATGCCTCGCTCCGCCGCCTCGGCGTCGACGTGCTCGATCTCTTCTACCAGCACCGGGTCGACCCCGACGTGCCGATCGAGGACGTCGCCGGCACCGTCGGCGAGCTCGTCGCCGAGGGCAAGGTGCGCCACTTCGGGCTCTCGGAGGCCGGAGCGGGCACCATCCGCCGAGCGCACGCCGTGCACCCCGTGACCGCCGTCCAGAGCGAGTACTCGCTCTGGACCCGCGACCCCGAGGCCGAGGTGCTGCCGACGGTCGCCGAACTCGGCATCGGCTTCGTGCCGTTCAGCCCGCTCGGCAAGGGGTTCCTGACCGGAGCCGTGTCGGCCGACGCGACCTTCGCCGAGGGCGAGATCCGCGCCAGGGTGCCGCGCTTCGAGCGCGAGAACCTCCTGGCCAACCAAGCCCTCGTCGACCACGTTCGCGCGCTCGCCGAGCGGCGCGGCGCCACGCCCGGCCAGGTCGCGCTCGCGTGGCTGCTGGCGCAGCATCCGTTCATCGTGCCGATCCCGGGCACTCGCCGCCGCGAGCGCATCGACGAGAACGCGGGCGCGACGACCGTCGCCCTCTCGGCCGACGACATCGCCGACCTCGACGCGCTCGTCGACCGCATCGGGGTGGCCGGCAACCGCTACGACGACGCGGGCATGGCCGCCGTCGGCCTGTGACGCACGACCGCGTCGCGAATGAGCACCCACCACGAAGGAGCACCACGAGGATGAGCACCCAGATGCAACCGAAGACCGCGACCGTGAAGGGCCCTGAAGCCCGGTTCACGGGCGATGTGTACTTCAACGCCTACTACGCCGGGGAGGAACCCTCGCGCACCCGCCTGAACCTCGTGCGGTTCACGCCCGGCGCGCACACGGCATGGCACCGGCACGCCGTCGGCCAGACGCTGCACGTGACCGAGGGGCTCGGCTACGTGCAGAGTCGGGATGAGGAACTCATCGTGCTGCACCCCGGCGACACGGTCTACACCCCGCCGGGCGAGTGGCACTGGCACGGCGCGACGGCCGAGAACTTCATGTGCCACCTCGCGCTCTGGGAGTCGCCAGGCACGGGCGAGCCCGAGACCGAGTGGGGCGACCTGCTCACCGACGACGAGTACCCCGCGAATTGAGCGTCACGGCGAGAGGATGTCGCGCCGTGGCATCCGCTCGTCGGTTCACGCTCGTCAGCCCGCGTTCGTCGCCGTCGACTCGTCGGCCGTGAGGGCCGCGGCGTTCGTCGCCGCCCACGAGGCCAGCACCTTCAGGGCATCGGCCGACGGGGAGCCCGCCGGCGCCGTGTAGACGTTCAGCACCAGGCCGGGTTCGCTCGGCAGGTCCATCGACTCGTAGTTCAGGTCGAGGTCGCCGACCACGGGGTGGTGCAGGCGCTTGAGTCCGCTGCGGTGGAACTTCACGTCGCGCGACGCCCACCGCTCGCGGAACAGCTCGCTCTGGGTGGACAGCTCGCCGACGAGCCGGATCAGGCCGGGATCGTGCGGGGTGCGACCGGCCTCGAGTCGCAGCATCGCGGCGGCGTCGTGGGTGATCTGGTCGTAGTCGCGCCAGAACTCGCGGGCGGCGGGGTTCAGGTACGCGAATCGCGTGGTGTTGACCGGGCGGCGCGGGTCGTCGAACACGGGGGAGTAGAGGGCGCGCGCGAGCAGGTTCGCCGCGAGGATGTCGTGCCGGCCGTTGCGCACCCAGGCCGGGGCATCGCCGATCGCGTCGAGCACCTGCCGCACCGCGGGCCGCACCGTGGTCTTCGTCCTCGGCGCCCGTTGGCGACCGGGGCCTGCGGCGCGGGCGAGGTCGAAGAGGTACTCGCGCTCGGCCTCGTCGAGCTGCAGAGTGCGAGCGAGGGCATCGAGGACGCTCTCGGACGCCCCGGCCAGGTCGCCGCGTTCGAGGCGCACGTAGTAGTCGACCGAGACGCCCGCGAGCATCGCGACCTCTTCACGGCGAAGGCCGGGCACCCGACGGTTGCCGCCGTACGCGGGGAGTCCCGCCTGGTCGGGCGTGATGCGGGCGCGCCTGGAGCTCAGGAACTCCCTGATGTCTGCTCGCACGTCTCCCATGTCCTCAACGGTACGTCGGCGGATGCTCCGGTGGGAGGCCCCGCGGGTACCTCGCTCGGAGCCCCTCGGCCCAGCGACGGCTGCTAGCGTGGTTCGCTGCCGCGCGGCATCCGCTGCGCCCTGGGCGACGGAAGGCGGGGGCATGCTCGAACCGGTCGAGCTCGACGGTGGCGTGATCGTGCGCTCGCTCGCCGCCGGCGACGGGCCCGCGCTCGCAGCGGCCTACGTGCGCAATCGTGCGCACTTGGCGCCATGGGAGCCCGAGCGCACCGAGTCGTTCTTCAAGGTCGCCACGCATGAGCGCGAGGTGGTCGCGCTGCTCGCGCGGGTCGACGCGGGCACGGCGATCCCGCTGGTGCTGGTCGACGGCGACGAGATCATCGGTCGCGTCAACCTCTCGGACATCGTGCGCGGGGCCTTCCAGAACGCGCACCTCGGCTACTGGATCGACCACCGCCTCACCGGCAGGGGCCTTGCGACGACGGCGACCGGCGTGGCCCTGCACGCGGCGCGCGCGGCCGGGCTGCACCGGGTGCAGGCCGGCACGCTCGTGCACAACGTCGCCTCGCAGTCGGTGCTCGAGCGCAACGGGTTCGAGCGCATCGGGGTCGCGCGTCGCTACCTGCGCATCGCCGGCCGCTGGCAGGACCACGTGCTCTTCGAGCGGCTCATCGAGGACTGAACCGGGTCCGGCGGCCGCGCCGAGCTGGTCGGTCCCGCGCGCGGCGAGCGACGTCGGCGATCGGGCCGGAGCACGTTTCCATCGCGTTAAGGCTGGTCCGAACGTCCGTCAGGGGGTTGACCTCCGCACCCTCCGCGTGAGTAATATGTCACCCACTACAAAGTGCCGTAGTGTGATGTGTCACACGGTACAGAAGGGTCTGAATCGTCATGACAGACAACGCCGTCGCCTCCGTCGCGAACACCGCACGCGTTCGCCGGCCGGCCGTCGCCCCCCTCGCCGGCCGTCGTGCGCCGCTCGGGTCCGACGCCGTGACGATCACCGGCGGCGTGCTCGCGACGTGGCAGCGACGCAACCGCGACGAGACGATCCCGCACACGCTCGGCGAGCTTCGCGCGGCCGGCAACCTCGAGAACCTCCGGCGCATCGCCCGGCCCGAGATGCTCGCCGACACCGCCTACCGCGGCCGCTATCCGTTCCTCGACACCGACGTCTTCAAGACGCTCGAGGGCCTCGCCTACGAACTCGCCCGGCCCGGCGACGCCCGGGCGGATGCCGCGACCGAGGCCTTCTACGACGAGGCCGTCGCGCTCATCGAGGCCGCGCAGCGCGCCGACGGCTACCTGAACTCCTACTACCAAGCGCCCGACGTGCCCAAGGAGCCGTGGGAGGACATGGCCTGGGGACACGAGCTGTACAACCTCGGCCACCTGATCCAAGCGGCCGTCGCGGCATCCCGACAGCTCGGCGACGACCGCCTCCTCACGGTCGCGCGCCGCTTCGCGGACCTCGCGGTCGAGCGCTTCGGCCCAATGGGCGAGGACGCCGTGTGCGGACACCCCGAGATCGAGATGGCCCTCGTCGAGCTCACGCGCGAGACCGGCGACCCCCGCTACCTCGAACTGTCGCGGCTGCTCATCGACCGCCGCGGCCGCGGCACCGTCGAGCTGCGCGTGTTCCCGGCCGAGTACTTCCAGGACAGCGCGCCGCTCCGCGAGCTCGACTCGGTGACCGGTCACGCCGTGCGCATGACCTACCTGACCGCGGGAGCGGCCGATGTGGCGCTCGAGCAGGGCGACGACTCGCTCGCCGTGGCCCTCCGGCGCCTCTGGGGCGACATGCTCGACTCGAAGCTCTACCTCACGGGCGGCCTCGGCTCCCGTCACTCCGACGAGGCCGTCGGCGACCGCTTCGAGCTGCCGTCGGAGCGTTCGTACAGCGAGACCTGCGCGGCGATCGCGACCATGCAGTGGGCGTGGCGCATGCACCTCGGCTCGGGCGACGCGGCCTACCTCGACACGTTCGAGACCGTGCTCTACAACGCCTACGCGGCCGGCCTCAGCGACGACGGCCGGGCATTCTTCTACGACAACCCGTTGCAGCGGCGCCCGGACCACCAGCAGCGCACGGGCGCGGAGCCCGACGGCGAGCTGCTGCGCCGCGGCTGGTTCGTCTGCCCGTGCTGCCCGCCGAACATCATCCGCTGGACCGCCGAGCTGCAGGACCACCTCGCCGTGCGCGACGGCGACACGCTGCACCTCGCCCAGTACGCGACCTCCGACCTCGAGGCCGACGGGCTCGCCCTCTCGGTCACGACCGACTACCCCTGGGACGAGCGCATCGTCATCGACGTGCGCGAGGCCGACGGGAGCACCCGCCTGGCCCTGCGGATCCCCGCCTGGTGCCGGGGCGCGAGCCTGACGATCGACGGCGAGCAGGTCGAAGCGGATGCCGCGGCCGGCTGGCTGCACGTCGACCGGCCGCCCGCGGCGGGCGACCGCCTCGAGCTCGTGCTCCCGATGCCGGTGCGCGCGCACGGAGCCGACCCCCGCGTCGACGGCCTGCGCGCCGCCGTCGCCGTCGCCCGCGGCCCGATCGTCTACTGCGCCGAGCAGGGCGACAACGACGCCGACCTCGACCTCGTGGTGCTCTCGCCGGCCGACGTGCGCGCCGCGCGCACCGAGGTCCGCCGCGTCACCCCGAACAGCGAGGCGGTGACCCGCGTCGTGACCGTCGACGCCGGCGTCGACCCCGTGCCGGCCGCCGGGCTCTACCCCGAGCTCACGGCCGACGACCGGGAGACGGATGCCGCGGCATCCGGAACCACCACCGTCACGCTCGTGCCCTACCACCTCTGGGGCAACCGAGGGGCGGCGGCCATGCGCGTGTGGCTGCGCCGGGCCTGAACCGAAGAAGCACCGGCACGACCGAAGCATCCGAACACCGAAGCATCCGAACACCGAGCTCTTTCCGAGCATCCCCTACAGAAGCACCCGAACGAAGAGAGAGAACAGAATGAAGAGACGCACAGCGTTCCTCGGGCTCGCCATCGCGACGTCCCTCGCCCTGGTGGGCTGCACCGCCTCGAACGCCGGGTCGGGGTCGACCGGGGGAGTCTCGGGCGAGCCGGTCGAGGGCGGCACCCTGCACGTGCTGCAGAACACGGACTTCTCGCACCTCGACCCCGCACAGGGCTTCGACGGCGGCGTGAACAACTTCTACCGCCTCATCTACCGCACGCTCACGACGCAGGGCGTCGGCGAGGGCGCGAAGGGCACCGAGATCGTGCCCGACCTCGCGACCGACACCGGCACCCCCAACGAGGACGCCACGGTCTGGACCTTCACGCTGAAGGACGACATCTTCTTCGAGGACGGCACGCCCATCACGAGCGCCGACGTGAAGTTCGGCGTCGAGCGCTCGCTCGACCCGTCGATCTCGATCGGCTCGCCCTACGCGAAGATCGTGCTCGACCTGCCCGAGGACTACCAGGGCTACTACATCTCGGGCCCGCTCGACACGATCGAGACGCCGGACGAGAAGACGATCGTCTTCCACCTCAACCAGCCCTACGCCGACTTCGCCGCGGTCGTCGGGCAGGCGCCCTTCACCCCGTTCCCGGCCGATGAGGGCGTGACGACGACCTCGATCGACCAGCAGCCGATCGCCTCGGGCCCCTACCGGGTCACCGAGTACCAGCGCGGCAGCACCCTCGTGCTCGAGCGCAACGAGTACTGGGATGCCGAGACCGACGACGTGCGCACGGCCGCGCCCGACTCGTTCGAGTGGACCTTCGGCCTCGACGCCGCCACGATCGACGAGCGCATGATCGCCGACCAGGGCGCCGACCAGGACGCGATCGCCGGATCCGTGCAGGCCGCCTCGATCTCGCGCATCCAGACGCCCGCGATCCAGGAGCGCACGATCCAGGGCCTGCAGGGCTGCACCACCTACATGCCGCTGAACACGACGAAGCCGGGCATGGACAACCCGCTCGTGCGCCAGGCGATCAACCTCGCGGTCGACAAGCAGGCCGTCAAGGACGGCACCGGCGGCAGCCAGCTCGCCGACATCGCCACCACGATGATGCCGCCGACCGTCGCGGGCTTCACCGAGTTCGACCTCTACCCGAGCGAGGACTCGAAGGGCGACCCCGAGGCCGCGAAGGCGCTGCTCGCCGAGGCGGGCTACCCCGACGGGTTCGAGTTCACCCTCGACATCCGGAACAACCCGAAGATGCAGGCGCAGGCCGAGGCGATCCAGCAGGCGCTCGCGAAGGCCGACATCACGGTCGACTTCAACCTCATCGACTCGGCGACCTTCTACGAGGTCATCGGCACGACGTCGCAGCAGCACGACGCGGCCATCACGGGCTGGTGCCCGGACTGGGCCTCGGGCGCGACCTTCCTGCCGCCCATCTTCGAGGGCACGCAGATCTTCGAGAAGGGCAACTCGAACGTCGCCCAGCTGAACGACCCCGCCGTCAACCAGCGCATGACCGAGATCCGCGCGATGACCGACGTCGACGAGGCCAACGCGGCATGGGGTGCGCTCGACGAGCAGATCATGGAGCTCGCCCCCGCGGTGCCGCTCCTCTTCGAGAAGGCCGTCATGGTCGTCGGCTCCAACATCGCGGGCGCCTACGCGCACGCGGGCTTCTCGGGCGGCATCGACTACGTGTCGGTCGGCCTGGCCAGCACCGACTGAGCCCGATGTCGACGGTTCCCAGCGAGCTGGCCGTCGAGACGGAGCCGAAGGGGGTGCTGCCCACGGGCAGCGCCCCCACCCCCGCTCGACGCGTGATCGCCACGCTCAGAAAGTCCCCCGCCGTCGTCGTCAGCGTCGGCATCATCGTGTTCATCGTGCTGCTCGCGGTGCTCGCGCCCGTGATCTCGGCGATCACCGGCTGGGGCCCGTACGAATACGACCCGTCCGCGATCGACTCCGATCTCGGCGGCATCCCCATCGGCCCGCTCGGCGGCATCAGCGCCGAGCACTGGCTCGGCGTCGAACCCGGCAACGGGCGCGACATCCTCGTGCGCGTCGCCTACGGCGCCCGCGTCTCGCTCATGATCGCCGTCTCGGCGACGCTCATCACGACCACCTTCGGCGTGGTCATGGGCATGATCTCCGGGTTCTTCGGCGGCCTGGCCGACCAGATCATCTCGCGCGTCATGGACTTCCTCATGGCGTTCCCCTCGCTCATCTTCATGATCGCGCTGCTCTCGGCGCTGCCCGCCGGCAACCGGCCCGTGCTGCTCGTGCTCGTGCTCAGCATCTTCGGGTGGCCGTACACGGCGCGCGTCATCCGGGGCCAGACGATGTCCCTGCGCAACTCGGAGTTCGTCGAGGCGGCCAGGGCGTCGGGTGCGAGGCCCCTGAGGATCGCCTTCCGCGAGGTGCTCCCGAACCTGAGAGGCACCATCATCGTGCTCGCGACGCTCGCCGTGCCGAGCTACATCGGCACCGAGGCCGGGCTCTCGTTCCTCGGCGTCGGCGTCATGCCGCCCACGCCGTCATGGGGCCAGATGATCTCGACCGCCGTCGGCTGGTACGCCGTCGACCCGATGTTCTTCCTCATCCCGGGCACGTTCCTGTTCCTCACGGTGTTCTCGTTCACCGTGCTCGGCGACAACCTGCGCCGCGTGCTCGATGCGGGGGATGCCGCATGACCCTCGTCATCCTCCGCCGCGTGCTCGCCGCGGCCGGCGTGCTGCTGCTCATCTCCCTGTTCACGTTCATGATCTTCTTCTGGCTGTCGCCGGATCCCGCCGTGCAGATCTGCGGCAAGACCTGCACGCCAGAGCGCATCGACCAGATCCGCGAGCAGCTCGGCGTCAACCTGCCGTTCTGGCAGCAGTACTGGCAGTTCCTCTCGGGCATCTTCACCGGCCGCACCTACGGCGAGGGCGCTGCCGCGATCGAGTGCGCGGCGCCGTGCCTCGGGTTCAGCTTCCAGACGAACGAGTCGGTCACCGACATGATCGTCGCGCGGATGCCGGTCTCGGTCACGCTCGCGATCGGCGCCGCGGTGCTCTGGCTCCTCGCCGGCATCGGCGGCGGCCTGCTCAGTGCGGTCAAGCAGGGGACCGGGTGGGACAAGGCGGTCATGATTTCCGCCCTCGCCGGCATCAGCCTGCCGAACTACTTCGTCGCGCTGCTGCTGCAGTACCTGCTCGTCGTGCAGCTGCGCTGGCTTCCGTTCCCGCAGTCGGTGACCTTCGCCGAGGACCCCCTTCTGTGGTTCCAGTCGTACCTGATGCCGTGGCTCGTCCTCGCCTTCGGGTACGCGGCGATGTACTCGCGCATCGTGCGCACGAACGTCATCGACACGCTCGGGCAGAACTTCATGCGGACGGCGAAGGCGAAGGGCCTCGATGCGCCGGTCGTGCTGCGCCGCCACGCGCTGCGGCCGTCGCTGACGCCCGTCGTCACGCTCTTCGGCATGGACTTCGCGGGCCTCCTCGGCGGCGCGCTCATCACCGAGACGGTCTTCGGCCTGAACGGCGTCGGCAAGCTCACCGCCGACTCGATCGCGAAGAACGACCAGCCCGTCATCATGGGCGTGACGCTGCTCGCCGCCGCGCTCGTGGTGGTCGCGAACATGGTCGTCGACGTCGCCTACACGTACCTCGACCCGAGAGTGAGGGTGAAGTCCGCATGAGCCTCGCATCACCGCGAACCATCTCGATCCCCGTCCCGGGGGCGACCCTCCTCGAGGTCGAGCACCTCACCGTGACGTTCCCGACCTCCGCGGGTCCTGTCGACGTCGTCAAGGACGCCTCGTTCCGCGTCGAGTCGGGCGATACGCTCGGCATCGTCGGCGAGTCGGGCTCCGGCAAGTCGATGACCTCGCTCGCCATCATGGGCCTGCTGCCGCGGGGCGGCACGGCGACCGGCAGCATCCGCCTCAACGGGCACGAGCTGCTCGGCCGCAGCGACCGCGAGATGCGGCGCGTGCGCGGCGACAAGGTCGCGATGGTCTTCCAGGACCCGCTCTCGTCGCTGAACCCGTACTACACGGTCGGCCTGCAGATCGAGGAGGCGTACCGGGCGCACAACGGCGGAAGCCGGAAGAACGCCCGCAACGTCACGATCGAGGCGCTCGAGCGCGTGCGCATCGCGGACGCCGCGCGGCGCGTCGACCACTACCCGCACCAGTTCTCGGGCGGCATGCGCCAGCGCATCATGATCGCGATGGCGCTCTGCCTCGAACCCGACCTGCTCATCGCCGACGAGCCGACGACCGCGCTGGACGTCACCGTGCAGGCGCAGATCCTCGAGCTCCTCGCCGACCTGCAGCGCGAGACCGGCACGGGCATGATCTTCATCACGCACGACCTCGCGGTCGTGAGCCAGGTCGCGCAGGACGTGCTCGTCATGAAGGACGGCGCGCACGTCGAGAGCGGCACGGCCGAGCAGATCTTCTCGAACCCCCGCGCGCCCTACACGCGCGCCCTGCTCGAGGCCCTGCCCCGCATCGTCGACCCGTTCGACGAGTTGAAGGGACTGAGCCGATGACCGAGGCCATCCTCACCGCGAGCCACCTCACCAAGCAGTTCGTCACGCGCGGCGACGGCGCGTTCATCGCCGGCACGACGACGTTCACCGCGGTCGACGACGTGAGCTTCGAGGTGCCGCGCGGCGGAACGCTCGGCATCGTCGGCGAGTCGGGCTCCGGCAAGTCGACGACGGCCCGCATCGTCGCCAAGCTCATCGACCCGACGAGCGGCACGCTCGAGTTCGACGGCGTCGACGTCACCAGGGCGGGCGCCAAGGCGCTCGCCGCGTTCCGCTCGAATGTGCAGGTCGTGTTCCAGGACCCGTTCTCGTCGCTGAACCCGCGGCACACGGTCGAGAAGATCATCACCGCACCGCTCGACTACCAGCGCATCGCGCCGAAGGGCGGAACGCGCGCCCTCGTGCGCGAGCTCCTCGAGCGCGTCGGGCTGAACCCCGATCATGCGCAGCGCTACCCCGCCCAGTTCTCGGGCGGTCAGGCCCAGCGCATCGGCATCGCGAGGGCGCTCGCCGTGAGCCCGAAGCTCGTGATCTGCGACGAGGCGGTCTCGGCGCTGGACGTCTCGGTGCAGGCGAAGGTCATCACCCTGTTGACCTCCCTGCAGGCCGAACTCGGCCTCAGCTACGTCTTCATCGCGCACGACCTCGCCGTCGTGCGCCAGATCGCGGACACCGTGGCGGTGATGAGTCGCGGGCGTATCGTCGAACAGGGCGACCGGGACGCGGTCTTCGAGCGCCCGCAGCACGAGTACACGAAGGCGCTGCTCGCCGCGGTGCCGAAGATCGACCCCGAATGGGAGCTCCGACGTGCTCGGATGCTCGCCGAGGAAGGAGCCGGCGCGTGATCACCGCCGAGTACACGATTCCGGGCATGCACGTGCGCGACCACGTCGTCGAGGTGCCGCTGGACTGGTTCGACGATGCCGACACCCGCACGATCACGGTCTTCGCCCGCGAGCTCGTCGACCCCGTCAGGCGGCGGGACGACCTGCCGGTGCTCGTCTACCTGCAGGGCGGCCCCGGCGGCAAGGGGCCTCGACCGACCGGCCCGGACGGGTGGGTCGGCGAAGCACTGAAGGAGCACCGGGTGGTGCTCCTCGACCAGCGCGGCACGGGACGAAGCTCGCGCGTCGACGGGCGCGCCATCGCAGGCATGGGGGATGCCGCGGCGCAGGCCGAGCACCTCGCGCACTTCCGGGCGGACTCGATCGTCGCCGACGCCGAGCACCTGCGCAGGACCGTCTTCGGCGGCCGTCGCTGGTCGACCCTCGGCCAGAGCTACGGCGGGTTCCTCACGCTCAGCTACCTCTCCCACGCCCCCGAGGGCCTCGCCGCGTGCTACGTCACGGGCGGCCTCGCGAGCGTCCACCCCGATGCCGCCGAGGTGTACCGCCGCACGTATCCGCGCGTGGCGGCGAAGAACCGCGAGTTCCACGCGAGGTACCCGCACCACGTCGACACGCTCGCCCGCATCGCCGATCGGCTCGCCGCCGGCGACGTCGTGCTGCCCGGCGGCGACCTGCTCACCGTGCGCCGGTTCCAGAGCCTCGGCATCGACTTCGGCATGAAGCCCGGGTACGAGCGCATGCACTTCCTGGTCGACGAGGCGTTCGACGCGGCATCCGACGAGCTCACCGGCACCTTCCTCGCGCAGGTCGAGGCCCGCACCTCGTACCGCGACAACCCACTGTTCGCGGTCATGCAGGAGTCGATCTACGCATCGGATGCCACGGGCGCGACCGGGTGGGCCGCGCAGGCCGAGCGCGACCGGCTGCCGCAGTTCGCCGAGGACGCGCGACCGCTGCTGATGACCGGCGAGATGATGTACCCCTGGATGTTCCGGGAGATCCGGGCCCTCCAGCCCTTCGAGGCGGCCGTCGAGCTGCTGGCCGCCCGCACGGAATGGAGCGCGCTCTACGACCTCGACCGGCTCGCCGCCAACGAGGTGCCGCTCGCCGCGGCCGTGTACTACGACGACATGTACGTCGACGCCGACCTGCAACTGGCCACCGCCGAGCACGTGGGCAACGCCCGCGCCTGGGTGACGAACGAATACGAGCACGACGGCATCGGAGCCGAGCGGGTGGTCCCCCGGCTGTTCCGGCTCGTCGACGAACTGGGCGGGCCCATCCGGGACCGCGAGGAGGGCGCAGCATGACCGACACCACGACCCACGAGGCCCATGGCGCGCACGCCGGCCACGACCACGCGAGCGCGGCGACCACGACCGCCGCCTCGATGCCGGCGCCCGCCACGCGCGACCCGCGCCTGCCACGGCTCCGCGAGGTGCCCGCGTTCCTCGAGTACATGGCCACCGGCTGGGATGCGCCCGACCGGACGCCGCCCGTCGAAGCCGGGGTGGCCGCGGCATCCGCAGCGCATCGCGCCCGCCTGAGCGCCGCGTTCCCGAACCGCACGATCGTGGTCGCCGCCGGCCGCGCACCCGTGCGGGCGAACGACACGAACTACGACTTCCGGCCGGACAGCGACTTCTTCTGGCTCAGCGGATGCTCCGCCGAGGACGCCGTCGTCGTTCTGACGCCTGCGGGCGCGGGCCACGACGCCACGCTGTTCGTGCCGGCACCGGCCTATCCGGGCAACCCCGACTTCTTCGCCAACGCCGCGCACGGCGAGCTCTGGGTCGGATCCGCGCCCGACGTGTCCGACTGGGCGGCCGCCCTCGAGATCGACGTGAAGCCGCTCGACCGGCTCGCCGAGGTCGTCGGGCGGGCGCGCGACGTGCTGCTGACCGGGACGCCGAACTCCGAGCACGCCGCCCTCGCCGGCATCCGCCGCTCGGCCGAGCTCGGACGGGTGCTCGCCGAGCTGCGCATGCTCAAGGACGAGTGGGAGGTCGCCGAGCTCCGCAGGGCGGTCGACTCGACGGTCGACGGGTTCCGCAGCGTCATCCGCGAGCTCCCGAACGCGATCGGGTTCGGTGGCGAGCGCTGGCTGCAGGGCACCTTCGACCGGCATGCGCGCACCTACGGCAACGGCCCCGGGTACTCGACCATCGTCGGCTCGGCCGAGCACGCGCCGACCCTGCACTGGGTGCGCTGCGACGGCCCGGTGAAGCCCGAGGAGCTGCTGCTGCTCGACATGGGCGTCGAGAACCGCACCTACTACACGGCGGATGTCACGCGCACGTTCCCGGCATCCGGCACGTTCAGCGCGGCGCAGCGCGAGGTGCACGACCTCGTCGAGCGCTCGCACCGCGCAGGGCTCGCGGCCGTGACGCCCGGCCGCGCCTTCACGGACTTCCACACCGCGGCCATGGAGGTCATCGCGAACGGCCTCTCGGACTGGGGCCTGCTGCCCGTCTCGGTCGACGAGGCGCTCTCGCCGGAGGGACAGCACCACCGTCGGTACCTCGTCTGCGGCATCGGCCACCACCTCGGCCTCGACGTGCACGACTGCGCGCAGTCGAGCTACGAGGCCTACCAGGGTTCCGTGATGACGCCCGGCATGGTGCTCACGGTCGAGCCCGGGCTCTACTTCCACGCGTTCGACACGACCGTGCCTCCGGAGCTGCGTGGTGTCGGAGTCCGCCTCGAAGACGATATTTTGGTCACGACCGGCGGCTCCGAGGTGCTGTCGGCGGCACTGCCGATCGACGCGGTCGGCATCGAGCAGTGGATGCGGGCGCAGTGATCGGCGACGCGTCGACACCTCCGATCGAGAGGACAACGCGATGGCCGTCACGGCGATCCGCCCCGTCGAGCAGCAGCTGAGCCTTCGCGCGCGCGTCGAGCAGGCGCTGTCGGCGGCGATCATCTCCGGGGAGCTCGCGCCGGGCGAGCTGCTCACCGTGCCGACGCTCGCGGCGCAGTTCGACGTGTCGGCGACGCCGGTGCGCGAGGCCATGCTCGACCTCGAGGGTCGCGGATTCGTCGAGCCCGTGCGCAACAAGGGCTTCCGGGTCACCACCGTGAGCCCCGAGGTGCTGCGCGAGATCGTCGAGGTGCGCCAGCTCCTCGAACCGCCGGCCATGGAGGAGCTCGCCCGTCGCTTCCCGGCCGATCGGCTGTCCGAGTTCCGCACGCTCGCCGAGCAGATCGTGCTCGGCGCGAGCACCGGCGACCTGCGCGCCTACCTCGAGGCCGACCTCGAGTTCCACCTCGCGCTCATGCGCCTGCTCGGCAATCGCCTGCTCGTCGAGACCGTGGCCGACCTGCGCTCGCGCACCCGACTCGTCGGCCTCTCGGACATGCTCGAGACGAAGGCGCTCGACGAGTCCGCCCGCGAGCACCTCGAGCTGCTGAAGTACCTGGCCGACGGCGATGCCACGGCGGCACGCGAGCTCATGCGTCGCCACATCCACCACGCCCTCGGTTGGTGGGCGGGCAACCCCGAGGGGGAGTAGCCGCGCGGTCTGGCGGCGACCGCGTCACCGCTGATCGGCGTGCAGTCCCGGTCCTTGCGGGCCGCGTGGATCGCCACGACACTGAACCCATCGACGGGCGTCCGAGGGGCTGGGCGGACCCGTTGTGCGCGCGACCGATATGTGACATATTACTGTTACGGCGGCGATCCGCCGACGCGAACGCGAACGAGCGAGAGGAGCGCCCATGATCACCGACGTCGTCATCGTGGGCGCCGGCATCGTCGGCGCGGCGTGCGCCCGGGCGCTCGCCGTCGCCGGCGTGCGCGTCACCGTACTCGAACGGGGCGCCGCGGCATCCGGCACGAGCGCGAAGGGCGAGGGCAACCTCCTCGTCTCCGACAAGGGTCCGGGCGCCGAGCTCGACCTCGCCGTCTCCGCGTCCTCGCTCTGGCCGGGCCTCGTCGCCGAGCTCGCCGACGAGCTCGGGCCGGCGTTCCCCTCCCTCGAGTACGAGCGCAAGGGCGGCCTCGTCGTGGCCACGACCGACGCCGGCGCCGACCCGCTCCTCGCGTTCGCCGAGAGCCAGCGCCGGGCGGGCATCGACGCAAGGGCCGTCACCATCGGCACGGCGCTCGAACTCGAGCCCTGGCTGAACCAGGGCATCACCGCTGCCGTGCACTACCCGGACGACGCGCAGGTGCAGCCGGTGATCGCGACCGAGGCCCTGCTCGCGTCGGCGCGCAACCACGGTGCCGTCGTGCGCACCGGCGTCGAGGTCACGGGCGCGAAGCGCGACGCATCCGGCCGCATCGTCGGCGTCACCACGACCGACGGCGACGTCGCCGCCGGCGCCGTGATCATCGCGGCAGGACCGTGGTCGGGCGAGGTGGCCGGCGCGTTCGGCGTGAGCCTGCCGGTGCGCCCCCGCCGGGGCATGGTGCTCGTCACCACGCGCATGCCCCACCGCGTCTTCCACAAGGTCTACGACGGCGACTACTTCGGCGCGACCCAGTCATCGGATGCCGCGCTGCAGACCTCGAGCGTCGTCGAGTCGACCGCCGCCGGCACCGTGCTGCTCGGGTCGAGCCGCGAGCAGGTCGGCTTCGACGAGCGACTCCGCGTCGACGTCATCCGCGAGGTCGCGACCAAGGCCCTGCGGCTCTTCCCCTTCCTCGCCGGCGCGTCGATCATGCGCACCTACGGCGGGTTCCGGCCGTTCATGCCCGACCACCTGCCGGTCATCGGCGAGGACCACCGGGCCCCCGGGCTCTGGCACGCGAGCGGCCACGAGGGCGCCGGCATCGGACTCTCGCTCGCCACGGCCGAGATGCTCGTCGCCGGCATGCTCGGCTCGGAGACGCCCATCGACGCCGCGCCGTTCGCCCTCGACCGGGCGAGCCTCGCCGCCCACCTGGAGGTCTCCTGATGGCCGCACGCATGGTGCCGGCGAAGCGCGATCCGATCCGCCCCGCGCCGGCGAACCCGATCGTCATCTCGATCGACGGCGATCCCGTCGCCGGGGTCGAGGGCCAGACCATCGCGGGCGTCGTGCTCGCCGGCGGCCGGCTCGCCTGGCGGCGGACCTCGGTCGACGGTCGCCCTCGCGGCCTGTTCTGCGGCATCGGCGTCTGCTTCGACTGCATCGTGACCGTCAACGGCGAGCGCGACGTGCGCGCCTGCCAGCGGCGCGCGGGTGACGGCGACGTCGTCAGCAGTCAGCACGACGAGCTCCCGGAGGCCGCGCGATGACCTCCCAGACGACGCCCCCCGGTTCGGCCCCCGTGTCCGCTCCCGCCACCGGCGCGCGGAGCGTGCTCGTCGTCGGAGCCGGCCCCGCCGGACTCGCCGCCGCCCGCGCCGCCCGTGAGCGCGGGGCATCCGTGGTCCTGCTCGACGCGGCGGACGCCACCGGAGGGCAGTACTGGCGGCATCTGCCGCCCGCCCGCCCGTCGGCGAAGGAGCGCGTGCTCCATCACGGCTGGTCGACCTACCGGTCGCTGCACGAGGAGCTCGAGCGCGACTCCGGCTGCGAGATCGTGCTCGGTGCCCAGGTCTGGGCGATCGAGCGAACGGATGCCGCGGACTCGACCGCGCCCGTCGCCGTGCACGTGCTCGTCGGCCCGCCCGACGGCACCGACCGGCGGGGTCGCACGTTCCGCCCCGACGCCCTCGTGCTCGCCACGGGAGCGCACGACCGCACCCTGCCGTTCCCCGGATGGGACCTGCCCGGCGTGTTCACGGCCGGTGCGGCGCAGGCGTTCGCGAAGGGCGAGCGCGTGGCGCTCGGCGAGCGGGTCGTCATCTCCGGTGCCGGACCGTTCCTGCTGCCCGTCGCGGCCTCCGTCGCCGCGACCGGCGCGAAGGTGCTCGGCGTCTACGAGGCGAGCCGCGTGCCCGCGCTCGTGAAGGGCTGGCTGCCGAGGCCATGGCAGCTCGTCGGCGCCGCGAAGAAGGGCGGCGAGCTCGCGGGCTACGTCGGCACGCACCTGCGCCACCGCATCCCGTACGTCACCGGGCGCGCCGTCGTCGCGGCCCACGGCACCGACCGCGTCGAGGCCGTCACGGTCGCCGAGGTCGATGCCGCGTGGTCGCCGATCGCGGGAACCGAGCGTCGCATCGAGGTCGACGCCGTGTGCGTCAGCCACGGCTTCACGCCGCGCCTCGAGCTGCCGATCGCCGCGGGCTGCGAGCTCACGCCCGAGCGGTTCGTGCGCGTCGACGACGGCCAGGCCACGAGCGTTCCCGGCGTCTACGCCGCCGGCGAGATCACGGGCATCGGCGGCGTCGACGCGGCGCTCGCCGAGGGCGAGATCGCCGGGCACGTCGCGGCGGGCGGCAGCCGCCGCGACGCGGACCTCGCCGCCGCCGTCGGCGCCCGCCGCACCTTCACGGGCTTCGCAACCCGCATCGAGGCCGCGCACGGCATCCGCCCAGGCTGGACCTCGTGGCTCGAGGACGAGACGATCGTCTGCCGCTGCGAGGAGGTGCCCTACGGACGCCTGCGCGAGACCCGCGAGGCCACCTGCGCCAGCGGCCTCCGCTCGATGAAGCTCACGACCCGCGCCGGCCTCGGCATCTGCCAGGGGCGCGTCTGCGGGCGGACGGTCGAGGAGCTCATCGGCGGCGGCGCGGCATCCGCTGGTCTCGAGACGGCCGCGGGCGGCCGACTCGACCGGCCGACGCCCGCGGCATCCGTCACCACCGACCGCCGACCCATCGCCTCGCCGCTCCGCATCGGCGAACTGGCCGGCCGAGACCCCGACACCACCACGCACCGAGCGTCCGAGAAAGGACACCCATGACCACCCAGAAGTTCGACCTCGGCGGCGTCGTCGTCGCGACGACCCTCGCCTTCAAGGAGGACGCCTCCGCACCCGCCGGCCTCGCGGTCGACTACGACCGGTTCGCCGAGCACTGCGACTTCCTCATCTCGAACGGATGCCGCGGCGTCGGCCCGAACGGCTCGCTCGGCGAGTACTCGTCGCTGACCGACGAGGAGCGCCGCAAGGTGATCCAGGTCGCCGTCGAAGCGGTCGACGGACGCGGACTCGTCGTCGCGGGCGTGCACGGGGTCGGCTGGCACCAGGCCGTGAAATGGGCCGAGTACGCCAAGGAGGACGGCGCCGACGGCGTGCTGCTGCTGCCGCCCACGATCTACCGCGCGAACCGCGCCGAGGTCGTCGAGCACTACACGCGCGTGAACGAGGTCGGCCTGCCGATCATGCTCTACAACAACCCCTTCGACACCAAGGTCGACCTCACGCCCGACCTCGTCGCCGAGCTCGCGCAGCTCTCGAACGTCGTCGCGATCAAGGAGTTCACGGCCGACATCCGTCGCGTGCTCGAGATCAGGGAACTCTGCGACATCGACGTCATCGCCGGCGCCGACGACCTGCTGTTCGAGTCGCTCGTCGTGGGCGCGACCGGGTGGTTCGCGGGCTACCCGAACGCGTTCCCGAAGGAGGCCGTCGAGATCTACGACCTCGTGAAGGCCGGCCGCATCGACGAGGCCCGCGCGCTCTACACGCAGCTCGTCGCGGTCTTCCGCTGGGACTCGAAGACCGAGTTCGTGCAGGCCATCAAGCTGTCGATCGACATCGCCGGGCAGAGTTACGGTGGACCGACGCGTCCGCCGCGCGGCCCGCTGTCGGCCGAGCACGAGGCGCAGGTGCGCCGCGACACCCAGAAGGCGCTCGACTACATCGCGAGCCGCTGAGCTCGCGCACCGAAGCGGACCGAAGGGCTGGAGGAGGACGAATGCGCTCGAACCGGGTGATCTCGGCGGTCGACTCGCACACCGAGGGCATGCCGACCCGTGTCGTGACCGGAGGCGTCGGGGTCATCCCCGGCGCGACCATGAACGAGAAGCGGCTCCACTTCATGGAGCATCTCGACGACCTGAGGCTGTTCCTCATGAACGAGCCGCGCGGGCACGCCGCGATGAGCGGCGCCATCCTCCAGCCCCCGACCCGCCCCGACTGCGACTGGGGCGTCGTCTACATCGAGGTCAGTGGATGCCTCCCGATGTGCGGCCACGGCACGATCGGCGTGGCCACGGTGCTCGTCGAGACGGGCATGGTCGAGGTCGTCGAGCCGGTCACCGAGATCCGGCTCGACACCCCGGCCGGGCTCGTGATCGCACGCGTCGCGGTGAGCGACGGCCACGCCGACTCGGTCACGATCGAGAACGTGCCGAGCTACGTCGACGTGCTCGACACGACCGTCGAGGTGCCGGGGTACGGCACCATCCCGTACTCGATGGCGTTCGGCGGCAACTTCTACGCCATGGTCGACCTCGACGCGGTCCACCTGCCCTACGACCGCTCGCGCCAACAGGACATCATCGCCGCCGGCCTCGCGATCATGGAGGCCATCAACGAGACCGCCCCGCCGCGGCATCCGTCGATCGAGGGCCTCGACCACTGCCACCACGTGGAGTTCATCGCCCCGGGGTCGGATGCCGCGCTGTCGCGCCACGCCATGGCCATCCACCCCGGCTGGTTCGACCGGTCGCCGTGCGGCACCGGCACGTCGGCGCGCATGGCGGAGCTCTGGGCGCGCGGCGAGCTGGCCCTCGACACCGACTTCGTCAACGAGTCGTTCATCGGCAGCCGGTTCGTCGGCCGCCTCATCGCCGAGACCGAGGTCGACGGCCGCCCCGCCGTGATCCCGACCATCACGGGTCGGGCGTGGGTCACGGGCACGGCGCAGTACCTGCTCGACCCGAGCGATCCGTTCCCCACCGGCTTCCAGTTCTGATCGCGGCATGCCGGCCCGACCGCGGGCCGCATCCGCACGCCGAGCATTCCGCCGCCGCACACAGGAGAGACCATGACCCCCGAACTCGAGACCATCGCGGCGACCGCGGCCGCGGCCGCCCAGCCGTTCGCCGACACGAACCCGCGCGACCGCGCCAGGGCGCTCGTGGCCGTCGCCGACGCGCTCGAGGCGAACGCCGACGAACTCGTCCCGGTCGGCATGGAGGAGACCGGGCTCGCCGAGGCCCGCCTCCGCGGCGAGCTGCGCCGCACGGCCGTGCAGCTGCGGCTCTTCGCCGAGACCATCGCCTCCGGCGCGTACCTCGACGTGCGCATCGACGCCGCCGACCCCGGATTCGCGCTCGGCCCCCGGCCCGACGTGCGTCGGTACCTCGTGCCGCTCGGACCGGTCGTGAACTTCGCGGCGTCGAACTTCCCGTTCGCGTTCTCGGTCGCGGGCGGCGACACCGCCTCGGCGCTCGCCGCCGGCTGCCCCGTGATCCTCAAGGGGCATCCGGGGCATCCCGAACTGACGGTCCGCACCGCCGCCGTCGTGACCGGGGCGCTGGCCGCCGCCGGCATGCCCGACGGCGTGTTCCAGGTCGTCATGGGTCAAGACGAGGGCGTCGAGATCCTGAAGGACCCGCGCGTGAAGGCGGGCTCGTTCACCGGATCGATCCCGGCCGGCCAGGTCCTCGCCGGCGTCGCCGCCTCACGCGACGTGCCCATCCCGTTCTTCGGCGAGCTCGGCAGCCTCAATCCCGTGTTCGTCACGCGGGCCGCGCTCGACGAGCGCGCCGACGAGATCGTCTCCGGGTTCGTCGCGAGCGTCAGCGGTTCGGCCGGCCAGCTCTGCACCAAGCCCGGGTTCGTCTTCGTGCCCGCCGGCCACGGGCTCGAGCAGGGCATCGCGGATGCCGCGGCATCCGTCGCCCCGCACCGGCTGCTGAACCCCCGCATCGCCGAGGGCTACGCCGGCCGCCGCGAGGCCGTGCTGGCCGCGGCGGGCGTGCGTGCGATCGCCGAGGGCCGCGTCGAGCTCGACGGAGCCGGGCAGGGCTGGGTCACGCCGACCGTCGTCGCCGTGTCGCTCGACGATCTGGTCGCCGGGCGCGAGCAGTTGCTCGAGGAGTCGTTCGGCCCGCTCTCGGTGCTCATCGAGGTCGAGCCCGACACCGACCTCGCGGCCCTGGTGCCGTCCCTGCTCGACGGCAACCTCACGGCCACCGTGCACGCGGCCGACGGCGAGGACGCCCCCGAACTCCGCGCCCTCGTGCGCGTGCTCACCGAGCACGCGGGCCGCGTGCTCTTCGGCGGCTGGCCGACGGGCGTCGCGGTGACGCCCGCGATGCAGCACGGCGGACCGTGGCCCGCGACCACGAACGACTCCTCGACCTCGGTCGGCACGGCCGCGATCACCCGGTTCCTGCGACCCGTCGCCTATCAGGGCGCGCCAGAGTCGCTGCTGCCCGAGCCGCTGCAGACCGCCAACCCGTGGGGCGTGCCGCAGGCGATCGCGGCCGCGGGGGAGTCGACCTCGTGGGGCGAGAACCTCTGACGCGCCGAACATGCCCTTGCGCGCGGTCGCGCCGAGTGGTTGGTTGAGGAACAACGCCAGAGTAAGGAGCACATCATGGGTTTCTTCGCATTTCTGATCCTCGGCCTCATCGCCGGGGCGATCGCCAAGCTGATCCTGCCGGGAAAGCAGGGAGGCGGCTGGTTCATCACGCTGCTGCTCGGCGTCGTCGGCGCATTCCTCGGAGGCTGGATCGGCAGCCTCCTCTTCGGGGTCGGCCTCAACGAGTTCTGGTCGTGGAGCACGTGGCTCCTCGCCATCCTCGGCTCGATCATCGTGCTGCTCATCTACGGCCTCCTCACGCGCAACAGCCGCAAGGCGGCCTGACCACCACCGCGCGGCCACGTCCGCGCACACGAACGAGCGGATGACGGTTCGACCGTCGTCCGCTCGTTCGCGTTCGGCGTCATGTCGGGTCGTCGTCGGGCGGCCCGGTGCTAGCGTGAGATCGCGATCGCATCGCACGCGCATCGCACGTCATCGCTCGGGAGGAGGCCGTCGTGGACCACGTCGTCGCCCTCCTGCGCCTGATCCAGGGCGTGCTCGAGCCGCAGCTCGCGGGCGATGCCCACCTCACGGCGATCGTCATCGGCGCGCTCTCCATCGCCGCCGTCGCCGTCATCGTGACCTCCTACCGCGCCGTTCCCGCACTCGTGGGCGCCGATCCGAGCAGCGCCTCGCTGCGGCACCGGCAGACGGTCGATCCCGGTCGCCTCATCGCGCAGAGCGACCCCGACGCGGCTGGGCGCCCGCGCCCCAGGGCGCCGGGGCGCGGCATCCAGGCCGCGTAGCGACATCCGCCCACCTCCCCGCACTCGCGGGTGCGTGAGCGAACCCTGCCCCGACGCGGCCAGACGGATCCCACCCCGCTCCGACCGCTAGGACGCATCCATGGACCTCTACGCCCTTCCACCCGTCGCCGCCGTGCTCGACGTCGCCTACTCGCTGCTCATGTCGCTCTCGAACCTGCTCGAACCGATCGCGGGGGCCTCGAGCGCGGCGCTCGCGATCGTGCTCGTGACCCTGCTCGTGCGCGCCGCCCTGATCCCCGTCGGCATCTCGCAGGCCAAGGCCGAGCGCACCCGCGCACGGCTCGCGCCTCGCCTCGCCGAACTGCAGCGCACGCACAAGGCGAATCCCGATCGCCTGCAGCGCGAGATGATGGCGCTCTACGCAGAGGAGGGCACGTCGCCGTTCGCCGGCTGCCTGCCGATGCTCGTGCAGATCCCCGTCGTCGGGGTGATCTACGCGCTCTTCATCCTGCCGGTCATCGCCGGGCACCCCAACGAGCTGCTCGCGCACACGCTCTTCGGCGTGCCGCTCGGATCGAGCCTCGCCGGATCCCTCGCGGCCGGCACGGCGTCACCGGCCACGATCGCCGTCTTCGCCGTCATCGTGCTGCTCATCGCGCTCGTCGGCGAGGTCACGCGGCGGGCGTTCCGGCCGGTCGCGGCGGCGGGCGCGGCATCCGCCCGGCGAGCTCCGGAGGCCGCGGCGGCGGGTGCGCAGGTGCCAGGGTTGGCCGGCATGCAGGGCGTGCTCGGCCTGCTGCAGTTCGTGACCGCGGTCGTGGCGATGTTCGTGCCGCTCGCCGCGGCGATCTACCTGCTGGTGACGGTCACGTGGACGCTCGGTCAGCGCGTCGTGCTGCGACGGCTCTACCCCGCCGTGCCGCCTTCGGTTCCGCCAGCACTGCCGGCCTGAGCTGTGGGCTCTGGCTCTGGCTCTGGCTCCGGCTCTGGCTCCGGCGCGGGTCGCGGTTCCAGCGCGGGTCGTGAGGCCGAGACGGCGGGCCTGCCCGGCTCGGCATCGTCGATCAAGGCCGCGCGCATGATGCTGCGCGGGTCGTAGAGCCGCGGGTCCAGCGCCCGCCAGTCCTCGTCGGTGAACTCCGGCCCGAGCTCCTCGCGCACCTGGGCCGTGGTCGTCGTCGCGAACGCGCGGACCTTGGCCACGAAGCGGGCGAGCGAGGCCGCGTACACGGGAAGACGGGTCGGGCCCACCAGCACGGCCGCGATGATGCCGATGAGGAGGAGCTTCTCGAAGGTGAGCCCGAAGGTCATCGACCGGGGGTCGGCTGCGGGGCGGGCGGCGGCGTCGCGTGCGCGGTCGTCGAGTCGACGGACGGTGCGGCGGCGGATGCGGCCGTGCTCGCGGTGCCGGCCGGCGCGGTGGCCGCGGCATCCGCCTCGTCGTCTTCGCGCATCGCCTTCATCTCGCCCTTGAAGGCACGCGCCGATTGGCCGAGGCTTCGGGCGAGGGCGGGCAGCTTCGTGCTGCCGAAGAGCAGCAGGATCACCACGACGACGATCACGAGGTGCCAACCGGTCAGTCCTTGGAGCATCGGGGGCCCTCCTCGGGGCTCTGATGCGGTGGCATCGCGCCCCCGCTTCGATGGATCGGATCGGACGCGCGCTTCGACGAAGACCACGACGTCCTGTTGCGGAGGATCCTATAGGTGCGCGCTCACTCTCGACAAGACTGCGGGCGCAGATGACTAACTTGGACTTTGTCCCGACATCTTTTGATTGACCCACGACGAAACTTCCGACAGGATGACGCCTGAGCGATGCCGGATGAGGGTGCGACCGGCAGCCGCGAGACGGGAGCCCAGGGGCACCGTGACGAGACGACGAAGTCCGGAACGAAACCGCGACTCGACGACGAGCGAAGGGGGAGCGAGCACGCACCCGTGGCTGTGAAACGGCCACCTGACCTGTGACCGGGCCACCACCTGAAACCGATCGAAGCGGCGGTGATGACCCGGCGAGACAACCCTGACTGGCAACGAACCGACAGGAGCTGTTCAACGATGAATCCTACCCGCAGGCGTTCGCGCACACGGAGACTTCTGGTCCCCGTCATCGCGCTCACCGCCGGAGCGCTCATCATCACCGGTACGCCGGCGATGGCGCATGATGGCGTCGACCATGAAGCAGAAGAGGCCGCCGCGGCGGCGCTCGACTGGACCAACTACGAGAAGATCCTCCTCACGAAGAACGTGGGCGAGCCGATCGACCTGGCGGTGCTGCCCGACAGCACCGTGCTGCACACCGCACGGAACGGCGACGTCCGCCTGACCGACCCCGCGGCCGGCACCACGACGGTGACGAACACCCTCCCCGTCTACGCCAATTCCGAGGACGGACTGCAGACGGTCGCGATCGACCCGGAGTTCGACGACAACGGCTGGGTGTACCTCGTGTACGCCCCGCGCGACGCGAACGGCGACGGCGTGGCCGACACCCCGACGGGATCGGCGCCCAACTCGCTGCCCGCCGGAGCCGACCAGAGCTACTGGAAGCAGTGGGAGGGCGTCAACCGCCTCTCGCGCTTCCAGTGGACCGGCGAAGGCCTCGACCTCGCGACCGAGCAGGTCATCCTCGACGTCCCCGTCCAGCGTGGGCAGTGCTGCCACGTCGGCGCGGACATCGACTTCGACGGCGACGGCAACCTCTACCTGAGCACCGGCGACAACACGCCCGCCAGCGCCCCGGGGGCCAACGGCTTCGCACCGAACAACGACGCGCCGGGCATGAACCCGGGCTTCGACTCCCGACGCGGCGCCGGCAACACGAACGACCTCCGCGGCAAGATCCTGCGCATCCACGTGGAGGACGACGGCACCTACACGATCCCCGAGGGCAACCTCTTCGCCCCGGGGACCGAGAAGACGAAGCCCGAGATCTTCATCATGGGCGTGCGCAACCCGTTCCGCATCGAGGTCGACCCCGAGACGAACTCGATCTCGTGGGGCGACTACGGGCCCGACGCCACGAAGGCCGTCGCCTCGACCGCCGGCCGCGGCCCGATGGGCCTCGTCGAGTGGAACGTCGCGAGCCTGGACGACCCGCACAACTCGGGATGGCCCTACGTGACGGGCGACAACTTCGCCTACAACGACTGGGACTTCGCGACCGCGACCGCCGGTGCGTTCTTCGACCCGCAGAACCTGGTCAACGACTCGCTCTGGAACACCGGTCTCACCGAACTGCCCGATGCGCGACCCGCGACGCTCTACTACGGCGACGCCGTCGGCGACCAGCCGTGGGATGAACTCGTGAACTTCGGCACCAGCAACGGCCAGGCTCCGATGGGCGGCCCGGTCTACCACTACGACGCCGACAACGCCTCGACGGCGAAGTTCCCCGAGTACTGGGACAGCAAGGCCTTCATGGGCGAGTTCTCGCAGGACTACATCGCGGCCCTCACGGTGGACTACGACGCCGACGAGGTGACGCACATCGAGGACTTCCTCCCGAACAGCGCGCTCACCGCGGCCGCGCAGCCGATCCACGACAACCCGATGGACATCGAGTTCGGCCCCGACGGGTCGATGTACGTGCTCGACTACGGTGACGGCTTCTTCCGGGCCAACCCCGACGCCGGCCTGTACCGGATCGACTACGCCGAGGGCAACAAGTCCCCGCAGGCGCGCTTCACCGCAACGCCGGGCTCGTCCTCGGCCGCGCCGGTGCAGGTCGCGCTCGACGCCTCGACCAGCAGCGACCCCGAGGGCGGAGCGCTCACGTACGCGTGGGACATCGACGGCGACGGCACGTTCGAGTACGAGGGCGCCACGGCGAGCCACACGTACACCGAGCTCGGCGCCTACACGGTGCGACTCCGGGCGACCGACGCGGGCGGCAAGTACAGCCTCACCAGCAAGGTCATCTCGGTCGGCAACCAGGCCCCCGCGGTCACGGTGCCGTACCCCGAGAACGGCGGCTTCTTCGACTGGGGCCAGGCGGTGCCCTACAAGGTCACCACGGCTGACGCCGAGGACGGCAACGAGACCGTGTCCAGCCGCGTGGCATGGACCTACGGCCTCGGCCACGACGAGCACGCCCACCCCGAGGTCTCCGGCACCGGTGCGACCGGCGCGTGGAAGACCGACCCCAACTCGCCCGAGCACGGCGCAGGCGCCAACCTCTACGGTGCCGTCGTCGTGACCTACGCCGACAACGGGGCGAACGGCCTCCCGGCCGCGACGGGCGAGGCCGCGCTGCGACTGAACCCGAAGACGCAGGAGGCCGAGTACGCCATCCAGCGTCGCGGTGTGGTCGTCTACGAGGACGAGACCGCCTCCGGCGGCAACGCGATCCGCGGGCTCGGCACCGACGGCGGCGTCGTCGACTTCCTCCGCTACGACCCCGTGAGCTTCTCGGGGATCACCGGAGCGGTCGTCCGCGCCAACGGCGCCGGCAAGGTCGACTTCCGCTGGAACGACGTCGCGGCGGCTCCGTTCGCCTCGGCGACGATCCCCGGCGGATCCGGCTGGAAGGACGTCTCGATCACCTTCAACGCGCCCAGCGGCACGGGTCAGCTGTACGTGACCTCCACCGCCGAGCTCGCGGTCGACTCGATCAAGATGGTCGGCGCCGGCGTGGCCGACGTGACCGCCCCGACGGTGGCGCACACGCTCACGCCGAGCACCCCGAAGGGCGTCGGCGGCGTGTTCAACGAGCCGGTGCGGTTCGCCGTGCAGCCCGCCGACAACGGCGCGCTCGCCAGCGTGCAGTACTCGCGTGACGGCGGAGCGACGTGGACGACCCTCGCCGCGAACCAGCAGTACGGCGTGACCTTCCAGGCGAAGGGCACGTACGACCTGCAGTACCGCGCGACCGACACGGGCGGCAACGTCTCGGCGGTCAAGACGGTCAAGTTCTCGGTCGACCTCGACGCGCCGAACGAGCCCACGGTGGACAGCCGCACGCTCGTGACGCTCGGCTCCCCGCGGGCCGCGTACGGCGACGAGACCCCGGTGGTCGTGCAGGTGACCGGCGAGGGCGGCGTGCCGTCCGGCGAGGTCGCACTCACCATCGGCGAGGCCGAGGTCGGTCGTGGCACCCTCGACGCGGAAGGCCGGGCGACCATCACCCTCCCGGCGGACCTCGCCGTCGGCACCCACACGATCCGGGCGAGCTACCTCGCCGACGAGGTCTTCAAGACCTCGGCCGGCACGGCGCGACTCACGGTCTCGCAGACGAAGTCGATCACCGACGTCTCCGTCTCGCCCGACCCGGTCAAGCCCGCGGTCGCCGCCAAGGCGGAGATCCAGGTCGACTCGACGACGGGCATCGTCCCCGTCGGCGGTGTCACGGTCACGGTGCGCAAGGGCACTGCGACGGTCGCGACCGCGACCGGAACGCTCGACGCGTCCGGTCACGTCGTGGTCACCCTGCCGAAGCTCGCAGTCGGCTCCTACCAGATCGTGGCGGCCTACGACGGATCCTCCGGCGTGGCCAAGAGCTCGGACACGGCCAGCCTGACCGTGCGCCAGTAGTCCTGTGGGGCCCGCGCAACCTGCGCGGGCCCCACACCCCCCGACCGACCCGGCACCCGGTTCGGTCTCACCTCGAAGGAGAGAGATGAGTCACCACACTCACGGCCACCCGACGGTGTCGGCCAAGCCGATGAGCCGCCGGAACCTGCTGCAGGCACTGGCCGCATCATCCGTCGCCGTCGGACTCGGGGCGTTCGCCGCCCCGACCGCGGCGTCCGCGCTCGCCGCACCCGCGGCGCTGCCCGGAGCGCTGTCCACCGCGAGCGGCGGCGCCCGCCTCGTGCCCGTCAACCGCATCGGCATCCAGCTGTTCACGATCCGCGACAAGGTCAGCTCGCTGGGCTTCCGCGCCGTGTTCGAGGAGCTCGCGCGCATCGGCTACTCGGAGGTCGAGTTCGCCGGCTACACGCAGGGCCAGGTCGGCGCCATCACGCCCGCCCAGATCCGCCAGCTGCTCGACGACAACGGACTGCGCGCCGTCGGCTCGCACGCCACGCTCAACCCGGGCAACATCGACGCCCAGATCGAGACGGCGAAGATCCTCGGCATGCCGTTCCTCGGTCAGGGCGGCGCGATCGCATCCGGCCGCATGGATTCGGCGTGGGTCACCGCGGCGCAGACCTGGAACGCGATGGGCGTGAAGGCCAAGGCCGCAGGCCTGAAGCTCTACACCCACACGCACGACGGCGAGTGGAACTGGACGACGAACGCCGACGGAAGCCCGACCACGCGTCGTCCGTACGACGTGATGTGGGACGAGTTCGACCCCGAGCTGGTGGCGTTCGAGATGGACATCTACTGGGCCTACGTCGGTCGGCACAAGTTCCCGGGCTTCGAACCGATCGACTACCTCAAGCGCGACCCCCGCCGGTTCCCGCTCGTGCACCTGAAGGACGGCAAGCTCAACCCGAACATCGCCAACGGCTACGACATCATCGAGTTCGGCGCCGGCGACATCCCGTATCAGCAGATCCTCGCGGAGCTGCAGCGCAACCGCGGCCAGCGCTTCGGCATGTACGAGCAGGACAACGCCTCGAGCACCGCGGCCGGCGGCAACCCGCTCAACTCGCTCGGCAACGCCGACCGCAGCTACGCGCAGATCGCCGCGCTGCGCGGCTGACCAACGAAACCCGAAAGGAGACATACCCAGATGAGAACCACATTCAAGGTCTCGGCCATCGCGTTGCTCGTGGCAGGCGGAAGCCTCGTCGCGGTCCCCGCGTACGCGGCCGACCTGTCCTGCGCCGGAGACATCGGCGACCAGGTCGTCGCCGGCAACCTCGTGGTCGGCGGCGGCGCCGACTGCGTGGTCGGGGGGGCGACCGTGCAGGGCGACATCATCGTCGAGGCCGGCGGCTGGCTCGACGCGACGTCGGTCGTCGTCGAGGGCGACGTGATCGCCACCGACGCGTACGGCGTGCTGCTCGACGGCACGAGCGTCGCCGGCGACATCAGTGCGTACTCGGCCGGAACCGAGCTCGGCTTCCTCTACGTGAACGACCTCGAGGTCGGCGGCTCCGTCGCCGCAGGCGGGATCGACGTCGAGGTGACCGACAGCACGATCGGCGGCTCGCTCACCACGCAGGACGGCAACTACGTCGACGTCGTGCGCACCTCGGTCGTCGGCGACGTCTCGATCGACGGCTCCCCGTGGGGCGTGTCGATCGCGGGCGCCATCGTGCAGGGCGGCGTGACCGTCAGCGGCAGCGCTCGCGACGTGCTCATCGGCGCGGATGTCGCCGGCGGGCCCGATGCGTTCGCCAACACGATCGGCGGCGACCTCGTGCTGAGCGACAACTCGGCCAACCTCCGCGTCGCGGCGACGACCGTGCACGGCGCGATCGAGCTGTCGGGCAACGACCCGCTGGCCGCGCTCGGCACGGGCGTGACGGCCGGCTCGGTCGACGGCGAGTACACCGGCACCGCGCCGGGCGCTCCGGTCGCCGGCGACCAGGCGATCGCCGTGACGGTGCCGAACCAGGCACCGGGCGAGCTGATCTGGGCGCTCGAGGGCTCCTCGGCGCTCGTCGACCTCGGCGTGGCGGACGAGCAGCTCGACCACTTCGCCGCGAGCGGCGAGATCGTCCCGATCCGCGTGCAGGACACGCGCGCCGGCAACCCCGAGTGGTCGCTCACCGCACAGGTGTCGAACTTCTCGGCCGGCGGCGACCCCGTGTCGAGCAAGTACCTCGGCTGGACCCCGGAGGTGACGGATGCCGCAGGCGGCGCCGTCGCCGGTGCTCCGGTGCAGTCCGGGTTCGACGGTGGGGACGGCCTGTCCGCCGCCCGCACCCTCGCCAGCGCCCCCGACGGCCACGCGCGAAGCGCATCCGTCGTCGGCGCCGACCTCGAGCTGAAGCTTCCGCTCGAGACTCCCCGCGGCACGTACACCGCGACGATCACGCTGACCGCGCTCAGCTGATCACCCCGTCCGGGCCCCGGTTCGCCGGGGCCCGGACACCACTCTCCGAACCGCACGAAAGCGAGCGCGCGCCCATGTCCCAGGCCGTCACCTCCCAGTCCAACGCCGCCGGCGCACGTCGCGCGCGGCACCTCGCAGCATCTCGTCGGCCGCAGCCGGGTCGCATCAGGCCGGACACGCTCCGCCTGCTGCTCGGCGCCGCCGTCGCACTCGTCCTCGCGCTCTCCGCCTGGCTGGGCTCCGTCGCCGGAGCCGGCGCCGCGAACGCCGCGGAGGGCGACCCGAGCGACACGACCGTGTCCTGGAGCGTCCGCCCCGCGGACACCATGCAGGGCAGCGGTCGCCCCAACTTCGCGTACGAGGCGCTTCCCGGGCAGTCGGTCTCCGACGCCCTCCTCGTGACCAACCGCAGCACCACGGGCATCGAGCTCGACGTATACGCCGCCGACGGGTTCCTCACGCCGGACGGTTCGCTCGACATCCTGCCGAAGGACCAGGAGTCGACCGAACTCGGCAGCTGGGTCGAGGTCGCATCGCCGCGCATCTCGGTCGCGAGCGGCGAGACCGTCGAGATCCCGTTCGAGGTGACCGTTCCCGAGAACGCGCCGCCCGGCGACTACGCGGCCGGAGTGGTCGCATCGATGAGCGTCGACGCCGACGGGGTCGTCACCGAGCGACGGCTCGGCTCCCGGGTGCACCTGCGCGTGACGGGCGACCTCGCGCCGGCCCTGACGGTGTCGGATGTCTCGGTCGCCTACACCGGCACCCCGGTCCCGTTCGCGCCGGGCGACGGCAGCGTGACCTTCACCCTCACGAACACGGGCAACGCGAGGCTCGCGCCCGACGCCGTCGTGCAGCTGTCCGGCCCGTTCGGGCTCGCTCCGGTGTCGGTGCGCGGTTCGGACCTTCCCGGACTGCTGCCCGGCAGCTCGATCGAGCACACCGTGCAGCTCGCCGGCGTCGCCCCGCTCGGCCTCGTGACGGCCGACGTCGTCGCGGACGCCGAGGTCGTGTCGCGGCCAGGGGACTCCGAGACGCCGCCGGAGGTGGCCGGAGCCTCGGCCTCCGCCTCGGGCTGGGCCGTGCCGTGGACCTCGCTCGCCCTCGTGCTCCTCGTCGCGGGCCTCGTGACCTGGTGGCTCGTCGCCCGCCGCCGGGCGAAGGCCGCCAAGGCGAAGGCCATCGACGACGCGGTGGCCGCGGCGCTCGCCGCGCGCGACGCCGCCGAGGCCGAGGCGCACGGCGCCGGTGCGGAGGCACCCTCGGAGGGCTCCGCGTCGGGAACCCCGTCGGACGACCCGTCCGACGACGCACCAGGCAGCGATGACGACCCCGCGCGCGAGCGCGTCGTCACCGGCTGACCGCAAGACCGCCGGCGGCGCGAGGAGGGACACCACGCGCCGTCGGCGTGCCACGTGCCGGGGAGCGGCCGCTTCGGAAGCGGCCGCTCCTGCATGCCATCACTCGTCAGCGCCGCGCCGGCCCGCGGCGCGCCGGCTCGCGTCACTCCCGCCCGCGCCGTCCGCGTCGGGGAGGGCTGCCGCTCGCGTGAGACGGCGACGTCGTGCGCGTCGTGCCCTGAGGCGTTCGCAGCGCCCGTCGTGGCATCCTGGCTCTCCCGCTGACGCCTGAGGCCTGAGGCCTGACGCCTGAGGCCTCAGGCCTGAAGCCCGAGGCAACGGACTGAGACACGTGCCCGGGCCCGGGAACGAGAACGCCCGGACCCGCACTGCGGGTCCGGGCGTCCGGCGTTCGGGGGGAGTTCGCCTCCGATCAGGCGCGGATGAATCCCGCGCTCAGCGACTCGGGCGAGAGCGCGTGCTCGACGGCCAGCATGCTCGCGCCGATGATCGCGGCCTTGTCGGCCGCCTGCGACTGCACGATCGAGAGGTTCTCGGTGGCCAGCGGCGTCGACCGGGTGTAGACGACCTCCCGGACGCCGGCGATGAGCTGCTCGCCGACGCGGGCCATGCCGCCGCCGATCGCGATGACCGACGGGTTCATCAGGCTGACGCACGCCGTCAGCACCTCGCCGATGTCGCGCCCGGCCTGGCGCACGGCCAGGATCGCGTCGATGTTGCCGCGCTTGACGAGGTCGACGACGTCGGAGCCCGTCTGCGCCTCGACGCCCTGCTCGCGGAGCGCTCGGGCGATCGCCGGGCCGGACGCGAGCGCCTCGATGCAGCCGCGGTTGCCGCACTGGCACGGCACGTTCGCGCCGCGCGCGATCTGCACGTGTCCGATGTCGCCCGCGATGCCCTGGGCTCCGCGCTGGAGCGCGCCGCCCGAGATGAGGCCCGCGCCGATGCCGGTCGCGATCTTCACGAACATCAGGTGCTGCACGTTCGGCCAGGCGACGGCGCGCTCGCCGAGCGCCATGATGTTCACGTCGTTGTCGACGAGCACCGGAACGGGCAGGTGCTGCTGCACCCACCCCGGGATGTCGAAGCGATCCCAGCCGGGCATGATCGGCGGGTTCACGGGCTGGCCCGTCGAGTGCTCGACCGGGCCGGGCACGCCGATGCCGACGGCGGCGACGTGCGATCGGTCGCGGTCGGTGCGCTCGAGGAGGAGCGCGGCGCTCTGCACGAGCCAGGTCAGCACGGGCTCAGGGCCGAGCGAGACGTCGACCGGCTCGCTGTGCTCGGCGAGCACGCTGCCGGTGAGGTCGGTGATCGCGACCGTCGCGTGGGAGGCGCCGATGTCGGCGGCCACGACGACCTTCGCAGCCGGATTGAGGGCGAACTGCGACGGAGGGCGGCCGCCGGTCGAGACGGCGTCGGCGACCGGCGTGATCAGGCCCATGCGCATGAGCTCGTCGACCCGCGCGGCGATGGTCGATCGCGCGAGACCGGTGGACTTCGCCAGCTCGGCACGGGTGCGGGGCACGCCGTCGCGGAGGAGCTGGAACAGCTGGCTCACGCCGGTCACGGACTGCGGGGAATCGGTCGTCATTGGTGTCACGCTCTCGGTATACCACTACTTTCGTCGAGTTCCGGGTGACTTCTGCGCCGCCGACCCCCGAAAACGGGGGTCGGCGGCGCAGATGTCGGGTCAGGAGCTCGACCGGCCGCCCTGCTTGGCGAAGCGCTGCTGCAGCAGCACCGCGACGATGATGATGACGCCCTTCGCGACGGCCTGCACCGACGACGAGAGGTTGTTCTGCACGAACACGTTCGTCAGCGTCGCGAAGATGAGCACGCCGAGCACGGTGCCGGTGATGGTGCCCCGGCCGCCGACGAGCAGGGTGCCGCCGACGACGACCGCGGCGATCGCGTCGAGCTCGTAGAGCTGGCCGTGCGTCGACGTGCCGGCCGTGGTGCGGCCGAGGATCATGACGGCGGCGATGCCGGCGGTCAGGCCGGCGAGGGCGTACAGCCACACGGTGTGTCGCTTGACGTTGATGCCGGCGAGCCTGGAGGCCTCGCTGTTGCCGCCGATGGCGACCGTGCGGCGGCCGAACGTGGTGCGGTTGAGGAGGACCCACCCGCCGACCGCGACGAGCGCGAAGATCCAGATCAGGATGTCGACGCCCAGGAAGTCCTCGTTGAAGAAGTTGATGAAGTCGCGCGAGCCGATCGTGAGGGTGCGGCGCTCGGCGAGGATCTCCGCGAGGCCGCGCGCGGCGACGAGCATCGCGAGGGTCGCCATGAACGCCACGACGTTGCCGTAGGCGATCACGATGCCGTTGATCAGGCCGGCGGCGAGGCCGGTGGCGAGCGCGAAGATCACCATGACGATCCAGTGGAAGTTCTCGGCCAGGTCCTGCGTCACGGCGAGCGTGGCGACGATCGAGGCGAGGCCCATCACGGATCCGACCGAGAGGTCGATGCCGCCCGCGATGATGACGAAGGTCATGCCGACGCTGATGACGCCGATGATCGAGGCCTGGCGAAGGATCGTGAGCGCGTTGCTCGTCGTGGTGAACGTGTCTGGCGCGGTGATGGCGCCGACCACGACGATGAGCACCAGCGCGAGCACGAGCCCGAGATTGCGGCCGGCCGAACCCGACAGAAGCCGGCGCACGGGGGACGCGGGCGGCTCGACGGTCGTCGCGGACGTGGTGGGGTTCGGCTCGGCGGCGGCTTCGCTGCCGGGCGTGATCTGCTCGCTCACGCGGCAGCTCCTTTCATGACGAGGTCGAGCACGCCGTGCTCGTCGATCTCTGATGCGGGAACGGTGGTCAGGATGCGGCCGTCGGCGACGACGAGGACGGTGTCGGCGAGGCCGAGCACCTCCTCGATCTCGCTCGACACGACGACGATCGCGTTGCCCTCGGCGGCGAGTCGCCGGATGAGGGCGTAGATCTCGGTGCGGGCGCCGACGTCGACGCCGCGGGTGGGCTCGTCGAGCAGGAGCACGCGGGTGCCGTGCACGAGCCAGCGGGCGAGCAGGATCTTCTGCTGGTTGCCGCCGGAGAGGGTGATGGCGGCGCGGTCGGGATCGGCTGGGCGAAGCTCGAGCGCCTCGATCTGCTCGCGGGCCACGGACCGCGCCGAGCGCTCGTCGAGGAACCCGCCCTTGGCGAACCGCGCCATCGACGCGAGCGTGACGTTGACGTAGATGGGCTCGTCGAGGACGAGGCCCTGGCTCTTGCGCTCCTCGGGCGAGAGGCCGACGCCGGCGGCGACCGCGGCCACGACCGAGCCGCGCCGGAGCGTCGTGCCGGCGACCGAGACGGTGCCCGCGGTCGCGCGGCGCGCGCCGTAGATCGTCTCGAGGATCTCGGATCGACCCGAGCCGACGAGCCCGGCGAGGCCGACGACCTCGCCCGCGCGCACCGAGAACGAGACTTCTTCGAACGCGCCGGTGAGTCCGAGGCCGGCGACGTCGAGCACGGTGGGCGCATCGGCGGCGATCGGCGTGGCCGGGGGAAAGACGTTCTCGACCGTGCGCCCGGTCATGAGTCGGATCAGGTCGGCGGTCGGCGTCTCGGCGACCGAGAGGCCGTTCGCCATGCTGCGGCCGTCCTTCAGCACCGTGATGCGGTCGCCGATCTGGCGGATCTCCTCGAGGCGGTGCGTGATGTACACCACTGCGATGCCTTCGGAGGTGAGCTCGTTGACGACGTGGAAGAGGTTCTTGACCTCTTCGGAGTCGAGCACGGCGCTCGGCTCGTCCATGATGATGAGCTTGATGTCGTGCGAGAGCGCGCGCGCCATGCTCACGATCTGCTTGTTGGCCGCGCTCAGCGACCCGACCTCGGTGTGCGGCGAGAGGCGCGCGTGGCCGAGGCGTGCGAGCAGTTCACGCGTGCGCTTGGCGGCCTCGCTCCGACGGCTGAATCCGCCGCGGGCGAGTTCGTGTCCGAGGAAGACGTTCTCGGCGACGGTGAGGCCGTCGACGACGTCGAGCTCCTGGTACATCGTGGCGATGCCGAGGTCGATCGCGGCCTGGGGGTCGTGGATCTCGACGGGCTCGCCGAGCCAGGCGATCTCGCCGTCGTCTGGACGGTGGACACCCGCGAGCATCTTGATGAGCGTCGACTTGCCGGCGCCGTTCTGGCCGAGGATGCAGTGCACCTCGCCGGGGAGGATGTCGAGGTCGACGCCTTTCAGGGCGCGGACGCCGGCGAACGACTTGGTCACCCCCCGGACGGTGAGTAATGACGATGAATGGTCAACTTTGATCACGGGGCGAACATAACACGGTGGTGCGATGGCACGCGACCCCCAAACGAGCGTGCGCTGCAAGCCCTCGAATGGGGTGCACAGCCCAGATCGCCCGTGTTCCTGCCCCGATTGGGGGCATTTCGATACTTTTGCCACGATAAAAACAAAAGTTGCCGATTTGTGTACTACTTCTGCTACGGTGATCGAAGTCGGCGTGGACCCCGCACGTGGTTGCACCACCTTGGGTCGAATTCGCGCCGTTTCGAGCTGCATCACATTCAAGGAGGAAACGAAATGCGCTCACTTCGGAAAGCGCGGATGCGCACCATCCTCACGGGGACTGCGCTCCTGGCTGCCGCGGGTCTGCTCGCGGGCTGCACCAGCAGTGGCGAGACCGAGGACGTGGTCGATCAGGGCACGTCCAGCGACGAGAACGCCGCCAGCGGCGACACCGTCGTCATCGGCTTCTCGGGCCCTGCCGCCGACCACGGCTGGCTCGGCGCCATCAACTCGGGCGCTCAGGCGGCCGCCTCGAGCTTCAACGACGTCGAACTGAAGGTCGCCGAGGGCACGAACGACGCCAATGCGCAGATCGCCGCCGTCGAGACCTTCATCAACGAGGGCGTCGACGCCATCGTGCTGCTCCCGACCGACGGTGCGGCACTGACCGAGGTCGCGATCAAGGCGATGGAGGCCGGAATCCCGGTCATCAACGTCGACCGCGAGTTCTCGAGCCCGTTCGCCGCACGCACCACGGTGCTCGGCGACAACTACGGCATGGGCGTCTCCGCCGGTGCCTACATCTGCGAGCAGCTCGACGGCAACGAAGACGCCGTCGTCGCCGAGATCGCCGGCATCGACTCGCTGCCGCTCACGCAGGACCGTTCGCAGGGCTTCGCCGACGCACTGGCCGACTGCGGCCTCGAGGTCTCGGCCCGTGTGGCCGCCGACTTCACGGTCGCCGGCGGCGAGGCGGCCGCATCGCAGCTGCTCTCGGCCAACCCCAAGATCGACGCACTGTGGAACCACGACGACGACCAGGGCGTCGGCGTGCTCGCCGCGATCAACTCGGCCGGCCGTGACGAGTTCTTCATGGTCGGCGGCGCCGGCTCGAAGAACGCGATGGAGGCCATCGAGGCCGACGACAGCGTGCTCAAGGCCACGGTCATCTACCCGTCGACGCAGGCCGCCGACGGTGTGGCGCTGGCTCGTCTCATCGCGCAGGGCAAGACCATGAGCGACCTGATCACGCCCAGCGTGCCCACCCGCATCGTGCTCGATGCCCCGGTGGTCACCAAGGACAACGTCGACCAGTTCATCGATCTCGCCTTCGAGTCCTGAGGGCTCTCGGGGCGCCCGGCCGAGCGGCCGGGCGCCCCGTCCCATCTCCTGAGAGGAGCATCCCGTTGACACAGGAACTTCGCGTCGCCATGATCGGCCACGGCTTCATGGGCGCCGCGCACTCCCAGGGCTGGCGGGTCGCCCCGCGGTTCTTCGACCTCCCGCTCGCACCCGCGATGCAGGTCGTCGTCGGACGAGATGCCGGATCGACCGCCGCGGCGGCCGAGCGGTGGGGTTGGGCCGAGTCCGCGACCGACTGGCGCGAGGTGATCGCCCGTGACGACATCGACCTGGTCGACATCGTCACTCCCGGTGACACGCACGCCGAGATCGCGATCGCGGCCCTCGAGGCGGGCAAGCACGTCCTGTGCGAGAAGCCGCTCGCCAACACGGTGGCCGAGGCGAAGGCGATGTCCGAGGTCGCGGCCCGCGCCGCCGAGCGCGGCGTCGCCTCGATGGTGGGCTTCACCTACCGACGGGTTCCGGCGGTCGTGCACGCGCGCCGCCTGATCGCCGACGGGCGGCTCGGCGACATCCGGCAGGTGCGCGCGGAGTACCTGCAGGACTGGCTCATGGATGCCGAGGCGCCGCTCACCTGGCGCATGAAGAAGGAGCTGGCCGGGTCGGGTGCACTGGGCGACATCGGCGCCCACGCGATCGACCTGACCGAGTTCATCACCGGGCAGCGGGTCGAGCGGGTGAGCGGCATCATCGAGACGATCGTGGCCGAGCGGCCGCTGCTCGAGCACGGCTCGGGGCTCAGCGGCAGCGCATCCTCCGAGCGCGGGGCGGTCACGGTCGACGACCTCGCGCTGTTCACCGGTCGCCTGTCGTCCGGGGCACTCGCGTCGTTCGAGGCCACCAGGTTCCGCACCGGACGCAAGAACGCCCTCCGCATCGAGGTCTCAGGGTCGAAGGGGGCCCTCGCATTCGACCTTGAGCGGCTGAACGAACTCGAGTACTACGACGCGACCCAGCCCGACACCGAGCAGGGGTTCCGTCGCATCCTCGTCACCGAGCCAGGCCACCCGTACGTGGGGTCGTGGTGGCCGACCGGTCATATGCTCGGGTACGAGCACGGCTTCTCCCACCAGGTGCGCGACCTCGTCGTCGCCATCGCCGCGGGAGACCGACCCGAACCGTCGTTCGACGACGGACTGCACGTGCAGCGCGTCCTCGACGCGGTCGAGCAGAGCTCGGCGGCCGAGGGCCTCTGGGTCACCGCCGCGGACTGATCCGCGGCCACGTTCACGACACGAAAGGGAATCGCGATGGCGCGACCGATCACGTTGTTCACCGGCCAGTGGGCCGACCTGCCGTTCGAGGAGGTGGCGAGGCTCGCCGGCGAATGGGGGTACGACGGCCTGGAGATCGCCTGCTGGGGGGATCACCTCGACGTGTCCAGATGGGATGACGCGGCCTACGTGCAGGGCAGGCTCGACATCCTCGAGCGCAACGGGCTCGGGGTCTGGACGATCTCGAACCACCTCGGCGGACAGGCGGTGTGCGACGATCCGATCGATCAGCGGCACCGCGACATCCTGAACGATCGCATCTGGGGGGACGGCGATCCCGAAGGCGTGCGGCAGCGTGCGGCCGAGGAACTGAAACTCACGGCGCGCATGGCGGCGAAGCTCGGCGTGAAGACCGTCACCGGGTTCACCGGCTCGTCGATCTGGAAGTACGTGGCGATGTTCCCGCCCGCGACGGCCGAGATGGTCGACGCGGGGTACGAGGACTTCGCGGCGCGCTGGAACCCGATCCTCGACGTCTTCGACGAGGTGGGCGTCCGGTTCGCGCACGAGGTGCACCCGTCGGAGATCGCGTACGACTACTGGACGACCGTGCGCACGCTCGAGGCGATCGGGCACCGTGAGGCGTTCGGCCTGAACTGGGATCCGAGCCACATGGTCTGGCAGGACATCGACCCCGTCGGGTTCCTGTGGGACTTCAAGGACCGCATCTACCACGTGCACTGCAAGGACACGAAGAAGCGCCTCGACAACGGCCGCAACGGTCGCCTGTCGTCGCACCTGCCGTGGGCCGACCCGCGGCGCGGCTGGGACTTCATCTCCACCGGTCACGGCGACGTGCCGTGGGAGAACGCGTTCCGCATGCTGAACGCGATCGGCTACGACGGGCCGACCTCGGTCGAGTGGGAGGACGCCGGCATGGACCGCCTCGTCGGCGCGCCCGAGGCGCTCGGCTTCGTGCGCCGACTCGCGTCGTACGTGCCGTCCGACGCGGCGTTCGACGCGGCGTTCAGTTCGCACTAGCCCGCACACGACGAGGCGCGACGGTCGCACGGCTCGCCGTGCGGCCGTCGTCGTCTGTCGGGGGCGGCAGCGACCGCGCGACGGCCCGGGCCCGCTCGGTGCGTCGCCCAGGGGTGTCAGCGCGTTCGTCAGTCGTCGACGCCCGAGAACTCCGCGAAGCGTCGCAGCAGCCGCTGCGGTTCGGTGACGGATGCCGCGCCGAGCCGCTCGGTCACGGCGCGCAGTTCGCTCGCCGGGAAGTAGCCGTGGTGGCGGTACACGTTGGCACGGGCGACGAAGTCGTGCGCGGTGACCTCGGGGTGGAACTGCGTCGCGTAGACGCGGGCGCCCGCGCGATAGACCTGCACGGGGCAGGCCGCGGACGAGGCGAGCAGCACGGCGCCGTCCGGCAGGCGGTCGGTGGCCTCCTTGTGGCCGACGAGGGCGTCGAAGCTGCGGGGGAGCACGCCCGTGAGCGGGTCGTCGACGCCGGCATCGGTCAGGGTGATCTCGACGGCGGCCGCGTCCTCGCCGTGCTGCGTGCCGACCTCGCCGCCGAGCAGGCGGGTGAGCACGCCGATGCCGTAGCAGGTGAAGAGCAGCGGATGCCCGCCGTCGAGCGCGGCCTCGGCCACGCGTGCGAGGTCGTCCTCGACGCGGCGCTGCACGGCGTGCTTGTGCTCGTCGGGGGTGGTCACGTTGTACGGGCTGCCGCCGACGACGATGCCCGCGTACGCCGTGAGGTCGGTCGCGGGCAGCGCCTCGACGTCGAGCCGGACGTGCTCGAGCCGGTCGGCGTCGAGCGCCATGGCACGCCGGATCGACTCGTACTCGGGTCCGACGGCCTCGACCTCGGGGCGCGCCGAGAGGAACAGGAACGGGCGGGGCTCGCTCATCGGCCCCTCCGGCGGCTGCGCTGCTTCGCGCCGGCGCCGGTGCGCGGTGCGGGGCGAGCGGCCTTGCCGCCCTTGCCGCCGGACTTCGCTCCCTTGCCGCCCTTGCCGCCCTTGCCGCCCTTGCCGGCCTTGGCCGCCTCGGCGGCGCGGCGCTCGGCCGCGGCCTTCTTGGCCGCCTTCGCCGGCGAGAGCGCGGGCTCGTCCTCGGCCTGTCCGCGCGAGCTCTGGGCGCGACGCCCGCGCACGACGCCCACGAACTCCTGGATGTTCTCGTCGTCGCGCTCGAGGGTCCAGACGAGCGCGATGCGCGTGGGCTCGGCATCGGTCACGGGGATCGCGACGACGTCCTTGCGGGCGTGCAGGCGCGCGATGCCGTGCGGCACGAGTGCGATGCCGGTGCCCGCGGCGACGAGTTCGACGGTCATCGCTGCGTCGTCCTGCACGGGCGCGAGCGGCTCGTCGGCCAGGTCGGCGAGGGTCAGGGACGCCTCGTCGGCGTACGCGTGGTCCTTCGCGATCACGACGACGGGCTGCTCCTCCCAGAGCGGGATGACATGCAGGCCGTCGGCCTCGATCGGCAGGCGCACGAACGCGAGGTCGGTCGCGCCGTCGCGGAGCCCGGCGAGCTGCGCCGATTCGTCGACGCGATGCGCCTCGAGCGGCAGGTCGGGCCGCCGCTCGTTCCAGGCCCGCAGCCACTTGGCCGGGCTCACCCCGGCGACGTAGCGCAGTTGCAGGGTCATCTCGCCCCCTCCTGTGCCACGGAAACGCCCATGACAGGCTATCGCGCCACGATGTGCGGCTGCTCGACGCCGGTCTCCAGATGACGTCGGATGCCGCACACAGGCGAACCGGCTAACGTGTGAGGGTGAACGCCTCCCAGTCGATGAAACCCGAGACCGCCGCCAAGAAGCTCGGGATCCTCCTCGACGCGACCCCCGAGGAGTTCCGCGAGGGCACCATCACGCGTGACGAGGTCACGAAGCTGCAGGCCGACCCGCCCGAGTGGCTCGAGACGCTGCGCCGCGAGGGCCCGCACCCGCGCACCGTCGTGGCATCCAAGCTCGGCATCTCGAACTCCGGCCTCGCCCGCGGCGGCGTGACCGAACCCCTGACGAGCGCCGAGATCAAGGCGCTGCTCGAGGCCCCGCCCCAGTGGCTCGTGCAGGAGCGTGCGACGCAGGCCGCCGTGCGCGCCGAGAAGATCCGGGTCGCCGAGCGCGACAAGGAGCGCTCCGCGCGCTGGGCGGCCGAGGGCCGCACCGCGGGCGGCGGCGGAGCCGGCTCGGGCGTCTGACCCCTCCCGTCGGACGCGTCGGGAGCTGAGCGACCCGATCGAGACCCGCCGTCCGCAGGCGCGAGGTCTCGACGCCCCGCGCTAGTCGACCGCCGCTGCGGGCGCGACCTGCGCACGCACGAACGCCGCGACATCCGCGAGCTCGCGCTCCGAGACGGAGTGCCCGACTCCCTCGTAGATGCGCTCGTCGAGCGTCGAACGCGATGGCAGCCATGCCCGCGTGCGCTCGATCGAGGCATCCGGAATCACGGCGTCGGCGGTGCCGCGGCCCCAGAACACGGGCGGCAGGGCCTCGGCCAGGCGCTCGTCGCCGTCGCCCTCGCGTTCGCCGGGCAGCACGAAGCCGGCGAGGTTGACCACGTAGGCGAAGCGCTCGGGCGCGCGCCGCAGCAGCTCGAGCGAGATCGCGCCGCCCTGCGAGAAGCCCAGCAGTCCGACCGAGGTCACGCCGGGCGCCGCACGGTCGAGCCATGCGAGCAGGGCGTCGACCGCGGCGTCGGCTCCGTCGACGGCCTCGTCGACCCCCTGGGCGAGCAACGGGAACCAGGCGAAGCCGAGGCCCGCGTGGATCGGCGCGCGCACCGACGCGATGACGGGCTCCAGCGGCAGGTACGGGGAGAGGCCGAACAGGTCGCCCTCGTTCGAGTTGAAGCCGTGCAGGAGCACGAGCAGCGGGCGCCCCTCGCGGTCGGCGGTGGACGCCGACCAGATCACCGCGTCGTCGTCGATGCGCACCTGGGACATGGCTCCTCCGCTCCGGGCGGCGGATGCCTCGGGTTGCCGGATGCCTCGATCCGGCGGATGTGCCGCACGCCCGGGTTCGAGCGTACCGGCCCCCGCCGCGGCCCGGTCGTGGGCGCCGGGCGGCGGGTGAGGCAGAATCGAGGCATGAGCGTGCGCACCCCTGACCCCGACTGGAACGGCGACGACGAGCCGACGGGCACGCCCGCCCCGAATGCGAACCCTGGTTGGCTCACCGATCTCGAGCTCGCCGAGATCCGCGGGCGGCTGCCGCTGCTCTACGTCGAGGCCGTGCCGGTGCGCGTCGACGGGCTCGGCCAGGTCACCGAGGTGGGGGTGCTGCTCCGTGCCAACGCGGTCGGCGAGATGACGCGCACGCTCGTCTCGGGTCGCGTCATGTACGGCGAGACGGTGCGCGACGCGCTGTTCCGCCACCTCGAGAAGGACCTCGGGCCGATGGCGTTCCCGCTGCTGCCGACGAGCCCCGTGCCGTTCACGGTCGCCGAGTACTTCCCGATGCCCGGCATCTCGCCCTTCACCGACGATCGCCAGCATGCCGTCTCGCTCGCGTTCGTCGTCCCGGTCACCGGCACGTGCGAGCCGCGCCAGGACGCGCTCGAGGTCACGTGGATGACGCCGGCCGAGGCGGCCTCCGATTCCATCTCCGATGAACTCGAGGGCGGCCGCGGGCTCCTCGTGCGCCAGGCGCTCGCCTCGGTGGGCGCCCTGCGCTGATCGCGCCCGGCAGACCGGCTCAGCGGGGTTCGAGAACGACCACCGCGGTCTCGCGGCTGCGCCGGGCCGACAGCGCATCGACATCGTCGCCGAAGGCCTGCCATGCGGCCCACAGGCGTGCGCGTTCGGCGCCCGCCGCAGCGTGGGCCCGCACCTCAAACCGTCCATCCGGCAGCACGACGGTCGCGTCGGGGGTCGCCAGCAGGTTGAGCCACCACGCCGGTTCGGGTTCGGCCCAGCCGTTCATCGCGAGCGTGACGAGGTTCGGTCCGTCCTCGAAGTACGCGACGATGACGGCGCGCTCGCGACCCGTCCGGCGCCCCGTCGTCGTGAGCTGCATGGTGCCCCAGCGCTCGGGGCGCGGCGGCCAGAGGCCCTTGCGCCCGCGGGTGACCCGGTAGAGGCCCCGGTGCACGACCCACGCGCTGCGCACGAACCAGCGGGGTGGGAGCCGGGGTGTCCGGCCCTTCGGAACGCTCCGGGTCCCGTCGGCTGCGTCGTCCACCGTGCACCGCCCTCCACGCCCGTGGTCCGCGGGCGCCTCCCACGGTTCCGCAGCGTCTCGACGGCGTCAATCGGCCGATCGGCCGATTCCCGTGGCGGTGCTCGGCCCGCCGGGCGACCGCGACCGCGCCGCCGGGGCGCATGAGCCCGGCCCGGACCTCTACGCCGTCGGCAGCCCGAGCGTCTCGAGGAACACGCGCGCGAGGCGCGGCGCATCGACCGTCAGCGCGACCTCGACCCGCTCCCACTCGATGCCGTCGCCGTGCACGCGGTCCTCGCCGGGGCGGGTGCGCAGGTCGACGAGCGTCTGGCCCCTCGCATATCCCGACAGCTCGACCCGCACGGGCAGCCGACGCGTGCCGAGGGCGCCGGGATCGACGAGGGAGCACACCGCACCCGCGTCGCCGATGAGGCCGCTGTACTCGAACGAGCCGTCGGCCGAGCCCGCGACGCGATGGCCGAGCAGCGCGCCGACGACGCGGCCGAGCGGGTCCTCACCCCTCTCGAGCCGCACGGCGAGCTCCTGCGGCACCGCGACCGCGTTGAAGACGTCGAGCCCGTACATGTAGGTCGGAACGCCGGAGTCGAGCACGATCGCGGCCGCCTCCGGGTCGTGCCAGACGTTGAACTCCGCGACGGCGGTCGCGTTGCCGACCGACGCCGAACCGCCCATGAACACGATGCGTTCCAGGTGCTGCACGACCTCGGGGTGCGTTCGCAGCAGCAACGCGAGGTTGGTCTGCGGCGCGAGCGCGACGAGCGTCACGGGTCGTGGCGAGGCGAGGATCGTGCGGCGCAGGAACTCGACGGCGTGCGCGGGTTCGACCGCGCGCGGGGACGCCGGGAGCTCGACGCCGCCGAGTCCGTCGGCGCCGTGCACCGTCGCGGCCCTGGCCGCCTCGATGAGCGGGCGGTGAGCGCCCGCGGCGACCGGGACGTCATCGCGACCCGCTGCGGCGAGCACTCGGAGCGTGTTCTCCACGACCTGCCCGAGCGCCACGTTGCCGGCGACGCAGCTCACGCCGAGCAGCTCGAGCCCCGGGTGGCGCGCGGCGAACACGAGGGCGAGGGCATCGTCGACACCCGTGTCGACGTCGAGGATGACGGGAATGGGCATCGGGCCAGACTAACGCCGGTTCGAACGCGCCGCCGAGGCTGCGCATGCGCGAGGATGCACCGTCGCGGGCTCCGAACACGAGAGGAGCGGATGCCGCGGCATCCGCTCCTCTCGGTCGAATCTCGAATGCGCCCGCTCAGCGCACCATGCGGATCTCGTGGATGACCTCGCCGAGGAACGGCTCGTCGTGCGAGGCGCCGTCGGCCGTGAAGCCGTTGCGCTCGTAGAAGCCGATCGCGTGCTCGTTGGCCGAGGGCACCCACAGGGTGACGGCCTCGTCGCCGACGGTGGCGTCGAAGAGCTTCTGCCCGATGCCGTGGCCGTGGTGCGAGTCGAGCAGGTGGATGAAGAACAGCTCGCGCTCGCGGGGCGCGTCGTCGTCGCGGGCCGGACCGGCGCCCGCGAAGCCGACGATCTCGCCGTCGACGAGTGCGGCGAAGTAGGTGTGCGCATCGCCCTGACCCAGGCGGTGGGCCCAGAGCTCGGCCATGCGGCGGGGGGAGAGGTTCGCCAGGGTGGCCTGGTCGACCAACTGGTCGTAGTCTTCGTGCCAGCACTGGGCGTGGACACGCCCGAGTGCTTCGGCGTCGGAATCGCGGACCGGACGGATCACAAGGGCTTCGGCAACGACTTCGGTGCTCATACCCAGAGGCTAAGCCAGGGTGCGGCGCACGACAAATCGAGGCGGCTCGCCCGCCGGATCGTTGTCCATCGGTGACAATCGAGCGGATGCCCCGTGCCGGCCGGCTTCGGCACGCCGACCCGCCGCCGAACGCCGACGGCCCCGACGAGCGGGTGCTCGTCGGGGCCGTCAGGTGCGTTGCTCGGGCGGGATCAGCCCTGGGCGCGACGGTTCGTGCGCTGGCTGCTCTGGCCGACGAGGCTGCCGACGCGGAGCGGCTGCTTCGCGGGCCGACCGGAGGCTCCGCGCTGCGCGCCGGTGGTCTGCGCACCGCGGCTGTGGCCGGAGCCCTGCTTGGGGGCGTTGGACTTCGCCTCGGCGGGACGGCCGGACCGGTCGCGACGGGGAGCGCCGGGCGCGACGTCCGACGATGCCGCGCCGCCGTTGCCGCGTCCGCCGCGACGGCGTCCGCCGCCCTCGGCACGGGCCTCGCGGATCACGGGCGCGCCGTCGCGTGCCGCGCGCTTGCGCTGCGCGTTCGCGCCCTGCGAGCGTCCGCCGCCGCCCTGCTGCTGCACGGCAGCACGGGGTGCGGGCTTCACGTACGGGGCGACGTCGCCGACGAGCTTCACGACCGACGGGGACGTCGCCGTCACGCGCTCGGGCACGACCTGGATCGCGGCCTTGCGGAGCAGGGTCTTGAGGTCCTGCTTCTGCGAGGGGAGGCAGAGGGTGACGACATCGCCCTCGCTGCCGGCGCGAGCCGTGCGGCCCGAGCGGTGCAGGTACGCCTTGTGCTCCATGGGCGGGTCGACGTGGATCACGAGCTCGACGTTGTCGACGTGCACGCCGCGGGCCGCGACATCCGTGGCCACGAGCACCTTGACCGAGCCGTCGCCGAACGCGGCGAGGTTGCGGTCGCGCTGCGGCTGCGACAGGTTGCCGTGCAGGTCGACGGCGGGGATGCCCTGCTCGGTGAGCTTCTTCGCGAGCTTCTTGGCGTGGTGCTTCGTGCGCATGAAGAGGATGCGACGGCCGGTGCCCGAGGCGAGGGCCGTGATGAGGTCGTTCTTCGCGTCGACGTCGTCGACCTCGAACACGTGGTGGGTCATCGCGGCGACGTGCGAGGTGGCCTCGTCGACCGAGTGCAGCACCTCGTTGTGGAGGAAGCGCTTGACGAGCTTGTCCACGCCGTTGTCGAGCGTCGCCGAGAAGAGCAGGCGCTGGCCGGACTGGGGGGTCTTGTCCATGATGCGCGTGACGACGGGCAGGAAGCCGAGGTCGGCCATGTGGTCGGCCTCGTCGAGCACGGTGATCTCGATCGCGTCGAGGGTCACGTGGCCCTGCTTCATGAGGTCCTCGAGGCGGCCGGGGCAGGCCACGATGATGTCGACGCCGGCGCGGAGGGCGTCGACCTGGCGCTTCTGGCTGATGCCGCCGAAGATGGTGGTCGTCGTCATGCCGTACGCCTTGGCGAGCGGGGCGAGCACGGCGTCGATCTGGGTCGCGAGCTCGCGCGTGGGGGCGAGCACGAGGCCGAGCGGGCGGCCGGGGCGGCGCTTGCCGCCCGAGAGCTCGCCGCCGAGGCGCGCGGCCATCGGGATCGAGAACGCGAGGGTCTTGCCCGAGCCGGTCTTGCCGCGGCCGAGGACGTCGCGTCCGGCGAGCGTGTCGGGCAGGGTGTCGACCTGGATCGGGAACGCGCTGGTCTTGCCGTCGGCCGCGAGGGTCGAGACGATCGGCGCGGGAACGCCGAGCATGCTGAAGGTGGTGTCGGTCATGGGTGCCTTTCGGGGCGCACCGCACGGTGATGCCGGCGCAGGCGCGGTTGCATGGTGCAGCGGCGCGGTGCGGCGGATCGGCCCGGCGATGGGAGTGGCGAAGGCGCCGGTCGGCGCATCCGTTCGCCGTATGAGAGTCAACGGGCGCCCTCGTGATGAGGCCCTGCCCGGAAAGCGTTTCTACGACGCAGGCGGCGCGGTCATCGCGCACACCACCGACGAGCATAGCGGATGTCCCGGGGCCGACGCTGTGAATCCCTCCCGGCGGTGCGCGACTCGGCCGGCCCAGCGGGCCCGGCGGGGCTCATCGGGTGCCTCCGCTCGTCGGGCTCATCGGGCGATCCGCTCGCCGACGGGCACCTCCTCGCGCAGCGTGTTGCCCGGCTGCGCGAGCGGGCACGACCACGACGGGTCGTACGCGCACGACGGGTTGTAGGCGAAGTTGAAGTCGACGATGAGCGTGTCGAGGCCCGCACCCTCGCCGAGGTCGGCACCCTTCGCGGTGTCGAGCAGGTAGCGTCCGCCGCCGTAGGTGCCGCCTGGCGCACCGGCGAGCTTGTCCTTCACGGGCAGGAAGAGTCCGCCCGCGTACTGCGTGAGTCGCCAGACGTCGAGCGTGCCGAGGTAGGGCACGCGCACGGTGCCGACGAGCGCGAAGCGGATCCTGCCGTCGGTCGCGCTCTCGACGACGAGCTTCTGCGGCTCCTCGGGCCGTCGCACCTCGAGTTCGAAGCGCCAGTCGGGGTCGTAGCGGGACACGTTCAGTCCCGTGAAGGAGGCCCGATCGTCGGGGAGCAGCGGTGACTGCGGGTGGCCGGCGAAGAGCTCGTCGCGCCCGGACTTCCAGAGCTCGTGGCCCGCGGCCGGGTCGTGCGCGCTGAGCTGGCGAACGCCCGCGTACAGCCCGAACACGCGCCGCCGCCAGTCGGCGAGCTGCAGGGACGGGTTCGAGGTGGTCATGCGGTGCCCCTTCCGGATCCGTCGGGCGCGTCGGGTGCGGTGTGCGTGCCGGGCGGTGACTCCCCGTCGGGGCGCGCGGCCGCGGCATCCGCCGTGCCGGGGGGATCGAACGCCCACGTCGGCGCGAGCTGGCGGAGCCGCCGGCCGCGCCACTGCCAGAACGCCCACGTCGGATACCAGGCGACGGCGTCGAGCGCGCCGGCGTGCGCCACGAGCCGGTCGCGGTAGAGCGTGCGCCCATCGGGCAGCGCCGAGACGGCCATGCGGTGATCCCACCGGTCGAACAGCGCGAACGGGCCGGTGAGCGCCCCGCCGCCGTCGCGCAGCATGCGCACGCCGGGCGGAAGACCGCCTGGGTGGCTGAGGTCGACGACCTCCTCGCCGATCGGCACGCGACCGAACGCGCGCGGCTGCAGGCGGTGGCGTCCCTCGGCCCACGAGGTGGGCAGCCCGCCGGGTTCGAGCGAGGTGAAGTCGAGCCACGGCGCGACGACCTCGCGCAGCACCGCGGGGCTGTGCAGCGCCCGCCACGCGGCATCCGGCCGGCAGTCGAGCTCGAGCTTCAACATGACCCGCATGAGCCGACCCTAGGACCGACGGATGCCGCAGCCAAGCACCTGCGGCGGATTCACGGGGGCGTGGCGGGCGGTCGGGTGCCGGCGGGTCTGCCCGCAGGCCGACCGCCTAGACTCCAGCGCATGGCCGACGGACTCTGGTGGGTGCCCTCGCTCGTGGTGGCCGGCGTCGCGATCGCGGCGTTCGCGGTCGCCGTGCTGGGGTTCCGCCGACTGGGGTCGCGGCGCGAGCAGTCCGCGCTCGCGGCGGCGCGCCCCGCCGAGGTGCAGGCCAAGTCGCTCATCGTGCACGCCGACACGGCGGTGCGCGAGGCGCTCGCCGAGGTCGCGTTCGCCGAGGCCCAGTTCGACGAGGCGACCGCGCGAAGCGCCCGCCTCGCGGTCGACGATGCGCAGCGGTGGTTGCGCGAGGCGTTCCTGCTGCAGCAGCGCCTCGACGACGCCGAGCCCGACACGGCCGCCGAGCGCCGAACGTGGAGCGCGCGCATCATCGAGCTCTGCGGACAGGCGCTGCGCACGCTCGACCGGTCCGACGCCGAGCTGACCGCCAGGCGTCGTGCCGAGCACGGTGCGTTCGCCGAGGAACCCGCTCTCCGCTCACGCGCCCGCGACGTGGCGATCCGGCGCAGGGAGGCGGCCGCGTCGCTCGAGCGCCTCGCCCGCAGGTTCGCCGCCTCCGCCCTCGGGGGAGCGCAGGAGTCGCTGGCCCGCGCCGACGTCGCCCTCGCCGCGGCCGACGAACGACTGGCGGATGCCGCGAGCGGCCTCGCACGCGCGCACCCCGTCGCCGAGGCGACCGTTGCCGCCGCCGAGTCGCTCGATCGTGCTGCGCGGGCGCTCGCCGAGGTCGAGGGCGTCGAGGCGGAACTCGCGGCGGCCGCGACCGACGAGGCCGAGCTGGCCGACCTGCTCGCCGCCGATGTGGCGGCCGCGCGAGTCGAGCGCGACGCGACCGACGACGCCGAGGCGGCGGCCGCCCTCGCCGCCGCGATCGCCGAGACGACCGAGGCGCTCGGCCGGCGTGGCGAGCGGGCATCCGACCCGTTCGCGGCGCGGGATCGCTTGCGCGTGGCGCGCGACCGGCTCGACGCGGCACGCGCTGCGACGCGGGCCGCGCAGTCCCGTCTCGACGGGGCGCGCGGCGCACTCGGGGGAGCGCTCGCGATCGCCGAGAGCCAACTGCGCGCCGCGAACGCCGCCATCGCGCACGGCGGACGCCGGGTCGGCGCCGACGCCCGCACGCGCCTCGCCGAGGCGGAGCGGCAACTGCTCATCGCCCGGCAGGAGCCGGACCCCGTCGCCGCCCTCGACGCGGCCCGACGGGCGACCTCGCGCGCGAGCGACGCCGAGGCGCTCGCCGCCTACGACGCGATGACGCGCTGATGCGCCGACCTGCCGACCGCCCCGGTCGCCGCACCGCCCCGGTCGCCGCACCGCTGCGGTCGTGGCCGCCGCCCGCAGCGCGCGGCGGCCGCCGCATCGCGTCATGAACGCGGCCCCGGTTCCGACGGCGGGGCGAGGCGGCGTTAGCCTGTCGCGGTGAGCGATTCGACGAACGCCCTCGGGCAGGCGAAGTACCAGGTCAGGTTCGACTGGGGGGTCGACGGTGCCCGGCGCATCCTGCCGGGGGCGCACGTGGTCGTGCTCGTCGACGCGGTGCTCGTCACGACGCAGGCCGTGCTCGCCGCCGAGCGGGGCGAGACGCTCGCGCTCGCCGAGGGTGCGGCACCGGATGTCGGGGCGACCGAGACCGCCGAGATCGCCCGGGCGCTGGCCGGCCGAGACGTCGTCGTGCTCGCCGCCTCGCTCCGCAACCGCGAGGCGGTCGCCCGGCGCATCCTCGCGCTCCAGGAGGCGCGCGGCGAACGCCTGTTCGTGGCCGTGGTCGCCGCGGGCGAGCGAGCCGCGGAGACGCCCGAGTCGACCGAGCAGGCGCCGGCCGGCGGCATCCGCTTCGCCATCGAGGACCAGCTCACGGGCGGCGCGGTCGTCGACGCGCTCGTGCGACTCGGCATCGACCACACGTCGCCGGAGGCGGCCGTGGCCTGCGCGGCCTTCGAGGGGCTGCAGCACGCGGCCGTGCATCTCATCGGGGCGGCGGGCAGCGGAGCCGGCCTCACGGCCGCGGGCCGCAAGGACGAGGTGCGCCTGGCGACCCGGCGCGACGTCACCGACCTGGTGCCGGTGCTGCGCGACGGGGTGTTCGGGGCGTAGCCGCCGGCGGGCGGTCGACGTCAGCGCCGACGCCGAGCACCGACGCCGAGCACCGGCGCCGAGCACCGGCGCCGAGCACCGGCGCCGAACGTCCCGAGCCCGAACCGTCAGGCGGCGGTCTGGTCGAGCGTGACGCGCCCGCTCGCGCTCGCCTTGCGGGCGCGATGCGCGCGCACCTTGGCGCGGTTGCCGCAGCGCTGCATCGAGCACCAGCGGCGGGTGGCCGCGCGCGACGTGTCGAGGTAGATCATGCTGCAGTCGGGGCCGTCGCATTCGCGCAGGCGACCGGCGTTCTCGGGCGAGAAGACGTCGACGGCGTCGCGCGCGATCGTGGCGAGCGCCTGCGGCACGGTGTGCACCGAGCGTCCGGCCTGCCGGGTGCCGCCGCCGAGCGACGGCGGGATGTCGGGGGTGGCCGCGTAGAGGTTCACCACGTCGACATCGCTGCCGCGCAGCGCCTCGCCGTGCGCGGCGGCGCGAGCCATGCGCACGATCGCGTCGCGCAGCGAGACCGCGTCGAACAGGTCGCGCGAGCGGGCCGAGCCGACGGGCACCGGGAACCGCTCGCGGAGCCACTCGGTGAGGTCGTCTGGGGCGTGCAGCCGCTCGGGCGCCGACGCGGCCGAGGTGGGATGCGGTGCCGCCGGCTCGCCGAGCGCCCCGGTGACGGCGAAGTCGAGGGCGAAGGAGCCGGAGTCGAACCACCAGCGCACTCCCTCGGTGGAGACGAGCCATTGTCCGACGGGGATCGACACGGTGGAGACGGGCACCCGGCAATGCTAGCGGGCCGACGAGCCCTCGAAGGTCGCGATCCGCTCACGATCCGGAGGGAGTCCCGGCCGGCGGCCCGACCGTATGCCGATCGGCGTATGCGGTCAGCCCGCGGTCGCGCTCGCGGCGCGTCGGCGCACGGCCGCGGTGATCTCGCGGCGGTGCCAGACGATGAGGTTCGCACGGTCGAAGCCCCGGTGGCAGACACCGCAGCTCAGCGGTCTCGTGGGCTCGCGGTAGCGGAAGTGCTCGTGCCCGGCCGGGCAGCGGCCCACCCACGGCGCGAGCTCGTGAGCGACCTCGCCGTCGTGCGTGCGGCGCCCCACGTAGCCGATCTCGGCGGCCGTGCGGCGCCACTTCGGCCCGTGCCCGGCGCGCGGCCCCGCCATGGCGTGGGCGACCTCGTGCAGCAGGATCTGGTGGATCTCGTCGTCGTCGTAGCGTGCGGCGAGGTACCGCGAGACCGAGATGCGCTTCGAGGTGTAGTTGCAGAGGCCCGCGCGCTTCTTCGCGTTGTCGTAGCCGAAGCTCCAGACCGTCTCGTCGAGGTGCAGCACGATGAGGGCCTCGGCCCAGCGCCGCACCCGCTCGAGATCCGCCATGAACTGAGAATAGTCCCGGATGTCGCGTGTGCGGGAGGCCCCGAACGCGGCGCGTCCGGCGAGGCGGGAGCGCCTCAGCCTGCGGGCGCGAGGCGCACGCGCAGCATCCGGTCGTCTCCCTCGGCGGGCGAGCCGCGCCCGTCGGTGTTGTTCGTGAGCACCCAGAGCTCGCCGTCGGGCCCTGGTGCGACGTCGCGGAGGCGGCCGAACGCCTCGGTGAACCACTCCGTCGGCGGGGCGACCCCGGTCGAGGCGGGGGCGGCCGCCAGCAGCCGCTCGCCGCCGAGGGCCGCGAGGAACAGCGTGTCGCCCACGACCGCGAGGCCGCTCGGGCTGGCCTCGGAGGTCGGCCACTGCAGCACGGGGTCGAGGTAGCCGCCGACCCCGCCGACGCCCTCGACCACGGGCCAGCCGTAGTTCGCCCCCGGCTCGATGCGGTTCAGCTCGTCCCACGTGTTCTGGCCGAACTCCGCGGCCCACATGGCGCCCGTGGCATCCCACGCGAGGCCCTGCGGATTCCGGTGGCCGATCGAGTAGACGAGCGAGCCGAACGGATTGCCGGGCGCGGGCTGCCCGTCGGGCGTCATCCGCAGGATCTTGCCCGCGAGCGATGCCGGGTCCTGCGCCGGGTCGCGCAGGCCGCCGTCGCCGACGGTGGCGTAGAGGAATCCGTCGGGTCCGAAGGCGAGGCGCCCGCCCTGGTGGTTCGATGCGCCGCGCGGGATGCCGCCGAGCACGGTCTCCGCGGCGCCGAGGGCGAGGGAGCCGGGGGCGCCCGTCAGCGGCATCCGCACGATGCGATTCTCGGATGCCGCGGTGAAGTACGCGTAGACGTAGGCGGGCGAACCCGCTTCGGCCGGCAGGTGCGCGAGGCCGAGGAGGCCGCCCTCTGCACCGGTCACGACGTCGGGCACGGTGGTCGCGACGCGGAGCGAGCCGTCGGCGTTCACCTCGACGATGCGTGCGGTGTCGCGTTCGCTCACGAGCGTGCCGCCGCCCGGCAGGCGGAGGATCGACCACGGCGCTCGCAGGCCCTGGGCGATCGTCTCGACGACGCCCGTCGGCACCATCACGACGGGCGGGGCGGACGGGGTCGGCGTGGGCGTCGCCGTCGCCGTCGCCGAGGCCGAGGCGTTCGGGGTTCCGGGCGGGGTCGACGGCGGCGCGGTGCGCTCGGCGGGTGCCGAGCACCCGGCGAGTCCGAGCCCCAGCCCGAGCGCGGCCGCGAGCGCGAGCGCGGCCGCGGGCCTGCTCGAGGTCATGCTCGAGGTCGCGGTCGCCGGGACCGCGGGGCGGGTCGACTCGATGCGCACACCCCCAGTCTGTGCCGCACCCCGGCAGAATGGAACGCATGCAGCCGACGATCGACCTGAACAGCGACCTCGGCGAGAGCTTCGGGGCGTGGCGAGTCGGCGACGACGACGCGATGTTCCGCGTCGTCTCGAGCGCGAACGTCGCGTGCGGATTCCATGCGGGCGACGCGCTCACGATGGCGCGCAGCGCCGCGTCGGCCGCCCGGGAGGGCGTCGTGCTCGGCGCGCATCCGGGGTATCGCGACCTCGCCGGCTTCGGCCGACGGGCGCTCGACACCAGTCCGGCCGAGATCGCGGCCGAGTTGCTCGTGCAGCTCGGTGCGCTCGACGGCGTCGCCAGGGCGTCGGGCGTCCGGGTGCGGTACGTGAAGGCGCACGGCGCGCTGTACCACCGGCTCGCCTCCGACGCGGCGGCGGCGCGGGCCTTCGTCGAGGCGATCGCGGCGTACGACCCGACCCTGCCCGTGCTCGGACCCCCGACGAGCGAGATCGAACGGGCGACGGATGCCGCGGGCCTGCGGTTCGCGCGCGAGGCCTTCGTCGATCGGGGCTACGCGGCCGACGGCTCGCTCGTGCCGCGCGGCGAACCCGGAGCCGTCGTCGACGACCCGGCGGCCGCCGCGGACCGGGCGCTCGAGCTCGCCGAGACGGGCGGCATCACGGCCGACGACGGCAGCAGGGTCGAGTTGCGGCCCGACTCTCTGTGCCTGCACGGCGACACCCCCGGCGCGGTCGCGATCGCGCGCGCAGTGCGCACCGCGCTCGAGGGCACCGGCGTCGGCATCGAGGCCTTCGCGTGACCCGGCGCATGCTGCCGAGCGGCGAGGCGGCCCTGCTCGTCGAATGCGATTCGCTCGACGAGGTGCTGGCCCTGCACGACGCACTCGAGGCCGGTCGGCCCGACGGCGTCGTCGAGCTCGTTCCGGCCGCGCGCACGCTGCTCGTCGCGGTCGACCCCGAGCGGATGCCGCTCGAATCCGCCGCGACCTGGGTGCGCCGCATCCCGGCCGAGGCGGGGTCGCGGCTCGCCGGGGCGCACGCGGATGCCGTGCACATCCCGGTCGCCTACGACGGCGACGACCTCGCGACGACCGCTGCGCTGCTGGGCGTCTCGGTCGAGGCGCTCGTCGCCCAGCACTCCGGCATCGAGTGGCGGGTCGCGTTCGGCGGCTTCGCGCCCGGCTTCGGCTACCTCGTGAGCGAGGCGTGGCCGTTCGAGGTCCCGAGGCTCGAGGCACCCCGTGCGAGGGTTCCGGCCGGTTCGGTCGCCGTCGCCGGCGCGTTCGGCGGCGTCTACCCGAGGCAGAGCCCCGGCGGCTGGCGGCTGCTCGGCCGCACCGCCGCGACCCTGTGGGATCCGGCCTCCGACGATCCGGCGGCGCTCGCCCCCGGGCGCCGCGTCAGGTTCGAGCGGGCCTGATGGGCGCGCGCACGCTCACCGTCGAGCAGCCAGGAGCGCTGGCCCTCGTCGAGGACCTCGGTCGTCCTGGACTCGCGCACCTCGGGGTCTCGTCGTCGGGCGCCCTCGATCGCGGCGCGCTCGCGCTGGCGAACCGGCTCGTCGGCAACCCGACGTCCGCCGCCGGCCTCGAGGTCGTCATGGGCGGCTTCCGTGCGCGCTTCGACGTCGAGACCTGGTTCGCCGTCGCCGGCGCATGGGGCGACCTCAGGCTCGACGGGCGACGCATCGCGCCCTACACGGCTGCCCGCGCCCGGCCCGGCTCGGTGCTCGAGCTCGGCATCGCCACCCGCGGCGTGCGCTACCTGGTCGCCGTCCGCGGGGGACTCGACGTGCCGCCCGTGCTCGGCTCCCGCTCGCGCGACACGCTCGCCGGGCTCGGGCCGGCACCCGTGCAGGCGGGCGACGTGCTGCCCGTCGGCCTCGAGCCCGCGGCATCCGTGCCCCTCCTCGACCACGAGGCCGCCTTCCCGCCACCTGAGGGCGTGGTCGCGCTCGCCCTGCTGCCGGGGCCGCGCACCGACTGGTTCACGGATGCCGGGCACGCCGCGCTCTTCGACGGCGGATGGCGTCTCTCGGAGCAGGCCGACCGCATCGGCGCGCGGCTCGTGGGCGCGCCGCTCGAACGCCTCGTGACCGGCGAGTTGCCGAGCGAGGCGACCGTGCCGGGATCGGTGCAGGTCGCGGGCAACGGCCTGCCGACGATCCTGCTCGCCGATCGCCCGGTCACCGGCGGCTATCCGGTGATCGCGGTCGTCGCGTCGGCCTCGCTCGACGCGCTCGCGCAGGTGCGACCGGGGCAGGCGGTTCGGTTCCGGCACGCGTGACGCATGCTGGAAATTACTCTTCACATCTGGTCGAGAAGCTGGAAGTATCTTCCACACGGACCAATGGAGGACCCAGCGATGCATCTCGAACCTGCCGATCCGACCGACTCCGCGGCAACCACGGACGCGGCCGCGATGACGGACACCACGCCCGCGGAGCGCTCGCCGCATGGCCTCGCCCGCCGAGGGTTCCTGACCCTCGCCGTCGCCGGCGCCGCGGCATCCGCCTTCACCGTGACCATCGGCACGCTGGCACCCTCGCCCGCGCACGCCGCGGCGACCGGCGGTTCGGCCGGCGAGCCGATCGCGCCGATCGCGCCCCGCAAGCGCGAGCTGCGCGCCATGTGGATCTCGTCGGTCGTGAACATCGACTGGCCGTCCGCGGCCGGGCTCGACGCCGACGCGCAGAAGGCGGAGTTCCTGCACTGGCTCGACGTGGCCGAGCAGTTCCGGCTGAACGCGGTCTTCGTGCAGGTGCGCCCGACGGCCGACGCGTTCTGGCCGAGCCCGCTCGAGCCGTGGTCGCAGTACCTGACCGGCGTGCAGGGGCGGGACCCCGGCTACGACCCGCTCGCGTTCATCGTCGAGGAGGCGCACCGCCGCAACCTCGAGCTGCACGCCTGGTACAACCCCTACCGCGTCTCGATGCAGGCCGATCCCGCGCAGCTCGTGGCGGAGCACCCGGCGCGCGTGCACCCCGACTGGGTCTGGCCCTACGGCGGCAAGCTCTACTTCGATCCCGGGCTGCCCGAGGTGCAGGAGCACATCCAGCAGGCGATCATGCACTCCGTCGAGCACTACGACCTCGACGGCGTGCACTTCGACGACTACTTCTACCCGTACCCGGTCGCCGGGGCCGTGGTTCCGGATGCCGCGGCCTTCGCCGCGCACGGTGCGGGCTTCGACGACGTCGCCGCCTGGCGGCGGCACAACGTCGACACGTTCGTGCAGTCGATCTCCGAGCGCATCAAGGCGGCCAAGCCGTGGGTGAAGTTCGGCATCAGCCCGTTCGGCATCTGGCGGAACGCGGCCACGGATCCGGCCGGCTCTGCGACGGGAGGATCGCAGTCGTACGATCTGCAGTTCGCCGACACCCGCAAGTGGGTGCTCGAGGGCTGGCTCGACTACATCAACCCGCAGATCTACTGGCAGTTCGGGCTCGCGGTCGCCGACTACGCCGCCCTCGTGCCCTGGTGGGCCGACGTGGCGGCGACCTCCGGAACCCACCTCCACATCGGCGAGGCCCTCTACAAGGTGACCTCCGGCGTGTTCACCGACCCCGCCGAGCTCTCGAACCACCTCGACTTCGACCGCGAGGTGGACGCCGGGGGTGCACCCGTGCACGGCAACGTCTACTTCTCGGCGAAGCACGTGCCCGCAGACCCGCAGGGATCCATGACCCTGCTTCGCGACCGTCACTACACCGCGCCCGCGATCGTGCCGGCGATGCCCTGGCTGCCCGCGACGCCCGTCGGCGCTCCGGTGCTCGCCCTCGCCCACCGGGCACACGACGGAGCGCGCCTCGTCTGGCTCGACGCGGCAAGGCCGAACCGGCGCGCCACCTCGTTCGCGATCTACCGGGTCGAGGGGCGGGTGCGGTCCATCGACGTCGAGGACGCCGCGAACCTCGTCGCGACCGTGCGCGCGCAGGACGGCGTCCGCCAGGAGTGGGCGGATGCCGCGGCCGACCCCGATCGCGCGTACACGTACGTCGTCACGGCCCTCGACCGGGTCTGGAACGAGTCCGCGCCGAGCCGGCCGGGCTGGGTGCGGGCGGGGTAGCGCCCGGGCGGCCCGTCGCTCGTGCGCTCTGCGGTTCGTGCGCTCTGCGGCTCGGGGCTCTGCGGCTCGGGGCCTGGAGCTCGATGCTCGTGCGGCTCAGCGCTTGAGGAAGATCGACCGCGCCGGCGGCGGTGAGGGCACCGCCGTGGCATCCGTCACCGCCGGCGCGCCGGCGATGAAGTTGCGCAGCTCAGCGCCGTCGATCATGCGGGCCGGCGCCGGGTCGCTCGCCAGTCGCCGGGGCAGGCCCGCGAAGGGCAGCTCGGCGTGCGAGGCGTACATGACCACGTTGCCGAAGCGGCGGCCCTTGAGCATCGAGGCGTCGGCGGCGATCGCGACATGCTCGAAGACCTGCGAGAGGGTGGCCGCCTGCGACCGGGCGAACGCGAGCCCCGCGCCGTCGGCGACGTTCGCGGTCGCGATGCCGCGCGGGGCGAGGCGGCGTTCGAGCAGCTCGTAGAACTCGACGCTCGTGACGTGCGCCGGCGTGCGCGCGCCGGAGAAGATGTCGACGACGGCGAGGTCGACGGCGCCGTCGAGTCCGGCGGGCAGCTTCGCGAGCACCTCGCGGGCGTCGCCGTGGCGCACGCGCACCTGCGCGCCGCGCGGCAACGGAAGGTGCTCGCGCACGAGGTCGACGAGGTCGGACTCGAGCTCGACGACCTGCTGCCGGGATCCGGGCCTCGTCGCGGCGACGTAGCGCGGCAGGGTGAGGGCGCCGCCGCCGAGGTGCACCGCCGTGATGGCCTCGCCCTCGGGGCGCACGAGATCGATGGCGTGGCCGATGCGCCGCACGTACTCGAACCCGAGCCAGTCGGGGCGGTCGAGCTCGACGTGCGACTGCGGCGTGCCGTCGACCGTGAGGGTCCACGAGCCCGGCACCTGGCGCGACTCCTCGAGCCGTGCGAGGTGCCCGCTCACCGAGAGGCGGCGTTCGAGCGAGGGGTCTTCTGGCACGGAGGCCACGCTACCGCGACTCCGCCCTCGGTCCCCGTTCCGCCCGGATCCCCGTTCCGCCCGGATCCCCGTTCCATCCTGGCCTGACGCCCGCCCACCCAGTCCCCTGCCCGGTGAGTCCCCGCCCGCTGAGTCCCCGCCCGCTCAGCCGGTCTCCCGCTCGACCTTTTCAGTACCACATCGGTCATGGCTGCAATATGCGGCCATGGCCGCTGTGGTCCTGAAAAGGTGAGGGGTTGGGAGAGATGGCGGAGATGGGGAGACGGCGGGGTGGGGGAGACGCGGCCTCAGCAGGCGCCCCAGAGCACGAAGTCGAGCGTCGCTCCGGCCAGCACCGTGACGGGGAACGGCCCGCCGGCCTCGAGCCGCAGCCCGATCGCCGCAGGCAGGGTTCCGGGGGTCGCGACGAGCACGGTGTTGCCCTCGTCGCCGCCGTCGATGACGTGGGTGTCGCCCACCGCGAGCAGCTCGGCGTCGGGGTCGGCCCTCGCGAACGCGCGCGCCGAGGTGCGCAGCCGCGCGAGCCCCGCGGCATCCGCGATGTTGACGACGACCACGCCGCCCTCGCGCAGCAGCCCGAGGCACGCGGCGAGGAAGTCGGGGTCGTCGACGAAGGCGGGGGCGTCGAGGTGGGTGTACACGTCGATCACGACGACGTCGAAGCGCTCGCCGAGTGCGGCCGACGCCCGAACGGCCTCAGCGGCGTCGACGATGCGCACCTCGATGCCGGATGCCGGCCACGGCGCCCTGGCCCGCACCACCTCGATGAGCTCGGCGTCGTGATCGACGACCATCTGGATCGACCCCGGCCGCGTCGCCGCGACGAACCGGGGGAGCGTCAGCGCGCCGCCGCCGAGGTGCAGCACCGCGATCGGCGCGCCGGGCATGGCGATCGCGTCGACGACGTGGCCGATCCGCCGCAGGTACTCGAAGAAGAGCCGGGTCGGGTCGTCGAGGTCGACATGCGACTGCGCCGACCCGTCGACGAGGAGGGTCAGCCCGCGCGGGCTGAAGACGTCGGCCTCGAACTCGATGCGGGTCATGCAGGCATCGTCGCACGGGGAGGGGCCGTCGGTCTCGGGATGCTCCGCCGTTCACGGGGCCGGGCGGGCCCGTTCGCGAGACGCGCCGTCGTCGCTACTCGATCGGCGACTCGGGTTCGGCGCCCGCGCGGTGCGCCTCGAAGTCGTCGAGGGCCGCCTCGAGCAGCGCCCTGCGATCCAGTCCGGTGCGCTCGGTCAGCCTGGCGATGCGCTGCTCGAGGGCGTCGGGGGCGGATGCCTCGGCCGGGCCGTCATCGAGGCGCGGCGCGTCCGAGCCCTCCGTCGCTCCCGTGGCGGGCGTCGCCGCGCTCGCCGCAGGCTCCTCTCGAACGAGCAGCGCGACCACGGGGAGCACGACGGTGCCGAGCGCATCCACGATCGCGATCACGCCGAACCACCGCCAGTACTCGCCGCCGTCGTCACCGGGGATCGCCCATTCGCTGATGAGCGGGAGGACGAGCATCACCGCGACGACGGCGATGGCCGCGAGCGTGATCGCGAGCGCGATGCGCACGGCGCGGCGCCGCCGGCCGGAGAGCTGCAGCAGCAGGTTCGCGTGCGCGAGGCTCGCCGCGACGATCGACGTGATGCCGAACCACCGCCAGAGATCGTCGGGCCAGCCTCCTCCGTTGTCGTACCACGGGGTCCAGATCAGCAGCAGGCCGATGACGAGGGCGACGGCGCTCGCGCCGAGGCCGACGAAGCCGACCACGCGAACGGGGCGCCCGACGACGCTGAGATGGCAGAGCGCGAGGATGCTCGCGCCCGCGATGAGAAGTGTCGTGCCGAGCACTCGGCCCTGCACCTCGCCGAAGTCGCCGCTCAGGAGCGTCACGATCCCGACCACGGCGGTGATCGACAGCGACGCCACGAGCGCGACGATGGCGAGGCGGCGGTAGCCCCGCAGCGCCTTCGCAGCGGGGGCGGGCACCGGCGTCGGTGCGCCGGCTGCCGGCTCGGCCTGCGCGTGTCGCTCTCGGGGTGCGTCCTCGGCCACACGGACCTCCTCGTCGTCACGGCCGGCGGAGTGCCGCGCAGTGTCGGAATCGTACGCGGATCGGCGGTTCTCGCGGCGCATCACGCGCCGACGCGACATCCGAAACTGGGTTATACCTGAGACCGGCGAACAAATCAAGAATCGGCTGGACATGGCGAGTCGCAAAGTATATGGTTAACCTTTGCGCTCCCAGACCCACTATGCCTTCATATTGCGGTCGGCTTCGCATGTCGGGTTCAAACCGGCATCGGCACGCGTCTCGGGGCAATTCTCTCCGCTACCGACAGTGAACCGGCCCGACGGGGCCGATGGAGGTTATTCACTTGGCTGCTGCGCGCAACGCGACCACGCCCACTCCCAAGAACGGACGCGGTGCAAGCCGTCTCTCGTTCGCCAAGGTCACCGACACCCTCACCGTACCCGACCTGCTCGCCCTGCAGACCGAGTCCTTCGACTGGCTCGTCGGCAACGACGCGTGGAAGGCACGCGTCGAGGCTGCGGTCGAGGCCGGCCGCAAGGACCTGCCAGAGGCCACCGGTCTTGAAGAGATCTTCGAGGAGATCTCCCCGATCGAGGACCTCGGCGAGACCATGCAGCTCTCGTTCACGAACCCCGAGCTCGAGCCGCCGAAGTACACGATCGACGAGTGCAAGGAGAAGGGCAAGACCTACTCCGCACCGCTCTACGTGAACGCCGAGTTCATGAACCACCTCACGGGTGAGATCAAGACGCAGACGGTCTTCATGGGCGACTTCCCGCTCATGACCCTCCGCGGCACCTTCGTCATCAACGGCACCGAGCGTGTCGTCGTGTCGCAGCTCGTGCGTTCGCCCGGTGTCTACTTCGAGCGCACGCCCGAGAAGACCTCCGACAAGGACATCTACTCGGCTCGCGTCATCCCGAGCCGTGGTGCATGGCTCGAGTTCGAGATCGACAAGCGCGACCAGGTCGGCGTGCGCATCGACCGCAAGCGCAAGCAGTCGGTCACCGTCTTCCTCAAGGCCCTCGGCCTCACGAGCGAAGAGATCCTCGAGCAGTTCGCCGGCTACGAGTCCATCGCCCTCACCCTCGAGAAGGACAACATCCTCACGAAGGAAGAGGCGCTCAAGGACATCTACCGCAAGCTGCGTCCGGGCGAGCAGGTCGCCGCCGAGGCCGCGCGTGCGCTCCTCGACAACTTCTACTTCAACCCGAAGCGCTACGACCTCGCCAAGGTCGGCCGCTACAAGATCAACACCAAGCTCGGCCTCGAGGCTCCCCTCACCGACTCGGTGCTGACCGTTGAAGACATCGTCGCGACGATCAAGTACCTCGTCGCCCTGCACGACGAGCGCACTACGCTGCCCGGCCGTCGCAACGGCAAGGACGTCGAGCTCCGCCTCGACGTCGACGACATCGACAACTTCGGCAACCGTCGCATCCGTGCGGTCGGCGAGCTGATCCAGAACCAGGTTCGCACCGGCCTGTCCCGCATGGAGCGCGTCGTCCGCGAGCGCATGACCACGCAGGACATCGAGGCGATCACCCCGCAGACCCTGATCAACGTGCGACCCGTCGTCGCCGCGATCAAGGAGTTCTTCGGCACGTCGCAGCTCTCGCAGTTCATGGACCAGAACAACCCGCTCGCGGGCCTGACCCACAAGCGTCGCCTCTCGGCGCTCGGCCCCGGCGGTCTCTCGCGAGACCGCGCCGGCGTCGAGGTCCGTGACGTCCACCCCTCGCACTACGGCCGCATGTGCCCGATCGAGACCCCTGAAGGCCCGAACATCGGCCTCATCGGCTCGCTCGCCTCGTTCGCGCGCATCAACTCGTTCGGTTTCATCGAGACGCCGTACCGCAAGGTCGTCGCGGGCAAGGTCACCGACGAGATCGAGTACCTGACCGCCATGGAGGAGACCGGCGAGATCATCGCCCAGGCGAACGCGCCGCTCAAGTCCGACGGGCACTTCCAGGAGGACCGCGTCCTCGCCCGCAAGACCGGCGGCGAGGTCGACCTGATCCCCGCCGACGAGATCGGCTACATGGATGTCTCGCCGCGCCAGATGGTGTCGGTCGGTACCTCCCTCATCCCGTTCCTCGAGCACGACGATGCGAACCGCGCCCTCATGGGTGCGAACATGCAGCGTCAGGCCGTTCCGCTGCTCCGCAGCGACTCGCCGTTCGTCGGCACCGGCATGGAGGGCTACGCGGCCATCGACGCCGGCGACGTCGTCACCGCCGAGAAGCCCGGTGTCGTCACCGAGGTCTCGGCCGACTCCGTCACCGTGCAGCTCGACGAGGGCGGCACGCAGACCTACTGGCTGCGCAAGTTCGACCGCTCCAACCAGGGCACGTCGTACAACAACCGCGTCATCGTGACCGCGGGTGAGCGCATCGAGGCCGGCGAGGTCATCGCCGACGGTCCCGCGACCGACAACGGCGAGCTCGCGCTCGGCAAGAACCTCCTCGTGGCGTTCATGCCGTGGGAGGGCCACAACTTCGAAGACGCGATCATCCTCAGCCAGAACCTGGTGAAGGACGACGTGCTCTCCTCGATCCACATCGAGGAGTACGAGGTCGACGCCCGCGACACGAAGCTCGGCAAGGAGGAGATCACCCGTGACCTCCCCAACGTCAGCCCCGACCTGCTCTCCGACCTCGACGAGCGCGGCATCATCCGCATCGGCGCCGAGGTCCGCCCCGGCGACATCCTCGTCGGCAAGGTCACGCCGAAGGGCGAGACCGAGCTGTCGGCCGAGGAGCGCCTGCTCCGTGCGATCTTCAACGAGAAGAGCCGCGAGGTCCGCGACACGTCGCTGAAGGTCCCCCACGGCGAGCAGGGCACGATCATCGCCGTCAAGGAGTTCTCGGCAGAGAACGACGACGAGCTCGGCTCGGGCGTCAACCAGCGCGTCATCGTCTACATCGCCCAGAAGCGCAAGATCACCGAGGGCGACAAGCTCGCCGGCCGCCACGGCAACAAGGGCGTCATCTCGAAGATCCTGCCGGTCGAGGACATGCCGTTCCTCGCCGACGGCACCCCCGTCGACGTCATCCTGAACCCGCTCGGCATCCCCGGTCGAATGAACTTCGGCCAGGTCCTCGAGACCCACCTCGGTTGGGTCGCGAAGCAGGGCTGGAAGGTCGAGGGCAACCCGTCGTGGGCCAAGAAGCTCCCGAAGGCGGCGCACGAGGCCGCTCCGGGAACCAAGGTCGCCACTCCGGTGTTCGACGGCGCCTTCGAGGAGGAGATCGCGGGTCTGCTCGACTCGACGCTCCCCAACCGCGACGGCGAGCGACTGATCGACTCGAGCGGCAAGACGCAGCTCTTCGACGGCCGCTCCGGCGAGCCCTTCCCGTACCCGGTCTCGGTCGGCTACATGTACATCCTGAAGCTGCACCACCTCGTCGACGACAAGATCCACGCTCGTTCGACGGGTCCGTACTCGATGATCACCCAGCAGCCGCTCGGTGGTAAGGCGCAGTTCGGTGGACAGCGATTCGGTGAGATGGAGGTGTGGGCCCTCGAGGCCTACGGCGCCGCATACGCGCTCCAGGAGCTCCTCACGATCAAGTCCGACGACATCCTCGGCCGCGTCAAGGTCTACGAGGCGATCGTCAAGGGCGAGAACATCCAGGAGCCCGGCATCCCCGAGTCCTTCAAGGTGCTCATGAAGGAGATGCAGTCGCTCTGCCTGAACGTCGAGGTCCTCTCGGCCGACGGCACCGCGGTCTCCCTCCGCGACACCGATGACGAGGCCTTCCGTGCTGCGGAAGAGCTCGGCATCAACATCTCCGCGCGCTTCGAGTCGTCGAACATCGACGAGATCTAAGCCTGGCCAGTAGACGACTACAGAGACTTTCCAAGGAGAGAAATTGCTCGACGCAACCACATTTGACGAGCTTCGCATTGGCCTGGCAACCGCCGACGACATCCGCAAGTGGTCTTACGGTGAGGTCAAGAAGCCCGAGACCATCAACTACCGCACCCTGAAGCCCGAGAAGGACGGTCTGTTCGGTGAGCAGATCTTCGGACCGAGCCGTGACTGGGAGTGCGCGTGCGGCAAGTACAAGCGCGTTCGCTTCAAGGGCATCGTGTGCGAGCGCTGCGGCGTGGAGGTCACCAAGTCCTCCGTCCGTCGTGAGCGCATGGGCCACATCGAGCTCGCCGCTCCCGTGACCCACATCTGGTACTTCAAGGGTGTTCCCTCGCGCCTCGGCTACCTGCTCGACATGGCGCCGAAGGACCTCGAGAAGGTCATCTACTTCGCGGCCTACATGGTCATCGACGTCGATGAAGAGGGCCGTCACGCCGACATGCCCGGCCTCGAGAACGAGATCCGTCTCGAGATCAAGACGATCGGCGACCAGCGCGATGCCCGCATCGCGACGCTGATGGTCCGCAAGGAGGAGGAGCTCGCGGCACTCGAGGCCGAGGGCGCCAAGTCCGACCAGAAGAAGCGCGCCGAGGCAGCCGCCGACAAGGAGATGACCGGCGTCCGCAAGTCGGCCGACGAGCAGATCGCGCACCTCGAGCGCGTGTGGGAGGACTTCCGCACCCTCAAGGTCGGCGACCTGAAGCCCGAAGACGCCGTCTTCCACGAGCTCCAGGACCGCTTCAGCATGTACTTCACCGCCTTCATGGGCGCTGAGGCCATCAAGAAGCGCCTGCTCGCGTTCGACCTGGCCGCCGAGGCAGAAGACCTGCGCCTGCAGATCGCCGAGGGCAAGGGTCAGAAGAAGATCCGCGCCATCAAGCGACTCCGCGTCGTGAGCTCCTTCCTCGCCACGGGCAACTCGCCCGCCGCGATGGTGCTCGACGTCGTTCCGGTGATCCCGCCGGAGCTTCGCCCGATGGTGCAGCTCGACGGTGGCCGCTTCGCGACCTCCGACCTCAACGACCTCTACCGTCGTGTGATCAACCGCAACAACCGCCTTCGTCGCCTGCTCGACCTCGGTGCCCCCGAGATCATCGTCAACAACGAGAAGCGGATGCTGCAGGAGGCCGTCGACGCGCTGTTCGACAACGGTCGTCGTGGTCGCCCGGTCACGGGTACCGGCAACCGCGCCCTCAAGTCCCTGAGCGACATGCTCAAGGGCAAGCAGGGTCGCTTCCGCCAGAACCTGCTCGGCAAGCGCGTCGACTACTCCGGCCGTTCGGTGATCGTCGTCGGCCCGCAGCTGAAGCTGCACCAGTGCGGTCTGCCCAAGCAGATGGCCCTGGAGCTCTTCAAGCCGTTCGTCATCAAGCGCCTGATCGACCTGAGCCACGCTCAGAACATCAAGGCCGCGAAGCGCATGGTCGAGCGCTCGAACCCGCACGTGTGGGACGTCCTCGAGGAGATCATCCGCGAGCGCCCCGTGCTGCTGAACCGTGCACCCACCCTGCACCGTCTCGGCATCCAGGCGTTCGAGCCGCAGCTCGTCGAGGGCAAGGCCATCCAGCTCCACCCGCTCGTGTGCGCCGCGTTCAACGCGGACTTCGACGGTGACCAGATGGCCGTGCACCTGCCGCTGTCGGTCGAGGCCCAGGCCGAGGCCCGCATCCTGATGCTCGCGTCGAACAACATCCTGAAGCCGTCCGACGGTCGTCCGGTGACCCTGCCCTCGCAGGACATGATCATCGGTCTGCACCACCTGACGACCGAGAAGCCCGGCGCAGCCGGCGAGGGCCGCGCGTTCTCGTCGATCTCCGAGGCGATCCTCGCGTTCGACCAGAACCGTCCGGGCGAGATCGCACTCGACCTCAACGCGAAGGTGCGCATCCGTCTCGACGGCGTGCACTTCGCCGAGGGCGAGGCCCCCGAGAAGTTCGTCGAGGGCAAGCCGTACCTCATGGAGACCACGCTCGGTCGTGCGCTCTTCAACGAGGCGCTTCCGGTGGACTACCCGTTCTTCAACGAGCAGGCCGGCAAGGGCCAGATCTCGGCGATCGTCAACGACCTCGCCGAGCGCTACCCGAAGACCGAGGTCGCCGCGACCCTCGACCGGATCAAGGACGCCGGCTTCCGCTGGGCGACCCGTTCGGGCGTCACCGTCGCGCTGTCCGACATCATCACGCCCCCCACCAAGGGCGAGATCGTCGGTCGCTACGAGAAGCTGGCCGCCAAGGTCACGTCGCAGTTCGAGAAGGGTCTCACGACCGACCTCGAGCGTCGTCAGGAGCTCATCCAGATCTGGACCAAGGCGACCGACGAGGTCGCCAAGGCCATGCAGGAGAACTTCCCGACCGACAACACCATCAACCGCATGGTCACGTCGGGCGCCCGTGGTAACTGGCTCCAGGTTCGCAACATCGCCGGTATGCGCGGTCTCGTGAACAACCCGAAGGGTGAGATCATCCCCCGCCCGATCATCTCCTCGTACCGCGAGGGTCTGTCGGTGGCGGAGTACTTCATCGCGACGCACGGTGCCCGCAAGGGTCTGGCCGACACGGCCCTCCGTACCGCCGACTCGGGCTACCTCACGCGTCGACTCGTCGACGTCTCGCAGGATGTCATCATCCGCGAAGAGGACTGCGGCACCGGCAAGGGCCTCGAGCTCCCCATCGCGACGACGGATGCCGCGGGTGAACTCGTCCGCGACCCCAACGTCGAGAACTCGGTGTTCGCCCGTTCGCTCGCGGCAGACGCCGTGAACGACAAGGGCGAGGTCGTCGCCGAGGCCGGCGAGGACGTGGGCGACGTGCTCATCGACAAGCTCATCACGGCAGGCGTCGGATCCATCAAGGTCCGCTCCGTCCTGACCTGCGAGTCGGCCGTCGGTGTCTGCGCGAAGTGCTACGGCCGTTCGCTCGCGACCGGCAAGCTCGTCGACATCGGCGAGGCCGTCGGCATCATCGCGGCCCAGTCGATCGGCGAGCCCGGCACGCAGCTCACGATGCGTACCTTCCACACCGGTGGTTCTGCTTCGGCCGATGACATCACGCAGGGTCTTCCCCGCGTGCAGGAGCTCTTCGAGGCCCGTACCCCCAAGGGTGCGTCGCCCATCGTCGAGGCCGCCGGTCGCATCACGATCGACGAGAGCGAGCGTCAGCGCAAGGTCATCCTCACGCCCGACAACGGCGACGAGCCGATCGCGTACAACGTGCTCAAGCGTTCGACCCTCCTGGTCGAAGACGGACAGCACGTCGAGCTCGGCCAGCAGCTGATCGTCGGCGCCGTCGACCCCAAGGAGGTCCTCCGGGTCAAGGGCGTGCGCGAGGTGCAGAAGCACCTCGTCGACGGTGTGCAGGGCGTCTACCGCTCGCAGGGCGTGCCGATCCACGACAAGCACATCGAGGTCATCGTGCGCCAGATGCTGCGCAAGGTCACCGTCGTCGACCACGGCGACACCGACCTGCTTCCGGGTGAGCTGGTCGACCGGTCGAAGTACCAGGAGATCAACCGCGCGACGATGACCGAGGGCAAGAAGACCGCCTCGGCTCGTCAGGAGGTCATGGGTATCACCAAGGCCTCGCTCGCGACCGAGTCGTGGCTGTCGGCCGCGTCCTTCCAGGAGACGACCCGCGTGCTCACGCAGGCCGCCATGGAGGGCAAGTCCGACCCGCTCGTCGGCCTCAAGGAGAACGTCATCATCGGAAAGCTGATCCCCGCGGGCACCGGTCTCAACCGGTACCGGAACGTGGCGGTCGAGGCGACCGAGGAGGCGAAGGCGGAGCGGTACCCGAACCGCATCTTCACCGACGACGCGGCGTTCACCGAGGGCGACCTGAGCTTCGTCGACTTCGACGCGTTCTCGAACGACGACTTCACGCCCGGCAACTACAGCTAGGCGCGATTCGCTCCACGAACGGCCCCCGATCCACTGCGGATCGGGGGCCGTTCGGCGTTTCACGGGTCGGGCGACGGGGTGACGGATGCCGCGGCATCCGCTCGTCTCAGTGCACCTCGTTCGGCGGCCCCCGCCCGGGAGACCCCCGCCCGGGCGGCCCCCGCTCTGGGGGCCGCGGCGGCGGGATCGCGAACCTAGGGTGTTCCCACACGCGGAACCCGATCCGCGTGCTTCACACCCGGTGCGGTGGTCGGCCCGACGACCGCTCCGACCGATCGTGCGGAGCGACATGGCTGTCCTCGGAGAGATCCTGATCCTGCAGGGCGACGTCCCGTACGAGCACCTGCACGAGGTCACGTCGGTCGATGAGACCGACGAGCGGGCGGTGCAGTCGCTGGTCACGCGGGGGCTCATCACCGAACGGCAGTTGCAGCGTGCCCGGGCTGCCCAGGCCGGCGTGCCGTTCATCGACGACCTGCTCGACTACCCGGTCGAGCAGGAGGCCGTCGACCTGGTGGGCCCCTCGACGTGCCGGCGGCATTCGGTGCTGCCGATCGCAGTGACGATCGACACGATCATCCTCGCGATGGCGACGCCGGGCGATGTCTTCGCGCTCGACGACGTGCGCGTCGAATCCGGGTTGACCGTGAGCCCGGTGGTGGCCGACCGGGAGCAGCTGCTCAGCATGATCGACCGGTACCACCGTGCCGATGAGGAGCTGCTCGACCTCGCGACGACGCTCGAGGGCGAGGCGGAGGCATCCCTCACCGAGACGTTCCAGGTGGCCGACGCCGACGACGACGCGCCCATCGTGCGCCTGGTGAACGTGCTCGTGTCGCAGGCGATCGCCGACGCGGCCTCCGACATCCACATCGAGCCGCAGGAGCACTCGCTGCGCGTGCGGTACCGCATCGACGGCGTGCTGCACGAGATGCAGAGTGCACCGAAGTCGATCCAGAGCGGCGTCATCTCGCGCCTGAAGATCATGGCCGACATCGACATCGCCGAGCGTCGCAAGCCGCAGGACGGCCGCATGTCGGCCGTCGTCGGCGGGCGCAAGGTCGACGTGCGCGTCGCGACGCTGCCGACGGTGTGGGGCGAGAAGGTCGTCATGCGAATCCTCGACAACTCGCATGCGAGCCTCGACCTGCGCGATCTCGGGTTGAGCCCCTCGAACCAGGCGGTGTTCGAGCGGTCGTACCGCAAGCCGCACGGCATGATCCTCGTCACGGGTCCGACGGGGTCGGGCAAGTCGACGACGCTGTACGCGACGCTGAACGCGGTGGCACGTTCGGAGGTCAACGTGATCACGGTCGAGGACCCGGTCGAGTACCGCATGAACGGCATCAACCAGGTACAGGTCAACGCGAAGGCGGGCCTGACGTTCGCGAGCGCGTTGCGCAGCATCCTGCGGTCCGACCCCGACATCGTGCTCGTGGGCGAGATCCGCGACCGTGAGACGGCGCAGATCGCGATCGAGGCGTCGCTCACCGGCCACCTCGTGCTCTCGACGCTGCACACGAACGACGCGGCGAGCGCCGTCGTGCGCCTCACCGAGATGGGCGTCGAGCCGTTCCTCGTGGGGTCGGCGGTCGACTGCGTGGTCGCGCAGCGGCTCGCGCGCCGGCTGTGCGACCGGTGCAAGGCGCCGCTCGAGGTCACGCGCGAGGAGCTCCAGGTGCTGCGCTTCGAGCTCGACCCGGGCGAGACGGTACCCGAGATCTTCGGGGCCGTCGGCTGCCAGGCGTGCGCGAAGACGGGCTACAAGGGCCGCATCGCCCTGCACGAGGTCATGGAGGTCGACGAGCAGCTCGAGCGGCTGGCCGTGGCGAGGGCCGCGGCGAGCGAGATCGGCGCGATGGCGCGTCGCAACGGCATGAGCTCGCTCCGCCAGGACGGCTGGGCGAAGGTGCGCGACGGCGTCACCTCGATCGAAGAGGTGCTGCGCGTCGCGATCTAGCGCGCGCAGGGCGAGGCACGAGAGTCACGAGAGGCATGCGATGAATGCAGGGGAGCAGCGCTGGGCGGCCGATGAGCCGCTCGACGCGGGGGTCGACACCTGGCCGACGGACGCCTCGGGCGGCCGGTTCGGCGACGATGCGCGCACGAGCGTGCTCGACGCGGTGCAGCCGGGGCAGGCCGGTGTCGAGCCGAAGCACGTGTGGCCCGAGGGCCTCGAGCCGGTGGCGGAGCCGGGCGTGCCGATCATCCCCGAGGGGCGTCGGGCCGTGCCGACGTGGGATTCGAGCGGGCAGACGGCCTCGGTCGTGCCGCTGACCCCGGCGGAGGAGCAGGCTCTCGCAGCGGCCGACCCGTCGCTCGTCGCGGCGCTCCGCCAGGTGCAGCTGCCGGCGGTGTCCGACCTGCACATCGCGGTGGGCGCGGCGCCGACGTTCCGCATCGACGGCGGGCTGCGGCAGGCGACGGGTCCGGCGTGGGATGCCGAGCGCGTGCACGCGGCCCTGCGGAGCCTGCTGACACCCGAGCAGGCGGCGGCGTTCGAGCGCGACCTCGAGCTGGACTTCTCGTTCGCGGTGTCGCCCGAGCAGCGGTTCCGCGTGAACTACTCGATGCACCGCGGGTCGATGGGGGCGGCGTTCCGCCTCATCCCCGCCGACATCAAGGACCTCGCGGCCCTCGGCGTGCCGAAGACGGTCGAGCAGTTCGCGACGCTCCCGCGCGGGCTCGTGCTCGTCACCGGCCCGACGGGCTCGGGCAAGTCGACGACGCTCGCGGCGCTCATCGACCTCATCAACCGCACGCGGGCCGACCACATCATCACGGTCGAGGACCCGATCGAGTTCCTGCACGAGCACAAGCGCTCGATCGTGCACCAGCGCGAGGTCGGGCCCGACACGCACAGCTTCGCGGCAGCGCTGAAGTTCGCGCTGCGGCAGGACCCCGACGTGATCCTCATCGGCGAGCTCCGCGACCTCGAGACGATCTCGGCGGCGCTCACCGCGGCTGAGACCGGCCACCTCGTGTTCGCGACCCTGCACACGCAGGACGCCCCGCAGACGATCGACCGCATCATCGACGTGTTCCCGCCATACCAGCAGGGGCAGGTTCGCCAGCAGCTCGCGGCGACGCTCCAGGGCATCGTCTGCCAGACCCTCGTACGGCGAGCGACCGGCGAGGGGCGCACGATCGCGACCGAGGTGCTCGTGATGACGCCGGCCATCGCGAACCTGATCCGCGAGGGCAAGACCTACCAGGTGGCATCCGCGATGCTCGGCGGTCGCGACCTCGGCATGCAGACGATGGACCAGTCGCTCGCCGGCCTGGTCGACTCGGCGGTCATCACCCGCCGGGTCGCGCTCGAGAAGGCGCACGACCCCGACGCGTTCGAGCAGCTCGTGCGCCGCAGCGGCGACGTGACCCGCTCGAACGCCCAGGGTCTCGGCGAGATCGACTTCGGCGACGAGTTCTCGAAGGGGGTCCGCTGATGGCGACCGCGCAGTACACCTACGTCGGCCGCGACACGGCCGGCAAGATCGTCAAGGGGCGGATGGATGCCTCGAGCGAGTCGTCCGTCGTCGGCCGCATGGCCGTCATGGGGCTCGCGCCCGTGTCGGTCGAGGAGGCGCCGCCCGGCACGGGCCTGCAGCGCGAGATCTCGTTCGGCGGATCCGGCGGCTCCGACTCGGTGCCGCTGAAGGACCTCGCGATCATGGCCCGCCAGATGGCGACGATGATCGGCGCGGGCCTGTCGATCCTGCGCACGCTCTCGGTGCTCGAGTCGCAGACCTCGTCGAAGAACCTGCAGCGCATGCTCACGAAGGTGCGCGACGAGGTCGAGCGCGGCGGGTCGGTCTCGGAGTCGTTCGCGGCGTTCGACCACACGTTCCCGCCCGTCATGATCAGCATGATGCGCGCGGGCGAGACGGGCGGGTTCCTCGACCGGGCCCTCGCCTCGGTCGCGGAGACCTTCGAGAAGGAGGTCAAGCTCCGCGCGGCGATCCGATCGGCGCTGACCTACCCCGTGATCGTGCTCATCATGGCCGTGCTCGCGGTGATCGGCATGCTCGTGTTCATCGTGCCGATCTTCAAGGACATGTTCGACGGGCTCGGCAGCGAGCTGCCGTGGCCGACGCAGGTGCTCGTGACCATCTCGGAGCAGATGGTGTGGATCCTGCCGGTGTTGCTCGTCATCGGCCTCGCGACGTGGATCTGGTGGGCCCGCAATCGGCACACCGCGAGGGTGCGCCGCGCCCTCGACCCGTGGAAGCTGCGCGCCCCCGTGTTCGGCAAGCTCGCCCGCAAGGTCGCCATCGCACGGTTCGCGCGCAACCTCTCGAACATGACCGGCGCCGGTGTGCCGATTCTGCAGTCGCTGAAGATCGTGGGCGAGACCTCGGGCAACTGGGTCATCGAGCAGGCGCTCGACCGCGTCGGCGACCAGGTGCGCAAGGGCAGCTCGCTCGCCGCGCCGCTCGCGGCCGAGCAGGTCTTTCCGCCCATGGTCACCCAGATGGTGTCGGTCGGCGAGGACTCGGGCTCGCTCGAGCCCATGCTCGACAAGGTCGCCGAATTCTACGAGCTCGAGGTCGAGACGGCCTCCGAGCAGCTCACCGCGACGATCGAGCCGCTCATGATCGCCCTCCTGGGCGTCGTGATCGGCGGCATGGTCATTGCGCTCTACCTGCCCATCTTCACGATCGCCACGGCGGTGCAGGGGGGTTGACCGGCCGCCCCTGCGGCGGTGAAGCAGCCTTCCGAACCCGGCGTCGCCGGGCACTTCGCCATGTGATCCATTCGAATGCATTGACCCTCGGAAAGGGGGTCTGATCTGGGATAAATGTCACCCGACAGGGGACTTACGGGCGGTGAAATCACCTTCTTAGACTCGCCTGACAGCCGGCCCCCGCCGGAAGCAACCCGACAGAATGGAACCACCGTGATCAAGCGGATCCTGGCGTCGCTCGAGGAGCGCCGTCGCAACCTCAAGGATGAGGACAAGGGCTTCACGCTCATCGAGCTCCTCGTCGTCGTCATCATCATCGGCATCCTCGTCGCGATCGCCATCCCGGTGTACATCGGGCTCCAGAACGGCGCGAAGGACTCAGCCGCCAAGTCGGACCTCGCGAACGACAAGATCGCGGTTGTGGCCTACTACACGGAATTGGGAACTGCTGCGGCTGCTCCGACATCGGCGACTCTTGCTGACTACGGCTACGCGCGGAGCACCGTGGCGGCACCGTCGATCAACGCGACGTCGGCCAGCACATTCTGTGTCTCAGTGAAGAGCGACGCAGGCGACTTCTACGCGGTGAGCGCGACGACAGCACCTGCGAAGGGTACGTGCACTGGTACGGCGTTCACGCCGCCGACTCCCTAGAACCGATCTGGCGTGGCGGGGTGTCGAGTCCCAACGGCGCCCCGCCACCGTCCGCTCCACCCACTGACGGCATACCCGAAGCCCGAAGGAATCACGTGCCCACACGCACCACCCTCATCGATGAGGCCCAACCCGCGGATGACGCGGGGATGGGCCTCGTCGAGGTGCTCGTCGCGATGCTCGTCTTCGCGATCGTCGCCGTGAGCGTCGCCTACTCGCTCACGTTCACGCTCACGACCACGAAGAACACCAAGGACCGCGAGATCGCCGTGAACCTCGCCGCCGAGGAGATCGACGAGGTGCGCTCGATCGGGAACCCGTTCGCCGTCCTGTCGGTGCCTCGTCCCCCGAGTGTGCCTGCGCGTGAGCAGGTCGTCGGCGGTGTGAGGTTCACGATCAACCGCGAGACCTCCTGGGTCAATGAGTCCGGCACCGATGCGAACTGCTCGGCGTCTGGCGGAACCCTCCGCTACAAGCGCATCAAGGTCACGGTGGACTGGCCTGGCAGTGGTGCCGGAGCAGCCCCCGCCGTCAGCGAGACCCTCCTCGCGCCGGCGAGCCGCATCAACGATGCGCTGAAGGGCACGATCTTCATCTCGGTGAAGGGCTCGAACGGAGCGGGCCTCGAGGGCGTGACGCCCACGGTGAGCGGTACAGCCGCCCCGGCCGCCGAGCCGACCGATGCCGAGGGGTGCAGTTTCGTGCTCGGCGTGACGCCGGGCAACTACGCCGTCACGATCGGCGGCGGATTCATCGACACCACGCAGGCGAGCCCTTCGAGGGTGCCGGTGACCGGCAATCTCGCCGTGCTGGCGGGCCAGTCCACCGCATTCCAGTTCGAGGTCGATCGTCCCGGCACGTTCCGCACCCAGTACGCCACCAATCGTTCGGTGCTCGCGAACGGCACCACCACGGCGATCATCTTCCCGCCGGCATTGAAGACCAACTTCACCAGCACGCTGGCGCCATTCACGAAGGCAGCGCAGCCCGTCGACACCACGGGCACCATCAAGACCGCCGAGCTCACGACGAGCCTCTTCCCGACCCCCGCGGGGTATCAGGCCTTCGCCGGTGACTACACCGCCAGCTTGCCCAGCCAGCCCGGATGCGAGGTCTCGGACCCCGCTGCGTGGGCCGCCGACGTCTCGACCGGAACCACGTACATCGCTCAGCGCGGAGCGGGCCAGTCCACGACCCCGAGCGGCACGGCCGCGCCGATCAGAGTGCCCATGGGAATCGTGCAGGTCACCCGGGCCGCGACAAGTACGGGCACCTCGACCCGCACCTACCTCCTCGCGATCCGCCAGTCGGGCCCGGTGCTCGCGGGGCAGCCGGGCTGCGTCGAGAGCAGCCCGCAGACCATCCAATTCGGACAGATCCTGCCGGGTACGGGAGCGGCGACTATTCGCATAGCGCTTCCGTTCGGCAGTTGGAAGCTCTGGGCGACGAACACGAACACGACGAGCACCTCGAGCAACGTCACCCAACTCACCAGCGCAGCGCAGGCGACGATCCTCAGCAACGTGATCCCCGGCCGCGCGAACGCCGACGCGAGCGGCATCCTCACGGTCGACCCGAGGGGGATCACCCCATGATCGTCACCCGCTCGAGACGACTCCGACGGGTCGACGGGCAGAGCGACGACGCAGGCCTGAGCCTCGTCGAGCTGCTGGTCGCAGTGATGCTCATGGGCATCGTGCTCACCATGGTCGCGAGCCTGTTCATCTCGACGACGAAGTCGACCGCCCAGAGCGGCGAGGTGCACGAATCCACGGGCAACGCCTCGAACATGGCGAACGCCCTCGGTGGAGTCATCCGCTTCGCGACGACCAACCCCAAGACCGGATCGACGGTGCCCGACCCTGCGCTCGTGGTCGCGCGTGCCGACCGGCTCGCACTCATCGCCGCGGTCGGGGTCTCCGCGACGGCGGAGCCGAGCGGCCGGCCCCCGAAGCCGACGCTCGTGGAGTTCTCGTCCGCATCGAACCGACTGACCGAGCGCCGGTGGACCCCGACGTCCTCGGGCGCGACCTGGGTGTTCGCGGGGGGTTCGGATCCGACGACGGCCGTCCCGGCCATGACCAGAGGACTGGGCGGGCGGCTGACGAACGCGGCCGTCTTCACCTACTTCGACGCGACGGGTGCTCCGCTCGACCCCGGCACCGGCGCGCTCACCGCCGCCCAGCGGGCGAACGTGGCCGAGATCGGGATCCGCCTCGTGGTCGTGCCGCCGAGCAATCCGACAGGAGCACAGTCGGTCGTGATCGAACGCCGGATCCCGCTCGCCAACCTCGGGCTCAGGGGGCCGACATGACCGCTCGAACCGCGCGCTCGCTCCGCAGCGCAGCATCCGACGATCGCGGTGCAGCGCTCCTCACGGTCGTCGGCATCTCGCTCGTGATGCTCCTCCTCATCGCGATCGGCGCGAGCTACTCGCTGTCGGGTATCCGCAAGGCGGACACGGACGGCGATGCGAGTGCGGCCCTCGCCGCCGCCTACGCGGGCGCCGACGAATTCACGAGCCGGCTCTCGAACGATGCCCGGTACTCGCGATTCGGAAACCCGGCGTCCCCATTCACGATCGCGAACGGCAGCACGGGTGGCGTCACCCTCCCGACCGGGGTCGACGCCAATCCCGCCTTCAATGTCACGGCCGGGGCAGCGTGGGCGTCGATTCCGGTGCCGCCCCCGAGTACGAGTCGTGCCTTCTTCCGGTACGAGGTCGACAACTCCCAGTACGACCGCACCGGCGTGATCCGCGTGCGTTCGACCGGCAAGGTCGATACCACCACCCGCAGCGTGATCGTGAACATCAAGCAGAAGGGGTTCATCAACTACCTCTACTTCACCGACCTCGAGTCGACCGACCCCGTCATCAACTCGAGCTGCAACACCGCGTACGACTACGTCACCAATCACAGCACCGGCTGCCACGTGCAGTTCGGAAGTTCGGACTGGCTCCACGGACCGATCCACTCGAACGACACCTTCAAGATCTGCTCAGCGAAGTTCGACGGCGCCATCACGACCGGCGACCAGCGTGCCACCAACTGGGACAACGCCGGTTGCTCGACGGCGCCGACGTTCGGCGGCGGCGCACCGGTCTCCGTCGCGCCGATGCCGATGCCGCCGACGAACACCGCGCTGGCGAACGAGGCTCGGGCCGACATGCCCGACACGGTCCCGCGCCCAGGGTGCATGTACACCGGACCGACGAAGATCACCTTCCTCAGCGCCGGCAGTGCCCGCATCGTCTCGCCGCTCACGAAGTACACGCAACCGGCCGCGACGGTCGGCGCGAGCCTGAATCCCGCGGGATGCGGAACGCCGGGCACCGGGCCGGGCCAACTCGGATATCCGGGCGGCTCGACCGCGGCCGACCCGCCCGGGGCGATCGTCTCGACGGTGGGGGTGCCGCTTGATCACAACCTCATCTGGGTGCAGACGGTGCCGACGAACACCGCAGATCCGAACTACCGATCCATGGCCTCCGGCCTGCCGGGCACGTTCCAGTGCCTCGCGGCCGCGGCGGCGCGGTCGGCGACCTCCTTCCCGAGCCGTCCGGCCACGAGCGCGCAGCCCGCCGGATGGGCCTTCGGCTCGGCGGCGAACCTCATCCGCTACCCGCTTGCGACCGAGATCACGCCGACCACGGAGAGCTCCGTCGCGCCGTCGTACAGCTGCTCGAACGGCGACGTGTACGTCGAGGGAACGCTCAAGGGCGCGATCACCGTCGCGGCGGCCAACTACGTCTATCTCACCGGAAACCTCCGGTACACGAGCGCGGATGACGACATCCTCGGCATCATCGGGCAGAACGCGGTGTGGGTGTGGGACCCGCGCACGTGCACCGCGGTCACCCGCACCGACGCACCGGCCGGGACCTTCCCGGGCACATCGGGTTGCGGCAAGTCGACGACATCGGAGGACCGCCGATTCGACGCGGCGATCCTCTCGGTCGCCCACACCTTCATGGTGCAGAGCTTCGACAGCGGGAGTCGGGGCGACCTCACCGTCTTCGGCTCGATCGCCCAGAAGTTCCGCGGCCCGGTCGGCAATACGAGTGGAGCCGGTTACGACAAGGACTACTGGTACGACGAACGGTTCCGCCAGATCGCCCCGCCGAAGTTCCTCGCTCCGACCTCGACCACCTACGGCGTGACCCAGTACGCCTCCACCGCGCCCGCCTTCACCTCGACGGGAGCACCGAACTGATGCCCGCCGCGCTCACCACCCTGCCGGCGTTCCTGGTCGCGGCCGTCGGCCTGCTCGGCCTCGCGATCGGCTCGTTCCTGAACGTCGTCGTGTACCGCGTGCCCGCGGGCAAGTCGGTCGTGGCGCCCCCGAGCGCGTGCCCGGAATGCGCCAGCGAGATCCGCCCGCGCGACAACGTGCCCGTGCTCTCGTGGCTCGTGCTGCGGGGGCGCTGCCGCGACTGCGGGGCGCCGATCTCGGCGCGGTATCCGCTCGTCGAGCTCTTCACGGGGGTCGCGTTCGCGGGCATCGCCGCGTGGGTCGCGTTCGGCGGGTCGAGCACGGGGGCGACGGATGCCGGTGCGCCGGCGACCGGGGCCACGCTGGTGCACTCCCTGCTCGACCTGGCGATCATGCTCGTGCTCGCGGGCGTCAGCATCGCGCTCGCGCTCATCGACCTCGACACGAAGCGGTTGCCGAACGTGATCGTGCTGTGGGCGGCGATCCTGCTCGGCGGGCTCGTGGTCGCGGCGTCCCTCGTCGCGGGCGACCCGATGGCGATCGGGCGCGCGCTGCTCGGCGGCGTCGGGCTGTTCAGCCTCTACCTGCTGCTCGCGATCGCCTCGCGCGGCGGGCTCGGCATGGGCGACGTGAAGCTGGCCGGCGTGCTCGGGCTCGTGCTCGCGTACTTCGGCTGGGCCGAGCTCGCCGTCGGCGCGTTCGCGGCGTTCCTGCTCGGCGGCCTCGCCGGGCTCGTGCTGCTCGTCACGCGTCGCGCCGGCCGGCGCACCGCGATCCCGTTCGGCCCGTGGATGCTGCTCGGCGCGTGGGTCGGCATCGTCTTCGGCGGGCAGATCGCCGCCTGGTACCTCGGCCTCGCCGGATTCGGGTGACCCGCCCGCACCCGACGTGAGCGCAGCACGCCGGCCCGCGGCATCCCTCCAGACCAGCACCTGCAGCACCGCACGACAGCATCACCACAGCAGCACGACGGCACCACCACGGCACCACCACAGCACGGCACCACCAGCAGCACCACAGCACGACCCGAACGAAGGAACCCGAGATGGCACGAACACTCGCCGGCATCGACATCGGCAACGGCTCGATCCGCGCGGCGGAGATCGCCGACGCGGGCGGCCGCAAGACCCCCGTGCTCACCCACTACGCCGAGATGACCCTGCCTGAGGGCGCGGTCGTCGGCGGCGAGGTGCGCGAGCCCAACACCGTGGCCGCGGCCGTGCGGTCCCTCTGGACGCGCGGCGGCTTCACGACCAAGCACGTCGTGCTCGGCATCGGCGGCGAACGGGTGCTCGCCCGCGACTTCACCGTGCGCCGGGCGCCCCTCGCGCAGATCCGCGAATCGCTGCAGTTCGAGGCGCGCGACGTGCTGCCCATGGCGATCTCCGACGCGGTGCTCGACTTCTACCCGAAGTCCGAGGGCATGAGCGAGCAGGGGCCGGTCGTCACGGGACTGCTCATCGCCGCCCCGAAGGACGTCGTGCTCGGCAACGTGCGCGCCGTGCAGGCGGCCGGGCTCACCGCCGCCGACGTCGACCTCATCCCGTTCGCACTGACCAGGGCGCTCGTGACGCGCGCCGGGGTCGCGGGCACGGTCGCCGTCGTCGACATCGGCGCCGAGACCACGACGACGCTCGTCGTGCGCGACGGCGTCGTGCAGTTCGTGCGCATCGTGCACACGGGCGGCAACGCGGTCACGGGCGAGATCCTGAAGGAACTCGACTCCGACCCTGCGACGGCCGAGTCGATCAAGCGCGAGCTGGGCCTGCGCCTCACCGACGCCGAGACCGCCGACGGACGCCAGGCGGTCGAGGTCATCGCGAACGTCGTGCGCGGCCAGCTCGCCGCGATCCGCAACACCATCGCGTACTACCAGAACTCGCACGCCGACGATCCGGTGACCCGGGTGCTGCTCACGGGCGGCGGCGCGCATCTCAAGGGGCTCGCGACCGCCCTCGGCGAGCTCACCCGGCTGCCCGTCGAGCATGTCGACGCCTTCTCGGCCGTGCGACTCGGGCATCGGCTCGAACGCGCGGGCCTCGGCGGCGACGCCAGGCACATGGCCGTCGCGGTCGGCCTCGCACTCGGGAGCGCGGCATGAGCGCCAAGGGCGCGGGCGACGCCATCATCGCCGCAGAACCCAGGGCCAGCCTGCTGCCCGAGGAGATCCGCACCGAGCGCGCGGTCAAGCGCACCCGTCGCGGCCTCGTGCTCGGCGTGCTCGCCACGTTCGTCGTCGCGGCCCTCGGGGTCGGCGCCGTGTTCGCGCTGCAGGTGCAGGCCTCAGTGCAGCTCGCGCTCTCGCAGGTGCACACGACCGACCTGCTCCAGCAGCAGACCGAGTACGGCGAGATCCGCGAGCTCCGGAGCAACGTCATGATCGTCTCCCAGGCGCAGGCGATCGGCGCCTCGACCGAGATCGACTGGCGCGACTACCTCGAGGAGGTGCAGGCCACGCTGCCGGCCGGCGTCGTCATCACGCAGGCCGACATCGACTCGGCCACGCCGATGACCCCGTACGCGCAGTCGACCGCGCCGCTGCAGGGCGAACGCGTCGCGACGATCGCGTTCACCGCCACGAGCCCCACGCTTCCCGACGTGCCGGTCTGGCTCGACGGACTCGCGACGCTCCCCGGCTACGCGGACGCCCTGCCCGGCGAGGTCTCGGCCGACGAGAACCGGGTGTGGACCGCGACCATCACGATGCACGTCGACCAATCGGTCTTCACCAAGCGCTTCGCCACGACGGATGCCGCATCCGAACCCGCCGGCACCGGCACCGAGACCGTAGAGGACGGTGAATGAGCATGACCTCACGCAATCGGCTCTGGGTGATCGGATCCGTCGCCGCCATGGCGGTGATCCTGCTGCTCGCCTGGTTCATCGGCATCCAGCCGCAGCTCGCGTCGCTGCAGGCGATCCAGGCGCAGCAGGCCTCCATCGACGCGCAGAACGCCCGCGAGCAGGCCGTGCTCGACCAGCTGCAGGCCGACGCCGACCACGCCGACGAGCTCGAGGCGGAGTGGAAGGCGGCGTCGGCGTCCGTGCCCGACGGCACGGGCGTGCCCGACTTCATCGACCAGCTCTACGCCCTCGAGACGAGCACGGGCGTCGTGATCGAGCGCATCACGGTCAGCGACGCGGCCCCGTTCGTGTCGGCGGCTCCCGCGGTGCCCGTCGATGCGCCCGCCGAGGGCGCCGACGCCACGTCGGGCGACACGACCGCGACGGCGACGGATGCCGCGGCCGCCGCCGCGACATCCGGAGCCCTGGACGCGACGAACTTCGCGACCCTGCAGGTCGGCATCGAGGTCTCGGGGGAGTATGCGAACATCCTCGAGTTCGTGCACGGTCTGCAGTCGGGCGCCCGGCTCGTGCTCGTCAACGAGGTCGAGGTGAGCACGGCTGCGGTCGACCCGAACGCGGCTGCCGGCCCCGTCTTCGACGAGTCGGGCGAGCCCGTCGCGGCGCCTCCCGCGGCGCCCGCCGTGAGCCACCAGGCTCGCATCGGCGGCTACATCTTCTCGCTCGTGAACGCCGACGAGGCCGCCCCCACCCAGTCGGATCTCGGCGCCGATCAGGCTGCGTCGCAGTAGCCGACGCTCCACGAAAGCACCGCGCGCGCTCCCGGGCGCGCGCGGTGCTCGTTGCTAGCATGAGCCAACCGACGCGGGTGCGTGGCGCCCGGAAGGAGCGCGATCATGAGCGACACGACGAGTGGCCCTGACAAGACCGGTGCGACTCCGTCCGATGGGGCAGACGCCACCCTGCCCGGTGACGAGTCCGCGACCGACGCTCCCGCCGAGGCCGAGGTTGCAGCCGAGCCCGGCGTCGAGCCCGGTTCCGAGCCCGGTGCCGACCCGGTGACGGATGCCGCGGGGGAGCCCCTGTCCGTGGACTCCGAGGCGGGGTTCGCCGAGCCCGACCCCGAGCCCGTCGCGGCGGCGGGGCCGGTGCCCGCGGCGGTTGCCGAGCCCTTCGCCGAGCCTGCGGCGGAACCCGCGGATGTCGAGCCAGAGCCCGTTGCCGAGCCCAAGCCTGTCGCCGAGCCCGAGCCCGAGCCCGAGCCGGTTGCCGCTGTTCCTGCGGCAGCCGCCGTCGCCCCGGAGCCGGTCGTTGAATCCGACGTCGATGCGGATGCCGCGCGCACGGCGAAGCTCGACGAGGCCGTGCAGCGTGCGAACGCCGGCGCCGTGACCTCACCCGGATCCGATGCCGACGCGGACGCGCTCGCGGCCCTCGCCGTCCCCGCCGTGACGCCGTCGGAGCCGACGGCCGAGCCGGCCTTCGAGCCACTGCCCGAGCCGGTCGCCGCCGAGAGCGTGCGCCGCGAGACGTACATCCCGCCGAGCGCGGCCGCGGCGACGGTCGGCGGCGCGGCCACCCTCGCCCCCGACCCGTTGATCACGCCGTCGACGCCGCCAGGGCCACCGCAGACGATCTACGTGCAGGCGCCCGTGCCGCCCAAGCTGAAGGGCAACCGCGGATTCGGCGTGCTCGTCGCCGCGATCGGCGCCGTGGCCTTCGCCCTGATCTACGCGGCCGTCACCTACCTGCTGCTGCTCAGCCGCGGCGACCAGGGCGCCGCGACCGACGAGTTCGTGAAGTTCCTCGCCGGCCCCTACTGGGCATTGTTCTGGGTGCCGACGATCGCGCTCTTCCTCGGCTTCTCGCTGCTCGCGGCGATCGTGAACCGCGGGCCGTGGTGGACCTACGCGGTCTTCGGCCTGCTGGTGGGCGTGCTCGTGTACTTCTCGTACATCGGCGCCTCGCTCCTCGCGGTGCAGGCGTGGACTCTCACGTTCGACGAGGCACAGACCTTCATCGGCGAACGCTGGCTCGATCCGTTCGCGATCGTGGCGGGCGTGATCGCGCGTGAGATCCCGATCTGGCTGGGCGGATGGATCGCCGCACGCGGGCGCACCGTGACCGAGCGCAACCGCGTGGCGCTCGAGGCGTACGACCGCGAGCTCGCCGCCGGACCGAAGCCGATCGCCTGACCGTGGGACGCCGACCGGGCCGGGGCACGTGCCCCGATCCGGGGCGCGGGCCGGCCCGCAGTCTCGATCGATGAACGCCGGGCCGGTGCCGCTCGTTTAGGGTTGTGCGGGGGACCGCCGCCCGCATGGTGACCGCTCCCCATCGACAGCGCCCGCCGGATCGAGTTTGCTGGCTCGTTGACCCTGCGCCCGAGGAGCCTTGTGAGCATCACGATGCACGTCGACGACGAGCCCACGCCCGGGCTCGGCCCCGACGGACGACCCGACCCCGCCTACGCCGCCGCCCTCGGGCTGGTGCCGGCGCCGACGGGGCGACGCGCCGCGGCGTTCAGCCTCGACGCCGCGGTCTGGCTCGTGCTCGCCTCGCCCACCATCTTCGGGGCCGTCGCCCTGTCGGGCGCCGTGCTCGCCGCAGACGGCGACGCGTCGGCGGTCGACCTCGCAGCACTCGCCGGCCCGCTCATCGCGATCGGCGTCGGGCAGGCGCTCACGGCCGTCTTCGGGCTCGTGCAGCTGGTCATGCACGGATTCCGCGGCGTCACCGTCGGCAAGGCCGCCCTCGGCATCCGCTCGGTGAGCGTGGTCGACTTCGGCAAGGCGGGCTTCTGGCGCGTCACCCTGCGAGCGCTCGTGCTCTGGGCGAGCTGGCTCGTGCTGCTCCTCATCGGCCCCGCGCTGATGTTCCTCTCGTCGAACTGGGACCCCGAGCAGCGGGGCCGCTCCTGGCTCGACCGCATCGGGCGCTGCTACGCGGTCGACGCGCGCGACGGGCTCGACCCGTTCGACGCGAAGGCGCTGCGGCACGCCCGCCGCCAGGTCGACGCGCCGCGCGAGGCCGGCACGGCGAAGCTGCCGTCGCTGGCGAGCGACCGTCCCGTCGGCGAGGAGTTCCTCATCCCGTCGCAGCGCTCGAGCTCGGGCGTCGTCTCGGCCGGCGGGTCCGTCGAGACCGGCCAGTGGACGCCGCCGCCGGTCGGGTCGACGGGTCCGCCGCCGGCCCCGGCCGTGCCCGCGCCACTGCCGCCGAGCCCCGCGGCAGCCGCGCCGGTCGCACCATCCGCGCCGGTCGCACCATCGGCACCGGCCGTGCCGCCGCCCGCCGCGCCGGCCGCGCCGCCCCCCTTCGTCCGGCCGCAGCAGACCACGCTGCCATTGCCCCCGTCCGCCGCGCCCGCGCCCACTCCGCAGAGCGCCGGCCGGGCCGTCGTGCTCGTCTTCGACGACGGCACGAGCCTCGTGCCCGGCGACTACGGCCTGCTCGGTCGCGCGCCCGTCGCGGCCCCGGGCGAGCAGGCGCAGCTGGTGCCGCTCAGCGACCCGTCCATGATGATCTCCAAGGTGCACGCCGAGTACGGCGCCGGGCCGTCGGGCTTCTGGATCGCCGACCGCGGCTCGACGAACGGCACCGAGGTGCGGCATCCCGACGGCCGGGTCGAACCGCTGAGGGCCGGCGTGCGCACGCCGCTCGCCGTCGGCAGCGTCGTCACCGTCGGCGGCCGCAGCTTCACGATCGCAAGCGACTCCGGAAGGTAACGCATGAAGCTCAAAGTCGGTCTCCGACGCCAGCAGGGAGCCCCGGTCGACCTCGTCATCACGACGGATGCCACGGCGACCGTCGGCGACGTCGCCTCGGCGATCGCCCACAACGACCCCGCGTCGCCCGGCCTCCGGGGGGCGACCGGGCTCAGCCTCGCGGTGGCACCGCCGACCTCGAGCGATCCGGTCGTCCTCGACCCGAACGTGCTCATCGGCGATGCCGCGATCGGGTCGGGCTTCAACGCAGCCGTCGTGGCCGGGCAGACCGCCGGCGGCCAGGCCGGCCAGTCGGCGGTCGCGGCGGTCATGCGCGTGCACAACGGCCCCGATGCTGGCCGCGAGTTCCCGCTCCCGCGCGGCGCGAGCATCATCGGCCGCGCCGCGGGCGCCGACATCGTGCTCGTCGACGCGCTCGCGTCGAAGCGGCACGCGAGGGTCGAGGTCGACCAGGCCTCGATCGAGCTCGTCGACCTGAACTCCGCCAACGGGCTCGTCGTCGACGGCGGCCTCGTGCAGCGCGTGCGCGTGATCCCCGGCCAGAAGATCACGATCGGCGACACCGACATCTCGTTCTCGCTCGTGGCGACCAGCGACGCGGCTCCCTCGAGCGATCCGGTGCTCGAGCGCGGCGGCTCGCTCATGTTCAACCGCTCGCCGCGCGTCGAGGAGCGATACCCGGGCATGGAGCACCGGCATCCGACCGTCCCGAACGAGGCCGAGCCGCGCCTGTTCCCGTGGCCGATGATCGTCGCGCCCGTCATGCTCGGCTTCGCGATGTTCGCCTTCACGGGGCGGGCGACCTCGCTGCTCATCGTCGCGATGTCGCCGCTCATGATGCTCGGCAACTTCATCGGCCAGCGCACCCAGCAGGGCAAGAAGCTTCGCCTCGAGATCGACACGTTCGAGACCCAGATCGAGGACCTCGAGGAGAAGCTCGCGAAGGAGACGGTCGTCGAGCGCGCCCGCCGCCACGAGGAGTCGCCCGCGGTCGCCGCGGTCTACGAGCAGGCCATGCGCCTCGGGCCGCTGCTCTGGACCCGCCGCCCCGAGCACTGGAACTTCCTCGCGCTGCGCCTCGGCGTCGGCCGCGCCCGCAGCCGCAACACGGTCGCGCAGTCCAGCGAGCTCAAGGGCATCGCGCGCTACGCGGGCCAGGTCGACGTGCTGCGCGATCGCCACGAGTTCATCGAGGACGTGCCGCTCGTCGAGATGCTGCCGAGCTCCGGCGCGATCGGCATCGCCGGTCCGCGCCACCTCGCCGCCGACGTCCTGCGCGGCCTCGGCGTGCAGCTGTTCGGCCTGCACGCGCCGAACGAGCTCGTCACGGCGGCGATCGTCGACCCCGCGTGGGCGCGCGAGATCGAGTGGATGAAGTGGCTCCCGCACACGACGAGCCCGAAGTCGCCGTTCGCCGAGCTCGCCCTGGCCGACAGCCAGTCCGCGGGCACGGCGCTCCTGAACGCCCTCGAGGAGACGATCCTCGAGCGCCTGTCGGGCACGGCGAGCCGTCGCGGACCGCTCAGCACCGAGGACTCGACGATGTCGCTCGGCGCACGGGTCGGCGGCTCGGGCGGCACGGCCGGCCAGCTCGACGGCGACCTGGCGCTCGTGCTCATCGCGACGAACGACGCGCCCGTCGACCGGCCGCGCCTCACGCAGGTCATCGAGCGGGGGGCGGATGCCGGGATCTTCACGATCTTCCTCGCGCCCACCGTCGAGTCGCTGCCCGCCGCCTGCCGCACCTTCATCGACGCCACGAACGGACTCGAGCACGCCAGGGTCGGTTACGTGCGGGCCGGCGAGGACTACCGCGAGGCCGTCGTCGAGGGCGTCTCGAACCAGTACGCCGAGGTGTTCGCGAAGCGCCTCGCGCCCGTCGTCGACTCGAGCTCGGTGACCGCGGACTCGACCGACCTGCCGCGCAGCGTCTCGCTGCTGCGCCTGCTCGGCACCGACCTGGCGGCGCAGCCGTCGACCGCGGTCGAGCGCTGGCGCCAGAACAACTCGGTGCTCGACCGCACCCGCGGCGCACGCCCGCGGCTGAAGCGCGCGGGCACGCTGAAGGCGTTCATCGGCCAGGGCAGCCCCGACGCGATGTCGCTCGACCTGCGCACGCAGGGCCCGCACGCCCTCGTCGGCGGCACGACCGGCTCGGGCAAGTCGGAGTTCCTGCAGGCGTGGGTGCTCGGCATGGCCGCCGAGTACAGCCCAGACCGCGTCACGTTCCTCTTCGTCGACTACAAGGGCGGATCGGCGTTCGCCGACTGCGTCGAGCTGCCGCACTGCGTCGGACTCGTCACCGACCTGAGCCCGCACCTCGTGCGTCGTGCGCTCACGAGCCTCCGCGCCGAGCTGCACCACCGCGAGCACCTGTTCAACCGCAAGAAGGCGAAGGACCTCCTGGAGCTCGAGAAGCGCCAGGACCCCGAGACCCCGCCCGCGCTCGTGCTCGTCATCGACGAGTTCGCCGCGCTCGCGGGCGAGGTGCCCGAGTTCGTCGACGGCGTCGTCGACATCGCCCAGCGCGGACGTTCGCTCGGCATCCACCTGATCATGGCCACGCAGCGCCCGGCCGGCGTCATCAAGGACAACCTGCGCGCCAACACGAACCTCAGGGTCGCGCTGCGCATGGCGGATGTCTCCGACTCGAACGACGTCGTCGGCGACCCGATCGCCGGCACCTTCGACCCGTCGATCCCGGGCCGCGGCATCGCCAAGACCGGCCCCGGACGCCTCGTGCCGTTCCAGTCCGGTTACGCCGGCGGCTGGACGAGCGACGTGCCCGACGTCGCACAGGCGAAGGTCGCCGAGCTCCGCTTCGGCGGCGCGATCGTCTGGGAGGGCGACGGCGAGGGCGAGTCCGACACCCACGACGAAGACCTGGGTCCGAACGACCAGAAGCGGCTCGTGAAGAACCTCATCGCCGCGGCGGCCGAGGCGCGCATCCCCGCTCCCCGCCGACCGTGGCTCGACGACCTCGCGACCACCGTCGACCTCCGCAGACTCCCGCAGGACGGCGACTCGCGCATCCCGCTCGGGCTCGCGGACATCCCCGAGCGTCAGCTCCAGGAGCCGATGTACTTCCTGCCGGACACCGACGGGCACATGCTCGTCTACGGCACGAGCGGCGCGGGCAAGTCGACCGCGCTCCGCTCGATCGCGATCGCCGCGGGCGCCAGGCCCGACCTCGCGCGAGCGGTCGTCTACGGCCTCGACTTCGGCACCGGATCCCTCCGCGCCATCGAGGAGCTGCCGCACGTGGGCTCGATCGTGCCCGGCGACGACGCGGAGCGCGTGCAGCGCCTGCTCCGCAACATCCGCTCGGTGCTCGACGAACGCGCCAAGCGGTTCTCGGCCGTGAACGCGGCGACCCTGTCGGAGTACCGCGCGATCACCGGCCGCTCCGACGAGTCGCGCATCCTGCTGCTCATCGACGGCTTCGGCACGTTCAAGCAGGAGTGGGAGACCACCTCGGCGCGGTCGCCGTTCTACGCGATCTTCATGCGCCTGCTCGGCGAGGGTCGACCGCTCGGCATCCACGCCATCGTGACGGCCGACCGCTACGGCGCCGTGCCGACCGCGGTCAGCGCGAACGTGAGCAAGCGCATCATCCTGCGGATGTCGGATGACGGCGCCTACGCGATCCTCGGCGCGCCGAAGGACGTGCTCAACGAGCGCAGCGCACCCGGTCGCGCCATCGTCGACGGATTCGAGACGCAGATCGCGGCGATCGGCGGCACCGCCAACGTCGCCGAGCAGACGAGCGCGATGCAGGAGTTCGCGGCGACCCTCCGCGAGCGTGGCGCGGTCGAGGCCTCCGAGATCGGCGCGCTGCCGACCGAGCTCGCCGCGACCGACCTGCCGGACCAGATCGACGGCCAGCCCGTCATCGGCGTCTCCGACGACGTGCTCGGCCCCAAGGGCTTCGAGCCGATCGGCACGTTCGTGATCGCCGGACCGCCGAAGAGCGGCAAGTCGAACGCACTGCGCGCCCTCATCACCTCGGTGCGCCGCTTCGAGCCCGCCGTGGAGCTGTTCCACTTCGGCGGGCGGCGGGCGGTGCTCCGCGAGTTCGCGCCATGGCGCCGGTCCGCGACCACCATCGACGATGCGCGGGCCCTCGCCAAGGAGCTCGCGGGCATCGTCGGAGACGAGTCGATCCCGGGCCGCATCATGATCGTCGTCGAGAACGTCACCGAGTTCGGCGACACCGACGCCGAGCGGCCGCTGAAGGAGCTCTTCCAGGCGATCAACCGCAGCGACCACTTCCTCGTCGGAGACGGCGACGTGTCGCAGCTGAGCTCGGGCTACGGCCTCGTCGGCGAGCTCAAGGCCGGCCGGCGCGGCATCGCGCTGCGGCCGGAGACCTACGACGGCGACTCGCTGTTCAAGGTGCCGTTCCCGAAGGTCGCCAGGCACGAGTACCCCGAGGGCCGAGGCATCTTCGTCGAGAACGGCGCGTTCGTGACCGTGCAGCTGCCGCTCGTGGGGGAGACGCCCATCGGTGGGTAGTCCTCCCCATTGGGCGTGTCGCACCGTTGCCCTTATCTTTGGTGGAGCAGGGCGCGCCGCGGCGGGCCGAGACACGACGAAAGGTGCAACACCATGGCGGACTTCAAGGCTTCTTACGGCGAGATGGAATCGATGGCCGGCAAGCTCGACAGCGGTCGCGAGGACATCGGCGACGTGCTTCGCCGCCTGAAGGACGACGTCGACCGCCTCCTCGGCGACGACTTCAAGACCCAGCACGCGTCGGGCAAGTTCGGCGAGGGCTACACCGAGCTCACCACGGGCCTCGAGAAGGCGATCGAGGGCATCAGCGACATGGGCGACTCGCTCCGCAAGATGATGCAGGCGATCAAGGACACCGACCAGGCGCTCGCCGGCAACTAGCTTCCGGCGTCGCCCGAGGGCGACGCGCGACAGGGGAGGGCCGGTCGGTCCTCCCCTCGGCGCTCTCCGGAGCGCGTGAGCTGATCCGAGTGGAAGGAACGAGCACATGGCCGGTCCCGATATCGACCTCGACTTCGACGACCTCTCGAAGATGACATCCGATCTCGGCACGTTCGTCAAGGAGTTCGAGGACATCCAGAACTCCACCGACGACGTGCAGGATGCCGTGGGCTCCCCGCAGGGACGCGGAGCGCTGCGCGGCAAGGTCGGCGACTTCGAGAGCAAGTGGGACGGCAACCGCGAGGTCATCCTCGAGGGGCTCACGAACATCCACGATCACCTCAAGGCGATCGTCGACGGCTTCACCGAGACCGACGTGAAGCTCGCGACCCCCTCCCCTTCGCCAGGCCCGTCGCCGACCCCGGCAGGGGGTCCGCGATGACGACCGACGACCACACCCGACGCGGAGGCATCCGATGAGCTACGGCGGAACGCTGCGTTCTCCCAACCGGCACTATCTGCTGTCCGAACTCGACGGCTCGCCCTCGAAGATCGAGGCTGCCGGCAACCACTACATCGAGATCGGCGCGCGCATGTCGGCCACCGCCGACGAGCTGAAGAAGCTCGGCGACGGCGAGAAGTACAAGGCGAAGAGCCTCGACAAGGTCCGCGAGTCCGCCCGCGAGATGCAGGGCGAGCTTCGCAAGGTCGGCGAACGCTACGAGAAGACCGGCCCGGTGCTCGTCACGTACGCCGCCGCGCTGCGCACGGCACGAAACACGACCGTCGACCCGTACGTCGAGCTCATCGCCACGGCGCATCAGGCGAGCCTCGACGCCGCTGCCGAGCGCCGCGAGGCGCAGGGCAAGGTCGACGACAACAACACGACCTGGCTCTGGGAGCAGGAAGCGACCGACCACCAGAAGGCGGTCGCGAATGCCGCACTGGCTGAGGCGAAGACCGCCGCGACCGGTGCCGCGGGCAAGCTCGAAGACCTCTGGGAGGAGTTCGAGAGCGGCTTCTTCGACTGGGACGAGGCGTACGACAACGCCGTCGGCGGCATCGAGAGCGCGCTGGAGGCCTCCGGGGTCGACGACAGCTGGTGGGAGGACCTCCTCGATGGCATCGCGAAGGTGGCGACGGTGGTCGCCACGATCGCCGTGATCGCCGCACTCGTGATCGGCGGCCCGATCTTCCTCGCGATCGCCGCGGTGGCGGGCATCGTCGCGCTCGTCGCGCACTGCATCATGATGGCCTGCGGCTCGAAGCGCGTGAGTTGGACCGATATCGCGTTCGACGCGATCGGCGTGCTGCCGTTCCTCGGTGCGTTCGGCAAGGGCCTCGCGGCCGGTCGCGGCGGCATGGGGGCCCTCCGCGCTGGTCTCGGCTTCGGCAACGCCTCGAGCGGATTCCTCGCGATCGGGCGCAACGCCGTCGTCCGCGACCTCCGTACCGTGGTCGGTGCCGGCCGCGGCGCCGGCAACCGTGCACTGCGCGAGGCCGCCGCCTCCGGCCTCGCAGACGACATCCTGCGATCGACGCGCGGCACCTGGTACGGCAATGCGTGGAACGCGCTCCGCAACGGCGGCTCGCGTTTCGACGGCGAGGCGTACACGGTGAGCCAGCGGCTCGCGTCGGCCTGGACGGGCGGCGGCGTCATGCCTTCCGGCGGTCGTGCCGCGACCTGGGCGGCGCAGTTCAGCTCGATGCCGTCGATCGGAGGCCAGGGGCTCAACCTCTGGAACACCGGGTACGGTGGGTACCAGAGCCTGCAGATCGCGGGCGTCCCGTTGCCCGAGATGCCCGACTTCGTCGGCGGCACGATCGACCTGATCGGCGACGGCGTCGACGCGATCCGCGGTCGCTGAACCGAACCCCGAACCGCTGAAAGACGAGGGCCGCTTGAGCTCGCTGCGTGATGAACTCATCGGCGTGCAGACGCCGAAGGTGTCGTACACCCTGCTCTGCCCGCCCGGGTGGACCAAGGTGCCGCCGTCAGCGCTGACCGAGGACGCGGCCACGTCGCGTGCGCTGCAGGCCATGAAGGGCGCGGGACGCGCCGACCTGGTGCTCGAGTTCCGCAGCATGCTCTCGCGTCTCAAGAGCTCACTGCGCGACCGGGGCGTTTTCGAGATCTACGTCGCACCCGAGCGCGAGGGAGCGCCGATGCCGGCGATCATCGCGGTTTCGCCGTTCGTCGTGCCGTCTGGCGTGACGTGGGACGCCGCGCTCGCGAGGCTCGCCAAGGGCGTCGCCGTCGAGGCGGCCCCGGCCGAGGTCGAGATGCACCTGATCCGCCGCAGCTCCGAGTATCGCGACGACTCGGCGGCGGTGCACACCGACGAGCTCACGTTCGTCGTGCCGGTGCCGGGCGGCGACCAGCGCCGGGCGCTGCTGTTCCAGGCCTCGGTGCTCTCCGTCGACGACGAGAATTCCGCCGAGCTGGCCAGGGGCCTGGTGTTCACGTGCGAGGCGATCATGTCGACGTTCAGATGGGTGCCCGCAGCGTGAAGCAGACCTTCCCGATCTCATTCGATTCCGACCGGTGGGTCCGCGTTCCCGTCGCGTTCGCCGACGAGCAGTGGGCCACGGGCGACGAGTGGGCGGAGTGGATCGCCGACGAGCTCACGCTGGGCCGCGAGTCGGCGGCGGAGTTCCGTGACCCGCTGCGCGATCAGGCCGCTGCGATCGCGGCGTTCCCGACCGAGCACGTGAGTGCGCGGTTCTGGTTCTTCCCGGTCGACGGCGACCCGGCCGGCTGGGTCGACGTGTACGTGCAGCAGCGCGACGACGACGGCGCGGATGCGGCGGCGTTGCTGCCCGATGCCGAGCGCACGCTGATCGAGCCGGCGGTGGATGCGCTCGCCGTGCCGTCGTTCGACGACGCGGTGCGGCGTCTGACGCTGGCGCCGATCGGCGCGGGCTCCGAGGCGCCCGGGATCCTCGCGAAAGGCGAGTGGGCCGCGGTGTCGGGCGACTGGGCGGTGTACCTCGTGTCGGTCGACGACGACCCTCGCCGGCTCACCCTTCGACTCGACGACATCGACGCCCTCTTCGCGGGCATCGACCCGCATGGCGTCGCCGCGGTACCTGGAGGCGCCCGATGACCGAACGAGACCTGTCGACCGATGCCGTGAACGTTCAACTGGCCGAGGCGGTCCGCCGTGTGCCGGCGACGCTCTCCGCCGAGGAGGCGCTCGCCGGCGTGCCCGTCATGGCGCTGCTCGCGAGCCACGCCGATGCCGCCAAGGCGTATCCGACCATCGTCTCCACCGTCGAGCGCGCCGAGCTGGACCGGGTCAAGCCGTTGCGCGACGTTGCGCCGAAGCGGACGTCGCGGGCGTATCGCTGGTGGAGCGTGATCGCGCTGGTGGTCGCGCTGATCGCGCCTGCGCTCATCATGACGGGGCGCACCGGCAGCGCCGCACTCGACCCCGTGTCGGGCGCGCTGCCCTCGGGCCTCGCGATGGCCGTCGCGCTGGGCCTGTTCGTGTGGCTCGAGCCCAAGCGCACGTCGAATCCGCTCTATCGCGCAGGCAACTTCGGAGCGCCGATGTTCGTGCTGATCACGGTGATCTGGGCGATCGGCGTGTCCATCGTGCTCCGAGAGGGTGAGGAGCTCCAGTTCCATCCCGAGGCGATCCTCGGGCTCGTCCTCCAGATCGTCGCGACCATCGGATGTCTCGTGCTCGCCGTGTTCGCGTTCCGGCACGACCGGGAGCGGCCGCAGTGGGCCGACGGGCGCAAGGTCCGCGAGTCCTCGGCGCTTCCGGCCGAACTCGCGGAGTCGCCCGAGTACCGTGCGAAGCTCGAGCGACGCGTCACCGAATGGCGTCGCCACGTCTACGGCGTGAGCACCGCCGACGAGCGCGCGGCCCTGCTCGCCGCCGAACTCGAGGCCGTGCGTCTGCTCGCCGATCGAGGCACGTTGACGCCGGCGCAGTTCGACGAGGCGCAGCAGCGGGTGCGTTCCCGCTCGGACTGGCGCTGACCAGAACGATGACGAGCCCGTGGGCGGACGCATCGACGACGCGTTCGAGCGCTCCGGTTGCGTGGTCGTGGTGAGCGCCACCGCCGAGCGGCTCGTCGACGGCATCCGAATCGAGGAGGCCCCATGACCGAGGCGACGATGGCAGCCGTCGAGCGTGCACGCTCGATGCCGCTCGGCCGTACCGCGCTCGTGCAGCTCGATCGCGAGATCGCCGACGGCGTGCGCGAGGTCGACGTGCGGTTCGACCGGGTGGTCCGCGACCTCCGCGCCGAGGCGGCTGCCGCATCGCGCCAGGCGGCTCCGGCCGAGCCGGTGCGACTCCGGCAGCGCTTCCTGCTCGATGCGCTCGGCGGCCTGCTCGCGGCCGGCGCGCTCGCGACGTCCGTCGACGCCGGTATCCAGTCCGACGGATGGTTGCAGCAGGCAGAGGTGCTGGCGCCGTTCGTCGCAGGCCTGCTCGTACTCGCCCTCGTGGCGCATGTCGGCACCGGGCTCCTGGCCCGCAGGCCGGGCAGCACGGCGGCGCAGGGGCGCATGATCCTGCTGTTCACCTCCGGGTTCTCGGTGATCAGCGCCGGCGCGCTGCTCGTGCGCGAGGCCGGTGGCGACGCCCTCGACCTCTTGGCGCCGTCGGTCGTGGTGGCGGTGCTGGTGGCGATCGCGACGCTCCTGCTCTGGGTCGGCCGGGCTGCCGACGCGCGCGAGTACCGCGATGCCGTCGCGGGCGGTGCGACCGACCTCCGACCGACCGGAGACCTCCGCGCCCGCCTGCGCGTCGAGCAGCGGGCGTCGGGCGCCGAGACGGGTGCGCACTTCGACGAGCTCGGACCCGACGCACGCGCCGCCTTCGATGCGGCCGTCGGCGAGGGCATCAGCACGGTCATCGCGCGAGGCGTGCTCTCCCTGCAGGTCGTGCAAGGGTTGCGCGGAGAAGACCCGGCCGCGGTGCGATACGACGTCAGCCTGTGAGCGCTGCATGGGCGGTTCACGCCATGGCCTCGCATGGGCGAGCCTGAGGCCATGGCGGATGGCCGACCACATCACGGGGAGCGCTCCCCATTCCGCCGGTGGTGTCCGGACTCATAGGGTCGACACTGTCCTGACGTCGACACCGTGAAAGGCGAGTCCGCATGGCAGACCTCGTGAGGCTCGACCTCGCCGCGATCGGCGGTGCCGCGAGCGATGCCCGCGCCATCAAGCGGGTCTTCGACGAGAGCGACGACTCCGCGCGTGCCGCGGCCGGTGCTGCCGGGCACCCCGATCTCGCCCACGCGATCGACCGGTTCGCCTCGACGTGGGACGACCGCCGGCAGGACTTCGCCGAGAACCTGGGCACGCTCGCGGGCGTGCTCACCGAGATCGATCGCGCGTTCACCGAGATCGATCGGTCGCTGGCCGCACGTGAGGAGAACTGATGCATCCGCTTCCCGGTGACCCGGTCGTGCTGCGCCGCACGGGCCAGCGCTACGCCGAGACCGCGTCCGCGATCCGCGATGCCGTCGCCACCCTCGACCGCATCGCCGAGCCGTCGGCGATGGTCAGCCTCGCGATCGATCGCGTGCGAACGGATGCCGCGAGGCTCGCCGGCGACATCGGCTCCGCCGAGCGACGCTACGGCGAGACCGGCGACGCGCTCGTCGAGTACGCGTCGGCGCTCGAGTCCGCCCAGGACGACGCCGACCGCGCCATTCGCGACGCGGACGACGCCGCCGGCCAGTCCGCGACGTTCGAGGCCCGTGACCGCACGCTGCGCTCGCGCCTGCGAGCGATGCCCGACGACGCCGCGGCCGCCGACATCCGCGCCCTCGAGCGCTCGATCACCGCCGTCGGCGCCGAACTCGATCGAAGCGACGGGGCCGCCGAATCCGCCCGGCAGCGTTGGCAGGAGGCGGTCGAGGCGCGGGATCGCGCCGCGAGGGCGGCGATCGAGCGCATCCGCGGCGTCGTCGACGGCAGCGACCTCAACGATTCGTTCTGGGATGACGTGGGCGGGGCGTTCGGCGCCGTGTTCGAGGCCATCGGCGATGCGCTCAAGGCCATCGCCGGGGTCGTCGTCGCGGCGGTGACGGCCATCGTCGAGGCGGTGATCGTGCTCATCGCGGCGGTGCTGGTGGTGGTCGCCGCGATCGTGCTGCTCGGTCTCGCGGTGGTTGCCGCGCTGATCGTCGCGGCAGTCGCGATCGCGGCCCTGCTCATCGTCGTCGTGGCCGCGGCGCTGCTCGCGTTCGTGGCGATCGCGCTCATCGCCGGGCTGCTGCTCGTCACCGCGGCGCTCGTGCTCATCGTCACGGCGGCCATCGCGGTCATCCTCGCCGTGGTCGTGAACCTCGCACTTCTGCTCCTCAGCAGCCCGCTGTTCTGGGCGCTCCTGCTCGGCGTGGTCAGCCTCATCGCGGTCGTGCTCGCCTGGCGCGTCGCGATCGAGATCTTCGCCCCGACGCCCACGGTGAGCGAGTTCGAGCCAGACCCCGACGACGACGAGTCCCTGCTCGCCTGGCAGGACGCGGATGCGGTCGACCACGTCGACAGCATGGACGACCTCGTCGCCCTCGAGGGCCTCTCCGACAAGATGGGCGGCTCGTCGCAGACGGTGGTGGACATCATGCGGGTCGAGGGAGACCCTCCGCGGTACATCGTCACGTTGCCGAGCACGCAGGACTGGCAGGTCGCAGGAGTGTTCTTCGGCGACGACATGAACGGTGACGGCGCGGTCAACGACCTCGACACCAACATCGTGCTCCGGCTCTTCCCCGAGGTTCGCACCCAGTACGAGCGGGCGGTGATGGAGGCGATGCGTCAGGCCGGCATCACGCCGACCGACCCCGTGCTGCTGGTCGGGTTCAGTCAGGGCGGCATCTTGGCGGGGCACCTCGCCGCGAATCGATCCGACGAGTTCAACTTCCAGGGGGTCCTCGCGTACGGTGCTCCGATCGACGACATGCCGATCCCGCCGAAGACCGAGGTCGTGTCGATGCAGCACCACGACGACGTCGTGCACACGCTCGATCTCACGGCGAGTCCTCCCGACACCGACACCTGGTCGACGTACTCCGAACCGGTTCCGATCGATCCGAAGACCGGGCAACCGTATCCTCAGGCGCACGACAACGAGGCGTACCGGCAGACCGCGTTGCGACTGCAGGCAGAGGACGGATCGGTCGACGACGGTTTCTCGCAGTTCTACGGCGATATCGTGTCGAATGAGCAGTACGCGTTCAGGGAATGAGGCTCGATACATGAAGAAGCGGTTCGGCACGGTGGTCGTGGGCTGCATCGCGGCCGGCATGCTCGTGGTGACGGCGGCGGGGTGCGCGGCCTCCTCCTCGCGGGGGCAGCTCGAGGTCGTGGAGGCGGCGGTCCGAGACGCGCCCGCGGGGCTCGACGAGGTTCGTGTCGACGAGGGAAAGGACGGCCTCTCGAGGTACGTGCTCCTCCACCTGATCGCATCCGGCGACGAGCTCCCCGCCGAGAGCGTCGCGGCGACGCTCCAAGAGGTGGGCGACGTGCTCCCCGAGTCGTACAACTACGTGCACGTGGCGGCGAGCACCGCGTCCGGCGACCGTCTCGACGTCGACACCGTGCTCGAATCGCTCGGGTTCAGTCAGACCTACCTGGTGAATCCGCGTATGGCGCACATCCCGGCGAGCGCGTTGAAGTCGTTCGCGGATGAGCGCTGAGCGCCTGACCGACGTGCGCCGCAGCGGTCCGGCGCACGGCGCGGCCCGGTCGAGTAGTGTTCCGCGCATGGTGAATCGTCTCGGCAAGGTCGCGTTCGGCGCCGTCCTCGCCACACTTGCGCTGGGCGGATGCGCCGGACTCCCGGGCGGGAGCGACGGCGTCAGGCACGACGAAGCCTTCGACGTGATCGCAGCTGCGGTGCGCGACGCGTCGCCGGAGTTCGCCGACGTGCGCATCGACGACCGCGTCGACGGGGCCGTGAGCCTCCTCCTCGTCGAGCTCGACATGACCGGTGATGAGATTCCCGGCGCGGCGCTCGATTCGGCGATGCTCGCGCTGCGCCAGTCGGTGCCCGATGCGTTCGACGAGGTCCGGGTCGTCGCCGTGTCGGCGGATGACGAGGAGCTCGAACTCGAGGGACCCCTGCGGCAGACCGGGGTCGACGGCGAGTCGATGATCGACCCGGTCACGGCGAGCATCCCGGTCGACGCCCTGCGCGACATGCGGATCCTCGGCTGATGGCGATCTCCCGAACCCTCGCGCCGCGTCTCGAGTTCGCGTTGCCGGGCGCCTGGTGGCGTGCACCGCTCGAGGCCGACGGCGAGGAGCGCGCCCACGCGATCTCGGAGTTCGTGCGTGCGAAGTACGGCCGCCGAGACGATCTCGCCCGCACCCGGGCGGAGCATCGCGCGAAGCTGGCCCATGCCCTCGACGAGGCGGTGCGCGCCGGAGCCGTGGCGATGCACGTCTCGGAGTCCAACGACGGCGGCATCGCATTCGCCTCGACGGTCACCGAGTACGCGCTCCCGGGCGTCTTCGGCACGAACCCCGCGCCCGAGGTGCTGGTCGACCGCGTGGTCGGCGGGCTGGCGCGTGCCGGCGGCGGCGAGGTCGCGGGGCCCGATGCGGGTGAGGCCTGGTCGGCGTTCCAGGCTGCGGGCGGCGTCGCGTTCGCGAAGGGGGAGTCCATCGTCGTGCGCCGCGTGGTGCGCCGCGGGGCCGATGCGACCGACGCCGCGGCCCACACGAGCCCGACCGCCGCGACCCCGGACCCCCGCGAGCCGAACGCATCCGGGTCCGCCGCGGCATCCGATGCCACGACCGCCGAGTCGATCACCGCCGACTACTGGATCACGGTTCCCGGCAGACCCGAGGTCGTGCTCGTGAGCATGACGAGCGTGCTCGGTCCGCTCGAGGCGCTCATGCTCGAGCTCTTCGACCGCATCGTCGCCGCGGCGACCTGGCGCAAAGCGCCGTCGTTGCGCGACGAGCTGGCCGCCGCGCGCTGACCGCGGCGGGCCGGCGGCCCCGCGCCGACCGCGCGGCGCCCCAGGTAGACCGCGCACCCGCCCGCCGGCGCGTACGCTCGAACGCATGGACCCGAGACGAACGGCCTGGGTCGTCGCCGGATTCGCGGCGGCGCTCGACCTCGCCCTCGTCGTGTGCGCCTACGGGTTCGTGAGCCTGCTGGCCGACATCGAGGTCGTCGCCGACCCGCAGGTCGGGGTGCTCGTCGTGCCCGTCGCGGTCGGGGCATCCGCCCTGGCCCTGCTCCTCACGCTCGGGCTGCGCCTGGCGCGACCGGAGCGCATCGCGGCGACCGTCGTGCTCACGGCCTTCGCCGCCTGGGCGACGCTCGTGGTCGTGGCGGTCATCGGGCACCTGTCGTCGACGACGGGCGACGTGCTCGAGAGCGTGGCGTTCGGCGTCCTGTTCGGGCTCGGCTGGTTCGGCCTGCTCGTGCCGGTCGCCGCGGCGCTGGTCTCCGTGTTCGCGGTGCTCGTCGCCCGCGGCCGCGACCACGGCATGCGGCGCCCCCGCTGGCCATGGGAGCACGACGACGAGGAGTGACGGATGCCGCGTCAGGCCGGATCGTCGACGTACCCCGTCGCGGCGATCGACACGCGCGCCGCACCCGCGGTGAGCTCGGCGATGCGGGCGGCGAAGACGTCGGTGTCCGCCGGCGGCACGCCGACGTCGATGCGCATGCGGGTGCCGTACTCGACGTGGAGCGGGACGTGGCCGATGCGGCGAAGCTCCGCCTCGAGCGAGGGCCCGCGCTCGTAGTCCGCGTGCACCTCGAGGGTCGTTCGCAGGCTCCGGCCGAGCCGGGTCGCGGCCCGCGTCGACGCCTGGACCGAGGCCGTGTAGGCACGCATGAGCCCGCCCGTGCCGAGCAGCACCCCGCCGAAGTACCGGCTCACCACGGCCACGACGTCGGAGAGGCCCTCGCCGCGCAGCGCCTCGAGCATCGGCTGCCCTGCCGTGCCCGACGGCTCTCCATCGTCGCTCGAGCGGGCGAGCTCGCCGCGCGCACCGATGACGAACGCGGTGCAGTGGTGGCGAGCCCTGGGCTCAGCGGCCCGCACGTCGCCGACGACCCGGCGCGCGGCCTCCTCGTCGTCGACGCGGTCGAGCACGCAGATGAAGCGGGAGCGCTCGATCTCGATCTCGGTGCGCACGCGCCCGGCGACGGTCGTGTAGCTTCCGGATGCCGCGCCCATGCCGCCATTCTCCCCGAGCCCGCAGGCGCCGATGAACGGGTGCCCGAACGGGCTGCGCGCGGCGGGCCGACGGGCCGGACGACCGCCGAGCGCCCCCGCCGGGCGTCCACGGCGCTATCGTGAACCTCGTGGAGGGTTCGGTCGAGGCGCGCGTGAGCCACGAGGTCGACCGCTGGCTGCAGTGGCTGCCGCGGTGGCGACCCGGCACGCACCGGTCCCGTGTCCGTCTGTGCCAGCGGTGCTTCGGGTCGCCGATCCTCGCCGCGGCTGGGCTCGACGTCGACGTGCCGCATCCGGTGCAGCACTCGTTCTCGATGCGCATGAAGGGCGTCATCGATCTCGCCGTCGACGACTACACGGCGCGCAACCTGCCGATGCTGCACCGCGAGATCCGGTTGGCCGAGGAGCGCAAGGCGCGCCGGCCGTACCGCGCCGGCGAGGGGCTCGACCCCGAGTTCGCCGGCCTCGACGTCGACCCCGAGCCGGTCGCCGACCAGCCGTTCCTGTTCACGCTCGGCGGCCTCGAGCAGGAGGCGGCCGCCGAGGCCGCCGAACCGGCGCCCCGGCCGTTCACCCCGGACGAGAAGGAGGCGCTCCGCGAGGAGGTCCGCCTCGCCGACGAGTTCGCGAAGCAGCTCGGCCGCCGCATCTGCGTCGAGCTCGCCCAGCACCGCTACCGCATCGGCAACGCGGTCGAGCGCCTCGTCGAACCGCAGGTCGCCGAGATGCTCGCCGACCTCGATCGCGAACTCGACGCCCCGGGCTGGCCCGGCTGAGCGGCAGCTGCGAGACCGCTGGGCAGCCGCCCGCGGCATCCGCCCGCATTTGACCGCAACGTTACGCGGCATTACCATAGATCGGGTGTGCGCGCTCCGGCGTGCGCACTCAGGGCGTCTCGCCCCCACGGCATACCCACCACCTCAAAGGCCACGCGATTCCGCGCGGTCGGTGGGTCGTGATGTGAAATCCATCAAACGCTGTCACCGTGCAGCACCAACAAGGAGAAGCAGTGCCAACCATTCAGCAGTTGGTCCGCAAGGGTCGCTCGCCGAAGGTCACCAAGACCAAGGCTCCCGCCCTGAAGGCCAACCCCCAGCAGCGCGGCGTGTGCACGCGTGTGTACACCACCACCCCGAAGAAGCCGAACTCCGCGCTCCGCAAGGTCGCTCGTGTGAAGCTCTCGAACGGCACCGAGGTCACCGCCTACATCCCCGGTGAGGGCCACAACCTGCAGGAGCACTCGATGGTGCTCGTGCGCGGCGGTCGTGTGAAGGACCTCCCGGGTGTCCGTTACAAGATCATCCGCGGCGCCCTCGACACGCAGGCCGTGAAGAACCGCAAGCAGGCTCGCAGCCGCTACGGCGCGAAGATGGAGAAGAAGTAATGCCTCGCAAGGGACCCGCTCCGAAGCGCCCCGTCGTCGCAGACCCCGTCTACGGCTCGCCGGTCGTCAGCCAGCTCGTCAACAAGATCCTCGTCGACGGCAAGAAGGACCTCGCTCAGCGCATCGTCTACGAAGCGCTCGAGAACGTGGCCACCAAGTCCGGCCAGGACGCCGTCACGGTGCTCAAGAAGGCGCTCGACAACGTGCGCCCGACCCTCGAGGTGCGTTCGCGCCGCGTCGGCGGTTCGACCTACCAGGTCCCCGTCGAGGTCAAGCCGCACCGCGCCAACACCCTCGCCCTCCGCTGGCTCACGAGCTACGCGAAGGCCCGTCGCGAGAAGACGATGACCGAGCGTCTCACCAACGAGATCCTCGACGCGTCGAACAGCCTCGGTGCAGCCGTCAAGCGTCGTGAAGACACGCACAAGATGGCCGAGTCGAACCGCGCATTCGCCCACTACCGCTGGTAGCAGGCCGAGCGGATGCCGCGGCCTCGGCTCGCGGCATCCGTTCCCCCTTCCCCTTCCGTTCCTGAACATCCGGAGGAACCCCCGTGGCACAAGACGTGCTCACCGACCTGAGCAAGGTCCGCAACATCGGCATCATGGCCCACATCGATGCCGGCAAGACCACCACCACTGAGCGCATCCTGTTCTACACGGGCGTCAACCACAAGATCGGTGAGACGCACGACGGTGCCTCGACGACCGACTGGATGGAGCAGGAGAAGGAGCGCGGCATCACGATCACGTCTGCCGCCGTGACCTGCTACTGGAACAAGAACCAGATCAACATCATCGACACCCCCGGCCACGTGGACTTCACGGTCGAGGTGGAGCGTTCGCTCCGCGTGCTCGACGGTGCGGTCGCCGTGTTCGACGGCAAGGAGGGCGTCGAGCCCCAGTCCGAGACGGTGTGGCGTCAGGCCGACAAGTACAACGTCCCGCGCATCTGCTTCGTCAACAAGATGGACAAGCTCGGCGCCGACTTCTACTACACGGTCGACACGATCGTCAGCCGCCTCGGCGCCAAGCCGCTCGTGCTGCAGCTCCCGATCGGCTCCGAGTCGCAGTTCGAGGGCGTCGTCGACCTCATCGAGATGCGCGCACTCACGTGGCGCGGCGACGCAAAGGGTGACGTCGAGATGGGCGCCAAGTACGCCATCGAGGAGATCCCCGCCGACCTCGTCGAGAAGGCCGCGGAGTACCGCACGGCCCTGCTCGAGGTCGTCGCCGAGACGAGCGACGAGCTGATGGAGAAGTACTTCGGCGGCGAGGAGCTCACCGTCGCCGAGATCAAGGCTGCGATCCGCAAGCTCACGGTCAACTCGGAGATCTACCCCGTCCTCTGCGGTTCCGCGTTCAAGAACCGCGGCGTGCAGCCGATGCTCGACGCCGTCATCGACTTCCTCCCGTCGCCGCTCGACGTGCCGGCCATCGAGGCCCACGACGCTCGCGACGAGGAGAAGGTCGTCATGCGTCACGCCGACGCGACCGAGCCGTTCACGGCGCTCGCGTTCAAGGTCGCGGTGCACCCGTTCTTCGGTCGCCTCACCTACGTCCGCGTCTACTCCGGCCGCCTCGACAGCGGTGCCCAGGTCATCAACTCGACCAAGGGCAAGAAGGAGCGCATCGGCAAGATCTTCCAGATGCACGCCAACAAGGAGATCCCGATCGATTCGGTGACCGCCGGCAACATCTACGCCGTCATCGGTCTGAAGGACACCACGACCGGCGACACGCTGTCCGACCCGAACAACCAGGTCGTGCTCGAGTCGATGACCTTCCCCGAGCCCGTCATCGAGGTCGCCATCGAGCCGAAGACCAAGGCCGACCAGGAGAAGCTGGGCACCGCGATCCAGAAGCTCGCCGAGGAGGACCCCACCTTCCGCACCGAGCAGAACCAGGAGACCGGTCAGACGGTCATCAAGGGCATGGGCGAGCTCCACCTCGACATCCTGGTCGACCGCATGAAGCGCGAGTTCAACGTCGAGGCCAACGTGGGCAAGCCCCAGGTCGCGTACCGCGAGACCATCAAGCGCGCGGTCGAGAAGCACGACTTCACCCACAAGAAGCAGACGGGTGGATCCGGCCAGTTCGCGAAGATCCAGTTCGCGATCGAGCCCCTCGAGGTCACGGCCGAGCAGACCTACCTGTTCGAGAACAAGACCTCCGGTGGACGCGTTCCCCGCGAGTACATCCCCTCGGTCGATGCCGGATTCCAGGACGCCATGCAGTATGGCATCCTGGCCGGATACCCGATGGTCGGCGTCAAGGCAAGCCTGCTTGACGGCGCCGCACACGACGTCGACTCCTCGGAGATGGCGTTCAAGATCGCCGGCTCGATGGGCTTCAAGGAAGCCGCTCGGAAGGCGAACCCGGTTCTGCTCGAGCCGCTGATGGCCGTCGAGGTGCGCACCCCTGAGGAATACATGGGTGATGTCATCGGCGACCTGAACTCGCGCCGCGGTCAGATCCAGTCCATGGAGGACGCGAGCGGCGTGAAGGTCATTCGCGCCAACGTGCCCCTGTCGGAGATGTTCGGCTACATCGGAGACCTGCGGTCCAAGACCTCGGGCCGCGCGGTGTACTCGATGACGTTCGACAGCTACGCGGAGGTCCCGAAGGCTGTCGCCGACGAGATCGTCCAGAAGAACAAGGGCGAATAAATCTCCCTGGCGGGGGCCTTGGCCCTCTCCGACCCACGAGCCAGCCGGTTCGCGTAACATATCTACAAACCCCGTAGCACGCCGGTCGCAATCCAGCGCCCGGAGGTTCTACACGAGTCCTGAGGAGGACCCACAGTGGCTAAGGCCAAGTTCGAGCGGACCAAGCCGCACGTCAACATCGGAACGATCGGTCACGTCGACCACGGCAAGACCACGCTCACCGCAGCGATCTCGAAGGTGCTTGCCGACAAGTACCCCTCGGCGACCAACGTTCAGCGCGACTTCGCGTCGATCGACTCGGCTCCCGAAGAGCGCCAGCGCGGCATCACGATCAACATCTCGCACGTCGAGTACGAGACGCCGAAGCGCCACTACGCGCACGTCGACGCTCCCGGTCACGCCGACTACATCAAGAACATGATCACCGGTGCGGCTCAGATGGACGGCGCGATCCTCGTGGTCGCCGCCACCGACGGCCCGATGGCTCAGACGCGTGAGCACGTGCTGCTCGCCAAGCAGGTCGGCGTGCCGTACCTGCTCGTCGCACTGAACAAGTCCGACATGGTCGACGACGAGGAGATCCTGGAGCTCGTCGAGCTCGAGGTTCGCGAGCTGCTCTCGAGCCAGGGCTTCGACGGCGACGACGCTCCGGTCGTCCGCGTCTCGGGCCTCAAGGCTCTCGAGGGCGACGAGAAGTGGGTGGACTCGGTTCTCGAGCTCATGGCCGCCGTCGACGACTCCGTGCCCGACCCGGTGCGCGACCGCGACAAGCCGTTCCTCATGCCGGTCGAAGACGTGTTCACGATCACCGGTCGTGGCACCGTCGTCACGGGCCGCGCCGAGCGTGGCACCCTGAAGATCAACTCCGAGGTCGAGATCGTCGGCATCCGCCCGACGCAGAAGACCACGGTCACGGGTATCGAGATGTTCCACAAGCAGCTCGACGAGGCCTGGGCCGGCGAGAACTGCGGTCTTCTCCTCCGTGGCACCAAGCGTGAAGACGTCGAGCGCGGCCAGGTCGTCGTGGCCCCCGGCTCGGTCACCCCGCACACGGACTTCGAGGGCACCGCGTACATCCTCTCCAAGGATGAGGGTGGGCGTCACAACCCGTTCTACGCGAACTACCGTCCGCAGTTCTACTTCCGCACCACCGACGTCACCGGCGTCATCACGCTGCCCGAGGGCACCGAGATGGTCATGCCCGGCGACACCACCGACATGACGGTCGCGCTGATCCAGCCGATCGCCATGGAGGAGGGCCTCGGCTTCGCCATCCGCGAGGGTGGCCGCACCGTCGGCGCCGGTACCGTCACGAAGGTCATCAAGTAAGTCCTTCGCGATTGCGACCTTGAACGGGGTCGGACCCTCGGGTCCGGCCCCGTTCTGTCGTTTCGAGGTGCGCGCACACCCGATGCACGGGTGCCCGTAACCCCGCTGACATGTGCCGTACCCCCCGAGCGGGTTACGCTTGATCCGTATGGAGATGTCCGCAGCGGTCCCGAGCACGACCACCGTGCGGCCCGAGATCCAAGCGCTCCGGGCCATCGCCGTCGCGGCCGTGGTGCTGCATCACGGATGGCCTGCGGTCGCACCCGCGGGGTACATCGGAGTCGACGTCTTCTTCGTCGTCTCGGGCTACCTCATCACCGCCCTGCTGCTTCGCGAGGTCGATCGCACCGGCCGGATCTCACTCGGCTCCTTCTACCGGCGGCGTGCGCGTCGCATCCTGCCGGCCGCGATGGTCGTGCTGCTCGCCGTCTCGGCCGCGACGTTGGCGTTCGCGCCCTACCGCGACTGGGCCGCCTACTTCCGCGAGATCGTCGCAAGCGCGTTCTACGTCGAGAACTGGCGCCTCGCCGTGGACTCGCAGCAGCCGGCGTTCGCAGATCTCGAGTCGACGCCCGTGCAGCACTTCTGGTCGCTCTCGGTCGAGGAGCAGTTCTACCTGCTCTGGCCGCTCCTCATCATCGCGGCGCTCTGGCTGGTGCACCGACGTGGCGCACCGCTGCGGCGGACGCTCGCGATCGTGCTCGGCGCCGTCACGGCCGTCTCGTTCGCCTGGTCTCTGCTGCTCACGGTCGACGACCACAACCTGGCGTACTTCTCGACGTTCGCCCGCGGCTGGGAGTTCGGCGTCGGCGGCCTGCTCGCACTGCTGGCAGCGGCGATCCCTCGCCTGACGGCCGATCGCTGGCACGCAGGCCGGAGCGTCGTCTCGTGGGCGGGGCTCGCCATGATCGTCGTGCCGATCGTGACCTTCGACGACACGGAGGCGTTCCCCGGCCTCTGGGTGCTGCTGCCGGTGGCGGGCACCCTCGCGATCATCTGGGCCGGTGCGCCGGGGACCCGGTGGTCCACCGCGCGCGCCGCCGGGCTCCGACCGGTGCAGTGGGTCGGCGACGTGTCGTACTCGCTCTACCTCTGGCACTGGCCGATCTTCATGTTCACGCCGATGATCACCGGGGTGCCGAGCCCGCCGGCGCTCATGGTCGTGCTCGTCGGCCTCTCGCTCGTCGTCGCGGCGCTCTCGAAGCGGTTCGTCGAGGACCCGTTCCGGCGACGCGGCGGTGCGGTCGGCTCGCACCCGCGCGTGCTGGCCGGTGCGCTCGCCGTGGCCCTCGCGGGCGTGCTCACGATGGGGTCGGTCGCGCCGGGCATCGCCGCGGACGAACTCGTCTGCCAGGGGCAGGGGCGGTCTCCGCGCGACTAGCCGAGCGGAGATCGCGCCCCGCGTCGGGAGGGCGGCCGAGGGATGTCGCGGGTGGCGTCGGGGAAGCCGATGACGCCGCGGCGGCTCACTCGCCGACGTCGACGATCTCGTGGCTGACGTCGATGTCCTGCTCCACGCTTCGCCCGACCGTGCAGCTCCGGGCGATGGAGGCCTCCACGAGGTGCGCGAGCTTCTCGCGTTCTGCCTCCGTGAGCGACGCGAGCGGGATGAGCAGCTCCTCGTCGATGCGGTCGTACCGGTTGTCGGGCTCCGACGTGCCGTGCGCCCAGACGGTGAACGCGACGTCGTCGCCGAGCCGGCGCGAGATCACGCGATCGGCGCTCATGCCCGAGCATGCCGCGAGGGCGAGCTTCAGCAGTTCGCCGGGGGAGAAGTGGCCCGGCGTGCCGGCCGGGCCGATGCTGACGGTGGCACCGGACTCGTTGCGCCCCTCGAAGGTGCGCTCGCCCGTGCGGGCCGCCGAGACGCTGCCCGAGGCGGCGCGTGCGCTCTCGCGGTGGTGGATGCCGGTCGCCGGAGTCTTCGTCATACCGACATCCTCGCCGCTTCGACCGGTCGAACGGGAGGACTCGACGGATGCCCGGAGGACTCACAGGAGGTCGTGGGAGAATCGAGGAACACCGACGATGCGACGGCTTCGGCCCAGTGCTTCGGCCCGCAGTTCGCAGCCCCGGCTTCGCCCGGAACGGCGCGCGACACGCCCGGGTTGCAGCAATGTGCCGGATATGGCAAACTTGGTGAGTTCAACATTTCGAGCGCGCGCCACGGCATGCGCTCGAATCACTGCCAGGCAGTGCATAACCACCCGTGCACGTGACGAGAGTCACGGTGCGCCAGGGGTCAGGTTAGGCCGCGGGCAGCAGAACACGACTGAACCGAATCCCACATACAACGTTCCATGGGTACTCCATGTCTTCCGCCAGGACGACACGCCCGGGCGCGGGGGTCGGGGATACGGCTTGCGGGTCGAGCGTGCCGAGGTCACCGAATGCGGATGAAGATCCGTGCGGTGGTTTCGACAGGCTCGATCACAGCCTTTGACAGAAGAACAGTGGTTGCTTCATCAGAAGTCGCTACGCGGCGCCCGATGCCCTCGGAAGGGGTATGGCGCCTTGACAGAGAGAGAGTTCGACATGGCGGGACAGAAGATCCGCATTCGACTGAAGTCGTATGACCACGAGGTCATCGACACCTCGGCGCGCAAGATCGTCGACACGGTGACCCGCGCGGGCGCCACGGTCGTCGGCCCCGTGCCGCTTCCGACCGAGAAGAACGTGGTGTGCGTCATCCGTTCGCCCCACAAGTACAAGGACAGCCGCGAGCACTTCGAGATGCGCACCCACAAGCGCCTCATCGACATCGTGGACCCGACGCCGAAGGCCGTCGACTCGCTCATGCGTCTCGACCTGCCCGCCGACGTCAACATCGAGATCAAGCTCTGAGGTAACAGATGTCTTCCGCTACCAAGAACGTGAAGGGTCTGCTCGGCACCAAGCTCGGCATGACCCAGGTGTGGGACGAGAACAACAAGCTCGTGCCCGTGACCGTCATCGAGATCGCCCCCAACGTGGTCACCCAGCTCCGCACCGTCGAGCGTGACGGCTACGAGGCTGTGCAGATCGCCGCCGGCGCCATCGACCCCCGCAAGGTCAACCAGCCCGCGACCGGCCACTTCGCCGCCGCAGGCGTGACCCCCCGCCGCCACGTGACCGAGGTCCGCACCGCGGACGCCGCGTCCTACGCGCTCGGCCAGGAGCTCCCCGTCGAGGGTGCCTTCGAGGCCGGCCAGCTCGTCGACGTCGTCGGCACGAGCAAGGGCAAGGGCTTCGCCGGTGTCATGAAGCGCCACAACTTCAAGGGCGTCTCCGCTTCGCACGGTTCGCACCGCAACCACCGCAAGCCGGGCTCCATCGGTGCCTCGTCGACGCCCAGCCGCGTCTTCAAGGGCATGCGCATGGCCGGCCGCATGGGTGGCGAGCGCGTCACCGTGCTCAACCTCCGCGTGCACGCCGTCGACGCAGAGAAGGGCCTGCTGCTCGTCAAGGGCGCCGTCCCCGGTGCTCGTGGCCGTCTCGTTTTCGTCCGCAACGCAGTGAAGGGGGCGTAGTCCATGGCTACCGCGACCAACACCATCGACACCCTCGACGTCACCGGCAAGAAGTCCGGCACCGTTGAGCTCCCCGCCGAGCTCTTCGACGTGCAGACCAACGTGCCGCTGATCCACCAGGTCGTCGTCGCCCAGCTCGCCGCAGCGCGTCAGGGCACCCACAAGACCAAGACCCGTGGTGAGGTCTCCGGCGCCGGCCGCAAGCCGTTCAAGCAGAAGGGCACCGGCCGCGCTCGTCAGGGCTCGATCCGTGCTCCTCAGATGACCGGTGGTGGCATCGTCCACGGCCCGCAGCCGCGTGACTACTCGCAGCGCACCCCCAAGAAGATGATCGCCGCTGCCCTGCTCGGCGCGCTCTCCGACCGCGCCCGCGGTGGCCGCATCCACGCGGTCGAGGGCTTCGTCGCCGGCGACGTCGCGAAGACGAAGGACGCCCTCGCGCTGCTGACGTCGATCGCGCCGGCCAAGCACTACCTCGTGGTGCTGGCTCGCGGCGAGGAGCTCGCCGAGCGCGCTGTCCGCAACATCCCGACCGTGCACTCGCTGTCGGTCGACCAGCTGAACGCCTACGACGTGCTCGTCTCGGACGACATCGTCTTCAGCACCGCTGCGCTCGAGGCGTTCATCGCCTCGAAGACGGCGAAGAAGGAAGAGGTCTCCGCATGAGTGCCGCACACAACAAGGACCCGCGCGACATCATCATCGCGCCGGTCGTCTCGGAGAAGAGCTACGGCCTGATCGACGAGGGCAAGTACACGTTCACCGTGGACCCCCGCTCGAACAAGACCGAGATCAAGCTCGCCATCGAGAAGATCTTCAACGTCCAGGTGGCGTCGATCAACACTCTGAACCGTCAGGGCAAGACCCGCCGTACCCGGTTCGGCATGGGCAAGCGCAAGGACACCAAGCGCGCGATCGTCACCCTCAAGTCCGGCTCGATCGACATCTTCACGGCTGTCGGCTAAGGAGCAGAGGAAGAACATGGCTATTCGTAAGTACAAGCCCACGACCCCTGGTCGTCGCGGTTCCTCGGTCGCCGACTTCGCGGAGATCACGCGTTCGACGCCCGAGAAGTCGCTGCTCAAGCCGCTCTCCAAGACCGGTGGCCGCAACAACCAGGGTCGCATCACGACCCGTCACATCGGTGGTGGCCACAAGCGCCAGTACCGCGTGATCGACTTCCGTCGCAACGACAAGGACGGCGTGCCGGCCAAGGTCGCTCACATCGAGTACGACCCCAACCGCACCGCCCGCATCGCGCTGCTCCACTTCGTGGACGGCACGAAGCGCTACATCCTCGCGCCGAACAAGCTGCAGCAGGGCGACCCGATCGAATCGGGCGCCGGTGCCGACATCAAGCCCGGCAACAACCTGCCGCTGAAGAACATCCCGACGGGTACCGTCATCCACGCGATCGAGCTCCGTCCCGGTGGCGGCGCCAAGCTGGCCCGCTCGGCCGGTACGTCGGTGCGTCTCGTCGCCAAGGACGGCCCCTACGCGCAGCTCCGCCTGCCGTCGGGCGAGATCCGCAACGTCGATGCGCGCTGCCGCGCGACCATCGGCGAGGTCGGCAACGCCGAGCAGTCGAACATCAACTGGGGCAAGGCCGGCCGCAAGCGCTGGAAGGGCGTCCGCCCGACCGTGCGTGGTGTCGCGATGAACCCGATCGACCACCCGCACGGTGGTGGTGAGGGCAAGACCTCCGGTGGTCGCCACCCGGTCAGCCCCTGGGGCAAGTCCGAGGGACGCACTCGTCGCCCCAACAAGGAAAGCGACAAGCTCATCGTCCGTCGTCGCACCGTCGGCAAGAAGCGCAAGTAGGAGTAAGAGAAGATGCCTCGCAGTCTTAAGAAGGGCCCCTTCGTCGACGAGCACCTGCTTCGCAAGGTCGTCGTCCAGAACGAAGCCGGTTCCAAGAACGTCATCAAGACGTGGTCCCGTCGCTCGATGATCATCCCGGCCATGCTCGGGCACACGATCGCCGTGCACGACGGCCGCAAGCACATCCCGGTGTTCGTCACCGAGACCATGGTGGGTCACAAGCTCGGAGAGTTCGCCCCCACCCGCACCTTCCGTGGACACGTGAAGGATGACAAGAAGGGTCGCCGCCGCTGACGCGGGGGCGAAAAGGAGGAGAGAAATGGTGGAGTCGATCGCACGCGTGCGTCACATCCGCGTGACCCCCATGAAGGCCCGTCGCGTCGTCAACCTGATCCGCGGCAAGCAGGCGCAGGAGGCACTCGCCATCCTGAAGTTCGCACCCCAGAGTGCGAGCGAGCCGGTGTACAAGCTCGTCGCCTCGGCCATCGCGAATGCTCGCGTCAAGGCCGATGCAACGAACACCTATCTGGACGAGCAGGACCTCTACATCAGCCGCGCATTCGTCGATGAGGGCACCACCCTCAAGCGTTTCCAGCCGCGTGCCCAGGGTCGTGCCTTCCGCATCAACAAGCGAACGAGCCACATCACCGTCGTGCTCGCCACGCCCGAGGAGGGTACGAAGTAATGGGTCAGAAGGTAAACCCGTACGGCTTCCGTCTCGGCATCACCACCGACCATGTGTCGCGGTGGTTCTCCGATTCGACCAAGCCCGGACAGCGCTACGCCGACTACCTCGCTGAGGACGTCAAGATCCGTCGCCTGCTCCAGACGTCGCTCGACCGCGCGGGAGTCTCGCGCATCGAGATCGAGCGCACCCGTGACCGCGTTCGTGTGGACATCCACACCGCGCGTCCCGGCATCGTGATCGGCCGCCGCGGCGCCGAGGCCGAGCGCATCCGCGCCGACCTCGAGAAGCTGAGCGGCAAGCAGATCCAGCTCAACATCCTCGAGGTCAAGAACCCCGAGGCCGACGCCCAGCTCGTCGCGCAGGGCATCGCCGAGCAGCTCTCCGCTCGTGTGGCATTCCGCCGCGCGATGCGCAAGGGCCTGCAGGGTGCTCAGCGCGCAGGCGCCAAGGGTGTCCGCATCCAGGTCTCCGGCCGCCTCGGCGGCGCCGAGATGAGCCGCTCGGAGTTCTACCGCGAAGGCCGTGTGCCCCTGCACACGCTCCGCGCGAACATCGACTACGGCTTCTACGAGGCGAAGACCACCTTCGGCCGCATCGGCGTGAAGGTCTGGATCTACAAGGGCGACATCACCAACAAGGAGCTCGCACGCGAGCAGGCTTCGCAGAAGCCGTCGCGTGGCGACCGCAATGACCGTCCCCGCCGTGCGCCCAAGGCGCAGGAGCCGGTGGCAGCAGGAGTTGAGGCATAACCATGTTGATTCCCCGTCGAGTCAAGTACCGCAAGCAGCACCACCCCGGCCGCTCCGGCCAGGCCACCGGTGGCACCAAGGTGTCGTTCGGTGAGTATGGCATCCAGGCGCTGACGCCCGCTTACGTGACCAACCGTCAGATCGAGTCCGCTCGTATCGCGATGACGCGTCACATCAAGCGTGGCGGCAAGGTGTGGATCAACATCTACCCCGACCGTCCGCTCACGAAGAAGCCCGCCGAGACCCGCATGGGTTCCGGCAAGGGCTCGCCCGAGTGGTGGGTCGCCAACGTCAAGCCGGGTCGAGTCCTCTTCGAGGTCTCTGGCGTCTCCGAGGAACTCGCTCGTGAGGCCCTGACCCGTGCCATCCACAAGCTGCCCCTCAAGGCACGCATCATCAAGCGCGAGGAGGGCGACGCATAATGTCCGTCGGAACGAAGGAGCTCGCCACTGTCGAGCTCGACACCTTTGAAGACGAGCGACTCGTCGACGAGCTGAAGAAGGCCAAGGAAGAGCTGTTCAACCTGCGCTTCCAGTCGGCCACCGGCCAGCTCGAGAGCCACGGCCGCCTGCGCGCGGTCAAGCGCGACATCGCCCGCATCTACACGGTCATCCGTGAGCGCGAGCTCGGCATCCGTGCCACTCCCGCACCGGTCGAGGCTCCGGCCAAGGCTGAGAAGAAGACGAAGAAGGCCAAGGCCGAGGCGGAAGCCCCTGCTGAGGCCGCAGAGACGAAGGAGGCCTGATCATGGCTGAGACCAAGAAGGCTGCTGCAGCCGAGGTCGCCGAGTCGGCCGAACTCGTTCGCGGCTACCGCAAGGTGCGTCGCGGGTACGTCGTCAGCGACAAGATGGACAAGACCATCGTCGTCGAGGTCGAAGACCGCGTGAAGCACCCCCTGTACGGCAAGGTCATCCGCCGCACCTCGAAGGTCAAGGCTCACGACGAGCAGAACTCCGCCGGCATCGGCGACCTCGTCGTGATCTCCGAGACCCGTCCGCTCTCCGCCACGAAGCGCTGGCGCCTCGTCGAGATCGCCGAGAAGGCCAAGTAAGCCTCTGGCTTACTTGAGAGAAGGAGACAACTGTGCTTCAGCAGGAATCACGAGTCAAGGTCGCCGACAACACCGGCGCCAAGGTACTGCTCACCATTCGCGTGCTCGGCGGGTCGAAGCGTCGCTACGCCGGCCTGGGTGACGTCATCGTCGCCACGGTCAAGGACGCGATCCCCGGTGGCAACGTCAAGAAGGGCGATGTCGTCAAGGCCGTCATCGTCCGCACCGTCAAGGAGACCCGTCGTCCCGACGGTTCCTACATCAAGTTCGATGAGAACGCCGCGGTGATCCTGAAGAACGACGGCGAGCCTCGCGGCACCCGTATCTTCGGACCGGTCGGTCGCGAGCTTCGCGACAAGAAGTTCATGAAGATCATCTCGCTGGCACCGGAGGTTATCTAGTCATGGCCAACATCAAGAAGGGTGACCTCGTTCAGGTCATCTCGGGCCGCAGCCAGGCTCGCGGCGGAGACCGCGGCAAGCAGGGCAAGGTCATCGAGGTGCTCGTCGCCGAGAACCGCGTCGTCGTGCAGGGTGTGAACTTCGTCACCAAGCACGTGCGCGTCGGCCAGACGCAGCGCGGCTCGAAGACCGGCGGCATCGAGACCCACGAGGCCCCGATCCACGTCTCGAACGTCGCGCTCGTCGACCCCGAGACGAAGAAGCCGACCCGCGTCGGCTTCCGCGAAGAGCAGATCACGAAGGACGGCGTCACCAAGACGGTCCGCGTTCGTTACGCAAAGAAGTCAGGCAAGGACATCTGATGACCGACACGGTTACGCAGGCTGGCAAAATCCAGCCGCGACTGAAGACCAAGTACCGTTCCGAGATCACCAAGGCCCTCACCGAGGAGCACGGGTACACCAACGTGCACCAGGTTCCGGGTCTCGTGAAGATCGTCGTGAACATGGGTGTCGGCGAGGCCGCTCGCGATGGCAAGGTCATCGACGGCGCGATCGCCGATCTCACCAAGATCACGGGCCAGAAGCCGCAGGTCACCAAGGCCCGCAAGTCCATCGCGCAGTTCAAGCTGCGCGAGGGCCAGGCGATCGGCACGCACGTCACGCTGCGCGGCGACCGCATGTGGGAGTTCCTGGACCGCCTGCTCTCGCTCGCGCTGCCCCGAATCCGCGACTTCCGCGGTCTCTCGGACGCGCAGTTCGACGGCAACGGCAACTACACCTTCGGTCTCACGGAGCAGTCCGTGTTCCACGAGATCGACCAGGACAAGATCGACCGCGTCCGCGGCATGGACATCACTGTGGTGACCACTGCCAAGAGCGACGCCGAGGGCCGCTCGCTGCTCAAGCAGCTGGGCTTCCCCTTCCGGTCGGCCGAGTCCTCCAACTGAACATCGGATGCCGCGGGGTTCGACCCCGCGGCATCCGTGTCCGGTTCGACACCCGTCGAATCGGTGACACCACAGGTCAACACTCGCGTAACGGGTGCTGAAACCTGGTGAACGTAAGGAAACATCTGTCATGACGATGACCGACCCGGTCGCTGACATGCTGACCCGCCTTCGCAATGCGAACTCGGCACACCACGACTCCGTGACGATGCCGAACTCCAAGCTGAAGTCGCACATCGCCGACATCCTCACCAAAGAGGGCTACATCTCGGGCTTCGAGGTCACCGACGCTCGCGTCGGCACCGAGCTCACGCTGACCCTCAAGTTCGGCCCGAATCGCGAGCGCTCCATCGTGGGCATCAAGCGCGTCTCGAAGCCCGGCCTCCGCGTCTACGCGAAGTCGACCGAGATCCCCAAGGTGCTCGGCGGCCTCGGCGTCGCGATCCTGTCCACTTCCAGCGGTCTTCTGACCGACCGCCAGGCCGAGAAGAAGGGCGTGGGTGGGGAAGTCCTCGCCTACGTGTGGTAATTCCATGTCACGAATCGGACGACTTCCCATCGACATCCCCGCGGGTGTCGAGGTCAAGGTCGACGGCTCCGCCGTCAACGTCAAGGGCCCCAAGGGCGAGCTCTCGCTCACCGTTGCCTCGCCCATCGAGGCCAAGGTCGAGGCGAACCAGGTGCTCGTCACCCGCCCCGACGACGAGCGCGCATCGCGTTCGCTGCACGGCCTGACCCGCACGCTCATCGCGAACCAGATCATCGGCGTCACCGAGGGCTACTCCAAGGGCCTCGAGATCGTCGGTACCGGTTACCGCGTCGCGCAGAAGGGCACTGCGATCGAGTTCGCGCTCGGTTTCTCGCACCCCGTCACCGTCGAGGCGCCTGCCGGCATCACGCTGACCGTCGAGGGCAACAACAAGCTCACGGTCGCTGGTATCGACAAGCAGGCCGTCGGCGAGACCGCCGCGAACATCCGCAAGATCAAGAAGCCCGAGCCCTACAAGGGCAAGGGCATCCGCTACGCCGGCGAGGTCGTGCGTCGCAAGGCCGGAAAGTCAGGTAAGTAATCATGGCTGTGAAGACCAAGACGGCTGCGCGTTCGCGCCGCCACACCCGCCTTCGCAAGAAGGTCGTCGGCACCGAGCTGCGCCCGCGCCTCGTCGTCACCCGCTCGGCCCGTCACGTGTTCGTGCAGGTCGTCGACGACAGCAAGGGCCTGACGGTCGCCAGCGCCTCGACCATGGAGGCAGACCTCCGTGCGTTCGACGGTGACAAGACCGCCAAGGCCAAGAAGGTCGGCGAGCTCGTCGCAGAGCGCGCGAAGCAGGCCGGCGTCGAGTCGGTCGTCTTCGACCGCGGCGGCAACAAGTACGCCGGTCGTGTCGCAGCGATCGCCGATGGAGCGCGAGAGGCAGGGCTCAACCTGTGAGTGAGAACACTGTTAAGGAGACCGAGGTGACTGCAGAGGCACCCGTCGAGACGGCTGCTGCTTCTGAGCCGGCTCGCAACGAGCGCGACAACCGTCGTGGCGGCGGTCGTGACCGCAACCAGGGTGGCCGCGACCGCGGTGGCCGTGACGCCGAGAAGAGCCAGTTCCTCGAGCGCGTCGTGACCATCAACCGCGTCTCGAAGGTCGTCAAGGGCGGTCGTCGCTTCAGCTTCACGGCGCTCGTCGTCGTTGGCGATGGCAACGGCCTCGTGGGCGTCGGCTACGGCAAGGCCCGCGAAGTCCCGACCGCGATCTCGAAGGGCGTCGAGGAGGCGAAGAAGAACTTCTTCCGCGTCCCGCGCATCGGCGCGACCATTCCCCACCCCGTCCAGGGTGAGGCCGCGGCCGGCGTCGTGCTCCTGCGTCCGGCATCGCCCGGTACCGGTGTCATCGCCGGTGGTCCCGTGCGCGCCGTGCTCGAGTGCGCCGGCATCCACGACGTGCTGAGCAAGTCGCTCGGCTCGTCGAACACGATCAACATCGTGCACGCAACGGTCGAGGCCCTGAAGCAGCTCGAAGAGCCGCGCGCAGTGGCCGCCCGCCGTGGTCTCGCCTACGACGAGGTCGCACCGGCCCGTCTGCTGCGTGCCGAGGCTCAGGCGGCCGAGGCCGCTGCAGCAGCGAAGGCAGGTGCCTGATGGCCAAGCAGCTCAAGGTGACCCAGATCAAGTCCAAGGTGAGCGAGAAGCAGTACCAGCGTGACACGCTGCGGAGCCTCGGACTCAAGCGAATCGGCCAGTCGGTCGTACGTGAGGACAACCCGCAGAACCGCGGGTACGTCAACACGGTCGCTCACCTCGTGAAGGTTGAGGAGATTGACTAATGGCTGACGAGAACATCGACGCCACCGCAGAAGCCCCCAAGAAGGCTCCCGCGAAGAAGGCTGCGGCCAAGCCCGCCGCCGAGAAGGCCGCAGCCCCCAAGGCTGCTGCCAAGAAGGCGCCGGCCAAGGCCGCCGCTGCGAAGGCCGACGACGCGGCTGCCGAGAAGGCTCCCGCGAAGAAGGCTCCCGCCAAGAAGGCCGCTCCCAAGGCCGACGTCGCCGAGAAGCGCGAGCAGGTCCTGAAGGTGCACCACCTTCGTCCGGCTCCCGGTGCCAAGAAGGACAAGACCCGCGTCGGACGCGGTGAGGGTTCGAAGGGCAAGACGGCCGGTCGCGGCACCAAGGGCTCGAAGGCCCGCAACAACATCCGCCCCGGTTTCGAGGGTGGACAGCTTCCGTACCACATGCGTGCGCCGAAGCTCCGCGGCTTCAAGAACCCGTTCCGCGTGGAGTACCAGGTCGTGAACCTGGACAAGCTGGCCGAGCTCTACCCGAAGGGCGGCGATGTCACCATCGCCGATCTCGTCGAGAAGGGCGCCGTCCGCAAGAACGAGCGCGTCAAGGTGCTCGGCAACGGTGACCTCCAGGTCAAGCTCAACGTCGCCGTCGACAAGGTCTCCGGCTCTGCTGAGCAGAAGATCGTCGCCGCCGGCGGCTCGGTCAAGTAAGACCAAAGCACCACATCGAGTTCGAGCCTGTCGGGACCTCGCGTATGATTCACGGGGGTCTCGACAGGCTCGAGCCATATTTGGACTGACTCCATGACGGAGCAACAGGAGGACGAGTGTTCAACGCCATCGGGCGGATCTTCCGCACGCCGGATCTTCGCCGCAAGCTCGGGTTCACGCTGGGCATCGTCGCCCTGTTCCGACTCGGCTCGTTCATCCCGGCGCCGTTCGTGGATTTCGGGAACGTGCAGGCCTGTCTCGCGGCGAGCCAGAGCACGACCGGGCTCTACGAGCTCGTCAACCTCTTCTCCGGCGGCGCGCTGCTCCAGCTCTCGATCTTCGCGCTGGGCATCATGCCGTACATCACGGCCTCGATCATCGTGCAGCTCCTGCGCGTGGTCATCCCCCACTTCGAGACCCTCTACAAGGAGGGCCAGTCGGGCCAGGGTCGTCTCACGCAGTACACCCGCTACCTGACGATCGCCCTCGGCGTCCTGCAGTCGACGACGCTGATCACGGTCGCCCGCTCCGGCGCCCTGTTCCCGTCGGGTGACCCCTCGTGCTCGCAGCTGATCACGAACGACGCCTGGTACGCGATCCTGCTCATGGTCATCACCATGACGGCCGGTACCGGCCTGATCATGTGGATGGGCGAGCTCATCACCGAGCGCGGCATCGGCAACGGCATGTCGCTCCTGATCTTCACGTCGATCGCCTCGACGTTCCCCGGCTCGCTGTGGTCGATCGCCCAGGCGCGCGGCCTCGACACCTTCTTCGTGGTGCTCGCGGTCGGACTCGTGATCGTCGTCGCCGTGGTGTTCGTCGAGCAGTCCCAGCGGCGCGTCCCGGTGCAGTACGCCAAGCGCATGGTGGGTCGCCGCACCTACGGCGGCAACAACACGTACATCCCGATCAAGGTCAACATGGCCGGCGTCGTGCCCGTGATCTTCGCCTCGTCGCTGCTGTACCTGCCCGCGCTCATCGCGCAGTTCAACCAGCCGGCAGCCGGCGAGGAGCCGCAGGCCTGGGTCGTGTGGATCACGAACTACCTCACCAAGGGCGACCACCCGCTTTACATGCTCCTGTACTTCCTGCTCATCGTCGGGTTCACGTACTTCTACGTGGCGATCACCTTCAACCCCGACGAGGTCGCCGAGAACATGAAGAAGTACGGCGGCTTCATCCCCGGCATCCGCGCCGGTCGCCCGACGGCCGAGTACCTCGACTACGTGCTGACCCGCGTCACGCTGCCCGGCTCGCTCTACCTCGGCCTGATCGCGCTCATCCCGCTGATCGCCCTGAGCCTCGTCGGCGCCAACGCGAACTTCCCGTTCGGCGGCGCTTCGATCCTCATCATCGTGGGCGTCGGGCTCGAGACCGTGAAGCAGATCGATGCGCAGCTCCAGCAGCGCCACTACGAAGGACTCCTCCGATGAGCGCGACGTCGAATGGTTCCGCACGCTTCCTGATCGTCGGTCCGCAGGGCTCGGGCAAGGGAACGCAGGGCGTGCTCGTCGCAGAGGCGTTCGGGGTTCCGCAGGTCGCGACGGGCGACATCTTCCGTGCGAACGTCTCGGGCGGCACCGAACTCGGCAAGCGCGTGCAGGCCATCATCGAGGCAGGGGACCTGGTTCCCGACGCCCTCACGAGCGAGCTCGTGCGCGACCGGCTCGCGCAGCCCGATGCGGCCGGCGGGTTCCTCCTCGACGGCTATCCGCGCAACCGCGGGCAGGTCGACGACCTCTCCGGCTTCCTCGCCGGTCGCGGTGAAGCACTCGACGCCGTGATCGAGCTCGAGGTGCCGCGCGATGAGAGCATCGCCCGCCTTCGAGAGCGCGCCGTCCAGCAGGGCCGCACCGACGACACCGAAGAGGTCATCGCGAACCGCCTGGCGATCTACGAGCGCGAGACGGCGCCCATTCTCGACGTCTACCGCGAGCAGGGCCTCGTGGTGCGCATCGACGGCGTCGGATCGCTCGACGAGGTCACGCAGCGCATCTTCGACGCACTCGCGGGCCGCGGCCTCGTGGCCGAGCGCTCGGGCGGCAACGGCGCGGCTGCCTGACCCGGCGTGTTCCGGCGTTCGATCTACAAGTCCGCGCACGACCTGCGCGCGATGCGCCCGGCCGGTGCCGCCACTGCGGCGGCGCTGGCCGAGGCGCGACGCCTGATCACGCCCGGCGCCACCGGTCTCGACCTCGACGTCGCGGCCGAGCGGATCATCACCGCACTCGGTGGTCGATCGAACTTCAAGCTCGAACCCGGCTACAGCCACACCCTGTGCGTCTCGGTCGACGATGACGTGGTGCACGGGATCCCGAACGATCGTCCCTTCCGTCCCGGCGCGATCGTCTCGGTCGACGGCGGCGCAGAGGTCGACGGATGGAACGGCGACTCCGCGTTCACGGTGGTCATCCCCGATCCCGAGCGGCCGGAACTCGTGGCCTCGCGAACCCGACTCAGCCAGGTGACGGAGGGTTCGCTCTGGCGGGGCATCGCCGCCCTGGCAACGGCCCGCAGGCTCAACGAGGTCGGCGATGCGATCGAGGAGTACATCGAGGACGCCGGCGAGTACGGCATCCTCACCGAGTACGTGGGTCACGGCATCGGTCGCTCGATGCACGAGGAGCCGCCGGTCTTCAACTACCGGGTCGATCGACGAGGGGCTGCGGTGCGACCTGGTCTCGTCGTCGCGATCGAGCCGATGGTCGTCGCGGGGTCGATCGAGACGTTCATCCGCGACGACGGCTGGACCGTGACCACCTCCGACGGCGCCGACTCCGCGCACTGGGAGCATTCCGTCGCCGTGCACGACGACGGCATCTGGGTGCTCACCGCCGAGGACGGCGGGGCGGCCGGCCTCGCCCCGTTCGGCATCGTGCCGGTCGCGATCCCCTGACCCGGGTTCATCGGCGCTACGCCGGGCCGACCATGGCTCGATAGGGTGAAGGCGGGGGAGCGTCTGTGCTCGCGCGACGCCGATCGAACGCAGGAGAGGGGCGACGATGCAACTCAGGGGGACCGGAGTCGGGGGCGGCATCGCGATCGGTCGAGTGCTGCGCATGGCGGATCCGCTGCCGGAGCCCGTCGACCGCCCGAGCGATCGAACGCCGGACGTCGAGGCCGAGCGTGCCGCCCACGCGCTCGTGGCGACCGCGACCGACCTTGCGGAGCGTGGGCGACACACCGGCGGCGCCGCGAAGGACGTGCTCGAGGCGCAGGCCCTCATGGCCGCCGATCCGACGCTCGCCACCGAGGTCGCGAATCGAGTGCGAGGCGGCGCCACGGCCGAGCGGGCGGTGTTCGACGCGTTCGCCGGCTATCGGGACACGCTCGCGGGAATGGGCGGGTACCTCGCCGAGCGGGCCGCCGATCTCGACGACATCTCGCAGCGCGTGCGTGCCCAACTCGCCGGGGTGGCCGCGCCGGGTGTGCCGTCGCCCGGACATCCGTTCGTGCTGGTCGCCCGCGACCTCTCACCGGCCGACACCGCGACCCTCGACCTCGATCAGGTACGCGCGCTCATCACCGCCGAGGGCGGCCCAACCTCGCACACCGCGATCCTGGCCCGCGAGAAGTCCGTCGTCGCGATCGTCGGCGTGCATGACGCGGCGACGCTCTCCGACGGCGACCTCGTCATCGTCGATGCGGGTTCCGACGCGGTCATCGCCGCACCGACGACCGAGCAGGTCGCCGACGCCGAGCGTCGCATCGCGGAGCGTGCGGCGATCGCCGCGGCGCCGCCCGAGCCGGGGCGGCTCGCCGACGGCACGCCCGTGCCGCTCCTGGCCAACCTCGGATCGGCGGCCGGTGCCGAGGAGGCGGTGCGGCTCGGCGCCGAGGGAGTCGGCCTGTTCCGCACCGAGTTCCTCTTCCTCGATGCCGACCGTGCGCCGACCGTCGACGAACAGCGCGCCGAGTACGTGCGCCTGCTCGAGGCGTTCCCGGGCCGGAAGGTCGTGGTCCGGGTGCTCGACGCGGGCGCGGACAAGCCCCTCTCGTTCGTCAACGACGACGTCGAGCCGAACCCGGCGCTCGGACTCCGCGGCATCCGTGCGCTTCGCGCAGCCGAACCGGTGCTGCGCGACCAGCTCACCGCCCTCGCCCTTGCGGATGCCTCGACCGACGCGGATCTCGAGGTGATGGCGCCGATGGTGGCGACCGTCGAGGAGGCGCGCTACTTCACGACGCTCGCGAAGGAGCTCGGCATCCGGGTCGCCGGCGTCATGGTCGAGACTCCCGCGGCCGCGCTCATCGCCGACCGGGTGCTCGCCGCGACGGACTTCGCCTCGATCGGCACGAACGACCTGGCGCAGTACACGATGGCGGCGGATCGCCTGCTCGGCTCGGTCGCGGCGCTGCAGGACCCCTGGCATCCGGCCGTGCTGCGGCTCATCGGGGAGGTGGGCGCCGCGGGTGCCGGAAGCGGTCGACCCGTCGGCGTCTGCGGCGAGGCGGCCGCGGATCCGCTGCTCGCGGTCGTGCTCGTCGGGCTCGGCGTGACGTCGCTGTCGATGTCGCCGTCGGCGATCGCCGACGTCCGCTCGTCGCTCCTCGGGTACACCCGGGAGGATGCCGGACGGTTCGCCCGCATCGCGCTCGCGGCGGACGGCGCGAGCGAGGCGAAGCTGGCCGTGCGCGAGGCGGCCTCGGCCCTGCGAGGCGAGAGCGGCACCGGTTCGCTTAATCGCGGGGGATGACGTAAAGTTGACCCTTGGTGCTCTGCACGTGCGCCTTGGCATGCCCGACATCCCGTCGCGCGGCCCTGGTCGACACTGAGCATCATCGCACGACCAGCATCCCAAACTCCAAGCGATAGTGAGGCTATGGCCAAGAAAGACGGCGTCATCGAGATCGAGGGCTCGGTCATCGAGGCTCTCCCGAACGCGATGTTCCGGGTTGAGCTCACGAACGGGCACAAGGTTCTCGCACACATCTCAGGCAAGATGCGTCAGCACTACATCCGCATCCTCCCCGAGGACCGCGTGATCGTGGAGCTGAGCCCCTACGACCTGACCCGCGGCCGGATCGTCTACCGCTACAAGTAAGCCTGCTGGAAAGTAACGGCCCGAGGCACCCCGCGGGCACGAAGACAGCGAATCCAAGGAAACACTCATGAAGGTCAACCCCTCCGTCAAGCCCATCTGCGACAAGTGCAAGGTCATCCGCCGCCACGGCAACGTCATGGTGATCTGCGAGAACCCGCGCCACAAGCAGCGCCAGGGCTAGTCAGAAGACTTTCGAACCGCCCCTCGGGCGCGGTTCGTCTCCATAACTGAACACTGCATATCGGCAACACCAGAACCACGGCATCTCCGGATGCCGCGGGGACACCTCGGGGCGGAGGCCCGAGCACCGGTGTTGCTCCACACCTCCACTTCGAAAACAGGAGAAGCCGAACATGGCACGTCTTGCAGGAGTCGACATCCCGCGCGAGAAGCGCGTGGAGATCGCACTCACCTACATCTACGGCGTCGGCCGCACGCGCGCGCTCGAGACGCTCGCGGAGACCGGTATCGACGGGAACATCCGCGTCAAGGACCTCAGCGACGACCAGCTCGTCGCGCTGCGCGACTACATCGAGGGCAACTACAAGGTTGAGGGTGACCTCCGCCGCGAGGTGGCCGCCGACATCCGCCGCAAGGTAGAGATCGGCTCGTACGAGGGCATCCGCCACCGTCGCGGCCTCCCGGTCCGCGGTCAGCGCACCAAGACCAACGCTCGTACCCGCAAGGGCCCGAAGCGCACCGTCGCCGGCAAGAAGAAGCCCGGCCGCAAGTAACCGCTCGTCGCCAGATCTAGGAGATTTCACACATGGCAGCATCCAAGGCGGCTACTCGCAAGCCGCGCAAGAAGGAAAAGAAGAACATCGCCGTGGGCCAGGCCCACATCAAGTCGACGTTCAACAACACGATCGTCTCGATCACCGACACCTCCGGTGCCGTGATCAGCTGGGCCTCCTCCGGTGGCGTCGGCTTCAAGGGTTCGCGCAAGTCGACCCCGTTCGCCGCGCAGCTCGCCGCCGAGTCGGCCGCCCGCCAGGCGCAGGAGCACGGCATGAAGAAGGTCGACGTCTTCGTCAAGGGCCCCGGCTCGGGCCGTGAGACCGCGATCCGCTCGCTCCAGGCCGCAGGCCTCGAGGTCGGCAGCATCAACGACGTGACGCCCCAGGCGCACAACGGCTGCCGCCCGCCCAAGCGTCGCCGCGTCTAAGCACTCCTCGTCGGTCGAGTAGGGCGCCTGCGCCCGCATCGGGACCCCGCGACATCCGCGGGTCCCGGTGCGGCCCCGAAGGGCCCACTCGACCGGCGACACGCACTCTCTACAACTCAAGATCCTCGAACTCGCAGGTGTCATATAGCGGACACCCTGCCGAAAGGAATCCACAGTGCTGATCGCACAGCGTCCGACGCTCACCGAAGAGAACATCTCGGAGTTCCGTTCGCGTTTCGTGATCGAGCCCCTCGAGCCGGGCTTCGGTTACACCCTGGGCAACTCGCTCCGGCGTACGCTCCTCTCGTCCATCCCCGGCGCGGCTGTCACCAGCATCCGCATCGACGGCGTGCTGCACGAGTTCTCGACCGTTCCCGGTGTGCGTGAAGACGTCACCGAGATCATCCTGAACATCAAGAACCTGGTCGTCTCGAGCGAGCACGACGAGCCCATCACGGCATACCTGCGCAAGCAGGGCGCAGGTGAGGTCACCGCTGCGGACATCTCCGCTCCGGCAGGCGTCGAGGTGCACAACCCCGACCTCGTCATCGCGACGCTCAACGAGTCGGCGAAGTTCGAGCTCGAGCTGACCATCGAGCGCGGCCGCGGTTACGTCTCGGCCAGCCAGAACCGCAACGAGTACTCCGAGGCCGGCCAGATCCCGGTCGACTCGATCTACTCGCCGGTGCTCAAGGTCACCTACCGCGTCGAGGCCACCCGTGCCGGCGAGCGCACCGACTTCGACCGCCTCGTGGTCGACGTCGAGTCCAAGCCCGCCATCAGCCCGCGCGACGCGATCGCGTCGGCTGGTCGGACGCTCACCGAGCTGTTCGGTCTGGCTCGCGAACTCAACGTCGCGGCCGAGGGCATCGAGATCGGCCCCGCGCCGGTCGACGCCGTGCTCTCGAGCGAGCTCTCGATCCCGATCGAGGACCTCGACCTCTCCGTGCGCAGCTACAACTGCCTCAAGCGCGAGGGCATCAACACCGTGTCCGAGCTCGTGGCCCTTTCGGAGTCGCAGCTCATGAACATCCGCAACTTCGGTCAGAAGTCGGTGGATGAGGTCAAGGACAAGCTCACCGAGATGGGTCTTTCGCTGAAGGACTCCGTCCCCGGATTCGACGGGGCCCACTTCTACACGGGCTTCGAAGAAGAGAACTAGTCCTTCGCGCCCCGCCGCACTGAACCCCCACTACTGGAGATAACGAACCATGCCGAAGCCCACCAAGGGCCCCCGCCTCGGAGGCGGACCTTCGCACGAGCGGCTCATGCTGGCGAACCTCGCCGCTGCGCTCTACACGCACAAGTCGATCACCACGACCGAGACCAAGGCGAAGCGCCTTCGTCCGCTCGCCGAGCGCCTCATCACGTTCGCCAAGCGCGGCGACCTGCACGCGCGTCGTCGCGTGCTCGCCGTGATCGGCGACAAGGCGGTCGTCCACGAGCTGTTCACGATCATCGCGCCGCAGGTCGCCGACCGTGAGGGCGGCTACACCCGCATCACGAAGATCGGCAACCGCAAGGGCGACAACGCGCCCATGGCGGTCATCGAGCTCGTCCTCGAGCCCGTGACCCCGAAGGTGCGCGCGGCCAAGCCGGCTGCCGCACCGGTCGCCGACGAGGCTCCCGCCGAGGAGCCCGTGGTCGAGGAGACCGTCGAGGTCGCCGAGGTCGAGGAGACCACCGACGCTGCCGACGAGGCTCCCGCCGAGGAGTCGGCCGACGCCAAGTAGTCGATCGCCGTACGAACGGGCCCCGGTGCTGTGCACCGGGGCCCGTTCGCGTCTGCGGTGCCATCCCTGAACGACCTGTCCACAGCGAGACGAGGTCGTTCTGCGTCTGTGCCAGAATCGGGCTCGGCCCGGACGGATCGGGCTCGAGGCGAAGGGCGAACGGCGTGCGGACTCAGGTCAGGATCCCCGAAGACCGCGATCTCTCGATCGACTTCGCCCGGGCGCTCTGCCTTCCGGTGGTCGTGCTGCTGCATGCGCTGCAGATGGGCATCGGGGGTGATCCGTTGCGGGCGGCCAACGCACTCGCGGGGTTCGAGCCGCTCGCATGGGCCACGTGGCCGCTCATGATCATGCCCGTGTTCTTCATCTGCGGCGGATTCGCCTCGATCACGCAGTGGCGCCGCCTTCGCGGCCACGGTGAGACGGTCGCGCACTACGTGCGCGTGCGGTCGGTGCGGCTCGCGCAACCGGTCGTCGCCGTCACCGCCGCGGTCGGCGCGGTGCTGGGACTCATGCTCGCGTGCGGCGTCGATGCGGGCTTCGTGCAGAGCTTCGCGTTCCGGCTCGCCGAACCCCTCTGGTTCATCCCGGTCTACCTCATCTGCACGGCGGCGGTCCCGGCGATGTCGTGGCTCCACCGGCACGCGCCGTGGCCGACCTACCTGGGCCTGGCGGGTGCCGCGGTCCTCGTCGACGTGCTGACGCGAGGGATCGGCCTGCCGTTGGGGGCGTTCAACTGGATCTTCGTCTGGCTGTTCGCGCAGCAACTCGGCTTCGGCCTGCGCGACGGCTGGTTCTCACGGCGATCTCCGTGGGTGCTCGTCGCGGTCGCCGCCTTCGCGTACGGGTTCATCGGCCTGCTGGTCGGCGTGTTCGGGTACTCCCACGACATGCTCGACAACCTGAATCCGCCGAGCGTCGCGATCGTCGCGCTGGCGCTCGGCCAGGTGTGCCTCTTCGCGCTCCTGCAGCCCGCGATCCGCCGACTCGTCCAGCGGCGTGCGGTACTGGGCGTCGTGGTCGTGTTCGGCGTGTACGGCATGGTCATCTACCTCTGGCACACCTTCGCCATGGCGGTGGTCACGGGGGGCCAGCTGCTGCTCGGGCTCCCGTTCCCGCCCGTGCTGTCGCCCGAGTGGTGGGCGACCCGCCCGCTCTGGATCCTGGCGATCGCGCTCGTCGTCGCGGGCTGCTGCCTGGTCGTGCCGAGGCCCGAGGCGCGGTGGCCGAAGCCCGTCGACCGCCGGACACCGCTCGCAGCGGTGGCGCTGTGGGCGATCTGCGCGGTGGCCGGGGTCGGCGTGTTCCTCACCCTCGGCTACGTTCCGTGGCAGCACTGGCTCATGGCCTGGTCGCTCGTGACGCTCGCCGTCGTCGCGCTCATCATCGGAGGTCCGGGGCCGCGGGCTCCGCGAGCGCGCGTCGACGAGATCGCCTCGGTCGCGGCCTCGGCGCGTGCGACGTGAGTGTGACGATCGGACGTCGGCAGGAGCGACCCTCGAGGGCCGGGTTGCCGCGGCGCGTCGTTCTAGGCTTGGCTCCATGAATCCGATCGACCAGCCGACGACCGTGACGGCCGGCGCCGGCGCCGGGGCATCCGTCGGTCATGGGGCCGAGGTCGGCCTCGGGGCATCCGTCGATTCCGCGGGAGGCGTCGCGCCCGCAGCGTCCACCGTGCGCATCAGGCTCGGCATCGCCTACGACGGCACCGAGTTCAGCGGGTGGAGCCGCCAGCCGACCCTGCGCACCGTGCAGGGCGTGCTCGAGGAGGCGCTCGAGACCCTGTTCCGACGCGCGGGCGTGCTGCCACGGCTGACCGTCGCGGGGCGCACCGATGCCGGCGTGCACGCGCGTGGACAGGTCGCCCACCTCGACGTTCCCGAGCGTGCACTCGCGACCGTCGCGCGGCCCCGCCGCGGTCGCGCGGAGGGCGACACCGGCTGGGCGGGTGTCCTCGCCCGCCGCGTCACCGGCATCCTCGGAGCCGACTCCGACGTCGTGATCACGAGCGCCGACCTCGCCCCTGCTGGGTTCGACGCGCGATTCTCCGCCCTCTGGCGACGCTACGAGTACCTCGTCGCGGATGCGTCGGCCGCACACGACCCGCTCACGCGGCGCAGCACCGTGGCGTATCCGAGGTCGCTCGACGTCGAGGCGATGGATGCCGCGGCCGGCTCGCTGCTCGGGCTCCACGACTTCGCGACCTTCTGCAAGCCGCGCGCCGAGGCGACGACGATCCGCACCCTGCAGCACTACGGTTGGCGTCGGCGCGCCGACGGCGTGCTCGTGGCCTCGCTGCAGGCCGACGCGTTCTGCCACTCGATGGTGCGGGCGCTCGTCGGCGCGTGCGTCGCCGTCGGGGAGGGGAGGCTCGACCCGTCAGACCCGCTCGCCCTGCTGCGCGCCACCGAGCGCACGAGCGCGTTCAAGGTGATGCCCGCGAAGGGGCTCGTGCTCACCGAGGTCGGATACCCCGACGACGACGAGCTCGAGGCCCGTGCGAAGCAGACGAGGGCACGACGCGAATTGCACGTCGATGGGGTCATCGGCTAGGCTGTCTCTTTGGTGCCGCCCTCTGCGCCGGCACCCGAAGTTGAGCCCTCCACCGGGCCGCTCGTCCGCATCGCGGCCGAACACCCACGGAGTGGGATTCACGAACCCCTCACTCGATCAGAAAGCAGCACGACAGTGACGCGCACCTACACCCCCAAGGCGAACGAGATCCAGCGCGACTGGGTCATCATCGACGCCACCGACATCGTTCTCGGCCGTCTCGCGAGCCACACCGCAGCCCTGCTGCGCGGCAAGCACAAGCCGACCTTCGCCAACCACATGGACACCGGTGACTTCGTCATCATCGTCAATGCCGAGAAGGTGGCCCTCACCGGCCAGAAGCTCCTCCAGAAGAAGGCCTACCGCCACTCCGGCTACCCGGGCGGCCTCAAGGCCGTCGGCTACGCCGAGCTCCTCGAGAAGAACCCCGTCCGCGCCGTCGAGAAGGCGATCCGCGGCATGCTCCCCAAGAACTCGCTCGGTCGTGCCCAGCTCAAGAAGCTGAAGGTCTACGCAGGCGCGGAGCACCCGCACGCGGCTCAGCAGCCGAAGCCGTACACCCTCACCCAGGTCGCCCAGTAATTCCGGCACCCTCGACGTTCTCGAAAAGGATTCACACCACCATGGCGAAGATCGCAGACCAGCTCGACGCGGCTCCGGAGAGCTACACCACCGAGAGTGCCCCCGCGGCGGCTCCCACCACCCCCCGTGCCGTGCTCAACGTGTCCGGCGCAGCCGTCGGCCGTCGCAAGCAGGCCATCGCGCGCGTGCGCGTCGTCCCGGGTGCCGGCAACATCACGGTCAACGGCCGTGCGTTCGCCGACTACTTCCCGAACAAGCTGCACCAGCAGCTCATCACCGACCCGTTCACCGTGCTCGAGCTCACCGGCTCGTACGACGTGATCGGCAAGATCACCGGCGGCGGCCCCTCGGGCCAGGCCGGTGCGCTCCGCCTCGCGATCGCTCGTGCGCTCAACGAGATCGACCGCGAGAACAACCGCGCCGCCCTGAAGAAGGCCGGCTTCCTCACTCGTGACGCCCGCGTCATCGAGCGCAAGAAGGCCGGTCTCAAGAAGGCCCGCAAGGCTCCCCAGTTCTCGAAGCGCTGATCCAGCGCTCCGGAACTCCGAATGCCTCGGCTCTTCGGAACTGACGGGGTCCGGGGCCTGGCCAACCGTGAACTCACGGCTGACCTGGCCCTGGGCCTCGCCCAGGCGGCTGCCGCCGTGCTCACGCAGGGCAGGCACGCCGATGAACTCCGCGCCGCGGGTCGACGACCCGTCGCGGTGGTCGCGCGCGACCCGCGCGTCTCCGGTGAGTTCCTCACCGCCGCCGTCTCGGCCGGCCTCGCGAGCTCCGGTGTCGACGTCCTCGACGCCGGGGTCATCCCGACGCCCGCCACGGCCTTCCTCATCGACTCGATCGGTGCCGACTTCGGCGTCATGATCTCGGCGTCGCACAATCCGGCGCCCGACAACGGCATCAAGTTCTTCTCGTTCGGCGGCACGAAGCTCCCCGACGAGGTCGAGGACCGCATCGAGTCCTACCTCGGCCGCCAGAAGCTCGCTCCGATCGGGGGCGGCGTCGGCCGCATCCGGCGTTTCGCCGACGCCGAGGACCGCTACGTGGTGCACCTGCTCGGCACGCTGCCGAACCGGCTCGACGGCATCCACGTCGTGCTCGACTGCGCACACGGCGCCGCCGCGGGCGTCTCGCCAGAGACCTTCCGCGACGCCGGCGCGACCGTCACGGTGATCGGTGCCGATCCCGACGGCATGAACATCAATGACGGCGTCGGCTCCACCCACCTCGACCACCTCGCCGCAGCGGTGCTCGAGCACGGCGCCGACCTGGGCATCGCCCACGACGGCGACGCCGATCGCTGCCTCGCCGTCGACGCCGACGGCAACATCGTCGACGGCGACATGATCATGGCGATCCTCGCGGTCGCCATGCACGAGCGCGGCGCGCTCACCGACGACACGCTCGTCGTGACCGTCATGTCGAACCTCGGCCTGCGCCGGGCCATGGCCGATCGGGGCATCCGCGTCGTCGAGACCAAGGTCGGCGACCGCTACGTGCTCGAGGCGCTGGCCGCCGAGAACCTCGCCCTGGGCGGCGAGCAGTCGGGTCACGTCATCATGAGCGAGTTCGCGACGACCGGCGACGGCGTGCTGACCGGGCTCCACCTCGTGGCCGAGATGGCCCGCACCGGCAAGACGCTCGCCGAACTCGCGTCGGTCATGACCGTCTACCCCCAGGTGCTCGTCAACGTCCGCGGCGTCGACCACCACGCGCTCGCGAGCGACGCGGAGATCGCGGCAGCGGTCGCCGCGGTCGAGGCCGAGCTCGGCGACACCGGGCGCGTCCTGCTGCGCCCCTCGGGCACCGAGCCGATGGTTCGCGTGATGGTCGAGGCGCAGAGCCAGGAGGACGCCGAGCGGCACGCGGCATCCCTCGCGGCGATCGTCGAGGCACGACTCGCGCTCGCGGTCTGACCGTCGGAGCCGGCGAACCCCGCCGGCTGCGGCATCCGTTCGTCGACGACGAGCGGATGCAGCCGGCTGCGGCACGGCAAGCGCCGCCGAGTCGGCTCAGAGCTTGCGCAGCAGCACCGTCGACACCGTGTGATCGGCGCTCTTGCGCAGCACGAGCGACGCCCGTGAACGCGTGGGCCGCACGTTCTGCAGCAGGTTCGGCTCGTTGATGGTCCGCCAGATCTCGCGGGCGCGGGCGCGGGCCTCGTCTTCGGTGAGGCTCGCGTACCGGTGGAAGTACGACCGAGGGTTCGTGAACGCGCCGCGCTGCAGCTTGAGGAACCGCTCCTCGTACCAGCGCGCGATGTCGCTCGTGCGGGCATCGACGTAGATCGAGAAGTCGAACAGGTCGCTGACGGCGAGCCGGTGCCCCGGCCCCGGCGGCTGCAGCACGTTCAGGCCCTCGACGATGAGCACGTCGGGCCGGCGAACGGTGATCTGCGCGTCGGGGACGATGTCGTAGGCCAGGTGCGAGTAGAACGGCGCCCGCACCTCGGGGGCGCCGGCCTTGACCTCGCTCACGAAGCGCAGCAGCGCGCGTCGGTCGTAGGACTCGGGGAACCCCTTGCGAGCCATCAGCCCCCGACGCTCGAGCTCGGCGTTCGGGAACAGGAACCCGTCGGTCGTGATGAGCTCGACCCTCGGCGTGTGCTCCCAGCGGGCGAGGAGCTCGCGCAGCACGCGCGCGATGGTCGACTTGCCGACCGCGACCGATCCGGCGACGCCGATGACGAACGGCGTGGTCTCGACGCGTTCGCGCAGGAACTCGCCCGTCGCGTTGCGCAGCGCCTTCGTGCCGCCGACGTAGAGGTTCAGCAGGCGACTGAGGGGCAGGTACACCTCGGCGATCTCGCTCATGTCGAGCGGTTCGCCCAGACCGCGCAGCTGCACGATCTCGGTCTCGCTGAGCGGTGCGGGCACCGACGGCGCGAGCTCCGACCAGTCGGCGCGGGGGAGCTCCATGAACGGCGAGATCTGCGCGATGGGAGACGACGAGGTCTGCGGGTCCGGCACCTCGACAGTCTAGTGTCGGCGCCCACGCGGCGCCGGGCTGCGGCATCCGTAGCCTGATCGCCCGGCCGCGGCATCCGTGGTCCTGCCGACGAGGCCGGTGCGGAGCGGGCCGACGTAGAATCGACCCCATGTGTGGAATTGTCGGTTACGTCGGGCCGCGCAGCAGCGTCGACGTGCTCATGGGAGGCCTGAAACGCCTCGAATACCGCGGTTACGACTCGGCGGGAGTGGCCATCGTCGATGACGACGGCGCGATCGAGACGGCCAAGCGGGCCGGCAAGCTGCAGGTGCTCGCCGACGAACTCTCGGCGCACCCGTTGCACGTCGGCCGCACGGGCATCGGTCACACGCGCTGGGCGACGCACGGCGGGCCGACCGACCGCAACGCGCACCCGCACCTCGGCGACGAGGGGCGGCTCGCGCTCATCCACAACGGCATCATCGAGAACTTCGCCGAGCTCAAGCACGAACTCGTCGAGGACGGCTTCACGTTCGAGTCCGAGACCGACACCGAGGTCGCCGCCGTGCTCCTCGGTCGCGAGGTGCGCCGCACCGGCGACCTCCGCCAGGCCTTCCAACAGGTCGTGAACCGCCTCGAGGGCGCGTTCACGCTGCTCGCGGTGCACCGCGACGCTCCCGGCCTCGTCGTCGGCGCGCGTCGCAACTCGCCGCTCGTGATCGGGCTCGGCGAGGGCGAGAACTTCTTCGGGTCGGATGTCGCGGCCTTCGTCGAGTACACGAAGCACGCCGTCGCGATCGGCCAGGACCAGATCGTCGCGATCACGGCCGACGAGGTCGTCGTCACCGACTTCGAGGGCGTGCCCGTCGAGGTGGAGCCGTTCGAGGTCGCGTGGGACGCCTCGGCCGCCGAGAAGGGCGGTTGGTCCTCGTTCATGCGCAAGGAGGTCGCCGAGCAGCCCGACGCCGTCGCGAACACGATCCGCGGCCGGATCGCCGACGGCGCGGTGCGCATCCCCGAGCTCGAGTCCTTCGGCGACGAGGAGCTGCGCGGCATCCGTCGCATCACGGTCGTGGCGTGCGGCACGGCGGCCTACGCCGGCCAGGTCGCGAAGTACGCGATCGAGCAGTGGGCTCGGGTGCCCGTCGAGGTCGAGCTCAGCCACGAGTTCCGCTACCGCGAGCCCGTGATCGACGACGGCACGCTGGTGGTCTCGATCAGCCAGTCTGGCGAGACCATGGACACGTTGATGGCCGTGAAGTACGCCCGTGAGCAGGGCGCGCGAACGATCTCGATCTGCAACACGCAGGGTGCGACGATTCCGCGCGAGTCCGACGCGGTCGTCTACACGCACGCGGGGCCCGAGGTCGCGGTCGCGTCGACGAAGGCCTTCGTGGCGCAGATCACGGCGCTGTACCTCTTCGGCCTGCATCTCGCACGGGTGCGCGGAACCCTGTCGACCGAGACACTGGGCGACGCGCTCGCCGAATTGCAGGCGATCCCCGCGAAGCTCGAGACGGCCCTCGGCCAGTCCGAGCGCGTCGCGGAATTGGCGCACTGGATGGCGGACACGCGTTCCGTGCTCTTCCTCGGTCGTCACGTGGGCTACCCGATCGCGATGGAGGGTGCGCTGAAGCTCAAGGAGCTCGCGTACATCCACGCCGAGGGCTTCGCGGCGGGCGAGCTGAAGCACGGGCCGATCGCGCTGATCGAACCCGGGCAGCCGGTGTTCGTGGTCGTGCCGAGCCCGCGCAGCTCGGCGAACCTGCATTCCAAGGTGGTCTCGAACATCCAGGAGATCCGTGCGCGGGGCGCGCGCGTCATCGCGATCGCCGAGGACGGCGACGCCGCGGTGCTGCCGTACGCCGACGAGGTCATCCGAATCCCGCTCGCCGCTCCGCTCTTCGAGCCGCTGCTCGCGGTCGTGCCGTTGCAGGTGTTCGCGATGGAGCTCGCGCAGGCCAAGGGCCTCGACGTCGACCAGCCGCGCAACCTCGCCAAGTCGGTGACGGTGGAGTGAGCCGGGCGGGGGCGTTCGCGTGATCGTCGGCATCGGCATCGACGTGGTCGACATCGCTCGGTTCGAGCGGTCGATCGCGCGCACGCCGGCGCTGGTCGAACGCTTGTTCGCCGAGAGCGAACGCGGGCGCCCCGCCCGCTCGCTGGCGGCCCGATTCGCCGCGAAGGAGTCGCTCATCAAGGCGCTCGGCGGCCACGCGGTCGTGCGCTGGCACGAGATGACGGTCGTGCAGGATGCCGACGGCAACCCCGACTTCGCGCTCAGCGGCGGCCTCGCCGAGCATGTCTCCTCGCTCGGCATCGATCGCGTGCACCTCTCGATGAGCCATGACGCGGGCATCGCGAGCGCCTTCGTGATCCTCGAGTCGAGCGGAGCCGCCGCATGAGCATGCACCTCGGCTCGGCCGCGCCGTTCCGCGAGGCGGTCGTCGACCTCGACGCCGTGCGGGCGAACATCGCCGTGCTCGCCGCGCAGGTCGCACCGGCCGCGGTCATGGCCGTCGTGAAGGCGAACGCCTACGGCCACGGCGCCGTGCCGGTCGCGCGCGCGGCGCTCGACGGCGGCGCCTCCTGGCTCGGCGTCGCCGACCTCGATGAGGCGTTCGAACTGCGCGACGCGGGCATCACCGCCCCCGTGCTGGCCTGGCTGCACGGTCCCGACGCGCCCTTCGCCGAGGCCATCGCACGCGACATCGACCTCGGCATCTCGTCGATCGACCAGTTGCGCCGGGTCGGGGATGCCGCGGCGCACGTCGCGTCGTCGCAGGCGGGGCAGGCGGGGCACACTGCCGAGCCCGGGCCTACTGCCGAGCCCGGGCCTACTGCCGAGCCCGGACCTACGGCCGCAGCGCCGGCCGCCGTGCACCTCAAGATCGACACCGGACTCAGCCGCAACGGCGTGCCGCCCGAGGAGTGGGCCGACGCCGTCGCGTTCGCGGCGATCCTCGAGGGTCAGGGCCGCATCCGCGTGCGCGGCGTGTTCAGCCACCTCGCGAACACCGATGCCGAGGCCGACCTGGCGCAGCTCGAGGCGTTCGAGTCGGCGCTCGCCGCGGCATCCGATGCAGGACTGCGCCCCGAACTGCGTCACCTCGCGTCGACGGCCGCAGCCGTTCGCCGGCCGGGCTCGCGGTTCGACCTCGTTCGCGTGGGCATCGGCACCTACGGCATCGCGCCCTACGGCGACGGCACGACGGCGGCGGATCTCGGGCTCCGGCCGGTCATGACGCTGCGCGCCTGCGTCGCCGCCGTGCGTCGCGTCGAGGCCGGTGTCGGCGTCTCGTACAGCCACACCTGGCGCGCCGAACGCCCGACCACCCTCGCGCTCGTGCCGCTCGGATATGCCGATGGCATCCCGCGCCACGCGTCGAGTCGTGCCGAGGTGCTGCTCGCCGGCCGCCGTCGACCGATCGTGGGCCGCATCGCCATGGACCAGTTCGTGGTCGACGTCGGCGATGACGAGGTCGCCGTCGGCGACGAGGTCGTGCTCTTCGGCGACCCCGCGACGGGTGCGCCGTCGGCCGACGACTGGGCCGAGGCGGCCGACACGATCGGCTACGAGATCGTCACGCGCATCGGCCACCGCGTTCCGCGCACGTTCGGGGGCGGAGCATGATCCGCGCGGAGGTGCCGGATGCCGGGGCCATGGAGGAGTTCGGACGCGACCTCGGTTCCCGGCTGACCGCGGGCGACCTGCTCGTCCTCTCCGGGCCGCTCGGCGCGGGCAAGACCACGCTGACCCGCGGCCTCGGCGCGGGGCTCGGCGTGCGCGGACCCGTGCAGTCGCCGACCTTCGTGCTCGCCCGCACGCATCCGAGCCTCGTCGGCGGTGCGCCGCTCGTGCACGTCGACGCCTACCGGCTCGGCAGCGCCGAGCTGCTCGAGGACCTCGACCTCGACTTCGCGCGCTCGGTCGTCGTGGTCGAATGGGGTGCGGGACTCCTCGACGATGTGAGCGAGTCATGGCTCGAGGTCGAGATCGAGCGTCCGCAGGGCGCGGATGCCTCGAACGCCGCCGTGCCCGACGCCGATGCCGAACTCCTCGGCGCCGACGAGCCGCGGGTCGTCACGCTGCGCGGGTTCGGTCCGCGCTGGGCGGGCACCGCATACGCCGACGCTCGGTAGGGTTGAGGCATGCTGCTCGCGATCGACACCTCGACGGGCACGAGCGTCGCCGTGGTCGACCACGACGCCGGCGTGATCGCCGAGGTCGGCACGGCCGACACCATGCGGCACGCCGAGGTGGTCGGCGAACTCATCCGCGAGGCGCTCGAGTCCGCTCACCTCCCGCCCGCCCGCCTGTCGGGCGTGGCCGCGGGCATGGGGCCCGGGCCGTTCACCGGCCTGCGGGTCGGCATCGCCGCGGCGCACGCGTTCGCCCTCGGCATCCGAAAGCCCTTCGTTCCCGTGGTCAGCCACGACGCCGTCGCCTACACCTGGTACCGCGACGGGGGGTCGGGTCCGATGCAGGTCGTGACCGACGCCCGCCGGCGCGAGTTCGCGGTCTCCGACTACGACGGCATCGACGCCGACGGACTGCCGATCCGCGTGCACGGGCCGGTGCTCGTGCCGCGCGACGAAATTCCAGCGCGAACCGGCACGCGCCTCGATGCCACGCTCGTCTCCGCGGGCGGCATCGGCATGATCGCCGAGCTCGCGTTCGCCGGCGGCCGGCTGCCGCTGACCGGTGAGGCGCCCCTCTACCTGCGCGCACCCGACGTGACGCCCTCCGCCGGCAAGCGGGTGCTGCGATGAGCGTGCTCATGCGCCGGGCGAGGATCACCGACGTCGAGGCCATCATGAGGCTCGAGCGCGAGACCTTCGTGACCGACGCGTGGTCGGAGCAGCTCATGCGCTCCGAGATCGAGGGCGAGCACGGGTACTACCTCGTCGCCGTCGACGAGGAGGCCGAGCCCGAGCAGCGGCTCATGGGGTACGCGGGCCTGTACGCGCCCGCCGGCACCGGCGACGCCGACGTGCAGACCATCGCGGTCGCCCCGTTCACGCGCGGCATCGGCCTCGGCCGCGGCCTCATGCACGCCCTCATCACGCATGCGCGTCGCATGCGCGTCTCGCGGGTGTTCCTCGAGGTGCGCGCCGACAACCCCATCGCCAAGGCGCTCTACGACTCGCTCGGCTTCGTCGAGATCGGCGTGCGCCGCGGCTACTACCAGCCGGACAACGTCGATGCGATCAGCATGCGGCTCGACGTGCCCGACGCGGTGGCGCAGCCCGCAGCCGGCGCGGCGACGCCCGTGCGACCCGGCCGCGGCACCGCGACGACCCCCCGAGGAGCGCGATGAACCGCGACGCCCCGCTCGTGCTCGGCATCGAGACCTCGTGCGATGAGACCGGTGTCGGCATCGTCCGCGGAACGACCCTCCTGGCGAACGTCATCGCCTCGTCGATGGACGAGCACGCGCGCTACGGCGGCGTCGTGCCCGAGGTCGCGGCCCGCGCCCACCTCGAGGCGCTCGGGCCGAGCATCGACGCCGCGCTCGCGGCATCCGGGGTCTCGCTCGACGAGCTCGACGCGGTCGCCGTCACGAGCGGGCCCGGACTCGCGGGCGCGCTCATGGTCGGCGTCGGCGCGGCGAAGGCGCTCGCGCTCTCGCTCGAGAAGCCGATCTACGCCGTGAACCACCTCGTCGGCCACGTGGGCGCCGACCTGCTCGACGCCGATGCGCCGCTCGAGACGCCCACCGTCGCCCTGCTCGTCTCGGGCGGGCACACGTCGCTGCTGCTCGTGCGCGACCTCGTCTCCGACGTCGAACTGCTCGGCGAGACGATCGACGACGCCGCAGGCGAGGCCTTCGACAAGGTCGCCCGCGTGCTCGGCCTGCCGTACCCCGGCGGGCCCGAGATCGACCGGGCGGCGATCGGTGGCGATCCGGCGGCGATCCGGTTCCCGCGCGGACTCACGCAGCCGAAGGACCAAGCGGCCCACCGCTACGACTTCAGCTTCTCGGGCCTGAAGACCGCGGTCGCCCGCTGGGTCGAGCAGCGCGAGGCGGCGGGGGAGCCCGTGCCGGTGGCGGATGTCGCGGCGAGCTTCCGCGAGGCCGTCGCCGACGTGCTCGTGACCAAGGCGATCGCCGCGTGCACCGAGCTCGACGTGCCCCGGCTGCTCCTCGGCGGCGGCGTCGTCGCCAACGCGCGACTGCGCGCGCTCGCACAGGAACGGGCGGATGCCGCGGGCGTGGCGCTGCGGGTGCCGCCGCTGTCGCTCTGCACCGACAACGGCGCGATGATCGCCGCGCTCGGCGCCCAGCTGATCATGGCCGGCCACGACCCTTCCGGACTGGCCTTCGGAGCCGATTCGACACTGCCGGCGACCGAGGTGCAGGTCCCCTGAGGGTCGTGGTCGCACGTGCGGCCGATGGCGGGTTCCACGCCGTGTTCACGGCCGCGTCACGGGATGCGCACGGCGGAGCCACCGCGCTAAAGTGGCGAACGGGGGCATTCGTCGCTCCCGCACGCATTCGATCCGGCGCGGTGAGTCCCAACGTGTTCGGTACAGCATCGAGGAGACGACCGTGACCGACCCCAACGTTCCCAACCCGTCCGGCGAGACGCCCGACACCCCCGAGACCCCTGCGGTGCCCGCGGCGCCGGCAGCGCCCGAGGCCGCTCCGGTCCCGCCGGTGGCCCCTCCCGCTCCGCCGGCCTACGGCGCTCCGGCTGCTCCCGCCGCGCCCGCCTATGGCGCCGGCACCTACGACGCGACCGCTCCCGCCTACGGCGCACCGGCGCCCGCGAAGACCAACGTGCTCGCGATCGTGTCGCTCGTCTCCTCGATCATCGGCTTCTTCACGGGCATCGGGTTCCTGGTCGGCATCGTCTGCGGCCACATCTCGCTCAGCCAGATCAAGAAGACGGCAGAGCAGGGCCGCGGCATGGCGATCGCCGGTCTCGTGATCGGCTACATCGGCATCGTGATCTCGATCATCGTCACGATCGTCTTCTTCGTGTTCCTCGCCACGCTCTCGGCGTCGTACAACTACAACTACTGATCCACTCCTCTCGACGGAAGGTCGAACCATGAGCGATCCGAAGATCCCCGCCGAGGGGTCCGACCCCACGGCGTCGACGCCCGACGTGCCGAGCGCGCCCGAGGTGCCTGAGGTGCCGAGCGCCCCGACACCGCCGGCGGCGCCCGAGCCCCCGGCCGCTCCCGAGCCGCCGGCGGCGCCCGAACCTCCGGCTCCGCCGGCACCGCCCGCGTACGGTGCCACGGATCCCGCCGCCGGCGCGCAGCCCTACGGGAGCACGCCGCCTGCTGCGCCGCCCGCGTACGGGGCGCCCGTGCCGCCGCCCGCCTACGGCACACCAGTGCCGCCGCCCGCGTATGGTGCGCCCGCAGCCGCGTACGGCTCGCCCGCCGCCGCGTACGGCGCACCCGCAACGCCGGCCAAGGCGACCCCGGTCTACAGCCTCATCTCGCTCATCGCGGGCATCGTGGGCCTCGTCGGGTTCTTCGTGGTGTTCATCCCGTTCGTCGGCGGCATCATGCAGATCTTCATCCCGGCCGGGGCGGTCGTGCTCGGCTTCATCGGCCGCAAGCGCGAGCCGGCGGCGAAGGGCATGTGGCTCACCGGCATCATCCTCGGGTTCGTCGGCGTCGCGATCGGCCTGATCTCGCTGCTGTTCTGGGCGCTGATCTTCGCGTCGGCGTCGAACTCGTACTACTACTGAGCGCATGACGCTGCCCCCCGAAGAACCGCTTCGGCCTCGTCCGGTCCCGGACGCCTCGCGTGAGGCGTCCGGGGTCGACGCGCCGCCGCGGCCGATCGACGAGTCCGCGCTCCGCGCCGCGGCGCCGTCGACCGAGGGGGCGCCCGTGCCGATGGCCGTGGCCCCGCGCGACTGGGACACGCCGCTCGACACGGGCGAACTGCGCACCGTGCCGACGGGCCAGTTGCTCATCGTGCACCGGCCGGAGGCGTATGCCGAGGCATCCGACGATGTCGAAGAGGAGGAGACCCAGCGCCGCGTCTACAGCTGGGTCGGCGCCGTCTTCGGCGTGATCGGCGCCGCTGCGTCGCTCTTCGTCGGCTGGATGCTGCCGCTGTCGATCGTCGCCATCATCTTCGGGGTGCTGGGGCTGCGCCGCGAGGAGACGGGGCGCACGCTCGCGTTCGTCGCGATCGGCACGGGCGTCGGCGGGCTCGTCTTCTCGGCCGTCTGGATCGGTTACTACGCGATCGTGTTCGGCACGCTTCAGATCTGAGCGGGATCGCGCGGCAGGCGTTCGACGAGCAGGGCGACGTGCCGTCCCGCCTCGCGGGTCATGATGAGCGTCGCGGATGCCGCGCCATGCAGCTTGAGCTTCGTGCGAAGTGCGGCGGGGTCGACGTCGATGCCGCGCTTCTTGATCTCGAGGGTTCCGATGTCGCGCGCGCGCAGCGCCTGGCGCAGTTGGCGTTCGTCGGCCGGCAGCCGTTCGATCACCCGGAAGCCCTGCGCGAACGGCGACTGGAACGCGGTGTCGCCCGTGAGGTACGCGATGCCCTCCGAGAGCATCCATGCCCCGTGCGCTCGTGCGAGGTCGCCGATGAGGCGCGCGCGGATCACGGCGCCGTCGGGCTCGTAGAGGTAGTCGCCGAGCGGGCCGACGGGCGCGTCCTCGCTGTCGGCCGCGGCCGTGAGCTCGTCGGCACCGTGCTCGCCGACGATGAGGGCGGCGCGACGGATGCCGGGGCGCGCGACGGCACCGAACCAGACGCCGAGCTCGACGACGTCGCCCCCGACCGAGACCCACTGCGCCTCGGCGCCGGCGGGGATCACGCCGCGATCGGTGCCTGGGCCGAGTTTCACGCCGACGGCCATGCGGTCGGCCAGGCCGAACGCGAAGTCGAGGCTCGGCGTGTAGTCCGCGGCATCCGCGAGCCGCCTGGTGCGCCCGCCGCTCGTGACGCGACGAGCGGGATCGAGCCAGGCGCCGCCGATGCCCCCGAGGTGCACCTCTTCGGCGGTGGTGTGCAGCACGCGCGCGCGCTCGAACGGCGTGAGGTTGTAGGCGGCGATCGCCGCGGTGACCTCGTCGGCCTCGGCGGCGGTGACCTCGAGGTCGACGGCCGCGAGGGCGAGCGAGTCGCCGCCGATGCCGCATCCGAGGTCTGCGACGTGACGGATGCCCGCCCGAGCGAAGCGGCCGGCGTGCAGCGCCGCGACCCGCAGGCGCGTCGCCTGCTCGAGGCCGGCCTCCGTGAAGAGCATGCGCGTCGAGAACTCGCCGAACTTGGCCCGGGCCTTGGCCCGGAGCTTCGACTGGGTCAGCACGGCGGCGACGAGCGAGGGGGAGTGGCCCTGTCGGCGCAGGTCGGACACGGCCGCGACGACGTCGGCCTTCGCATGCCATTCGGGCAGCGAGTCGAGCAGCCGCAGCCCCTCGGGAGAGAGCAGTTCGACGAGCTCGGAGCGGTCCACCCGGCCACGCTAGCACCCTGTTCCGCAGGGTTGGCACTCACGTTGCACGAGTGCCAAATCGCGCCTAGACTCGTTTTAGCACTCTCGCTCTGAGGCTGCTAACAAGTCTTCATCGAGACAGTTTTTCATCTACAGAAGGGGTGAACCGTGTCGGTTTCCATCAAGCCGCTCGAGGATCGCATCGTCATCAAGCAGGTCGAGGCCGAGCAGACCACCGCATCGGGTCTGGTCATCCCCGACACCGCCAAGGAGAAGCCCCAGGAGGGCGAGGTCGTGGCTGTGGGCCCCGGCCGCATCGATGACAACGGCAACCGTGTTCCGCTCGACGTGGCCGTCGGCGACAAGGTGATCTACTCGAAGTACGGCGGCACCGAGGTCAAGTTCGGCGGCGAGGACTTCCTCGTGCTGTCGGCTCGCGACGTGCTCGCGGTCGTCGTCCGCTGAGTCGACCCGCACCTTCCGAGGCCCGGATGCCGTACGGCATCCGGGCCTCGTCGCGTCTGCGGCGCCACCCGTCGCCGCCGGACGCGCGCCGTCGGGTTCGCGGCGGCCTGCGGCATCCGGCGAACCGGGGACCGACGGCGGCCGGATCTCGTCGAAGGACGGCAGTCGAGCGGCACCGACGTCCCATCGGGCGGGCGTACGGTTTACGGGTGACCTCCAGCACCGAACCCACGATTACCGGCACGGCATCGAAGGGCGGGGAGGTCAGCCGCCCCGGGTTCGCCTACGCGATCGGGTCCTACGTGCTCTGGGGCTTCCTGCCGATCTACTTCATCGCCCTCGCCCCGACGGGGCCGTTCGAGATCGTCGGATGGCGCGTGGTGCTCTCGCTCGTCTTCTGCGCGCTGCTGCTCACCGTGACGCGCGCGTGGCGTCCGTTCACCGCGCTGCTGCGCGATCGCCGCATCGTCCTCACGATGGGGCTGGCCGGCGTGCTCATCTACGTGAACTGGCAGACCTACGTGTACGCCGCCGTGTCCGGTCAGGTGGTCGAGGCCGCGCTCGGCTATTTCATCAACCCGATCGTCACGGTGTTCCTCGGCGTGCTCGTGCTGCGCGAGCGACTGAACACGACGCAGTGGGTCGCCGTGGGCATCTCGATCGTCGCCGTGATCGTGCTCGCCGTCGGCTACGGCCAGCCGCCGTGGATCGCCCTCCTGCTGGCGTTCTCGTTCGGCACGTACGGCCTCATCAAGAAGCGCGTCGGACCGAAGGTCGACGCCGTCTCCGGCCTCACGCTCGAGACCGCGTGGCTCACCCCGCTCGCGATCGTGATCCTCGCAGTGGTCGGGTCGACGTCCGGCCTCTCCCTCGGCACGGTCGGCCCGTGGCACACCGTGCTGCTCCTCTGCGCCGGCGCGGTGACCGCGGTGCCGCTCCTCATGTTCGCCGCGGCCTCGCGTCGCCTGCCGCTCATCTACATGGGCTTCATCCAGTACTTCGCCCCGTTCATCCAGTTCCTCGTGGGCGTCTTCGTGCTGCAGGAGCCGATGCCGCCCGAGCGCTGGATCGGCTTCGGCCTGGTCTGGGTCGCCCTCGTCGTGCTGACCTTCGACCTGCTCAGGGGCGCCCGTGCCGCGAGACGCCAGGTCGTCCAGCTCACCTGAGCGACGGATGCCGCGACGCGGCCGTGCGCGCGCCGTCACCGCGCGTCATCCTCACCCCTCCGCCACCCCCGAATCGGGGTGGTGAACGGGGGCGGGAACGGTGGAATCGTGCGTCAAACACCCCCGAGACGGTCGGAATGTGACGGAGAGGTAACACTTCAGACAGTGTTATCGGGTTGTGACCGGGATTCCTTTGCACTGAGCCGCTCGCCGAATACTGTGACAGAACGGCGAGCCTCAGCCCGCTGGTTTGAACCACATTTCCTTCAGTCCCAAGGAGCAACATGAGCGTATTCGGCACGTCCCGACCCGCTCGTTCGCGCGGCAAGGTCTGGGCAGGGGTCGCGGTCGCCGCGACGAGCGCCCTCCTCCTGTCCGCCTGCGCGAGCGGCGAGACCGATTCCGGATCGGACGACAGCTCGGGCCAGCGCGACGAGCTGGCCCTCACCATCGGCACGGCGCTGCCGCAGACCGGCAACCTGGCCTTCCTCGGCCCGCCCGAAGAGGCCGGCGTCGCCTACGCGACGTCGCAGATCAACGCCGCCACGGCCGACACCGGGCTGACCCTCGACGTCGTCTACGGCGACTCGGGCGACACCGACAACAAGGCCTACGAGACCGAGATCCCCCGCCTTCTCGGCGAAGACGTCTCCGCCATCATCGGTGCGGCGTCCTCGGGCACCTCGCTCCAGTTCATCGACCAGGTCGTCGGTGCAGGCGTCATCCAGTTCTCGCCGGCCAACACGTCCGACGCGTTCACGACGTACGACGACAACGGCCTGTACTTCCGTACGGCTCCGTCCGACGTGCTCCAGGGCGAGGTCCTCGGCAACCTGATCGCCGAAGACGGCAACCAGACGCTCGGCCTCATCGTGCTGAACGACTCGTACGGCACCGGCCTCGCGAAGTACATCACCGAGGCCTTCGAGGCCGCCGGTGGCGAGGTCGTCGCCGCACCCACGTACAACACGGGTGACACGACGTTCGACGCCCAGGTCAGCGAAGTGCTCGCGGCCGACCCCGACGCCATCGCACTGGTGACGTTCGACGAGGTCTCGACCATCCTGCCCAGCCTCTTCGGATCGTTCCCGGCCGACAAGCTCTACTTCGTCGACGGCAACCTGAAGAACTTCGCCGACGCGTTCCCCACCGGCTCCCTCACGGGCGCCAAGGGCACCCTGCCCGGTCTGACGATCGACTCGATCTCCGACTTCACGGGTGAGCTCGACGCGTTCCTCGAAGAAGAAGGCACCCCGGCGCTCGAGGACTACAGCTACGCGGCTGAGTCGTTCGACGCCACCGTGCTCCTCGCCCTCGCCTCGCTCGCGGCGAACTCGACCGACTCGGCGGCCATCGCCGAGAAGCTGATCGAGGTCTCCGGAGGCTCCGGCGACGGCGAGAAGTGCTCCACGTTCGCCGAGTGCGCCGAGATCATCATCGGTGGCGGCACGGCCGACTACGACGGCATCTCCGGCCCGATCACCTTCGACGAGGTCGGCGACCCGACCGAGGCGTCGATCGGCATCTACCAGTACGGCGACGACAACAACTACGCCGCCTACGAGGGTTGATCCCCGAGTAATCAGCGGAAGGGCCCCGGTCTTCGGACCGGGGCCCTTCTGCGTGCCAGGGCGGCTTCGCCGCAGACTCGCGGACATGCTGTCTGCTGTCTGCTGTCTGCTGTCTGCTGTCTGCTGTCTGCTGTCTGCTGTCTGCTGTCTGCTGTCTGCTGTGGTTGGAGCCGCCGCTGTTGCTGGAGCCGCCGCTGTTACTGCTTGCCGCGGGCCAGGCCGTCCTGCGTGCGTCGGGCGGTGCTGTGCGCGGGCGTGAGTACCGCAGGCCGCGCTGGGTCGGCCGCAAAAGGCCGTCAGGGGCAGCGAGCGTCGTGCTGTGCACCGCCACGGCCACGGGCCGCGCTGGGCGCCGCGGGTCTGGGATGGGCGCCGCGGGTCTGGGATGGGCGCCGAGGGGGCCGCGCTGGGCGCCGAGGGGCCCGCTGTGCGCCGTGCGACGCGCGCCGCGCCGGGACCCGCTCGTGCACCACGTCACGGCGCGAGCGGAACGGTCCGAAACGGCGGATATACGATCCGCCGCGCCGACGGATGCGCGGCTTCTCCGGCGATCCGGATCGGAGATCCGCCGTTTCGAACGAGTGCAGGGCGAGGTGCGGGCGGAGCACGGGTGGGCTGGCGAGCCGCGGGCGCAGAGGGGGAGACGACGAAGGGGCGGATGCCGCAGCATCCGCCCCTTCGTCGTCGAACCGCTCGGCTCAGGTGCCGAGCGTACCGAGGTAGAGCTCGGTGACCTTGGGATCGTTCAGCAGCTGGCGGCCGGTGCCCGTGTAGGCGTCGCGGCCCTGGTCGAGCACGTAGCCGCGGTCGCAGATCTGCAGGCAGCGCCTGGCGTTCTGCTCGACCATGATGCAGGTCACGCCCGCCTTGTTGATCTCCGAGACGCGGATGAACGCCTCGTCTTGACGCACGGGCGACAGGCCCGCGGAGGGCTCGTCGAGGAGCAGCACCTTCGGGTCCATCATGAGCGCACGGCTCATGGCGACCATCTGGCGCTCGCCACCCGAGAGCGATCCCGCTCGTTGCTTCAGACGCTTGCCGAGCTCCGAGAAGATGCCCGTGACGAACTCGAGGCGTTCCTTGTACTTGCCGGGGGCTTGGAAGAGTCCCATCTGCAGGTTCTCCTCGATGGTCAGGCTCGGGAACACGTTGTTCGTCTGGGGGATGAACCCGACGCCGCGCGCCACCAGCTTGTTCGCCTTGAGGCCCGTGATGTCTTCGCCCTCGAGCGAGACCGTGCCCTGCCGGATGTTGACCTGACCGAAGATCGCCTTGAGCAGGGTCGACTTGCCGGCCCCGTTCGGGCCGATGATGCCGATGAGCTCACCCTGTTCGGCGACGAGGGAGCATCCGTTCAGGATGTTGACCCCCGGCAGGTAGCCGGCGTGCACATCGTCGATGAAGACGACGGGCGTGCTGGTCGCAGTCGTGTTGCTCACAGGTCCTTCTCCTTGCTGTCGGCTCCGAACTCCGCTTCGGCCTCGGCGATGCCCGCGTTCGCGAGTTCCTCCGCGTCGACCGACACGGATGCCGAGGCATCCGTCGTCGGGTCCGCCTCCTCCGCGGTCACACGACCGGTCACGACGCCGAGGTCGAGCTCCTGGTGCGCGCCGAGGTAGGCGTCGATGACGGCGGGATCCTGCATGACGGTGTACGGGTCGCCTTCGGCGACCACGCGGCCCTCGGCCATGACGACCACCCAGTCCGCGATGTGGCGGACCATGTGCATGTCGTGCTCGACGAAGAGCACGGTCATGCCCTCGTCCTTCAGGTCGAGGATGTGGTCGAGGAGTGACTGCGTGAGCGCCGGGTTGACGCCGGCCATCGGCTCGTCGAGCATGACGAGCTTGGGCTCGCTCATGAGTGCCCGCGCCATCTCGAGCAGCTTGCGCTGACCGCCCGACAGACTGGCGGCGAAGTCGCCGGCCTTGGTGTCGAGCTTGAACTTGGCGAGCAGGCCCATCGCGCGCTTCTCGATCTGGGTGTCCTGTCCGCGCCAGGCGGCGGGGATCAGGCTCTGCCAGAAGCGTTCGCCGCGCTGGCCCTTGGCGCCGAGCTTCATGTTGTCGAGCACCGTGAGCAGGCCGAGCGCCTTCGTGAGCTGGAACGTGCGCACCTGGCCCATGCGGGCGACCTTGAAGGCCGGCACGCCCGAGAGCGAGCGGCCGTCGAAGGTCCACGTGCCCTCGTTGGGCTTGTCGAACCCGGTCAGCAGGTTGAACAGCGTGGTCTTGCCGGCGCCGTTCGGACCGATGAGGGCCGTGATGGCGCCGCGCGGGATCTCGAGGTGCTCGACGTCGACGGCGGTGAGGCCGCCGAACGTGCGACGTACGCCGTCGGCGATGATGATCGGGTCGACCTTGGCGACGCCCGGCTTGGCGTCGCCGACGTGCAGACCCGTCGTCTTGGGGCGGGGGACGGGGGCGGCACCGGTCGACGTGTCGACCGACGCATCCGTCGTGGGCTCGGTGGGAGCCGGGATCTCACTTGACAAAGGTCAGCTCCTTCTTGTTGCCGAGGAGACCCTGCGGCATGAAGATCACGAGCAGCATGAGCGCGACACCCACGAGGATGAAGCGCAGGGTGCCCGCCTGGATCTGCGTCATGAACGGCAGCACGCCGGCCGCCACGAGGGCGGGTAGGAAGTTGCTGAGGAAGGTCTGCAGCACCCAGAAGATGAGCGAGCCGAGCAGCGGTCCGAAGACCGTCGCCGCGCCGCCGAGCAGGAGGGCCGTCCAGACGAAGAACGTGAGCGAGGTCACGTACACGCCTGGGCTGACCGCGGAGGGCAGTGCGTAGACGATGCCGCCGGCCGCGGCGAGGACGCCGCCGAGCACGAGCGCCTGCAGCTTGTAGGCGAATGCGTTCTTGCCGAGGGCGCGCACCGCGTCCTCGTCTTCGCGGATGCCCTTGAGCACGCGGCCCCACGGGCTGCGCATGAGCATCCAGACGACGAGCACGGCGATCGCGAGCGTGGCCAGGCCGAGGATGCGGACCCACCAGTCGTTCGCGTTGTAGACCCACGGACCGAAGCCGTAGGTGCCTTCGGGGATCGGGTTGGAGTCGCGGAAGCTCTGGTGATACCCGCTGAGGCCGTCGGCCGAGCCGGTGACGTCGTCGAACGCCGTCGTCAGGAACAGCAGGCGTACGACCTCGGCGGCCGCGATGGTCACGATGGCGAGGTAGTCGCCCCGCAGTCGCAGCGTCGGCACACCGAGGATGAGGGCAAAGACCGCCGATGCCGCGAGGCCGATGATCGCGGCCAGCCACCAGGGCAGGTCGAACGTCAGAATCGAGATCGCGTAGCCGTAGGCGCCGATGGCCATGAAGCCGGCGATGCCCATGTTGAGCAGGCCCGCGTACCCGAAGTGCACCGCGAGGCCGAGGGCCGCGAGCGCGTAGCCGATCGTGGCGGGGCTGAGGATCGACGATGCCGTATTGGAGAAGATCTGAATCCAGTCCATGATGCGCGCCTAACCGATTCTCTCTCGTCGGCCCAGGATGCCCTGTGGCCGGAACAGCAGGATGACGATGAGGATGACGAGGGCACCCGCGTACTTGAGGTCGTCGGGGATCCAGAGGCCGGAAACCTCGACGATCACGCCCACGATGAGCGAGCCGATGAGCGCGCCGTACGCCGTGCCGAGACCGCCGAGGGTGACCGCGGCGAACATGAGCAGCAGCACCTGCGCGCCCATGTCCCACTTGATGCCCGGTCGGTAGTACGCGTACAGGATGCCGGCGAGGCCCGCGAGCGCGCCCGCGATGATCCAGACGACGCGCACGACGTGGTCCACGTCGATGCCGGATGCGGAGGCGAGCGACGGGTTGTCGCTGATGGCGCGCGTGGCCTTGCCGAGCCGGGAGCGCGTGAGCCAGATCGCGAAGCCGACGATCACGATGATCGAGATCGCGATCGACGCGATGTCGATGCCGCTGAGCTGGACCGGCCCGAACGACATCTTCGGAGCCGTCGCGTACGGCAGCTGCGTGGTGCCGCCGCCGATGAAGAACTGGAAGGTGTAGCGCATGGCGAGCGAGAGGCCGATGCTCACGATCATGAGCTGCACGACGCCGACGCGCTTGCGCCGCAGCGGTCGCCAGAGGATCACGTCGAGCAGGAGCCCCAGCCCCGCGCTCAGCACGACGGCGAGCGGAAGGCCGATCCAGAGCGGCAGTGCCATCGACCCGGCGCTGACCAGGAAGGATGCCGCGACGGCGCCGAACGTGACCATCTCGCCGTGCGCGAAGTTGGAGATGCCGGTCGTGCCGAACACGAGCGACAGGCCGACGGCCGCGAGCGCGAGCATCAGGCCGAAGTTCAGGCCCTGCACGAACCGCTGGATGAACTGATCCCAGATGCTGGTGACGTTGCGTTCGCCCTCGCCGATGAAGAAGTTCACGGTCACGCGCCCGCCGGCGCCGACCGTGACGTCCTTCTCGTTCGGGCTGTCGTCTTCGGGATCGACGACCGCGATGCCCTCGGGAAGGGTGTCCTCGTCGAGCGTGACGGTGTAGTCGTCCTTCTCGGGCACGCTCACGCGCCACTGGCCGTTCTCGTCGGTCTCGACCTCTTGTTCACCCCCCGGCCCGTCGATCACGAGCACGACGCCTTCGAGCGGTTCGCCGTCGAGTTGGACGTTGCCGCTGATGCGGTACGGATCGCCCTCGGCCGCCATGGCCGGGGATGCGGAGAGTGCGAAGACGCCGAGCATGGCGGCTGTCACGGCGAGGATGACGCCGAACAGCCTGATCATGCGACCGGGTGGGTACGCGACGGCAGGGGATGGGGATCTCACGAAACCTCCAGGTTGGGACACCACGGCGACAGGAGCCCCATCGACCGTGAAGGAGACGTTATGAGCGTAGTGTGTCGTCCGTGTTTCGCATCCCCCACGTTCGGGAACCGCTGCCGAATCGTGAGAAACGCAGCATTCGTGCCGTCGCGGTGAACTCTCGCGCACGGGACGCGCGCGGGGAATACTTCCCGTCCCGGGGCGCTTAGAATCGGTAGACACCGTGCAAGGCCCTTTCGCGCCGGCGGCGGTGCACTTCGAAGCCGACCACGCGATAAGGGGCGCCCCAATGGACCAGCACGACCCGTTCGGATTCATCGGACTCACGTACGACGACGTGCTGCTGCTCCCCGGGCCCACCGACGTGATCCCGAGCGAGGCCGACACGAGCTCCCGCCTGACCCGCCGCATCACCGTCGCGACGCCGCTGCTCTCCGCGGCGATGGACACCGTGACCGAGGCGCGCATGGCGATCGCCATGGCCAGGCAGGGCGGCATCGGCATCCTGCACCGGAATCTCTCGATCGCCGACCAGGCCGAGATGGTCGACCGCGTCAAGCGCAGCGAGTCGGGCATGGTCTCCAACCCGGTGACGACGACGCCCGACGCGACCGTGGCCGAGGTCGACGCCCTGTGCGCGACCTACCGGGTCAGCGGCCTGCCGGTGGTCGACGCGGACGGCATCCTCGTCGGCATCATCTCGAACCGCGACATGCGGTTCGTCTCCGAGTTCGAGAAGCCGACGACCAGGGTCGCCGATGTCATGACGAAGGCGCCGCTCATCACGGGCCGGGTCGGCATGAACCCCGACGAGGCCCTCGCGATCTTCGCGAAGCACAAGGTCGAGAAGCTGCCGCTCGTCGACGACGCCGGCCGGCTCACCGGCCTCATCACGGTCAAGGACTTCGACAAGTCCGAGCAGTACCCGAACGCCACGAAGGACTCAGAGGGCCGCCTGCGCGTCGGCGCCGCGATCGGCTTCTTCGGTGACGCCTGGGAGCGCGCGGAGGCCCTGCGCGATGCGGGGGTCGACGTGATCGTCGTCGACACCGCCAACGGCCATTCCGCGGGCGTCATCGAGATGGTCCGCCGCATCAAGTCCGACCCCACGTTCGAGCACATCGACGTCATCGGCGGCCAGGCGGCCACCCGCGAAGGCGCGCAGGCGCTCATCGACGCGGGCGTCGACGCGGTCAAGGTCGGCGTCGGCCCCGGCTCCATCTGCACGACCCGCATCGTCGCCGGTGTCGGCGTGCCGCAGATCACGGCGATCTACGAGTCGTACCTCGCGGCGCGCGAGGCGGGCGTGCCGATCATCGCCGACGGCGGCCTGCAGTACTCGGGCGACATCGCGAAGGCGCTGGTCGCCGGCGCCGACACCGTCATGATCGGTTCGCTGCTCGCGGGCACCGACGAGTCGCCCGGCGACGTCGTGTTCCAGGGCGGCAAGCAGTTCAAGCTGTACCGGGGCATGGGCTCGCTCGGCGCGATGCAGACCCGCGGCAAGAACACCTCGTACTCCAAGGACCGCTACTTCCAGGCAGATGTGCCGAGTGACGACAAGCTCATCCCCGAGGGCATCGAGGGCCAGGTCGCCTACCGCGGTTCGGTCGCTGCCGTGACGCACCAGCTCATCGGCGGGCTGCGTCAGTCGATGTTCTACGTCGGCGGCCGCACCATCGCCGAGCTCAAGGCCAAGGGCAAGTTCGTGCGCATCACGGCGGCCGGGCTCAAGGAATCGCACCCGCACGACGTGCAGATCGTCGTCGAGGCGCCGAACTACAAGCGGTAGACCCGGTCACCGTGCGTCGGCGAGGCGCGTGATCGCCTCGCCGAGCACCTCCGGCGAGCAGGCGAAGTTCAGGCGCGCATGTCCGCGTCCGACCTCGGCGCCGAACGTCGGCCCGCTCATCAGGGCGACCTTCGCGCGCTCGAGCGCCACGGCTGCGGGGTCGTCGCCCCAGCCGAGCGCCGACAGGTCGAGCCACGCGAGGTAGGTGGCATCCGGAACCCGATAGCCGACGCCGGGGAGCTCCTCGGCGAGCAGGTCGGCCAGCAGCCGGCGGTTGTCGTCGAGGCTGCCGAGCACGCCGTCGAGCCACGGACCGCCGTCGGTGAACGCGGCCACGGTGGCGATCGAGCCGAACTGGCTCATGCGCCACGCGACCTCGTAGGGCATCGCATCGCGCAGGCGATCGCCGCGCTCGCTCGCCGTGATGATGAGCGCGGCCTTCAGCCCCGCGATGTTGAACGCCTTGGTTGCGGCGGTCACGGCGACGCCGTGTTCGCGCGCGGCATCCGAGACCGTGAGGAACGGCGTGTAGGGCGTGGCCGGCTGCGCGAGGGGGCCGTGCACCTCGTCGCTCACGACCGTCGCGCCGAAGCCGGCGGCGAGGTCGGCGAGTTGCGCCAGCTCGTCGCGGGAGGGCACCCAGCCGACGGGGTTGTGCGGGTTGCAGAGCAGCATGGCGCGAACGCCCGACGCGAACGCGGCCTCGATGCCCGGCAGGTCGAACGACCACCCGTCGCGGATGCCGCCTTGCAGCGGGATCTCCTCGACCACGCCGCCGGCCTCGGTCACGAGGTCGAAGAAGGGCGGATAGATGGGCGAGGTCACGATGACGCGGTCGCCGGGGGAGATCGACTGGCGGAGCACCTCGACGAGGCCCATCGACACGTCGGCGGTGCAGGTCACCCTGCCCGGGTCGAGGTCCCAGCCGAAGCGGTCGGCCGCGAACCCCTGGAACGCGTGCGCGACGGCCTCGGGGCCCGCGTTGTAGCCGGTGTCGGAGCGGTCGATCGCCCGGTGCATGGCCGTCGCGATCGGCTCGGCGAGCGGGTAGTCCATCTCGGCGACGGGCAGCGGCAGCACGTCGGCGTCGTACTGGCGCCACTTCGCGCTCGTCCGGCTGCGCAGCAGGTCGATCGGGTCGGCTTCGATGCGGTGCATGCCTCCAGCATGCTCCATGAGGTTCGCGAGGGCACGTGCCGGCCGAGGGCACGTGCCGGCGGAGGGCATGCCGGCCGAGGGCATGCCGGCCGAGGGCGCGCACGGTCGCGGGCCGTCGGCCTGGCGTGTATCCTGATCGGCTGCCTCGGCGCCGCGACACCCGTTTCGATGACGGACGTCGCGAAGCGAAACGGATCACCAATGGGTTTCATCGACGTCAACGGCGTCTCCTTCTCCCTGCCCGACGGCAGGCCGCTGCTCGCCGACCTCGCGTTCCGCGTCGTCGACGGGCGCACGACGGCGCTCATCGGCGCGAACGGCGCGGGCAAGTCGACGCTGCTCCGCATCATCCGCGGCGACCTGCGGCCCGACGAGGGCAGCGTGCAGGTCGACGGCGGGCTCGGCGTCATGGACCAGTTCATCGGGCGCCAGCCGTCCGAGGGCGCTTCGATGACGGATGCCGCCGACGGCCCGGTTTCCGAGGATGCCGCGTCGACCGTCGCGGGCCTGCTCGTGTCGGTGGCCCCGACGCGCATCCGCGGCGCGGCACGCGAGCTCGAGGCATCCGAGAATGCGCTCATCGAGGCGGATGACACGACGAACCAGATGCGGTACGCGAGCGCGCTCGCCGAGTACGCCGAGGCCGGCGGGTACGAGCAGGAGGTCGTGTGGGACCACTGCACGATCGCCGCGCTCGGGATCCCGTTCGAGCGGGCGCGCTGGCGCGGGCTGTCGACGCTGTCGGGCGGGGAGCAGAAGCGGCTCGCGCTCGAGGCGCTGTTGCGCGGCCCGGAGCAGGTGCTGCTGCTCGACGAGCCCGACAACTCGCTCGACGTGCCGGGCAAGCGCTGGCTCGAGGGCGCGCTGCGGGCGACGCAGAAGACCGTGCTGCTCGTCTCGCACGACCGCGAGCTCCTCGCGCGTGCCGCCGACCGCATCGTGACGCTCGAGGCTGGTGCCGCGGGCAGCACGGCGTGGGTGCACGGCGGCAACTTCAGCGGGTATCACGCCGCGCGCGAGGAGCGCTTCGAGCGCCTCGACGAGCTGCGCCGTCGGTGGGACGAGCAGCACGTCGCCCTGAAGACGCTCGTGGCCAACCTCAAGGTCAAGGCGACGTACAACGACGGCATGGCCTCGCGCTACCAGGCCGCGCTGACGCGGCTCCGACGCTTCGAGGACGCCGGTCCGCCCGAGGAACGGCCGCCGGCCCAGGCGGTGTCGATGCGGCTCCGCGGGTCGCGCACGGGCAAGCGCTCGGTGGTGTGCGAGCAGCTCGAGCTGGCCGGCCTCATGAAGCCGTTCGACCTCGAGGTCTGGTACGGCGACCGGGTCGCGGTGCTCGGGTCGAACGGCTCGGGCAAGTCGCACTTCCTGCGCCTGCTCGCGGGCGGCGGCACCGAGCCGGATCGCACGCTCGGCCATGTCACGAGCGTCGGCGAGACGCTCGCGCGCGTGCCGCACGGTGGACGCGCAGTGCTCGGCGCGCGCGTCGTGCCGGGCTGGTTCGCGCAGAACCACGAGCACCCCGAGTACCGCGGACGCACGCTGCTCGACATCCTGCACCGCGGCGACGCGAACCGCGACGGCATGGCCCGCGAGGCCGCGAGCTCCGCGCTCGATCGCTACGGGCTCGCCGGCTCGGCGCTCCAGCGGTTCGACGACCTCTCGGGCGGGCAGCAGGCGCGCCTGCAGATCCTGCTGCTCGAGCTCTCCGGCGCGACCCTGCTGCTGCTCGACGAGCCCACCGACAACCTCGACCTCGTGTCGGCCGAGGCGCTCGAGGACGCCCTCTCGCGCTTCGACGGCACGGTACTCGCCGTCACGCACGACCGCTGGTTCACGAGGAGCTTCGACCGGTTCGTGGTGTTCCGCTCCGACGGGCGGGTCGAGGAGACCGATGCGCCCGTATGGGACGAGGCGCGCGTGGCGCGGGCGCGCTGACCGGACGAGGCGCGCGGGCGCGCGGACCGGCGCCGGACGGTGGGCCGGGGCGGGTGCGCCGCGCGGCGCCCGCCGACCGCCGCCGCTCGCCGCCGGCATCCGTTCGATAGGCTGTCATGGTGACTCAGGAGATCGAGATCGGCCGCTCCAAGCGCGGACGTCGTGTCTACGCATTCGACGACATCGCCATCGTGCCGAGCAGGCGCACCCGTGACCCCGAGGACGTCTCGACGACCTGGTCGATCGACGCGTACCAGTTCGACATCCCGTTCCTCGCCGCCCCCATGGACTCCGTGGTGTCGCCGAAGACGGCGATCATGATGGGCCAGCTCGGCGGCCTCGGCGTGCTCGACCTCGAGGGCCTCTGGACCAGGTACGAAGATCCCGAGCCCGTGCTCGCCGAGATCCGCAACCTCGCACCCGAGCAGGCCACGCAGCGCATGCAGCAGCTGTACGCCGAGCCGATCAGGCCCGAACTCGTCACCGAGCGGCTCGCCGAGATCCGCGCGTCCGGCGTCACGGTCGCCGGCGCGCTCTCGCCGCAGCGCACCCAGGAGCTGTACGGCACCGTGGTGGCCGCGGGCGTCGACCTCTTCGTCATCCGCGGCACGACCGTGTCGGCCGAGCACGTGTCGAAGAACCAGGAGCCGCTGAACCTCAAGCGCTTCATCTACGAACTCGACGTGCCCGTCATCGTCGGCGGCGCGTCCACCTACACGGCCGCGCTGCACCTCATGCGCACCGGCGCCGCGGGCGTGCTCGTCGGCTTCGGCGGCGGCGCCGCGTCGACCACGCGCGCGACCCTCGGCATCCACGCGCCCATGGCCACCGCGGTGGCGGATGTCGCGGGCGCGCGCCGCGACTACCTCGACGAGTCGGGCGGCCGCTACGTGCACGTCATCGCCGACGGCGGCCTCGGCACGTCGGGCGACATCGTGAAGGCGATCGCGTGCGGTGCCGACGCGGTCATGCTCGGTGCGGCGCTCGCACGTGCGACCGACGCGCCGGGCGGCGGGTACCACTGGGGCGCCGAGGCGCACCACTCCAAGCTCCCGCGCGGACGACGCGTCCAGGTCGGCCAGGTCGCCGCGCTCGAAGAGGTGCTCTACGGTCCGGCTCCGGCCGCCGACGGCAGCGCGAACCTCGTCGGTGCGCTCCGCCGGTCGATGGCCACGACCGGGTACTCCGACCTCAAGGAGTTCCAGCGCGTCGAGGTCGTCGTCGCGCCCTACCAGTCGGCCTGATCCGCCCGTCGGCGCGGATCGGGCGCCCGGGCGATCGGATCCCGCGGTTCTCTCCTGATCCGGCCCTCGCTCCGGTAGCGTGGAATCGGATCACGCGGTCGTCATCTGCGACCGCGGGGATGGGGACGACGATGGCGACAGAGAAGACGGCCTCGGCCGGTGGTGGACGTCCGGCTGCGGCGAAGGCCGCGCCGGAGGCGAGTGCGTCGAGTCAGGATGCCCCGGCATCCGTGGCCCGATCGACGAAGCTCGGTCCCGAGGAGCGGGCAGCGGCGATCGCACGGCTGAAGGAGAAGGAACTCGACATCCTCGTCGTCGGCGGCGGCATCGTCGGCACCGGCTCGGCGCTCGACGCCGTCACCCGAGGGCTGTCGACCGGCCTGCTCGAGGCGCGCGACTGGGCCTCTGGCACGTCGAGCCGTTCGTCCAAGCTCGTGCACGGCGGCATCCGCTACCTCGAACAGCTCGACTTCCGCCTCGTGCGCGAGGCGCTGATCGAACGCGGCCTGCTGCTGCAGCGCATCGCGCCGCACCTCGTGAAGCCCGTGCGCTTCCTCTACCCCCTGAAGAAGCGCTTCGTCGAGCGCGTCTACATCGGCGCGGGCATGCTGCTCTACGACGTCTTCAGCTACTCCGGCGGGCGTCCGCCCGGCGTGCCGCACCACCGTCACCTCTCGAAGCGCCAGGTGATGCGCGCGATCCCGTCGCTCTCGAACGACGCACTCATCGGCGGGCTCACGTACTACGACGCGCAGGTCGACGACGCGCGGTACGTGGCATCCGTCGCCCGCACCGCCTCGTCGTACGGCGCGCATGTCGCCTCGCGCGTCAAGGTCGAGGGCTTCATCAAGGTGGGCGAGCGGGTGGTCGGCGTCAAGGCGCACGACCTGCAGAACGACGAGCACTTCGAGATCCGCGCCAAGCAGGTCGTGAACGCGACCGGCGTCTGGACCGATGACACGCAGCGCATGGTCGGCGAGCGCGGCACGTTCAAGGTGCGGGCGTCCAAGGGCATCCACCTCCTGGTGCCGCGCGACCGCATCCAGTCGGCGATGGGCATGATCTTCCGCACCGAGAAGAGCGTGCTGTTCGTGATCCCGTGGGGTCGGCACTGGCTCATCGGCACGACCGACACCGACTGGAACCTCGACAAGGCGCACCCGGCGGCGACAGCGGCGGACATCGACTACCTGCTCGAGCACGTGAACGCCGTGCTCGCGATCCCGCTCACGCGCGAGGACGTCGAGGGCGTCTACGCGGGCCTGCGTCCGCTGCTCGCCGGCGAGAGCGATCAGACGTCGAAGCTGTCGCGCGAGCACATCGTCGCGCACACCGTGCCGGGCCTCGTCGTGGTCGCGGGCGGCAAGTGGACGACCTACCGCGTCATGGCGAAGGACGCGATCGACGCCGCGGCCGACGCGCTCGACGGGCGCGTGCCGGCCTCCACGACGCAGGACATCGCCCTGCTCGGCGCCGAGGGGTACCAGGCGGCGTGGAACAAGCGCAGCAAGATCGCGCGAGCGTTCGACGTGCACAAGGTGCGCATCGAGCACCTGCTCAACCGCTACGGCACCCTGACCGACGAACTGCTCGACCTGATCAGGGCGGATGCCTCGCTCGGCGAGCCCCTGCCCGGGGCCGACGACTACCTCGGCGCCGAGGTCGTGTACGCGGCATCCCACGAGGGTGCGCTGCACCTCGACGACGTGCTCGCGAGGCGCACGCGCATCTCGATCGAGGCGTGGGACCGCGGCGTGTCCGCCGCGCCGGTGGCCGCGAAGCTCATGGCCGGCGTGCTCGGCTGGGACGCCGAGCGAGAGCAGCTCGAGGTCGAGCGCTATCTCGAGCGCGTCGCCGCCGAGCGGGAGTCGCAGCTGCAGCCCGACGACGAGTCCGCCGACCGCGTGCGCCTCGGCGCGCCCGACATCGTCAAGGTGGACTGAGCAGAGGTCGCCAACGCGCATCTCCCGAGCTGATGTCGAAGGCGCGCGCGGTGCGCGTCGGTGATGCCCCCGATCCCCCTGATGCCCCAGTACGGGGGGTTTCAGGGGGTGAAGCGGAGAGATCCGTCAGTTTCCGCTCGCACGGACCGTAGGCTGACGTCGTCGTCGCCGACCTCGGCGACGTTCTCCATGTCTTCGAGGGAACATCAATGAGAATGACTCACATCACTCGTGGGTTCGCGGGCGTCACGCTCGGCGCACTCGCGTTGTCCGGCGCACTCGCCGCGGCCCCCGCGAACGCGGCGGACATCGAGTTCGTCACGGGAATCGCGCCCAACGAATCCAGCTACCTCGGCTGGCACGAGGGCTACGTCAACGCGGAGCCCGCCTTCGCCCTCCGCTGGGACGGGCTCGAGCTCGGCCTCGGCGGCGTGGACTCCCAGGTGCTGAACGGTCTCGTTGCGAGCGGCGCGCCCGGTCTGCCGATCACCGGCACGGACCTCGGCAGCCTCATCACGTCCTCCGAGACGGTCGTCCTTGAGGGTGAGACGTACCTCCAGGTGCCCGTCACCTGGAACGGCGGATGGTCGACCCTCCGCCCGGGGACCCCCTCGACCGAAGCCGATGGCGACTACGCGCTCACCGACGAGTGGGTCTCGAGCCGGCCGCTCGGCGCGATCGCCGCGAACACCCCCACGGCGCTGAGCGACATCCTCGCCGCGCTCGACGCGGCCGGCACGGTCGCGTACTCCGGCTTCGGCGTCCTCTCCACCGACCCGGCGACCGTCGAGAGCCTCACGTGGAACGGAACGACCAACGCGTTCTGGCGCTCCGTCGCCGACATCCCCGTGACCTCGACCGTGTACGTCACGGCCGGCGAGATCCGCCCCGACGAGTCCACCTACCCGGGCTGGCACGAGGGTTACGAGAACGCGACGCCCGCGTTCGCCGTGACCGGTGCGGGCCTCGAGCTCGGCATCGGCACGAAGTCTCAGATCATCAACGGTCTCGCCGAGCCGATCGTCGACGCCGACCTGGCATCGCTCATCGGCTCCGCCGGTGTGGTCGTCGCGAGCGGAAGCGTCTCGTACCAGGTCCCGATCTTCTTCGGAGCCGAGAACACCTTCACGACCCTGCGGCCGGCCACCCCCGACGCCGGCTTCGGCCTCGACGCCCTGTGGGTGTCGAGCAAGGCGATCTCGCCCGCCATCGCCGCGAACACCCCGGTGGTGCTGGGTGACCTCATCGAGGCCATCGAGGGCGTCGGCTCGGTCACCGTGCTCGCCTTCGGCGTTCAGGCCGAGCAGCCTGCAACCGTCGAGACCATCACGTTCAACGGCGTCGAGTACTCCTTCCTGCCCGCCCCGGTCGTGCCCTCCGAAGTGACGCCCGGCGGCGAAGCGGCACCCGCAGGCGCACTCGCCGCGACCGGCTTCGAGGGCGCGGGCTTCGCGGCCCTCGGCGGCCTCGTCGTCGCCGCAGGCGTGGCGCTCACGGTCCTCGCGCGTCGTCGCGCAGGACAGTCCGCGTAGCACGACGCGAACACGACACTGAGGGGGCGCCGCGAGGCGCCCCCTCTGCTGCGTCTGCAGCCCTCCCCGCCACCCGCGGGCTGGTTCTCGCCCGTCCGCCCCGCGCGTAGACTGGTATGTGCAGCCGAGTCGAGGAGTCCGTGAAATGGTCGAGGTCCGCCGAGCCGTCGCGGTCGGCCCGACCGAGGGCATCCAGACGGCGTTCCGCGCGGCCTGCGACGGAGTCCATGAGGGCGCCCACGCCTGATGCTGCAGATGATGTTGCGCCCCAGGTGGGTGCTCGCGCTCCTCTTCGCCCTCGCGGTCGCGGCCGGCTTCGCCCTGCTCGGGCAGTGGCAGATCGAACGTGCCGTGGAGCAGTCCACGACGACCGAGCGACCGACCGAGGAGGTGCTGCCCTTCGGCGACCTCGTGCAGCCGGACACGCCGACCGAGCAGGTCGCGACCGCCCAGCGCGTCGAGGTGCACGGCACGTTCGTCCCGGGCGACACCGTGCTCGTCGAGGGGCGCCTCAATGACGGCGTCGCCGGCTACTGGGTGGTCGCGCACCTCGAGGTGACGGATGCCGCGCCGGGCGGCCTGCCCGTCGCCATCGGCTGGGCGGCCGACCGCGACACCGCGCAGGGCGCCGCAGACGCGTTCGACGCCGCGGCCGACGGGTCCGTCGCGCAGATCGTCGGGCGATTCCTGCCGAGCGAGGCCCCCATCGCCCCCGACGAGGACGGCGACCCGTTCGCGATGACCACGGTCGCGGTCGCCCAGCTCATCAACGTGTGGGCCGACTACGATGACCGCCCGGTCTACTTCGGGTACGTCACGGCGACCGATGCCGCGCCCGGCCTCGCCCCGATCGCCTCGCCGCCTCCCGAGCACACGTTCGAGCTGAACTGGCTGAACGTCTTCTACGCCGTCGAGTGGGTCGTGTTCGCGGGCTTCGCGGTGTACCTCTGGTACCGGCTCGTGCGCGACGCCGTCGAGCGCGAGGCGCAGGAGGCCGAGGAGGCCGCCGCTGCGGCCGCCGGCGCGTCGGTTGTGCCGACCGAGTCCGCGTAGACTGGACGCATGCCCCTCGAGCCGAAATCCGCCGATCTGCCGCGCATTCGCGGGGCGCTGAAGCTCTACAAGGTCACCTCGGTCATCACCGGCGTGATGCTGCTGCTGCTCTGCGCCGAGATGCTCCTGAAGTACGTGTTCCACTACGAGCTCTTCGGGTTCGGTCCCGCCGGCTTCCTCACGCTCGCACCCGTCGTCGAGACGCCTGCAGGGCTCGTCTCCACGGGCGAGGGCGTGAACCTCTCCACCGGCATCCTGATCGCGCACGGCTGGTTCTACGTGCTCTACCTGTTCAGCGACTTCCGGCTCTGGAGCCTCATGCGGTGGCCGTTCTCGCGGTTCCTGCTCATCGCCCTCGGCGGCATCATCCCATTCCTCTCGTTCTTCCTCGAGGTGCGCATCGCCCGTCAGGTGACCGGCTACCTCGACCAGCGCGAGGCCCGTGAGGCCGCGGCGCCCACCATCCCCGCATCCGACGCCGACCCAGTGGAGGCCCAGCCGTGACCGACCAGCCCACCGAGCAGCGCCCAGTCCTCGTCGTCGACTTCGGCGCGCAGTACGCGCAGCTGATCGCCCGACGCGTGCGCGAGGCATCCGTCTACTCCGAGATCGTGCCGCACACGATCACGGCCGAGGAGGTGCGTGCCCGCAACCCGATCGGCATCGTGCTCTCCGGTGGGCCGTCGTCGGTGTACGAAGCAGGCGCCCCGTCGCTCGACGAGGGCATCCTGCAGCTCGGCGTGCCGACGCTCGGCATCTGCTACGGCTTCCAGGTCATGGCCCAGCAGCTCGGCGGCGAGGTCGCGCACACCGGCCACCGTGAGTACGGCGCCACCGAGACGACGCTGCGCACCGACGACGACAACTCGCTCCTCGGCGGGCAGCCGGAGCACCAGGTCGTCTGGATGAGCCACGGCGACTCGGTCGCGGTCGCACCCGACGGCTTCGAGGTGCTCGCGTCGACGGCCACCACCCCCGTCGCGGCGTTCGCGAACGACGAGCAGGGCTTCTACGGCGTGCAGTGGCACCCCGAGGTCAAGCACTCCGAGTTCGGCCAGAACGTCATCGAGAACTTCCTGCACCGCGCGGCCGGCATCCCCGCCGACTGGAACTCTGGCAACGTCATCGCCGAGCAGGTCGCTCGCATCCGCGAGCAGGTGGGTTCGGCGCGCGTCATCTCCGCGCTGTCTGGCGGCGTCGACTCCGCCGTCTCCACGGCCCTCGTGCAGGAGGCCGTCGGCGACCAGCTCACGGCCGTGTTCGTCGACCACGGGCTCCTGCGGCAGGGCGAGCGCGAGCAGGTGCAGCAGGACTACGTGGCCGCCACCGGCGTGCGCCTCGTCACGATCGACGCGGTCGACACCTTCCTCGATGCCCTCGCCGGGGTCACCGACCCCGAGCAGAAGCGCAAGATCATCGGGCGCGAGTTCATCCGCGCGTTCGAGCAGGCCGAGCGCGACCTCATCGCCGAGGCGGCGGCCGACGGCCAGCCCATCAAGTTCCTCGTGCAGGGCACGCTCTACCCCGACGTGGTCGAGTCCGGCGGCGGCACCGGCACCGCGAACATCAAGAGCCACCACAATGTGGGCGGCCTGCCCGAAGACCTGCAGTTCGAGCTCGTCGAGCCGCTGCGCACCCTCTTCAAGGACGAGGTGCGCGCCATCGGCCGCGAGCTCGGCCTGCCCGAGGAGATCGTCGGGCGCCAGCCGTTTCCGGGGCCAGGCCTCGGCATCCGCATCGTGGGCGAGGTCACCCGTGATCGTCTCGATCTGCTCCGCCAGGCCGATGCGATCGCGCGCGAAGAGCTGACGAACGCGGGCCTCGACCAGGAGATCTGGCAGTGCCCCGTCGTGCTCCTCGCCGACGTGCGCTCGGTGGGCGTGCAGGGCGACGGCCGCACGTACGGCCACCCGATCGTGCTGCGCCCCGTGAGCTCCGAAGACGCGATGACCGCCGACTGGACCCGCCTTCCGTACGACGTGCTCGCGCGCATCTCGAACCGCATCACCAACGAGGTGCCCGAGGTCAACCGGGTCGTGCTCGACGTCACGTCGAAGCCGCCGGGAACCATCGAGTGGGAGTGATCGCTCCCTGATCGCGAACGAACGGCCGCCCTCGGGCGGCCGTTCGTCGTTCATCCGGCATTCCGATGCTCGCTCCTGACATTCGTCGCCGTTGACGGCAGGATGGGAAGGGTGAATGTCGTCGAGAATGCCAAGGTCACCGTCGTCGGAGCCGGAAGTGTGGGCACCAGCCTCGCCTACGCCACGCTCATCAGGGGAGCCGCGAGCGAGGTCGCACTGTACGACATCGCCCGCGAGAAGGTCGAGGCCGAGGTGCTCGACCTCGCGCACGGTACCCAGTTCACCGGGGCGAGCGTGAGCGGCGGCGCCGACCTCGGCGTCGTCGAGGGCTCCCACGTCGTCGTCATCACGGCCGGCGCGAAGCAGCAGCCGGGCCAGACGCGACTCGACCTCGCGGGCACGAACGTGCGGATCCTCGAGAACCTGCTGCCGAACCTGCTCGAGCGCGCGCCCGACGCGATCTACGTGCTCGTGACCAACCCGGTCGACGTCATGACGGTCGCGGCGCAGCGCATCTCCGGGCTGCCCGCGAACCGCATCTTCGGCTCGGGCACGGTGCTCGACACGTCGCGCCTGCGCTGGCTGCTCGCGAAGCGCGCCGGCGTCTCGACGTCGAGCGTGCATGCCGCCATCGTCGGCGAGCACGGCGACACCGAGTTCCCGTTGTGGTCGCAGGCGGGCATCGGGCCCGTGCCGATCCTCGACTGGCGGGGCGGCGAGCCGTTCACCCTGCCGGAGCTCGACCAGATCGCCGACGAGGTGCGCAACGCCGCCTACACGGTCATCAAGGGCAAGGGGGCGACGAACTACGCCATCGGCCTCGCCGGAGCCCGCATCGTCGAGGCGATCGTCAACGACGAGCGCGCTGTCCTGCCGGTCAGCACGGTGCTGAGCGGCATCCGCGGCCTCGATGGCGTCGCGCTGTCGATCCCGAGCATCGTCGGCGGCGAGGGCGCGTTCCCGATCGCCGAGGCGCCGATGTCCGACGACGAGGCGAGGCTGCTCGATATCTCGGCCAAGGCGATCCGCGACTCGCTCGCCTCACTCGGGCTGTAGCGCCCGCGGTCCACGAGCACGACCGAGGGGCGGATGTCGCAGCACGCGGCATCCGCCCCGCTCCCGTCCTGCGCCGCAGAACGACGAACGGGGCCGCCCGAAGGCGACCCCGTTCGTTGAGGCGGGTCGAGTGCTAGTCGCGCGCGATGGCGATGAACCGGAGGATCTCGAGGTAGAGCCAGATGACGGTGACCATGATGCCGAAGGCGCCGGTCCAGCCGTACTTCTTGGGTGCGCGGTTGCGCACGCCCTGCTGGATCAGGTCGAAGTCGAGCACCAGGGAGTACGCGGCCATGATGATCACGAGCACGCCGATGACGAGGCCGAGCGGGATGCCGGCGATCTCAGCGCCGCGAAGGCCCCACGGGTCGTCGTTGACGCCGGTCCACATGAGGATCATGTTGATGACGGAGAACACGAGGTAGCCGACCATCGCGATGAGGAAGACCTTGGTGGCCTTCTTCGAAGCGCGGATCTTGCCGCTCGCGAAGAGCGCGAGCGTCACGCCGAACACGACGAGCGTGCCGATGACGGCCTGCGCGACGATGCCCGAGTACATGCCCTCGTAGATCTGCGAGATGCCGCCGATGAAGATGCCCTGCGCACCCGCGTACGCGAGGATGAGCGCCGGCGACGGCTCCTTCTTGAAGATGTTGACGAGCGCGAGCACGAAGCCGATGATCGACGCGATCCAGAAGAGCGCCGGCATGGTGGGCGTCAGGACCCAGCCGATCGCGGCGGCGACGACCAACACGGCGAAGGCGGCGACGGTCTTCGAGATGGTGTTCTCGACGGTCATGACCTCGCGGTCGGGCAGCGTCGCGGGCTGGTTGTACATCTCGTGCAGCTGCTGTGCCGAGACGTCTTGCGCGACAGCCTGGGCTCCCTGCGATGAGAAGGCGGAGTTCCGCGAGAAGGCGGGATTGTCGAGAGCCATGGTGTTCCTCTGCTTTCGGCTGTCGTCGGTGCGGGGGAATGGGTCGGATGCTGCATCCGGTGCAACATCCAATCTATCCGGTGAATTCCGTGACGATGCCGTGAATTCACGCGGATTTCCACCGTCGGCGCCGGTCACGGCGGTTACGCTGAGGCGCATGCCGGACGAACGCCAGCCGAATCCGCTCGTCATCGGTCACCGGGGCGCCTCCGGGTACCGTCCCGAGCACACCAGATCGGCGTACGAACTCGCGTTCGCCCTTGGCGCCGATGCGGTCGAGCCCGACCTCGTGGCCACGCGCGACGGCGTGCTCGTGCTGCGCCACGAGAACGAGATCTCGGGCACGACGGATGTCGCCGCCCGGCCGGAGTTCGCCGGACGCCGCACGACCCGGTCGATCGACGGCACCCCGCTCACCGGCTGGTTCACCGAGGACTTCACCTGGGCCGAGCTCGCGACCCTCCGGGCCAGGGAGCGCCTCGGCGCGCTGCGCCACACGAGCGCGAGCTTCGACGACCGCTACCCGGTGATCCGGTTACGCGACCTGTTCGAGATCATCGATCGGGCCGCCGACGAGCGGGGCCGTCTCCTGCGCATGGTCGCGGAGTTCAAGCACGCGAGCCACTTCGCCTCGATCGGCCTACCGCTCGACGAGCTCTTCGCGGCCGAGCTCGACGCCGCCGGATGGGGCATCGGCGACGAGCGCCTGGTCATGGAGGCGTTCGAACCGACCGTGCTCGACGAACTCGGGGCCCGAGGCATCCGTGGTTCCCGGGTGCTGCTCGTCGAGGGCTCCGGTGCGCCAGCGGATCTCGCGCGAATCGACGGCTCCGCTGCGCCCGCGTACGACTCGTTCGTGACCGATGGCGGGCTGCGGTCGCTCGCCGGCCGGTTCGATGGGGTCAGCGTCGGCGTCCCGCGCCTGCTCGGGAGGCCGAGCGCCCCCCGGTCCGACGGGCGGGTCCTCCGGCCGCTCGTGGGCGCCGACCTGGTGGCCGCCGCCCACGGGGCGGGCCTCGAGGTCTTCACCTGGACCCTCCGGCCCGAGAATCGCTTCCTCCCGTCGCCGTACCGGCGGGGCAAGGGCAAGGCCACGTGGGGCGACTGGCACGGCGCGTTCTCGGCCGTGCTCGCGACCGGCGTCGACGGGATCTTCGTCGACCACCCCGACCTCGGACTCGAGGCGCGCGCCCTCGCCGGCGCAGCAGCGCGAACCGACCGCGGCGAGCCGTGAACGACGGATGCCGCGTCGGGATCGCTCCCGCCGCGGCATCCGTCGTCCGTGGCTGACGCCTACTTCACCTGGTCGCTGATGACCTGCATGATCGACGTGTCGGCGAGGGTCGTGGTGTCGCCGACCTCTCGGCCCTCGGCGAGATCGCGCAGCAGGCGCCGCATGATCTTGCCCGAGCGGGTCTTCGGCAGTTCGTTCACGATGAAGACCTGACGAGGACGCGCGATCGCGCCGATCTGGCCAGCGACGTGCTTGCGCAGCTCTTCGCTCGCCGCGGCCACGTCGGTGACCTGCGCGGCCTGGCTGGCCTTGAGGATCACGAACGCGACGACGGCCTGGCCCGTGGTCTCGTCGGCCGCGCCGACGACGGCGGCCTCGGCGGTCCAGGGGTGCGCGACGAGGGAGGACTCGATCTCGGCGGTCGAGAGGCGGTGGCCCGACACGTTCATGACGTCGTCGACGCGGCCGAGCAGCCAGATGTCGCCGTCGGCATCGCGGCGCGCACCGTCGCCGGCGAAGTACTTGTCGCCGAACTTCTCCCAGTACGTCTCCTGGAAGCGCTCGGGGTCGCCCCAGATGCCGCGGAGCATCGACGGCCACGGCTCGGTGATGACGAGCAGGCCGCCGTCCTCACCCTCGACGGGGGTGCCGTCGTCGGCGAGGATGTCGATCGTGATTCCGGGCACGGCCACCTGCGCGCTGCCGGGCTTCAGGTCGGTCACGCCGGGCAGCGCCGAGATCATGATCGCGCCCGTCTCGGTCTGCCACCACGTGTCGACCACGGGGATCGAGCCGCCGCCGATGACGTGGCGGTACCAGATCCACGCCTCGGGGTTGATGGGCTCGCCGACCGACCCGAGCAGCCGCAGCGAACGCAGGTTGAACGCGTGGGGGATCTGCCGGCCGAGCTTCATGAACGAGCGGATGGCGGTGGGCGCCGTGTACAGGATCGACACCTTGTACTGCTCGACGATCTCCCACCAGCGGCCGGGGTGCGGCGTGTCGGGGGTGCCCTCGTAGAGCACCTGCGTCGCACCGTTCGCGAGGGGCCCGTAGACGACGTACGAGTGGCCGGTGATCCAGCCGACGTCGGCCGTGCACCAGTAGACGTCGGTCTCGGGGTGCAGGTCGAACACGTTCCGATGCGTGAACGCGGCCTGGGTGAGGTAGCCGCCGCTCGTGTGCAGGATGCCCTTCGGCTTTCCGGTCGTGCCCGAGGTGTAGAGGATGAACAGCGGGTGCTCGGCCTCGAACGACGCGGCCTCGTGCTCGGATGACGCGGTGGCCACCGTCTCGTGCCACCACAGGTCGCGCCCGTCGGCCCACTCGACCTCGTTCTCGCCGCGACGCACGACGAGCACGTTGCGCACGCTGCCGCCGACCGACTTCGTCAGGGCGTCGTCGACGACGGGCTTCAGCGGGAACACCTTGCCCTTGCGGTAGCCGCCGTCGGCGGTGATGACGAGGGATGCCTCGGCGTCGTCGATGCGCGAGGCGAGGCTGTCGGCGCTGAAGCCGCCGAACACGACCGAGTGGATCGCGCCGATGCGGGCGACCGCCAGCATCGAGACGACGGCCTCGGGGATCATCGGCAGGTAGATGGCGACGCGGTCGCCCGAACCGACGCCGAGGTCGGTGAGCACGTTCGCGGCGCGCTTGACCTCGGCGGTGAGTTCGGCGTAGGTGATGTCGCGGGTGTCGCCGGGCTCGCCGACCCAGTGCAGCGCGACGCGGTCGCCGTTGCCGGCTTCGACATGGCGGTCGAGGCAGTTGACGGCGACGTTCAGCTCGCCGTCCTCGAACCACTTCGCGAACGGCGGGTTGGTCCAGTCGAGGGTCTTGGTGAAGGGCTTGTCCCACTGCAGCAGGTCGCGCGACTGGTCGGCCCAGAACGCGACGCGATCTGCCTGTGCGGCTTCGTAGAGGCCGGCGTCGGCAACGGCATTGGCGGCGAACTCGGGGCTCGGGCGGAATCGCCTGATCTCCTCGAGCGCGTGATCGATCTGAACGGTCATGGTTCTTCAGTCGCTCCTTCGCGATATGGATCATCGGTGGGTCGCCTGCCCCAAGAGCACCCTACCTGCCCCATGCGGGGGCGACGACTCGTGCGTGACGGAGTGCGTCGAACCTCCTTTCATTGTGGAGAACCCGGCGTTACTGTGCCTTTGCGCAGAGAAATCTGTGTGTCCGCACAAATGAGGACAAAAAGTACTTGCGCATGCATTCGTAGGCCTTATGCTGAATACCGCCCGAACATCGTTTTCGTGGCCTGCAGCGCTCGTGATTCCCCCCAATCCTTGCGCTGCCGAGGCGGCACCTGTTCCCCCCAATGGGTGCCGCCCCCTTTCGTTAAGGGGTGCCGCTCTCGAGCGGCGCTGCAAGATCGAGTCCTCCTCCACAACGGCGTGGGGGAGGCTCTTTCTCTTTCACAAGGTGAACGGATGCCGCGGGCATGGCCCCGGTTCGTACCGTCGGTGTCATGCCCGCCGTCCCGTTCGTCGCCACCCCCTCGTGGGAGCCGCCGCGCCCGCCCGCCCCGACCGAGCGTCGGCCCGAACCGGGAGCGGACGATCCGGTCGGACTCGGCACGGGGGCCAGACTGCTTCGCCCACTGCCGCCGTTCGGGGCTCCGGGCGTCTCGGAGGCGGGTGCTCCAGTCCCGGGTGGCGAGTCGTTCGAGGCGACGCGGACCGAGGGCGGCCGGGTCGCGATCGGCGGCGTCCCGGCCGGCGAACCTGTTGCGCCGCCACTGGCCGGGCACGACTTCTCCGAGCTCGGGCCGCTCGCTCGGTACGCGGCCGAAGGTGAGGTGACCGACCTGTTCGTCAACGGAGCTGCAGGGCTCTGGATCGATCGGGGAGCGGGTCCCGAACACGCGTCGAGCTGGCGGGCCGACGAGGGCGAGGTGCGCGCACTGGCCGTGCGGCTCATCGCTCGCGGCGGTCGCCACATCGACGAGGCGACGCCCGCCGTCGATGTGCGGCTCGGACGAGGCATCCGAGTGCACGCCGTGCTACCGCCCGTGTCGGCCGCCGGCACACTGCTGTCCATTCGCATCCCGCGGGCGGGTGGACTGCGGCTCGCGGCGCTCGCTCGCTCCGGCATGCTCGATGCCGAACACGAGCAGGCGCTCCGTGCGGCGGTGCACGCGCGCGAGAACCTGCTCATCACGGGCGCCGGCGGCACCGGCAAGACCACGCTGCTCGCCGCGCTGCTCGCCGAAGCCCCCGCCGCGGAGCGCATCGTGGTCATCGAAGACGTCGCCGAACTGCAGATCGGCCATCCGCACGTGGTCGCGCTCGAGGCCCGGCAGCCGAACATCGAGGGCTCCGGCCGCATCGGACTCGACGCGCTGCTGCGCGAGGCCCTGCGCATGCGCCCAGACCGACTCGTGGTCGGCGAGTGCCGTGGGCCCGAACTGCGCGAGCTGCTCTCGGCGCTGAACACCGGACACGACGGCGGAGCCGGCACGCTGCACGCGAACTCCCTCGACGACGTCGCCGCGCGGCTCGAGGCACTCGGCGCGGCGGCCGGGCTCTCGCCCGAGGCCGTCGCCAGGCAGGCATCGAGCGCGTTCGACCTCGTCGTGCACCTCGAGCGCGTGGGGAGTCGACGGCGGGTCGCCGGCATCGGCCGGCTCACCCTCGTCGAGGGCGTGCTGTCGGTCGTGCCCGCGGTCCGGCCCCCGGGTGCGCCGGTGCCCGCACCCGTCGCGTCGGGGCCCGTGCCGAGCGATGCGGGCGACCTCCGGTGAGCGAATCCGTCGCACGGCCCGTCTCCGCTCCGGCACGCCTGCGTGCAGCCCTCCTCCGCGGCGTGGACATGGTGCGCTCGCGCGTGCCGATGCTTCGCACCGCACCGGATGCCGCGGCCGGCGTCGACCATGTCGCGAGCGTGGTCGAACGGCTCGCCGTGCTGCTCTCGGCGGGCGTTCCCGCGTCGGCGGCATGGCGGCATCTCTCCGAATCCGGCGAGGGCGACCCGGTGCTCGCTGCTGCGGCGGAGGCGGGCGGGACCGGCGAGCCGATCGCCGAGGCGATCGCCGCGGCGCGAGACGACGTGCCCGAGGCCGAGGGCTGGGCCGTGCTCGCCGCCGCGTGGCAGGTCGCAGGCGAGTCCGGGGCGCCGCTCACCACGAGCCTGCGCGAGCTCGCGAGCGCCATGCGCGACGAGGCGCAGGTGCGGCGCGAGGTGCGCACCTCGCTCGCCGGCCCCGCCGCCAGCGCTCGCATGGTGCTCGCCCTGCCGCTCGTCGCGCTCGCGTTCGGATCGGTGCTCGGCTTCGACACCTCCGGGGTGCTCCTCGGCAACCCGATCGGAGTGGCCTGCCTCCTCCTCGGCGGCGCCTTCCTCTGGGTCGCGTTCCGGTGGAGTCGCTCGCTCGCGACCCGCGCAGCGGCCTTCGACGAGGGCGCCGGACTCGACCTCGAGCTCCTCGCGATCGGCATGGCCGGCGGCGCGTCGGTCGAACGGGCGCGCGCACTGGTCGCGTCGGCGCTCGCGCGTCATGGGCTCGGGGGCGATGATGCCCGCCGGGCCGCGGCATCCGCAACCCTCGACGACATCGTGCGCCTGGCCGAACGGGCCGGAGCGCCGATCGTCGAACTCCTGCGAGCCGAGGCGCGCCGCGGGCGTCGCATCGCCCGCACCGACGCCGCGACGCGGGGAGCCGCGCTCGGCGTGCGGCTCATGCTGCCGCTCGGAGTCTGCGTGCTGCCCGCCTTCGTGCTGCTCGGGGTCGCACCCCTCCTCATCTCGGTCGTCACCGGCACCATCGGCGGTGCCGCGTGATCCCGCCAACTCGTGCCGCCAAGCGCCGGACCCCCGGCATCACCGGAAGGAACCACCCATGCCCGATCGCGTCTCCCGCGTCACCGTCACCGAATCCGCCACCGCCCTCGCCTGCGCCAGGCCCGCCGCCGCCCTCCCTCCGGGCGTCGGCGGCGCCCCGGCCCGACGCCGAACGCTCCGGCGCGCGATCACCGCGCTCGCGGGCGAACGCGGTGCGGCGACCGCCGAGTACGCCGTCGCCACGATGGCCGCCGTCGGCTTCGCCGGTCTCCTGGTCGTCATCCTCCGCGGCGACGAGGTGCGGGGCATCCTCACCGACCTCGTGCGGAATGCCCTCACCGTCGGCTGACGTGGATCGCGGCAGCGTGACGGCCGAGTTCGCCGTCGCGCTGCCCGCGATCATGCTCGTGCTCGCCATGTGCCTCGCCTCGGTGCACCTGGTGACCCTGCAGGTGCGGCTGACGGATGCCGCGGCCGCCGCCGCACGTGCGCTCGGCCGTGGCGAGACGGTCGACGTCGTGGCCGACATCGTCGGCCGCATCGCCGGGCCTGCGGACCTGTCGCACACCGACGACGGCACGTTCGCCTGCGTCGCCCTCGGCGCGTCGGGCGGCGGGCTCCTCGCGTCGATCCGGCTCACGAGCGAGGCCTGCGCGATGTCGGGCGGCCGCTGATGTCCGGGCCGCACCCGGGCTGCCCGGGCGGCGTCGGCCCTCACGGGAGGGACCGTGGTGCCGCCTCCGTCGTCGCGATCGGCCTGATCGCCGCGGTCGTGCTCCTCACGACCCTCGTGCTGGGCGTCACGACGACGTACGTCGATGCCCGGCGTGCCGCCGCCGTCGCCGATGCGGCGGCGCTCGCCGCGGCCGACGCGGTCACCGGCGTGATCGCAGGGCTGCCCTGCGAGGTCGCCGACCGGGTGGCCCGACGGAACGGCGCGACGCTGCGCTCGTGCGAGGTCGACGGAGCCGTGAGCCGGGTCGTGATCGCGGTGCCCGCCCGGATCCCCGGGCTCGATGCCGAGGCATCCGCCCGCGCCGGACCGCCGGGCAGCCCGTGATGCATCGGCGCGGACCGGAGCGCGCTGCACCGTCGGGACGGATCAGGTCGCGGCAGGCGTCATCGCCGCCGTGACCTGATCGCTCCCGCTCTCGCCGGGAGCGGAGCCTCGATCAGTCGAAGACGGTCTCGAGGAATCGGTACTCGACGGCCGAGGGGCGGTCGTCGTTCTCGGCGGAGAACTCCAGGCCGGCAGCGCGTCCGTAGACGTAGCGCTTGCCGTGCTCGGCGCTCAGCTCGAGTCGAGGACGGGGTTCGCCCGAATCGAGGAAGGCGGTCGCTACCGTCTTGCCCTCGAGCGGACCGTCGATCAGTTTCGCGGTGTACGAGCTCGTGGTAGAGGTTTCCATGGTTCGATTCTCCTCCGGTGCCGCCGGATCGCAAGGGTCTGCGCACGGCATGCCGGGGCGGATCGGGCGGGGGACAATTCGGTGCGCTCCCGGTCTGGGTGTGTATGGTGTGGCTTGTCGGGCGGCGATCGAAGCCGCCAGGCGGCACACCGCTCGGGGGCGCGGTCCGCGTGCGATCTCCAATCATGGAATACAAGAGGAGTCTGGTGTCAGGCGCGAAGAAACTGGTCATCGTCGAGTCGCCGACCAAGATGAAGTCGATCGCCCAGTACCTGGGCGACGGCTACGAGGTGCTCTCGTCGGTCGGCCACATCCGCGACCTCATCGAGCCGAAGAACCTTCCGCCCGAGCTCAAGAAGGGCGGCCTCGGCAAGTTCTCGGTCGACGTCGACAACGGCTTCGAGCCCTACTACGTGGTCTCGGACTCGAAGAAGAAGACGGTCGCCGAACTCAAGCGTGCGCTGAAGAACGCCGACGAACTCCTCCTCGCGACTGATGAGGACCGCGAGGGTGAGGCCATCGCGTGGCACCTGCTGCAGGAGCTCAAGCCCAAGATCCCCGTGCGGCGCATGGTCTTCCACGAGATCACCAAGGACGCCATCCAGAAGGCCAAGGACAACACCCGCGAGCTCGACACCGCACTCGTCGACGCGCAGGAGACCCGGCGCATCCTCGACCGCCTCTACGGCTACGAGGTGTCGCCCGTGCTGTGGCGCAAGGTCGGCCCGGGGCTCTCGGCCGGCCGCGTGCAGTCGGCGGCCACGAGGCTCGTCGTCGAGCGCGAGCGCGAGCGACTCGCGTTCGTGTCGGCCGAGTACTGGGACCTCCTCGGGCGCTTCGCGCCGCTCCCCTCGGGGACCGCGTTCGAGGCGAAGCTCGTTCGCCTCGGCGGCGAGCGCATCGCCGCGGGTCGCGACTTCGACGACCTCGGAAAGCTGAAGTCCAAGGCCGCCGTGCTCGACTCGGCGACCGCGCACGCCCTCGTCGAGGCGCTCCGGGCGCCCGACGTGCGTCGCGTCGTCTCCAAGGTCGAGCAGAAGCCGTGGACCCGCCGTCCCTCGGCCCCGTTCACGACCTCGACCCTGCAGCAGGAGGCCGGCCGCAAGCTGCGACTGTCCGCCAAGGACACCATGCGCGTGGCGCAGTCGCTGTACGAGAACGGGTACATCACCTATATGCGAACCGACTCGGTCTCGCTCTCGAAGCAGGCGATCGACGCTGCCCGCGCCCAGGCGACGGCCCTCTACGGCGCCGACTCGGTGCCCGCGGCTCCTCGAACCTACGCCGGCAAGTCGAAGAACGCCCAGGAGGCGCACGAGGCGATCCGCCCGTCGGGCGAGGTGTTCCGCACCCCGTCCGAGCTCGCGAACTCGCTGCGCGGCAGCGAGTTCAAGCTCTACGACCTGATCTGGAAGCGCACGGTCGCCTCGCAGATGGCCGACGCCAAGGGCCAGACGGCCACCGTGACCATCGAGGTCGGTCCGACGGCCGCCGATGCCGCAGCTCCCGAAGGCGCGACCGCCGCAGTCGGCGGCACGATCGCCGAGTTCACCGCGAGCGGAACGGTCATCACCTTCCCCGGCTTCCGCGCGGCCTATGAGGAGAGCCGCGACGAGGAGCGCAACGCCGATGACGCCTCGGGCGAGGCGAAGCTCCCGCCGCTCAAGGAGGGCCAGGAGGTCTCCCTCGACGAGCTCGAGGCCAAGGGCCACGAGACCTCGCCGCTGCCGCGCTACACCGAGGCGAGCCTCGTGAAGCGGCTCGAGGAGCTCGGCATCGGCCGCCCGTCGACGTTCGCCTCGATCATCTCGACCATCCTCGACCGCGGGTACGTCACCCAGCGCGGTCAGGCGCTCGTGCCGAGCTGGATCGCGTTCTCGGTCGTGCGCCTGCTCGAGGAGCACTTCGGCGACCTGGTGCAGTTCGACTTCACCGCCGAGATGGAGGACGACCTCGACCGCATTGCGTCGGGCGAGGCCGACCGCGTCGACTGGCTCAACGGCTTCTACTTCGGCAACGAGACCCACCGCGGTCTGCGGCAGGTGGTCGACAACCTCGGCGACATCGATGCGCGCGAGATCAACTCGATGCCGATCAGCGACGGCGTCACGCTCCGTATCGGCCGGTACGGCCCGTACCTCGAGACCGTCGACCCCGAGGCCGGGCCCGACGCGACGCCGCGTCGCGTGAACCTGCCCCAGGACCTCGCGCCCGACGAGCTCACGCCCGCGAAGGCGCGCGAGCTCATCGACGCACCCGTGCAGACCGATCGCGTGCTCGGCACGAACCCCGAGAACGGCAAGCAGGTCGTCGTCAAGGACGGCCGCTTCGGTCCGTACGTCACCGAGCTCGAGCCCGAGACGACCGACGCCGCGACGGTCGACACCGCCACCGGCGAGGTCGTCGAGGCGCCGAAGCCCAAGCGGGGAACCAAGAAGCCCGTCGCCGCGAAGCCGCGCACGGCCTCGCTGTTCAAGAGCATGCAGATCGAGGAGATCGACCTCGAGTCGGCCCTCAAGCTGCTCGACCTGCCCCGCATCGTCGGCCTCGACCCCGAGTCGGGCGATGAGATCACCGCGCAGAACGGCCGCTACGGCCCGTACCTCAAGAAGGGCGCCGAGACGCGCACGCTGCCGAGCGAGGACGCGATCTTCGACCTCGACCTCGCGGGCGCCCTCGAACTGCTCGCGCAGCCCAAGTACGGCGCTCGCCGTGCGTCGAGCGCGCTGAAGGAGTTCGCCGAGGACCCGGTGAGCGGCAAGCCGATCAAGGTCAAGGACGGCCGCTTCGGTCCGTACGTGACCGACGGCACGACGAACGCGACGATCCCGCGCGCCGAGACGGTCGAGGAGATCACGTTCGAGCGGGCGGTCGAGCTGCTCCAGATCAAGCGCGACAAGGGCCCCGCCGCCCCGCGGGCGAAGGCCCCTGCCACGAAGAAGCCCGCCGCCAAGAAGCCGGCCGCCAAGAAGCCGGCCCCGAAGACGAGCGCCGCGGCCAAGACCACGACGACCGCGGCGAAGACGACGGCGGCGAAGGCCACCGCGACGAAGACGGCGACGAAGAAGCCCGTGGCGCGCACGGCCACGACGAAGCCGAGCGAGGCGTGACGCGCGGCGTCTTCATCACCCTCGAGGGTGGCGACGGCACCGGAAAGACCACCCAGTCGGAGCTGCTGGCCGCCTGGCTCGGCGAGCGCGGCCGCGAGGTCGTGCGCACGCGCGAACCGGGCGGCACCGACGTCGGCGTCGAGGTGCGCGAGATCGTGCTGCACCACCGCGGAGACATCGCGCCGCGGGCCGAGGCGCTGCTGTACGCCGCCGATCGCGCCCACCACGTCGCGACGCTCGTGCGTCCGGCGCTCGAGCGCGGCGACGTCGTGATCCAGGACCGCTACATCGACTCGTCGGTCGCCTACCAGGGCGCCGGGCGCGTGCTCGACCCCGAGGCCGTCCGGGGGCTCTCCGAGTGGGCGACCGAGGGACTGCGGCCCGATCTCACGGTGCTCCTCGATCTCGACGCGGCCTCGGCGAGGGCACGTCTCGACGGCGCGCGCACGCGGTACGACCGGCTCGAGGCCGAGGCATCCGAGTTCCACGACCGGGTGAGGGCGGCGTACCTCGCCCTCGCCGAACGCGAGCCCGAGCGGTTCCTCGTGCTCGATGCGTCGGCATCCGTCGACGCGATCCAGGCGCAGATCCGTGCGCGCGTCGCCTCGCTGATCTGAAACCCGATCTGGGTGGATCGTCGGTGTGCGACGCGGCCGTCCGCACCCGCGGCCTCGTGCATCGGCGGTGGCGTCGCCGGTGCGGCGGATGTCGCCAGTGGAAGGTAGCGTGAATCCGTGAGCGTGTGGAGCGAGTTGACCGGCCAGGAGCAGGCGATCGCCGTCTTCAGGGCTGCGGCCGAGGCATCCGGTGCCCGCACCTCGCAGCAGATGACCCACTCCTGGCTCATCACCGGACCCCCGGGGTCCGGACGTTCCAACCTGGCCTACGCGTTCGCCGTGGCGCTCATCTCGGGCGACCCCGACGGCGACGAGCCCACGCGCATCCAGGTCGAGGCGCGCAGCCACCCCGACCTGCACGTGCTCGCGACCGAGGGCGTCATCATCAAGCGCGACGACGTGCGCGACATCGTGAAGCGCTCGCATTTCGCGCCGTCGATCGGCCGGCACCGCGTGATCATCGTCGAGGACGCCGATCGCATGACCGAGCAGACCTCGAACTTCCTGCTCAAGGAGCTCGAGGAGCCGCCCGAGCGCACCGTCTGGATTCTCTGCGCGCCGAGCGAGGCCGACCTGATCCCCACGATCCGCTCGCGCGTGCGGTCCGTGCGGCTGCTGATGCCGAGCATCGCGGATGTCGCAGCCCTGCTCGTGCGTCGCGACGGCGTCGATCCCACGCTCGCCGAACGATCGGCCCGCGAGGCGCAGAGCCACATCGGCATGGCGCACCGGCTCGCCACGAGCGACGATGCGCGCCGGCGCCGTGAGGAGACGTTGCAGCTCGCGCTGCAGGTGCGCTCCGCGGCGACCGCGGTCTCGACCGCGGCCAGGTTCCTCGCGATCGCGGGCGACGACGCGAAGGCGATCACCGCGCTCCGCGATGCCGAAGAGCGCGAGCACGCGCTGCACTCGCTCGGCATCGCGCCAGGCCAGGCGGTGCCCGCGGCGCTGCGCCCGCAGATGAAGGCGCTCGAAGACGACCAGAAGCGGCGGGCGACGCGCAGCCTCAGAGACGGCATCGACCGCATCCTCGTCGACCTGACGTCGCTCTATCGGGACATCCTGCTGCTGCAGCTCGGCGCCGACGTCGAGCTCGTCAATCGCGAGCTCGTCGACGAACTGCGCCGCGCCGCGGCATCCGTCGCTCCCATGCGCACGCTCGCGACGCTCGACGCGATCCAGGAGGCACGCGAGCGCATCGAGGGCAACGTCGCGCCGGCCCTCGCCCTCGAGGCCATGCTCGTCTCCGCCATCCGACGACCCGAATCCGACCGAGGGGCCGCATGACCATGACATCCGCACACCCGCACCCGCACCGTCGCGGAGGGCGCACCGCGGCCCGTGCCGCCGCCCTCGCGGGGGCGCTCGTGGCGTTGCTCGTGCTGAGCGGGTGCGTGCCGTCGTTCCTCGAGCCGCCGACCTCCGAATCGAAGCCCACCGGCGAGCGCGTCGCGGCGGACCTCGAACCGTACTACGGCCAGGTCCTGACCTGGGAGGGCTGCGACGGCGGGTTCGAATGCGCCACGGCGACGGCGCCGCTCGACTGGGAGGCGCCGGGCGACGGCGAGATCGAGCTCGCGCTCGTCCGGCACCGCGCCACGGGCGAGCGCATCGGATCCCTGCTCGTGAACCCCGGCGGCCCCGGAGGGTCCGGGTACGACTTCGTCAAGGACTCCCTCGACTACGCGGTCGGCCAGCCGCTGCAGCAGCGCTTCGACATCGTCGGCTTCGACCCGCGCGGGGTCGGCAGGTCCTCGGCGGTCACGTGCTACGAGCCGGCCGACATGGACCAGTTCCTCTTCGGCATCGTGCCAGGCGAACGTGGCAGCGACGAGTGGATCGCGAACGCCGGCCAGGTCAAGACCGACTTCGGCGCGGCCTGCGGCGAGAACACCGGCGCACTGCTCGGCGAGGTCGACACGAAGAGCGCGGCCCGAGACCTCGACATGCTTCGCGCGGCGCTGGGCGACGAGCAGCTCAACTACCTCGGCTACTCCTATGGCACGTTCCTCGGCGCGACGTACGCGGGGCTCTTCCCCGAGAAGGTCGGACGCCTCGTGCTCGACGGTGCGATCGACCCCGCCGCACAGGAGGAGGACGTCTCGCGCGAGCAGGCCATCGGCTTCGAATCCGCACTTCGCGCCTACCTCGCCGACTGCCTCGCGGGCACCGACTGCCCGTTCTCCGGCAGCGTCGACGCGGCGATGGACGACATCAGCCGACTGCTCGCATCCGTCGACGCGAGCCCGATGCGCGGCAGCGACGGGCGCGAGGTCGGCGCCGACACCCTCGTGACCGCGATCGTCTACCCGCTCTACAGCGCCGACTCGTGGCCGTACCTCAGCGAGATGCTCGACGCCGTCATGCTGGGCGATGCAGACGCAGCCCTGAGCTTCGCCGACGGGTACTACGGCCGAAACGCCGACGGCACGTACAACGACAACTCGACCGAGTCGTTCCTCGCGATCAACTGCCTCGACTACGCGTACCAGTCCGACGTCGCGGTCATGCGCGAGAAGGCCGCCGAGATCGCCGCGGCGGCGCCCGTGATCGGTCCGTACTTCGGCTACGGCGACCTCGGATGCGTGACCTGGCCGTACGCGTCGACGGCCGAGCGCACGGCGATCCACGCCGAGGGCGCAGCGCCGATCGTCGTCATCGGCACCACGAACGACCCCGCGACGCCGTACACCTGGGCGGTCTCGCTCGCCGACCAGCTCGACAGCGGCGTGCTCGTGACCTATGAGGGCGAGGGGCACACGGCCTACAACAAGTCGAACGACTGCGTCTCCGGGGCGGTCGAGTCGTACCTGATCGACGGAACCGTGCCGTCCGACGGCACGACGTGCTGAGAGTGGTCAACGGCGCTCCAGAGATCCGCTAACATAGACTCTCGTGCCGATCGCTGCGCAAGCACCGGTCTCAGCACGCCGCCTTAGCTCAGTCGGCAGAGCGTCTCACTCGTAATGAGAAGGTCGTGGGTTCGATTCCCACAGGCGGCTCCACTCGAAGGCCCGGACTCGTCCGGGCCTTCGGCATTTCCGCGAACGGAGCGACCATGACGACGTCCGAGGCCATCACGGCGGGCAAGTACGTGGCGCTCACGACCTTCCGCACGGACGGCACCCCGGTGTCGACGCCCGTGTGGTTCGCCCTCGACGGCGCGCGCGTCGTCGTGCAGACGCCCGCCCACACCGGCAAGCTCAAGCGCCTGCGCCGCGACACTCGCGTGCTCGTCGCCCCCTGCGACCTGCGCGGACGGGTGCGCGCGGGCGCGCCCGAGTCCGCCGGTACGGCCGAGATCGTGACGGAGCCCGTCGAGGCCGAACGCCTCCAGGGGCTGTTGCGTCGCCGCTACGGCTTCCTCTACACGCTCGCGCACGCGATCATCCGCCCCCGAGGCAAGGACGCGAAGGCCGACGTCATGCTGCGCGTCACGCTCGGCTGACCGTCCGATCCGCCGGGGAGGATCGCTCCACCGAACCGATCGCTCCGCCGCAACGAACTCGGCCGAAGAGAAGGAGGGCGGATGCCGCGCACCGGCGCCTGGGGCGTGCTCGCCCTCACGATCGTGCTCGAGGTCACGGCGACCCTCAGCCTCGACGCCGCCCAGCGGCATCCGTGGCTCTACGTCGTCGTGGTCGTGGGATACGCGGGATCGTTCCTGTTGCTCTCGCAGGTGCTGCGCATGGGCATGCCGCTCGGCGTCGCCTACGGCATCTGGGGTGCCACCGGGGTCGCGCTGACGGCCGTGCTCGCATGGGCGCTCTTCGGCGACCCCCTCACGCCCATCATGCTCGCGGGCATCGGGCTCATCGCGGTGGGCGTGCTGCTCATCGAACTCGGGCCCCAGCTGGCCGTACGGCGCGCGGAGGCATCCGCCGTCCCGATCGGCGACGGCGCCAGCGGCGCCACCGACGCCGACCGCGCCACGGGCGAGGCCGGCGCATGAGCTGGGTGCTCCTGGCGTTCGCGATCCTCAGCGAGGTCGGCGCCACCCTGTCGTTGCGCATGGCCACGCACGCCGTCCGTCGACGCCGCGTCTGGCTGGTCCCGGTGGTCGTCGGCTACCTGTCGTCGTTCGTGCTGCTCGCGGCGACGCTGGCGCAGGGCATGCAGGTCGGCGTGGCCTACGGGGTGTGGACGGCCGTCGGCGTCGTGCTCACCGCGCTCGCCGGCCGGCTGCTCTTCCGGGAGCCGTTCACGTGGGTGATGGGCGCCGGCGTCGCGCTCGTCGTCGGCGGCGTGCTGCTCGTCGAGCTCGGCACCCCCGTGCACTGAACGAGGCAGGTCGGGACGGCGGCCGCGAGCTGCCGACGCCCGCGCCGCGGCATCCGTTCTCCTGCCGGAGGTGCGCGTGGCTAGGCTTGGCGCATGACGGATCGACTGCGCTGGGGCATTCTCGCGACGGGTGGCATCGCCCACTCCTTCACCAACGACCTGAAGCTGAACGGCTTCACCGTGCAGGCGGTCGGGTCGCGCTCGCAGGCGGGTGCCGACGCGTTCGCCGCCGAGTTCGACATCCCGAACGCGCACGGCAGCTACGAGGCGCTCGTCAACGACCCCGAGGTCGACGTGATCTACGTGTCGACGCCGCATCCGGTGCACGCCGAGAACGCGCGGCTCGTGCTCGAGGCCGGCAAGCACGTGCTCGTCGAGAAGCCGTTCACGCTCAACGCCGGCGAGGCCCGTGAGATCGCCGCGCTCGCCGCAGGGAAGGGCCTGCTCGCCCTCGAGGCGATGTGGACCCGCTACCTGCCGCATATGGTGCGCATCCGCGAGATCATCGCCGCCGGCACGCTCGGCGAGGTGCGCTCGCTCATCGCCGACCACACGCAGAAGCTCTCCGACGACCCGGGGCACCGCATCAACGCCCTCGAGCTCGGCGGCGGCGCGCTGCTCGACCTCGGCATCTACCCGGTGTCGTTCTCGTGGGACCTCTTCGGCGAGCCGCGCACGATCCAGAGCACGGCGACGTTCAAGGACACGGGCGCCGACGCGCAGATCGCGGCCGTCTTCGGCTACGACGGCGGACGCATCGCGACGACGGTCTCGGCCAGCGACACCCGCGGCCCGAACGCGGCCACCGTGCTCGGCACCGAGGCCCGCATCGACATCGACGCGGTCTGGTACACCCCGACGACGTTCCGGGTCGTGTCGCACGACGGCACGGTGCTCGAGTCCTTCACCTCCGAGGTGGTCGGTCGCGGCATGCACTTCCAGGCCGAGGCCGTCGAACGACTCGTGGCCGCCGGCACGCTCGGGGGAGACCTGCTGACGATCGACGAGACGGTCGCCATCATGGGCACGCTCGACACCATCCGCGAGCAGATCGGGCTGCGCTACCCGGGCGAGTGAGCGCTCGCGGGCATCCGCGTCGACGGCCGATCGGTCGGTCGTTCAGGTGATTCTCGGGCTGTGATCAGGCTTCGGTCTGGTGCGCCGCGTAGGCTGCCCGAATGACCGACGAGACGGATGCCCCGGGCGAGCCCGATTCCGTCGGCGAATCCGAGGGCAGCGAGGGCGCCGAGACCGAGCTGCTCCAGACGGCGGATGCCGCGGGCGGGCCCGTGCCCGCCGACGAGCCGCAGCCGACGGATGGCGCCGAGGCGCCGGCATCCGCCATCGCCGCGTCGGGCGCGACGGCCGCTGCAGCATCGCCTGCCGGTCGTGGCACCTCGATCCGAGCCTTCGCACGCAAGCACCGGGTCGCCCTGTCGGTGACCGCGGGCGCCGTGGCGTTCGCGCTGCTCGGGGTCGGCGCGGTGTTCGCCGGCATCGCCGTGAACGCGCCGGAGGCCGCGCCGGTCGCCTTCGTGACCGCGACGCCGACCCCGACCGCCGACCCGGGCCGACCCGTGCCCGTGGCCGTCGCGGCGCCGAGCGCGATCGACACGAAGGTCCGCACGTGCTCCGTGGCCGACCGCGCGGCCGACCCGCGCCTCGCGAACCTGCAGGCGCAGGTGCGCAACGCGGCGACCGGTGAGGTGCTCTACGACCGGGGCGGCACCACGCCGTCGCGCACGGCGAGCGTCATGAAGGTGCTGACGTCCGCGGCCGCCCTCGAGGTGCTCGGCCCCGACTACCGGGCGACGACGACCGTGGTGAAGGGTGCCGAGCCGGGTTCGGCCGTGCTCGTCGGGGGCGGCGACGTGACGCTCTCGCGGACGCCGAGCGGCACCGACACCGTGTACCCGGGTGCGGCGCACCTCGACGACCTCGCCGCGCAGGTGCGGGCCGCGTGGGCCGCCGACCCCTCGAACCCGCCGCTGACGAAGCTCATCCTCGACGCGGGATACTTCGGCGGCGACGAGTACCAGGCGAGCTGGGACACCGTCGAGCGCGATGACGGCTACATGTCGAACATCACCGCGCTGCAGGTCGACGGCGACCGCGACGACCCGAGCGCCAACACCTCGTGGCGCAGCACCGACCCGATCGGGCGCGCAGGCCAGGCGTTCGCCGACCAGCTCGGCGGCATCTCGGTCGTCGAGCGCGGCACGGCCCCCGCCGGAGCGCAGCAGCTCGGCGCCGTGAGCTCCCCGACGGTCGCGCAACTCGTCGACAAGGCGCTCGTCGTCTCGGACAACACGGTCGCCGAGATGCTCGCGCGCCTCGTCGCGATCCAGACGGGGTCGGGCAACACGTTCGATGCGATCAACGCGGGCGTGCTGCAGGGCCTCCAGGTCTACGGCATCGACACTGCGGGCATCTCCATCGTCGACGGCTCGGGCCTGAGCGACGACAACGCCGTGCCGCCGGACTACCTCACGCAGCTGTTCATCAAGATCAACGCACGCGAGGGCGATCTCGGCGTGCTGATGGACGGCCTGCCGGTGTCGGGCCAGCGCGGATCGCTCTCGTACAGCGACCGGTTCGCGGGCGACAACGCCGTGGCCGACGGCGCGGTGTCGGCCAAGACGGGCTGGATCAACAGCGGCTACACGCTCTCCGGCGTGATCCGAGCCCAGGACGGCTCGACGCTGACCTTCGCGATCTACGCGCTCGGCGACGTGACCGACGAGGCCAAGCAGGCCATCGACACGCTCACGACGGGCTTCTTCCTCTGCGGCGACGACCTCTCGAACAGCTGACGCGCGTCGACCGGCCGACCTCGGCCTGCGGGCGAGCGGATGTCCGCGTCTGCGACGAGAATGGGTGCAGACGGAGGAGGCAGTCATGACCCGGGCCCTGTTCATCATCGACGTGCAGAACGACTTCACCGAGGGCGGTGCGCTCGGCGTCGAAGGGGGAGCCGCGGTCGCCGAGGGCATCACCCGCCACCTCGAGGCGCACCGCGACGACTACGCGCTCGTCGTGGCATCCCGCGACTGGCACTCGGGCGAGAACGACAACGGCGGCCACTTCGCCACCGAGGCCGAGCCCGACTTCGTCGACACCTGGCCGTCGCACTGCGTCGCGGGCACCGAGGGGGCCGAGTACCACCAGGCGCTCGCGGCCGACGCGGTCGACGTGCACATCCGCAAGGGCCAGGGCGTGCCCGCCTACTCGATCTTCGAGGGCACGGATGACGCGGGCGCGACCATCGGCGAGGTGCTCGCGTCGCACGGCATCACCGACGTCGACGTGGTCGGCATCGCGACCGACTACTGCGTGCGCGCGAGCGCCCTCGACGCCCTCGAGCACGGACAGCACGTGCGCGTGCTCACCGACCTCGTGGCCGGGGTCGCCGCCGAGTCGTCGGCCGCCGCACTCGCCGAGCTCGGGCACGCGGGCGCCGAGATCGTCGCGGCGGGCGAACCCGCGCAGGGCTGAGGCGGCCGCGCGCGGCATCCGCCCGTCTCGGGAGGCGCCGAGCGGAGGCCTGGATCGACGGAATCATCCTCCGCTCGCGACGATCTCCTCCTGCCAGGCGAGCGCGAGACCGCCGGCACCCTTACAGCGTGTGCCCGAGCTTGAAGCCCTGCTCCTGGTCGCCGGTGCGCGTGTACGAGAAGCCGTCGGCGCCGATCGTGACCTCCATCTCGGAGTCGTCGGTGCGCGAGACGAGCGGCTTCGGCTGCCCGTCGAGGTCGAGCACGAGCGACGCCTCGGTGTACCACGACGGCACGACGGGGTTGCCCCACCAGTCGCGGCGCTGGTTGTCGTGCACGTCCCAGGTGACGACGGGGTTGTCGGGGTCGCCGGTCCAGTAGTCCTGCGTGTAGATCTCGATGCGGTGGCCGTCGGGGTCGCGCAGGTAGAGGTAGAAGGCGTTCGAGACGCCGTGGCGGCCCGGCCCGCGCTCGATGCGGTCGCTGAGTCGCAGCGCGCCGAGCTTGTCGCAGATCGCGATGATGTTGTGCTTCTCGTGCGTCGCGAACGCGACATGGTGCATGCGGGGGCCGTCGCCACCGGTCATGGCGGTGTCGTGCACGGTGGGCTTGCGGCGCATCCACGCGGCGTACGTGGTGCCCTCGGCATCCTGGATGTCCTCGGTCACGCGGAAGCCGAGGTCCTCCATGTAGGCGACCGCGCGCGGCACGTCGGGAGTGACCTGGTTGAAGTGGTCGAGGCGCACGAGGCATCCGGGGGTCTGCAGGTCGTAGCGCCACGCGAGGCGCTCGACGTGCTCGACCTCGTGGAAGAACTCGTAGGGGAAGCCGAGCGGGTCCTCGACACGAACCGAGTCGCCGATGCCGCGGGTGTAGCCCTCGGGGTTGCGTTCGACGCGGCATCCGAGTTCCTCGTAGAAGGCGACCGCCCTGTCGAGGTCCTCCGGCGTGCGCACGCGGTAGCTGAAGGCGGCGACCGCGGCGACCGGGCCCTTGCGCAGCACGATATTGTGGTGGATGAACTCCTCGAACGAGCGCAGGTAGACGGCCTCGTCGTCCTCCTCGGTGACGACGAGGTCGAGCACGTCGACGTAGAACGCGCGGCTCGCGGCGAGGTCGGTGACGATGAGCTCCATGTAGGCGCAGCGCACGATGTCGGGCGCGGGCGAGGTCGGCGTCGGGATGCGGTTCGCGGGCGCGGGGATCGGGTTCAGGTCGGTGACGACGGGTTCGGTCATGGTGGTGCCTTCTCTTCGTTGAGCGGATGTCTCGGGGCGGCCGGATCGGTTACGCGGGCGGTGCGGCCGGTGCGACGCCGAAGCGCGGCGAGTGCGCCGTGGCGAGCGTGATGTGCACGGCCTGCTGGTCGGTGTAGAAGTCGATGGAGCGGTAGCCGCCCTCGTGGCCGAGGCCGGACGCCTTGACCCCGCCGAACGGCGTTCGCAGGTCGCGCACGTTGTTGGAGTTGAGCCACACCATGCCGGCCTCGACCGCCTGCGAGAATGTGTGGGCTCGCGTGAGGTCGTTCGTCCAGATGTAGGCGGCGAGGCCGTAGCGGGTGTCGTTCGCGAGGGCGAGCGCCTCGGCATCCGTGTCGAACGGGGTGATCGCGACGACCGGGCCGAAGATCTCCTCCTGGAAGATGCGGGCGTCGGGTGCGACATCCGCGAACACCGTGGGGGCGACGTAGTTGCCGGTCTCGAGGCCCTCGGGGCGGCCGCCGCCGGCGACGAGGCGGCCCTCGGACTTGCCGATCTCGACGTAGGACATGACCTTCTCGTAGTGCTCGGGGTGCACGAGCGCGCCGACCTCGGTCTTCGGGTCGTGGGGGTCGCCGACGACGATGTTCTTCGCACGTTCGGCGTAGCGGGCGACGAAGTCGTCGTAGATCGGCCGTTCGACGAGCACGCGGGATCCGGCGGTGCAGCGCTCGCCGTTCAGCGAGAAGACCCCGAACACGGTCGCGTCGAGCGCGGCCTCGAGGTCGGCGTCGGCGAAGACGACGGCGGGCGACTTGCCGCCGAGTTCCATGGAGAGGCCCTTCAGGAACGGGGCTGCGTTGGCGAAGATGATCTGGCCGGTGCGGCTCTCGCCGGTGAAGGAGATGAGCGGCACGTCGGGGTGCTTGACGAGCGCGTCGCCCGCCTCCTCGCCGAGGCCGTTCACGAGGTTGAAGACGCCGTCGGGCACCCCGGCCTCGCGGAAGATCTCGGCCCAGAGCGACGCCGAGAGGGGCGTGAACTCGGCGGGCTTCAGCACGACGGTATTGCCGGTGGCGAGGGCGGGGGCGAGCTTCCACGACTCGAGCATGAACGGGGTGTTCCAAGGTGTGATGAGCCCCGCGACGCCGATCGGCTTGCGGTTGACGTAGTTCACCTGGCGGCCGGGCACCTTGTAGGTGTCATCGGCCTGGGCCACGATCAGGTCGGCGAAGAACCGGAAGTTCTCGGCGGCGCGCTGCGCCTGCCCGAGCGCCTGCGTGATCGGCAGGCCGGTGTCGAAGGTCTCGAGTTCGGCCAGGCGCGCATCGCTCGCCTCGACGAGGTCGGCGACGCGGTGCAGCACGCGCGAGCGCTGGCGGGGCAGCAGTCTCGGCCACGGTCCCTCGGCGAACGCGCGCTTCGCCGCGGCGACGGCGAGGTCGATGTCGGCCTGCTGGCCGGCGGCGGCCTGCACGTAGGTCTCGTTCGACACGGGGTCGAGCACGTCGAACGTCTCGCCTCCGACCGAGTCGACGAACCGGCCGTCGATGAAGTGGCGGATGCGATCGGGCAGCCCCTCGGGGACGTGGTGGGTCATGGCGGTCTTCCGTTCTGAGCTGGGTGAGGCGTTCTGGGCTGGGTGCGGCGTTCTGGGCTGGGTGCGGCGTAGCCGGTGAGCTTCCGGATGCGCCCGCGTCAGGCGTTCGCGGCCTGCGGATGCTTGAGGCCGGACTGGTAGGCGAGCACCGCGTCGAGCGTGGCGGTGCGGTGGGCGCGGGCGGCGAGCTCGATGTCGAGCGGATCGGCGCCCGCCTCGATGAGCTCGAGGATCCGCTCGTGCTCGGCGACGGACTCGCGCGCCCGGCCGGGCACGAAGCTGAACGACGAGTCGCGCAGCACCCGCATGCGGTTCCAGCCCCGGTGCACGAGGTCGAGGATGTGCGGGTTCGGGCACTCCTCGAACAGCACCGCGTGGAACTCGAGGTTCAGCTCGGTGAAGCGGTGCGGTTCGAAGTCATCGAGGGTGCGACGCATGCGCTCGTTGATCTCGCGGGCGCGGCGCACGTGGTCGGGCATCAGCGTCGGGGCGGAGAGCGCGGTCGCTGCGCCCTCGACGAGCGCGAGGGTCTGCATGGTGTGCAGGTACTCGGTCTCCTCGATGAGGGCGACCTGGGCGCCGACGTTGCGCTCGAACGTCACGAGGCCCTCGGCCTCGAGCAGGCGGATCGCCTCGCGCACGGGCACGACGCTCATGTCGAGCTCGCCGGCGATCTGGCCGAGCACGAGGCGGAATCCCGGAACGTAGCGACCGTCGTCGATGCGGTCGCGCACGAAGCGGTAGGCGCGTTGGGACTTGCTCTCGGCGCTCATCGCTCGCCGCCTTCGTCGCGGTCGGCCTCGTAGCGCTTGCGCCATGCGGCGTTCATGGGGAACAGCCCGTCGACGGATGCCCCGCCGGCGACCTGCTCGGCGACCCACGCCTCCTCGGCCTCCTGCGCGACGGCCTCGGCGACGACCTCCTCGACGAGGTGCGGCGGGATGACGACGACGCCGTCCCCGTCGCCCACGATGACGTCGCCGGGCTGCACCGCCGCGCCGCCGCATGCGATCGTCACGTCGACCTCCCACGGCACGTGCCGCCGGCCGAGCACCGACGGGTGCGGCCCCTGCGAGAAGACGGGGATCTCGAATCCGGCGACCGCGTCGAAGTCGCGGACGCCGCCGTCGGTCACGATGCCGGCGGCGCCGCGCACCTGGGCGCGGAGGGCGAGCACGTCGCCGACCGTTCCGGTGCCGCGCTCGCCGCGGGCCTCGATCACGAGCACCTCGCCGGGCGCCACGGTGTCGAACGCGAGCTTCTGGGCGTTGAATCCGCCGCCGTGCGTCGCGAACAGGTCGGGCCGGAACGGCACGAAGCGCAGCGTCTTCGCCAGACCGACGATGCGGCGGCCCGGTCGGTTCGCATGAACACCCTCGATGAACACGTCGTGGTAGCCGCGCTTGCGCAGCACGACCGAGAGCGTCGCGACGGCGACTCCGTCGATCGCGGTGCGCAGCTCGTCGGTGAGCTCGAAGGGCTGGGCGGATGCCGCGGGCGCGCCGCCTGCGGCATCCGATGCGCCGGCCCGGCCCGCCGCGACCGCGGCGGCGAGCTCGGCCTCGGACCCCCACGCCTCGACGCGCTGGAGGTCGTCGACGGCGGGGCCCGTGCCGAAGTCGCCGAACGGCGCCTCGCCCTGCGTGACGGTCGTCGCCAGTCGTCCGGTGGTGGGCGCGCCCGGCGCCCGCGGTGCGTCGACCTCGACCTCGACGACGTCGCCGGGCAGCACGACCGACGACCCGGCGGGCGTGCCGGTGAGGATGACGTCGCCGGTCTCGAGGGTCATGAGCTGCGAGAGGTCGGCGACGAGCCGGCCGAACGAGAAGAGCAGGGTGTCGCTCGTGTCGGACTGGACGAGTTCGCCGTTGACCCAGGTGCGCACGCGCCAGTCGCGCTCGCCGATGCCGTCGACCGGGATCGCGACGGGGCCGAGCGGCGTGAAGCCGTCGCCGCCCTTGGAGCGCACGTTGGAGCCCTTGTCGGCGGCCCGCAGGTCGTAGAGCCCGAAGTCGTTCGCGGCGGTGACGGCGGCCACGTGCGACCAGCCGTCGGTGGGGGAGACCCGGCGCGCCGGCTCGCCGATGATGATCGCGATCTCGCCCTCGAACGCGAGCAGCTCGGTGCCGGCCGGCCGCTCGAGCGCGGCCCCGCTGGGGGCGAGCGAGGAGGCGGGCTTCAGGAAGTAGCTCGGCTGCGCCGGGGTGCGCCCGCGCTGGGCGGCGCGCGACGGGTAGTTGAGGTGCACGGCGATGATCTTGCCTGGCGTGGTGATGGCGGTCATGGACATCCTCGTCTGCTGATATCTGAAATGATATACGATCTCGAGGGATCGGCAACCCCGAGGTGGAGGCCGATCAGTAGGAGGCGCGGGGTTCGCCTGCGGCGTCCGTCGCCGGCTGCGGGATGAACCGGGCGGCGAGCGCCTCGGTTCCGCGGGCGAGCAGCGCGACATCCGCTCCGACGATCACGAGCGACGCGCCCGCGGCGAGGTACCGGTCGGCGGCCTCGTGGCCGAACGCGTTCACGGCGGCCGGCTTGCCCGCGAGGCCCGCGGCCGCGATGCCCGCGAGCACGGCCGCGACGACCTCGGGGTGCTCCTGCTGCCCGAGCAGGCCCATCGACGCGGCGAGGTCGGACGGGCCGAAGAAGACGCCGTCGACGCCGTCGACCGCGAGGATCTCGTCGACGTTCGCGGCGGCGGTCGCCGATTCGACCTGCACGAACAACGAGATGGTCGTGGTCGCGTCGGCGAGGTAGCCCTCGACGCGGTTCCATCGCGACGAGCGGGCGAGGGCGCTCCCGACCCCGCGGACGCCGAGCGGCGGGTACCGCACGGCGCGAACGATCTCGGCGGCCTGCTCGGCGGTGTCGACCATCGGCACGAGCAGGTTCTGCACGCCGAGGTCGAGGAAGCGCTTGATCGTGACGGTGTCGCCGAACGGCGGACGCACGAGCGGCGCGACCGGATACGCGGCCACCGCGTGCAGCTGGGCGAGCACCGACTCGAGGTCGGCGGGCGAGTGCTCGACGTCGATGAGCACGACGTCGAGGCCCGACCCGGCGACGATCTCGGCGTTGGTCGCGCTGCCGGCGCACGACCAGGCGCCGACGAGCGGGCGATCGGATGCCGCGATGCGGGCGCCGAGCGTGGGGGGCAGCGTCACTCGAATCGGCATGTCACGGCTCCCAGTTCGCGATAGTCGGCGTGCACGGTGTCGCCGCGTTCGACCCACATGGGCCGCGTGAACGACCCCGCGAGGATGATCTCGCCGGCCTCGAGCGACTGGTCGTGCTGGGCGAGCTTGTTCGCGAGCCAGGCGACGCCCATCGCCGGATGGCCGAGCACGGCCGCGGCGACGCCGGACTCCTCGATGACCTGGTTGCGGTACAGCAGCGCCGACACCCATCGAAGGTCGAGGTCGTCGACCTTCACCGGGCGGCCGCCGACGACCATCGCCCCCATCGCGGCGTTGTCGCTGATGGTGTCGACGATCGTGCGGCCCTGCATCTCGATGTGCGAATTCAGGATCTCGAGGGCCGGCACGACGTAGGCCGTGGCGTCGAGGACGTCGAAGATCGTGACATCCGGACCCTGCAGCGGCTTGGCGAGCACGAACGCGAGCTCGACCTCGATGCGCACGTTCGAGAACCGGTCGAACTCGACGGTGGCGCCGGACTCGATGACCATGTCGTCGAGGATCACGCCGTAGTCGGGCTCGGTGATGCCGGTCGCGACCTGCATGACCTTCGAGGTGAGCCCGATCTTGCGGCCGACGCGGCGGGCGCCGGCGGCCGTGCGGCGGTCGGCCCAGAGCTTCTGCACGGCGTAGGCGTCGTCGACGCCCATGCCGGGATGGCGTGCCGTGAGCAGCGGCACGACGGATCGCTCGCGATCGGCGACGAGCAGTTCGTCGGCGATCGCGGCGATGCGGGATGGTTCGAGCACGTCGACTCCACTTCGTCGGGGTTCGATTAGATCGTATACGATCCGCGGATGTCGCGCACTCGACGCGTCCGATGCCCGCGCGCGTGGCGGCCGCTCGCGAGCACGCGCCGCACGGCACGTCGGCCGCCCGCGGCATCCGCTCAGCTGTTCACGCGGATGATCTCCTCCTGGTACGGAGCGACGACCGTGCCCGAGATGCGGCAGTCGAGCAGCAGGAACGGGCGCTCGTCGGCCGGGCGCTCTCGCCAGCGGGCGAGCGCATCGAGGTCGGCGAGCCCGCGGACCACGACGCCCTCGGCACCGACCGCCGCCGCGAGCCCGGCGAAGTCGACCTCGGGGATGAGCATGGGCTCACGTGCGAGGCCCTTGAGCCCGTACAGGTTGACCTCCGCGCCGTACGCGGCGTCGTTCCAGACCACGGCGATGCCCCGGCCGGCCGCGGTGCGCACGGCCGACTCGAGGTCGGCGAGCGCCATGAGCCCGCCGCCGTCGCCCGTGGTGAGCACGATCGTCGACTCGGGCCTGGCCGCAGCCGCCCCCGGGACGCTCGCGAACCCGAGCCCGATCGACTGGAACGCCGTGCCGACCATGATCATGCGGTCGGGAGAGGCCACAGGCCAGTACATGTTCGCCCAGCCGATGAAGTGCCCGCCATCGGAGACGACGACGCGATCCTCCGGCAGCAGCTCGCCGATGCGCCGCGCGACCGCACGAGGGTCGAGGCGCCCGTCCTCGGCGAGGCCGTCGGCACGGTCGACCGCGGGCTGCTCGCGCAGCACGGCGAGGTCGACGCTCTCGCGCCACCCCGACGCCTCGACATCCAGGGCGTCGAGCTCGTCGACGATCGCACGGGCGACCACGCCCGCGTCGCCGCGCACGAACCCGCCGACGTGCGGATGCGTCGAGGCCGCCGCGATGTCGACCTGGAAGACCCTGGCGCCCGGCGCGAACAGGTCGCCGAAGCGCATCGTGAACTGGTTCAGCGAGGCGCCGAACACGACCGCCACGTCGGCGTCGCGCACGAGTTCCATCGCGCCCTCGGCGCCGAACCCGCCCGTGACGCCGAGGTCGTAGCGCTCGTCGGGGAAGACGCCGCGCCCGAGCGCGGTGGAGGCGGTGACCGCGCCCGTCGCCTCGGCGAGCTCGCCCAACGCGGCGCCGGCGTCGGCCAGCCACGCGCCGCGGCCCGCGAGCAGGAACGGCCGGCTCGCGCCGGCGAGCGCCGCCGCGATGTCGGCGACGACCCCGGTCGCGAACGGTCCCCGCGGCGCGAGCGGCGTCGGCAGGCGCAGCTCGGGTGCCGGCTGCACGGCACCCGCGTCGAGCACGGCCACGTCGTAGGGGATCGCGAGCACGACGGGCACCCGGTAGGAGAGCGCGTGCTCGATGGCGAGGATCGTCGTGGCCGCGGCATCCGTTCGACCGACCGTGTACGTGCGGGCACCCACCGCAGAGGCCAGCGCGATCTGGTCGACGTCCCACGGGCGCGGGCCAGACGTCGGCTCGTCGCCGACGACGAGCACGAGCGGCACGTGCGCCTGTGCGGCCTCGGCGAGGGCCGTGAGCGTGTTCGTGAACCCGGCGCCGTAGGTCGCCGTCGCCGCGGCGATGCGACCGGAGGCGCGGAAGTGGGCGTCGGCCGCGACGACGCCGCCGGCCTCGTGGCGCACCGCCGTGAAGCGGACCTCGGTCGCACGTTCGAGCGCATCGAGGAAGTACGCGTTGCCGTTGCCCATGACCCCGAAGACATGGTCGAGGTGGGTGGCGAGCGCGGCCGCGACGTGAGCGGAGACGGTGGTGGTCGTGGGCATGACGAAGTCCTTCGAGACGATGAACGGATGCGGATTCCGTATGTGTCTCGTCGACCCGGTGGGCCGGCTTCGTGCCCCTTTTGCGAGCACCGGCGCGCTCTTGCGCCTGGACAGGTCGAGTATACGACCCGGCGCGCAGTCGGCGCCCGTGACGTCTCGCGGGGTCATCGCCCATGCGTCGTGGCGGCGTCGTGGGGCAGGATGGTCGGGTGAAGACCATCCAGCTGCGCCGCTACACGCTCGTCGACGGAGAGTACGACGCCTTCGTCGCCTGGTGGGAGTCCACCATGCCGGTGGTCAGGCCCGCCGCGGGCTTCGCGATCGAGTTCGCCTACGGCATCCGCGAATCGAACGAGTTCGTCTGGGCCGTGAGCGCCGAGGGCGACCAGGAGGCGTTCCTCGCGCTCGAGGCGACGTACCTGGCCTCGCCCGGCCGCGCCGCCGCATTCGAGGGCGTGCCGCAGCGCGTCGCCGCCTATGACATCCGCTTCGCCGATTTCGTCGCGTCCGCCTGACCGGCCGCTGCCGCTGACGCTGACGCGTCGACGTTCACCGACGCGTCGGTTCCTGCACGCCGCGAGCGACACACCGTACAGCGCACGCGCAGCCGGAAATCCGTACGATCGAGGCATCCCCCGAAGTGAACCCGTGGCCGATGCTGCCCACCCGCTCGCGCGGCCGCGCCTGACCCTGGTCGATGACGACGCCCCGTGCGCTCTCGCGGCCGAGAAGGATGACCGTGAGCCACGATTTCGACGCCAGCCGTGCCAGATGGATCGCCCGTGAGGAGCTCGCCGAGCGGATGATCCCGCTCATCGGCGGCCTCTACCGCGAGCACGGGGTGGTGACCTCGATCCACGGCCGCCGCCTGATCAACCGGTCGCCGATCGAGCTGCTGAAGGCGCACCGCTTCGCGCGCCAGGCCGGCGACGAGGAGCTCGACCCGGCCGACACCATGCGCGTGCTCGAGGCGCTGCGCGAGATCGGCCCCGGTCCGGCATCCGTCGACGTCGCACGCCTCGTGGCGCGGTACGCGGCATCCGGCGCGCCGGGCGTCCTCGGCGACGCGAACGCAGGCGAGCGGATGCCGCTGGCCGACTTCCTGCGCGCCGAACTCGCTCCCGTGCTCGTGCCCGACACCGCCGACGGTGCCGCACGCCCGCCGCGCGAGGGCACCGATGTCGTGCTCTACGGCTTCGGGCGCATCGGACGCCTGCTCGCCCGCATCCTCGTCGCCCACGCCGGCGACGCCACGGGCCTGCGCCTGCGGGCGATCGTCGTGCGCAAGGGCTCGGCGAACGACCTCGTGAAGCGCGCGAGCCTGCTGCGCCGCGATTCGGTGCACGGTCCGTTCGCCGGCACCATCGAGGTCGACGAGGAGGCGAACACGATCCTCGCGAACGGCACGCTGATCCAGGTGATCCACGCGAACGACCCGGCGGCGATCGACTACACCGCCTACGGCATCCATGACGCGATCGTGGTGGACAACACCGGCCGGTGGCGCGACGAGGAGGGGCTCTCGCAGCACCTGCGGTCGACCGGGGTCGCACGCGTGCTGCTCACGGCGCCCGGCAAGGGGGCGATCAAGAACATCGTGCACGGCATCAACGACGGCGACATCGAGGCATCCGACCGCATCCTCTCGGCCGCGTCGTGCACGACGAACGCGATCACGCCCGTGCTGAAGGCCGTCGAAGACGCCTACGGCGTCGTGCGCGGACACGTCGAGACCGTGCACTCGTTCACGAACGACCAGAACCTGATCGACAACTTCCACGCGGGCGACCGCAGGGGCCGGTCCGCCGCCCTCAACATGGTCATCACCGAGACCGGCGCCGCGAAGGCCGTCGCCAAGGCGCTGCCGTCGTTCGCCGGCAAGCTCACGGGCAGCGCGATCCGCGTACCGACGCCCGACGTGTCGCTCGCGATCCTGAACCTGCAGCTCGAACGGCCGGCCTCCAAGGACGAGATCAACCGCTACCTGCGGCAGGTCTCGCTCACCTCGCCGATGCGCCAGCAGGTCGACTACATCGAGTCGGCCGAGGTCGTCTCGAGCGACTTCGTGGGTTCGAGCCGTGCGGGCATCGTCGACGGTCTCGCGACGATCGCCGACGGCACCGACGCCGTGCTCTACGTCTGGTACGACAACGAGTACGGCTACTCGTGCCAGGTCGTGCGCGTCATCGAGGCGATGGCGGGCACCCACCCCGTCGTGCTGCCCCCGCGCGAGCCCGTCGTGCTCGAGTCGTCGTCGTCCGCGGCGTCGTCCGCGTCCGACGACGTGATGGCGCTCGCCGAGGGTGAACTCGTCGCGGGCTGACGCACGCCGTGCAGCACGACGGATGCCGCGGGCCAGGGTTCGGCGCGCGGCATCCGTTCGGGTCACGCAGGGCGCCCTCGTCGCCGTGACCACGATGCCGGCCTCGGTGGCGAGGTCGACGAGTTGCACGCGATCGGCCATGACGAGTCGATGAGCATGCTGACCGTGCCGTTGCAGTCAGGCCCCGCGGGCGTTCGCACCGGGCCGGGTAAACGGGCACCTCATCATTCGCCGGGCCCGTCGAGTTCCGTTGACGATCGGCGTTCGACCCCTGCGCGACCGGTCACTGGACGCCGCCGGCCGATGCATTGCAGGTCTCAAGGTCGTTGGCGGAGCGTACCCTCGGCCCCGTGGCAGTGAACACGGCTCTCGGGCCCCGCGTCGTGATGATGTGCGGGCCAGGTGGTGCAGGAAAGACGACGTACGCAAAGCGCCTGGAACGGGAGGGCTGGACTCGTCTGTCGTTCGAGATGGAGTTCTGGGATCGCGGAATCACGACGATGCCCTCGGCCGAAGTGGCCGCCGAGGTGGCTGCAGACCTGAAGGCGCGCTTGCTGCGCCATGTCGCCGCGGGGAACGATGTCGTGCTCGACTTCGGATTCTGGTTCCGGCGACAACGCGATGAGTTCCGCGCACTGCTCGCACCCCAGGGCATCGTTCCGGAGACGATCTACATCGCGACGAGCCTTGAGACCATCCTGAGCCGAGTCGGTCATCGACACGGCAGGTGGGCGGATGATTGGCCGCTCACCGAGCAGACGGCGACTGAATACTTCGAGAGGTTCGAGCCGCCGACGGCCGAGGAGGGACCGCTCGTGGTGGTCAGCTCGTCCGCAGAGTCATGAGTGACGCCCGACGGGCGTGACGCCTCGCCAGATTCCGACATGGTGTTGAACTCGGGCGTGTCTCTCGGCCACGGGTCTGCGGCGGTCAGCGATCGATCGAGGCCATGTTCGCTTCGTCGTGCCGTTCGCCGGCTGCGGTCTCGAGGACGCTGAGGCGGTCGATCTGCGTGGGGCTCAGCTGCACGGCGTCGGCCGCGGTGTTCTCCTCCACTCGGGAGACCCGTCGGGTACCGGGGATGGGGGCGACGTCGTCGCCGCGGGTGAGGATCCAGGCGAGCGCGGTCTGCGCCGGGGTGGCGCCGATCTCGGCGCCGATGGCTCGAACTTCGTCCACGATCGCGAGGTTGCGGTCGAAGTTCTCGGCGATGAACCGCGGGTTGGTCTTTCGCCAGTCTCCCTCGGGGATGTCGGCCGCCGAACGCAGCTGCCCGGTGAGCAGCCCGTGGCCGAGCGGGGCATATGGGACGAACCCGATCCCGAGCTCGCGGAGCAGCGGCAGGATCTCGGCCTCGACGTCTCTCGTCCACAGCGAGTACTCGGTCTGCAGCGCCGAGACCGGGTGCACGGCGTGAGCGCGACGGATGGTCTCGGGCGATGCCTCGGAGAGACCGAAGTGCAGCACCTTCCCCTCGGCGATCAGCTCGGCCACGGCGCCTGCCGTCTCCTCGATGGGCGTGCCCTGATCGACCCGGTGCTGGTAGTAGAGGTCGATGTGGTCGGTGCCGAGTCTCCGCAGCGATCCCTCGACGGCCGCCTTCACGTTCGTGGCGGAGCTGTCGATGATCCGTCCTTCCGCCCCCGAATGCGAGACGAGCCCGAACTTCGTGGCTACCTTCACCTGGTCGCGGCGGCCCTTGATGGCTCGGCCGACGACCTCTTCGCTGTGGAAGGGGCCGTAGACCTCGGCGGTGTCGAGGTGGGTCACGCCGAGATCCAGGGCGCGGTGGATGGTGCGGATCGACTCGTCGTCGTCGAGGCCGCCGCCAGTTGTGTACGTACCGGCCATGGTCATGGCACCGAGCCCGATGCGGGAGACCTCGAGGCTTCCGAGACGCGCGTTCTTCATGTTGGTCCTTCTTCTCGGGTTGGGCGCTCAGGCGTCGAAGCCGAGCGATGCGGACAGCTCGCGGTGGGCGTCGATCTGGCCTTGGATGGTGGCGAGGTTCTCCTCTTCGCCCGCCATCACGTCGGCGCCGGCCAGGAACCGCAGTGGCAGACCACCGGAGTCGGAGAGGCTGACGAGCGCGCGGCCGAGCTTCTTCGGGTCGCCGCCTTGACGGCCGTTCATGCCCTTCCACGCCTCGATCGTCTGTGCGGTCAGTTCGGCATAGTCTTCGACGTCCAGCTCGGGCCAGATGGTCGATGAGCGCTCGACCAGCAGCTCGGTACGGAAGAAGCCAGGCTCGACAGCCATGGTCTTGATGCCGAAGCGCTCGACGTCGTAGCGAAGCGACTCCATCCACCCTTCGAGGGCGAACTTCGATGCGGCGTAGGCGGCGACGAACTCCTGGCCGATCAGGCCGGCGGCGCTCGTCACGGTGATGACCTGACCGGAGCGCTGCTTGCGCATGATCGGGAGGATGGCGCGGGTGACGTTGGTCGGGCCGAAGAAGTTCGTCTCCATCTGAGCCCGGAGCTGCTTCGGGCTGGTGTTCTCGAAGTAGCCGGCGTAGAAGTTGCCCGCGTTGTTCACGAGCACGTCGATGCGGCCGAACCGGTCTACGGCGGCCTGAGCTGCAGCGTCCGCGGCGTCCTGGTCGGTGATGTCGAGGGCGACGGTCAGGAGGTTCTCGTGTTCGCCGATCGCGTCGAGCACCTTCTTGGGGTCGCGGCCGGTCGCGACGACCTGGTGGCCGGCGGCGAGGGCGGACTGGGCGATGTCGATGCCGAGGCCGCGGCCGGCTCCGGTGATGAACCAAACGTTGCTCATGGGTGATGCCTCCGTGAAGATCGTTGCCGGCGGTTCGGCCGACTTGTGTTTCGAGTCAACCCGTCGACGCGTGAGTCAGCGTGGCTCCAGCTACGGGTGCACCAGCAGGGACCCTCTACCGGCGGCGGATCGGCGTACCGTCGAGGCATGGACATCCACGGCGACCTGAGCGAGTTCCTGACCTCGCGCCGGGCGAAGCTCAGCCTCGAACAGGCTGGCCTCCCGGACTACGGCGGCCGCCGCCGGGTGCCCGGGCTCCGCCGCGAAGAGGTCGCCCTGCTCGCCGGCATGAGCGCCGAGTACTACAAGCGCCTCGAGCGCGGCAACGCCACCGGTGTCTCCGAAGGGGTCATCGACGGCGTCAGCCGCGCCCTGCAGCTCAACGAGGCGGAGCACTCCCACCTCTCTGAGCTGATCCGCACCGCGAACGCCGGCGCACACCCCCGACGACGCCGGCAGAGTCGAAAGACTCAGTTGACCGCGGGCATGCAGCAGACCATCGACGCGATGTCCACGGTCCCGGTGTTCGTGCAGAACGGCCGCCTCGACGCCATCGCCACGAACAAGCTCGGGCTCGCGCTCTTCTCCGAGATGTTCGACGGCGCCCGCCCACCGGTGAACGCTGCACGATTCGTCTTCCTCGACCCGCGGGCCCAGACCTTCTACCAGGATTGGGAGAGCAACACCCGCCAGATCGTCGCCATCCTTCGCGCCGAAGCCGGCCGCTCACCCTACGACCGGCAGCTCAGCGACCTCGTCGGCGAACTCTCGACCCGCAGCGACCTCTTCCGCATGCTCTGGGGCGCCCACGACGTGCGTGAGCATCGCACCGGCCTGAAGAGCATCCACCACCCGATCGTCGGCGACCTCGATCTCACCTACCAGAGCATGGATCTGGCCTCCGATCGCGGCCTGCAGATGCTCGTCTTCTCGGCCGAGCCGGGCTCCGCCTCTGCCGACGGCCTTCAGCTCCTGGCCAACTGGGCCGAGTCGAACAGAACTCCCACGGAGGCTGCCGCCGACGCGGGACGCAATCTGAGCTGATTCGCGAAGGCAGATGCCGGCGGACAGCCGGCTACAGCACGTCCTCGATCGCAGCGCACGCCGGTCCGCTCCCGCGACAGCCGATGTCGCGTGGGCGGTTGGCGAACGGGCGCACGTACTACGGTGAGTCAGGCTTCATTCGTCAAGGTTCGACGCAAGGTGAGGAGCAGCATGGGCGCGATCATCCACCAGCCCGCCGCTGCGATGATGGCCGGGCACGCCGTGGGAATTCTGCTGCTGAACACCGGATATCCCATCATCCCCGGCAACGTCGCGAATGCGTCGACGTACAGCTACCCGGTCCGGTTCAAGGTCGTCGAGGGCGCCGACAGCCCCCGACTCATCGGTGGCGACCCGACTCTGCTCGAACCCATCCTCGCCGCCGCACGAGAGCTGGTCCGCGATGGCTGTCGCGCGATCGTGGGGGCGTGCGGATACTTCGCCCGCTTCCAACGCGAGCTCGCCGAGGCACTGCCGGTCCCGGTGTTCCTGTCCAGCCTGTGTCAGGTTCCGATGGTGCTCGGCGCGCTGGCGCCCCAGCAGCGGCTGGGCATCCTCTGCGCGAAGCAGAGCAGTCTCGATCAGCGGATGCTGGCGGCGGTGGGCATCCGCGGGGACGCGCCGATCGTCGTGGCCGGCATGGAGCACTGTCCCGGGTTCCGCGGCGCGATCCTCGAGGATCAGGGCTGGATGGACCTCGACCAAGTGCGCGACGAGGTGGTCGGCACTGCGGTGCGGCTGGTGACCGACCACCCTGAGATCGGCGCCCTGCTGCTCGAATGCAGTGACATGCCTCCATACGCCAAGCAGATTCAGGATGCCACCGGCCGGCCGGTGTGGGACTTCGTCACGCTGATCGACTGGATTCACTCGGGCGTCGTCAGGCGCTCATACGACGGCTTCATCTGATGGCCTGAACGACGTGGACCCCGAACGGCACTGGTGGATCCGCTGGCGGCAACCTGGCCGACCGACGTTTCCGAGAGCCCGCGATCGGGGTCGGACGTCCTAGACTTCATCCACACCTCCGTGGATGAAGCCGGCGATCTCAGGCGTCGCCCACGCATCATCGTCTCGATGATGATCGGTGCGGGACCGTGTGTACAAGGGGGAGTGAACATGAGCGGCGAGTGGCATCGGAAGCACCTCGGAGACGACGTCCCGCAGCAGGCTCCTGGTGAAGAGACGCTGTTGGGCGCCGCGGGCGACGAGGTTCCCCCCGGGGGAGTCGTCGCGGGTTCCTTCAGCCAGGAGTTCCCCGGGGCCGACCCGTATGCGGGCATTCCGGCCGACGAGGTCGGCCTCCCGCCGCTGAGCGAGGCCGAGCAGGAGGCGGTGGCGCGCCAGGCGGACCAGCTCGCAGACGACCCGGACGCACGCCGCAACCTCTGAGGTCCGGTCCGCGACGCTGCCGGTCCCGGTGAACCCACGACGGTGAGCGGATGCCGCGGGCCGACGTTCGCCGCGGCATCCGCTCGCCCGGGTTCAGCGGTCGAAGACCCGCAGGTTCGCGCGCTTCAGGCTGCCGACCGTCGAGATCGTCGTCGCGTCGAGGCGCGTTGCCGCCTGAACCTGCTCGGCGAGCCGAACCTGCTCGGTGAGCCGAACCTGCTCGGTGAGCCTGGCCTGCTCGGCGACCCGAAGACGCTCGGTGACCTCGAGGGTCTCGGCGGCCTTCAGCGACTCGGCCGCCTTCAGCTGCTCGGCGATCCGCAGTCCCTCGGCGACCTTCAGGGTCTCTGCCCGCTGGAGCTCCTCTGCCCGCTGGAGCTCCTCGGCGCGCTCGAGCACGACCGCGTCGCCGAACTCGATCTGCAGGCGCGTGATGTCGCGCGGGTCGAACTTCGGATCGGGGGTCGGCTTCTCGAACTCCCCGGGCTTCACGCGGATGTCCAGGTCCTTGATGCGGCGGGTCCAGCAGGCGATGACCTTCGGGAAGTCGTCGCCGTTGTACCCCTCGAACCAGCCCTCTGCCTCGAAGCGCGTCTGCCCGATGGCCGCACCGCCCTGGTCGGTGACGGTGCAGACCACGTCGGCGTCCAAGCGGATGCCACCCGGCGAGGTCAGCCCGAGCTCGAACGTGACCGGGTCGACCGTCGTGTCGACCGCGAACGTGGAGCCGTCGAACGGCACCTGCACGACGCCGTTCCCACTCGGCACCGGTACGCCGCCGACCGTCCAGGTCGCCGTCGGCGCGGTCGCGGCGGGCTGCCCGATCCCGCCGAAGCCGACCGTCGAGACCGTGAAGATCTCGAGCGTGGAGGTCGCATACGTGCCGCGGCGAACCGTGTCGCCGCACGGCGTCTGCTCGGTCGTCTCGGTGCCGACGACGCCGAGCGTGTCCTCGTTGCGCAGGCGCGACGCCACGGTCGCCGTGCGGTTCGCCGGCCCGTTCGAGACGCGCAGGTCGACCCACGTCCGGTCGGGATCCACGCCGACGATCGTGACGGTGAGGTTGCTCGAGTCGACCGCCACGTCGGCGTCGATCGAGTTGAGCGGCACGACGCCGCGGTACCAGATGCGCGGACCCGTGCCGGGGACATCCGTCAGCGAATGCACCACGATGCCCTCGCGACCGAGGTCGGGGCCGACGGGGTCGAGGCCCGCATCCCAGCCGACCGCGGTGCGGAACTCGACGTAGACGCGGCCGACGCCGTTCGCCGGCTCGCCCGCGGGGTGCAGCACGAGCAACGTCGGCTGGCGGCCCGAACCCTGGCGCGCGACATCCGCCGACGCGCTGCGCAGCCGCAGCGAGACCGAGCCGTTCGACGGGAAGGGCCGCTCGACGACCGAACCGGCCAGCGCGTCGGGCAACTCCAGGTGCAGGTGCGCTCGGGAGAGGTTCGGCCCGGCCGAGCCGAACGCGCCGGCGAACGGCCAGCCGGCGACCGCGGGGATGCTGCGCGTCGGCGTCGACCGCCAGCGCGGACCCGTGCCGAGCCACCGCCCGCCGAACGCGCCGGACGACATGAGGTCGAACGGCGAGCCGTACACGGGGTCGACGATCACGGTCGCGTCGTTCGCATCCCAGTCGGCGCCGTTGTTCAGCAGCCCGTAGCTATGGTCGAAGCCGAGCACGTGCCCCACCTCGTGGGTCATGAACGTGTGGTCGCCCGTGGCCGCCGAGATCACGGCCACCGGGAACCCGCGCACCGTCGTCGCGCCGGCGTCGAAGTCCTGGTTCACGGTCGCGGGTTCGCCCGGTTGTCCGGCCTTGGGGTTCGGCACCTGCCGTCGGCCGGGGTACATGAGCACGACGACGCCCTGGAACCCTGCGAGCGGGTCGTGGTCGGGGAACTTCGCGCGCAAGGCATCGATCGCGAGCTCGGCCTGCCTGGTGCGCGAGACGTCGTCGCCCAGTGTCACGACGACCCAGGGCATGAGCGCCGAGTCGACGAAGTCGAGGTGCCGGCGGGTGGTGTCCTCCCAGTAGCGGAGCACCGACGACGGGCCGACCATGAAGAGGTCGATGAAGGGGCGGTCGTCGACGGCGGGCGCGGCACTCTCGTGGCGGGCCCTGATCACGGCGAGTTTCGTGGGCTTGGTCATGGGCCGATCCTCAGGCCTGCGCCGGGCCGCTGAATCAGGAGCAGCCCTGAGTTCGGGATGCGCGCGGCACCCGCCGCCGTAGGCTTGGACGCATGAGCGCCGAAGCCGTCATCGTCGATGTGATCCGCACGCCGGTGGGCAGGGGCAAGCCGGGCGGCATGCTCTCGGGCGTGCACCCCGTCGACCTGCTGGCGGGCGTGCTCGACACGCTCGTCACCCGCAACGACCTCGACCCGGCGCTCATCGACGACGTCATCGGCGGATGCGTCAGCCAGGTCGCCGAGCAGTCGTACAACGTCACTCGCAACGCCGTGCTGGCCGCGGGGTTCCCCGAGCACGTGCCCGGCACGACGATCGACCGCCAGTGCGGATCGAGCCAGCAGGCGGCGACCTTCGCCGCGCAGGCGGTGCTCGCCGGGCAGGCCGACGTCGTCATCGCGTGCGGCGTCGAGTCGATGAGCCGCGTGCCGCTCGGCTCGAGCGCCGCGGGTGCAGACCCATTCGGCGCGCGCATCGCCGCGCGCTACCCCGACGGCCTCGTGAACCAGGGCGTCTCGGCCGAGCTCATCGCCGCTCGCTGGAACCTCGACCGCGACGCCCTCGACGCGTACGCGGCTCGCTCGCACGCGCTCGCCGCGGCTGCGGGGCAGTCCGGGGCGTTCGCGACGGAGGTCGCGCCGGTGCCCGGTGTCAGCGGCCTCGCCGACGAGACGGTGCGGCCCGGCACCACGGCCGATGGGCTCGCGGGTCTGCCGGCGGCGTTCCGCACCGACGCCCTCGCCGAGCGCTTCCCCGACCTCGAGTGGCGCATCACGCCGGGCAACTCCTCGCCGCTGACCGACGGAGCCTCGGCCGCGCTCATCATGAGCGCCGACGCCGCCGAGAAGCTCGGCCTCGAACCGCGGGCGCGCTTCCGCTCGTTCGCCGTCGTCGGCAGCGACCCGCTCTACATGCTCACCGGCGTGATCCCGGCGACCGAGCGCGTCCTCGCCCGCGCCGGCCTCGGCCACGACGACATCGACGCCTACGAGGTCAACGAGGCGTTCGCGTCGGTTCCGCTCGCCTGGCTCGCCGAGACCGGGGCGGATGCCGCGAAGCTGAACCCGCGCGGCGGCGCCATCGCCCTCGGCCATGCGCTCGGCTCGTCGGGCACGCGCCTGCTCACGACCCTCGTCAACCAGCTCGAGGCCACCGGCGGACGCTACGGCCTGCAGACCATGTGCGAGGGCGGCGGCATGGCCAACGCCACGATCATCGAACGCTTCTGACCACCACGGCCCAGCCGACCACCACGGCGCAGCCGACCCACCACGAAAGGACCCGAATCCATGCAGCTGACCGACGCAGGCGCGATCGTCACCGGAGGCGCCTCGGGGCTCGGGCGCGGCACGGCCGCCGTGCTCGCCGCCGCCGGCGCCGAGGTCGTCATCCTCGACCTCCCGGGCTCTCCGGGCGAGCAGACCGCGAGCGAGCTGGGTGCGAACGTGCGCTTCGCGCCGGCCGACGTCACCGACGCGGCCTCCGTGCAGGCCGCGATCGACCTCGTGCTGGAGCGCGCGCCGCTCCGGGTGGCCGTGAGCTGCGCCGGCATCGCGACCGCCGGTCGCACGGTCGGGCGCGACGGCCCGCTGGCGCTCGACGCGTTCGAGCGCACCATCCGCATCAACCTCATCGGCACGTTCAACGTCGCGCGGCTGGCGGCGGCCGCGATGGCGGCCAACGAGCCCGTCGCCGCGCAGTCGCTGCCCGGGGTGCCCGAGACCGCCGAGCGCGGCGTGATCGTGAACACCGCGTCGGTCGCCGCGTTCGACGGACAGATCGGCCAGGCCGCCTACTCGGCGTCGAAGGGCGGCGTCGCGGCGATGACCCTGCCGCTCGCCCGCGACCTCTCGAAGCTGCTCATCAGGGTCGTGACGATCGCGCCCGGCATCATGCAGACGCCGATGATGGCCGGCATGCCGCCCGAGGTGCAGGCCTCCCTCGAGGAGCAGATCCCGCATCCGTCGCGCATGGGCACGCCGGCCGAGTACGCGGCGCTCGTGCGGCACATCGTCGAGAACCCGCTGCTGAACGGCGAGACGATCCGCCTCGACGGCGCGATCCGCATGCAGCCGAAGTAGGGGGTCCGGCCTCGCCCGCCACGCACGACGGCGAGGACGACGAGGGGCGGATGCCGCGACATCCGCCCCTCGTCATGTGCCGGTTCGGAGGCAGGCGCTCAGCGCCCGGTGCTGCGCTGGGCCGGGCGCGGGCTCCGGTTGCCCGGGAAGTCGAGCGTGCCGCGGCCCCCGCCCCGTGCGGCCTTGATGATGCCGTCGATCGCATCCCACGCGCAGACCCCGATGACGCCCGCGACGAAGAGGACCGAGAGCACCCACTCCGCATCGGCGTCCAGGTGCGGCTCGACCATCGCGAGGAACTCGGGGCTGAACAGCCGCCCCTCGACGAAGAGCCAGACGACGGGGATCGCGAACGCGGCGTTCAGCGCGACGTTGACGAGGGCGTTGGCCCAGTTCCAGTCGCTGCGGTAGATCCACACCGCGAAGGCGGCCTCGAGCGCGATGAGCGCGAACAGGTACGGCAGCCAGAACGACCAGAGGTCTGGCGCAAGCAGCGGCACCGAGGTGCGCTCGCCATCGGCCCACACGATGCCGAACTGCTGCCATACGAGGAACCCGGCGGCGATCACGAGCCAGACCAGGCTCGCGATGAGGTCGGCGCGGCGGTGCGGGCGCCGCACCTCGGGCAGCTGTGGAAGGTGCTCGGGCGTCCAGCCGAGCTCGTCATCGGTGCCCGTGCCGTATCGCTCGATCAGGGCGAACACGACGGTCGTCCAGAACGCGAGCTGCACCGCGACGTTGATGCCGATGCCGATCGCAGCGCCGATGATCTCCCACCCACCGCCCGCGATCAGCAGGCCGAGCGCGGCCACCGCGGCGACCGTCGCGGGCACGAACGACTCGAGGAACAGCAGCAGCCGCTTCCAGATGAGGAAGTAGCGCGGCCCGATCAGCATGAGCGGGCGATCGCTGTAGGTCGCCGCGAGCGACGCGGGGTGGCCGAGCTCGACGAGCGCGTCGCGCTCGGCGGTCTCGGGCGTCGAGGCGCCCGATTCGACGCGGGCTTCGATCGTGTCGGCGACGCGCTCGGCGAGGTCGCGCGAGAGGTCATCGCGCTGCGAGGCGGGAAGGCTGCGCGTGGCCGCGAAGAGGTAGCGGTCGGTCAGCTCGGTCATGATGCGTCTCCTGTGGTGAGTCCGCCGAGGGCGTCGTCGATGCGTCGCCAGTCGGTCATGAGGGCGATCGCGAGGGCGTCGCCGGTGGGGCTCGTGCGGTAGAACTTGCGGGGCCGGGCCTCGTCGGTGTTCCACTCGCTCGTGAGCAGGCCCTGCTTCTCGAGTCGTCGGAGCAGGGGATACAGCGTGTTCGCGTCGACGAGAATGCCGAGGCCGTTCAGCGACTCGAGCAGCGCGTACCCGTAGTCGGGGGTGCGCAGGCGCACGAGGCACGCGAGCACGACGGTGCCGCGGCGCAGTTCCTGCAGATGCGCGACGGTCGTCTCATCGGGGTTCATGCGTCACACGATACTGTGCTTCACACACTATTGCAACGGTCACTTCATCGTGACGGATGCCGCGGCCACCGCTTGCACTCGGCGTCGGCGTCGGCGCACCACGAATCGGGCCGTGCGCACGACCCGACGACCCGACGACCCACCACGGCTCGTCGGCAACGTCTACTGCTCGGCGTGCGCCTCGAGGAACGCGTACACCTCGGCGTCGTCGACACCGGGGAACGTGCCGGAGGGCAGGGGCGAGAGCACATGCGCGTGCAGGCGTGCGCTCGGCCACGCGCGGCCCGACCAGCGCTCGGCGAGCTCCCCGGGCGCCCGGCGGCAGCAGGCCTCATCGGGGCACGTGGAGACCGCGCGCAACGTGGTCTCGCGGCCGCGGAACCACTTGGCCTGCGCGAACGGCACGCCCACCGAGATCGAGAACTCCGCGGCATCCGTGCGCCCGGTCTGCGTGGCGCACCAGAACGTTCCGGCCGGGGTGTCGGTGTACTGGTAGTTCTCGGTCGTGCGGTTCGTGTGCTCGAACGCGGTGCGCGCGCTCCACTTCTTGCACACCCACTGGCCCTCGATCGAGCCCGTGACGTCGGTGGGCAGGGGCAGTCCGTCGTTCTCGTAGCCCTTGAGCAGCGCGCCGTCGCCGGCGACGCGGAGGAAGTGCACGGTCATGTCGAGGTAGGTCGTGCCGAGGTTCGTGAACCGCAGCGCCGCGGCCTCGTGCGTGACGCCGAACGCATCGCGGAAGTCCTCGATGGCCAGCCGCTTCTCTTTCTTGGCCTGCTGCAGGAACGCGACCGAGGCGTCGCGGGGCATGAGGCAGGCCGCGGCGAAGTAGTTGATCTCGAGGCGCTGCCAGAGGAACTCGTCGTAGCTGGCCGGCGGCTGGTGGCCGAGCAGTCGGTGCGCCATGGCCTGCAGCGCCATCGAGCGCAGGCCGTGCCCGCCGGGGATCGACGCGGGCGGCAGGTAGATGCGGCCGTTCGAGAGGTCGGTGATCGACCGCGTCGAGTCGGGCAGGTCGTTGACGTAGATGAGCTGGAACCCGAGACGCTCGGCCATGACGCTCACCTCGCGGTGGGTGACCGCGCCCGTGCGGTGACCGGCGGCGCGCACCTGCTCCTCGGCGAGCTGCTCGATGTCGGGCAGGTGGTTGGCGCGTTCGCGCATGCGCTCGCGCAGGTCGGTGTTGGCCCGACGGGCCTCCTCCGGCGTCGCGATGGCCTGGCTCGCGCGGCGCTGCAGCTCGCGGTGGAGGCCGACGATGGCCTCGAGCGTCTCGTCGCCGATGCCCCTTCCGGCGCGGATCGGGGGGAGCCCGAGGCTCGCGTAGAGCGGGCTCGCCTGCGCGCGCCCGAGCTCGAGCTCGAGCGCAGCCCTGGGGCTCGGCGCCTCGCGGGCGAGCAGGTCCTCGAGCCCGACGCCGAACGCCGTCGCGAGCGCGTCGAGCGTGGAGAGCTTCGGCTCGCGCTTGCCGTTCTCGATGAGCGAGAGCTGCGACCCCGCGAGCCCGACGGCCTCGCCGGCCTGGTCGAGGGTCATGCCGCGCTCGCCGCGGAAGTGGCGGATGCGCTGACCCAGGGTCGCGAGATCGGTGGTTCCGGCCTTCATGCCTTAAGCCTATCGAAAGAACAGCGCTTCTTAACACCTGAATCAGCCGTGCGGATGTCGCAATCCGGCGCATTCTGGAAACACGAACCGATTCCGGACCGCCGCCGAGCGGCTCCGGCACCACAGAAGGGACGACGATGACCATCTCCGAGTTCACGCCCGGCACCGAGGCATCCGTCGAAGCATCCGCAACCGACCTCGCCCCGACCGCCGACCAGATCGCTCGTGCGACCGCGCACGGCACGACCGACGCCGACCTGCGCGCCTGGGTCGCCGAGGTCGCCGCGCTCACCAAGCCCGACGAGATCGTCTGGTGCGACGGGTCCAAGCACGAGGCCGACCTGCTCACCAGGCAGCTCGTGGCCGAGGGCAAGTTGATCAAGCTCAACCCCGAGTGGCGTCCCAACAGCTATCTCGCACGAACCGACCCGCGTGATGTCGCCCGGGTCGAGGACCGCACGTTCATCTGCTCCACGTACGAGGAGGACGCCGGCCCCACGAACAACTGGCGCGACCCGAAGGCGATGCGCGGCGAACTCGACGACGTCTTCGACGGCTCGATGAAGGGCCGCACCATGTACGTCGTGCCGTTCTCGATGGGCCCGCTCGGCGGACCGATCAGCCAGCTCGGCGTCGAGATCACGGACTCGCCCTACGTCGTGCTCTCGATGGGCATCATGACGCGCATGGGGGAGCAGGTGTACCGCCTCATCGAGGCGGGCGAGCCGTGGGTGCGCACCGTGCACTCCGTCGGGCATCCGCTCGTCGACGGCGTCGGCCACCGCGTGCCCGAGGTCGACTGGCCGTGCAACGAGACGAAGTACATCGTGCAGTTCCCCGATTCGCGGGAGATCTGGTCGTACGGTTCGGGCTACGGCGGCAACGCCCTGCTCGCGAAGAAGTGCTTCGCCCTGCGCATCGCGAGCGTCATGGCGCGTGACGAGGGCTGGCTCGCCGAGCACATGCTCCTCATCAAGATCACCTCGCCCGAGGGCCGCATCTACCACGTGGCGGCGGCGTTCCCGTCGGCGTGCGGCAAGACGAACCTCGCCATGCTGCAGCCGACGATCCCCGGATGGAGCGTCGAGACCATCGGCGACGACATCGCGTGGATGCGCCCCGGTGCCGACGGCCGCCTCTACGCGATCAACCCCGAGGCCGGGTTCTTCGGCGTCGCGCCCGGAACCGGCGCGTCCACGAACCCGACCGCGGTCGACACCCTCTGGGGCAACACGATCTTCACGAACGTGGCGCTCCGCCCCGACGGCGACGTCTGGTGGGAGGGGCTCACCGACACCCCGCCGGCCGAGCTCACCGACTGGGAGGGCAACCCCTGGACGCCCGCATCCGGTCGCCCCGCGGCGCACCCGAACTCGCGCTTCACGGTGGCCGCGGCCCAGTGCCCGCAGCTCGCCGACGACTGGGACGCGCACGACGGCGTGCCGATCGACGCGATCCTGTTCGGCGGGCGCCGGGCGACGAACGTGCCGCTCGTCGCCGAGGCCCGCAGCTGGAAGCACGGCGTCTTCATGGGTGCGACCATCTCGTCCGAGCAGACCGCGGCCGCCGAGGGCACCGTCGGCGAGCTGCGTCGCGACCCGTTCGCGATGCTCCCGTTCTGCGGCTACAACATGGCCGACTACTGGAGCCACTGGGTCAAGATGGGGCGCACGCTCGGCACGAACGCGCCGCGCATCTTCCAGGTGAACTGGTTCCGCAAGGCCGCCGACGGCTCGTTCCTCTGGCCCGGGTTCGGCGAGAACGCCCGCGTGCTCGAGTGGATCGTCGGTCGCATCGAGGGCACCGCCGACGTCGAGGAGACGCCGATCGGCCTGCTGCCGGCATCCGGTGCACTGAACCTCGACGGACTCGACATCACGGATGAGGCGCTCGAGCACCTGTTCGACGTCGACCGCGACTCGTGGCTGGCTGAATGCGCCATGACCGAGGAGTACTTCGAGCTGTTCGGCGACCGCGTGCCGGCCGCCCTGCGTGCCGAACTCGCGAGCCTGCGGTACCACCTCGAGCACCGGCAGGCGTGACCACGACGATGCGTCCCGCCGCGTGCGGGGCGCATCGTCGCGCGAAGGGCATCGCGCGGAGGGCGTCGCGCGAAGGGCGTCGCGCGAAGGGCGGATGCCGCGGGCCGGCGTGCACGGGAAGGTGCGCCGGCCCGCGGCATCCGCCCTTCGCGTTCGGCGGCCGTTGCCGTGCTGCAGGGTGTGCCCGGAACGCGGCACGTCGCACGTCTGGCGCGCTACCGCGCCGCTAGCGTGTGGCGCAAGGGGGCGACATGGAGTTCGGCGCGTTCATCGAGTCGGTCGGCGGAGTCATCGACGTGCTCGGCGTCGTCGCGATCGTGGTCGGCGTCCTCTACGCGAGTCTCGACGCCGCGCTGCGCGGGGTCCGACGCCGCAGCCCGATCTACACGCGGTTCCGTCGCGTGCTGGGGCGGGCGATCCTGCTCGGCCTCGAGCTGCTCGTCGCCGCGGACATCATCAAGACCGTCGCGGTCACGCCGACGCTCGAGTCGGTGGGCGTGCTCGCGATCATCGTGCTGATCCGGACGTTCCTCAGCTGGTCGCTCGAGCTGGAGATCTCGGGGCGCTGGCCGTGGCAGAAGGACGCGGGATCTGGCGACGCGGACGCCGGGGCCCCCGCTGCTGCTGCCCCCGCCGCTGCTGCTGCTGCCCCCGCGACCGACCTCACCTGAAGGCCGCCGCCGCTCCGCGCCGCCGTCGCCGCCGCTCCGCACCGCCGCCGCTGCCGCGCCGCGCCGCCGCAAGCCCGCGACTGGTCACGATCTGCTGGAATCGTGACGTGGGAAGCAGCACATCATGACCGCTCGCGGTCATGCGCCGGGCATGTCACGGCTCGCCCGTGCGGCCAGTGCATGCGCCACGACGGCGACGACCTCGTCTGGGCGGGCGAACTGGGCGGCGCCGATCCGGAAGCAGATCCATCCGAGCCCTTGAAGCCGGTTGAACCGGTCGAGGTCGTGCGCCCATTGGCCGCGGTCGGTTCGATGATGGTCGCCCTCGTACTCCAGCAGCACACGATGCTCGACGAATGCGAGGTCCGCGGTCGCCACCGCCCGACCATACGCGTCGCGCACGACGTGCGCGGCGACCGGCCGCGGCAGTCCCGCGCCGATGATGTGAAGTCGCAGCCGGGTCTCGCGCGATGAGTCCGCATCCTCGATCGCCTCGTCGAGGGCGATGCGCAATGAGCGGATGCCGCGAGCCCCGCGATGTCGGAGCAGCATCCGTTCGAGCTGGTGCACGGTCGCGAGCGGGTGCCGCGCCCACACGATCCGGTCCGCTGCGACCGTGAGATCCTCGATGCCGCATCCGACCGACGCGAGGTCGAGCCAGGTGCGCGCCGGTGACGTCACCTCGAGTCCGTCTCTCGTGACGAGTTCGTCATGGCTCAGGTCCAGGCGGTGTCCGCGCACCCCCTTGCCGCGCGGACGCGGCAGCTCTGCGTGAACGGCCAGGTCGATCCGCTCGCGTTCGATTCGGTTGCGAGGCTCGACCTGCAGGCCCCAGCACGCGGCTGCGGTGAAGTGGCTCAGGAACGCGCCCGGATGACGCGAGCCGAGCATGCCGGCGCGGGCCACCGCATCGGGCGCGAGCTCACGCGGGTGACGGATTCCGCTCGCCGGCGTCCGCAGGTCGGCTGCGCGTAGTCGCGTGAGACTCACGCCTGCGGCGCGTGCCTCGAGGACCGTGAATCCGCTCGAGGCGAGCGTCGCGGGAAGGGGTGCGGGTCGTCTCGGCATCCGGCGAGTGTGACGACGCGGGCGTCGCCGTCGGGCTCGTCCTCTGGCCCGCGGCCTGAACTCACTGGCGGACCCGCCTGTGCAGGACGGCTGGATCTCCTGCAGGCGCCCTGCCCAGCCCGCGCGCCGCGCCACCCGCGCGACGCGGACGCTGCGCCGTCGACCGGTCACAATGTGCGGGAATCACCGGGCGTGAAGCCGCAGATCGTGACCGGTCGGCGAATGACGGCGGCGTTTCGGGGCGGAGGGGGAGAAGCGGGTACGGAGGGGCAGGAGCGGGTGCGGAGGGGCAGAGCCGCGGATACGCGGAGCAGCGTGTCGGCGCCGGGCCGGGCCGGGGTGCACGGGAAGGTGCGCCGGCCCGCGGCATCCGCCCTTCGCGCCTGCAGGAGCCGGGGCGGCTGACGCGTCAGTCGAGGTGGCCGAGCACCCGAAGGAGTGCGGTGGGCGCGTAGCGGAACTCGACGGTGCCGGTGGCACCGGGCTCGACGGGCCCGATCCACGTGCTCGATCCCTCGTGCACGCGCACCCAGCCGTTCTCGAACAGCACCTCGGTGCCGACGACGAAGGCCATGGCGGGGGTCTCGCCCTGGCGCACCGCGATCGAGCCCTCGAAGACCTGCGACGCCGAGGCGTCCTGGTCGGCGCGGCAGGCGACGCCCACGAGCGGGCGGAGGATCGGGGTCTGGAACCCGGGGGCGTCGAACGGGCTGGCCTTCGCGGCATCCGCGACGAGGCCGAAGTTCACGCTCGTCGACACGAGGCTGAGGTCGGCCTGGCCGTCGAGCACGAGACGGCTCGAGACGCGGAAGCGGTAGAACAGGCGACCGGACTCGCGTGCGGGCGGCAGCACGGCGACGCTCGCCCAGTTGCGCGACCAGCTGAGGGGTCCATCGCCGCGCGTGGGCGGGTCGTAGAGCGACGCGGTCACGCGCACGGCGCCGTCGGGCGCCGACGCCGAGGACTTGAGCCCCGACGTGCCGCGATCGCCGGCGGGCGCGACATCGCGCACCGGGGTGAAGGCCGGCAGCCGCTGCGGCTGCCACGTGCGCAGCCAGGCCTGCAGGCTCGACTGCACCCGGTCGAAGGAGTCGCCGAGTCCGCGCCGGGGAGCGGTGTCGTCGGTGACGGCGTTCGGCAGGTCTTCGATGAGGTCGACGGGCAGGTGCTCGGCGCTCGACGCGGCGCGTGCGTCGCGCACGCCTCGTGCGTCTCGCAGGTCGGTCACGGGGGCGATGCTCATGATGGGGCTTCCTTCGGTGCGGGTGGCTGTCGGCATCCGGGAATCGGACGCAGAACCACACGCTACGAAGGGGCGACGCCCGCTCCATCCGAGCAGGCCCTGAGGAATGCCCGGGTCAACCCCGAGATTCCGGATGCCGCGGCGCGCCCTCGAGCACGGTGCGAGCGCCGCGGCACCGCTCGCTCAGACGAGCAGTTGGTGCTCCGCGAGCTCGCGGTAGAGCGGAACGGACGAGACGAGCTCGCCGTGCGTGCCCTCGCCGATGACGCGGCCGCCGTCGAGCACGACGATGCGGTCGGAGTCGATCACGGTCGACAGGCGGTGGGCGATGACGATGAGCGTGCGCCCGGCCGAGACCTGGTCGATGGCCTCGCGCATCATACGCTCGTTGACGCCGTCGAGCGAGGACGTCGACTCGTCGAGCAGCAGGATCGGCGGGGCCGCGAGCAGCGCCCGTGCGATGGCGAGGCGCTGGCGCTCGCCGCCCGAGAGCATGATGCCGTCGTCGCCCACAGCCGCGGAGAGGCCGCGCGGGTCGCGGTCGAGCACCGACCCGAGGTTCACGGCTCGCAGCACGTGCTCGCACTCGTCGTCGGTCGCGTCGGGGCTGCCGAGCAGGAGGTTGTCGCGCAGCGTGCCCGCGAGCACGGGGGCGTCCTGCTCGACGTAGCCGATCTGCGCGCGGAGGTCGGCGCGGTCGAGCGAGCGCAGGTCGAGCCCGCCCATGCGCACGGTGCCCACCGAGGGGTCGTAGAACCGCTCGATGAGCGCGAGGATCGTCGACTTGCCCGCGCCGGACGGGCCGACGAGCGCGATGCGCTGCCCGCGGGGCACCTCGAACGTGACGCCGTGCAGCACGGGCTGCCGCTCGGTCACGTTCGGCTCGGGCAGGTGCTCGTCGGCGGAGTCGTTCGCCGGGTCGGCGGGGTCGCTGCGGGTCGCGGCGTAGGCGAAGTGCACGTCGTCGAAGCTGATCGCCGCGGCATCCGGAAGCACGCCGGCGTTGGCCTCGCCGACCATGAGCGCGAGGGGTGCGAGTTCGCGGTCGTGCGCGTCTTCGCTCGGGAGATCGAGGATCTCCTGGATGCGCCCGAGCGCGCCGAGCGCCTGGTTGACCGACGTGATCGCGCCGAAGAACAGGCCGAGCGGCATGATCATCATGAACAGGAACAGGATGAACGCCACGAGGTTCGCGACCGTGATCGAGCCGGATGCCACGCGGAACCCGCCGACGCCCAGCACGACGAGGAACGACACCTGCATGGCGATGCCGGCGACGGGCACGATGAGCGCCGAGACCTTCGCGACGTTGACGCCCATCTGCCAGGCGCCCTCGGCCTCGCCCTCGATGGTGCGGATCTCGCGTTCGGTGGCGCCGGCGGCGCGGATGGTGCGCACGGCGCCGATGGCGCGTTCGACGGATGCCGCGACGTCGCCGACCTTGGCCTGGGCGGCGTGCGAGGCGTCGCGCACTCTGCGCGAGAGCAGGGTGACCGTGGTGATCGCGACGAGGACGACGAGCAGCGTCAGCCCGAGCAGCACCGGGTCGATGATGAGCATGGCGATGAGCGCGCCGATGAAGGTCACGGTGCCGCCGATGGCCTCGACGAGCCCCTGCGTGAGCACGGCGCGCAGCATCGTGGTGTCGCTGCCGACGCGCGAGACGAGGTCGCCGGTGCGTCGCGTGTCGAACTCCGAGACGGGCAGGTTCAGCAGCTTCGCGACGAGGCGCTTGCGGCTGGAGAGCACGATGCCCTCGCCGGTGCGCTGCAGCAGGTAGTGCTGGTAGCCCGAGATGACGCCGCTCACGATGACGAGCACGACGAGGGCCCAGACGATCCAGCCGAGCGGGTCGCCGGCCTCGACGATGGTGATCACCCGGCTGACGAGCAGCGGCTGGGCGAGGCTCGCGAGCGCGCCGACGATCGAGAGTGCGGCGACCCAGATGAGCACGGGGCGGTGCTCGAAGATGAACGGCAGCAGCTGCGCGAACGACGCGCGTGGTCCGTCGGTCTTCGTGGGGCGGGCGAAGGGGTTTCGTCTGGGGGCGGTGCGGTTCTGCGTCTGGCTCATCGTCTCTTCCCGGGCGGCGCGGCGGCCATGGTTCCGACCGGGTCCCGCGTGCGCCCCGAACAGCCTACGTCGCTCACCTGCGCCCGTACTTCTTGTGCACCGCCTGCTTGGAGACCTCGAGCGCGAGCGCGATGAGCTGCCAGCTCGACCCGGCGGCCCTGGCCTTGCGCACGGCGATGGCCTCGGCGCGGTCGAGCTCGCGGGTGATCTCGATGCGGGCGTGGTGCAGGTCGCGCAGCGCCCGGTAGGGGTCGTCGCCGTCGGCGGCGGCGATGGCGGTGCGGAGGGTCGTGTCGTCCATGCGTCAACGGTAGTTGACGACCTGTCCAAAGGTCAACTCATGTTGACGACGAGGTCGTCTCGGTCGCGTGCGCGCCGGGCTGCGTGAGCACGGATGCCGCGACGCGGTGCCCGGCGAGGGCGGCCGCCGAGGCATCCGCACCCCTGAGCGTCGCGGCCAGGAAGCCCGCCGCGAACGCGTCGCCCGCCCCGGTGAGGTCGCGGATGCCGGTGACCGGCTCGACGTCGACGCGGGCTGCGAGGCGTCCGTCGACGATCACGTCGGTGGGCAGCGCGCCGTGCTTGACGACGACGGTCCGGGCGACGGATGCCGCGACCGTGCCGCCGCCGGCCAGCCCGAGCAGTGCGGCCTCTTCCTCGTTCGCGAAGAGCACGTCGGGCCGGATCCCGCGTACGAGCTCGAGGGCGAACGCGACGCCGAGGCCGTCGAGGAGGCCCGTCGACGAGGCGTCGATCGAGACGCCCGCGCCCGCGCCGGTTCCCGTTCCCGCGCCCTGGCCGGCTCCCGTGACGCCGCCCGCCCTGGCCAGTCGCGCGAGCCGCGCGAGTTCGCCCCGCATCGGCTCGCGCTCGAAGCCGTACGCCGGGAGGTGCAGCCAGTCCACGCCGTCGAGCCACGCGGCATCCACCGATCCGAGATCGGCCGAGGCGGCGCGATCCGGGTACATCGTGCGCTCGCCATCGACGTCGACGAGCAGCACCACGGTCCCGGTGCGTCCGGCGCGCTGCACGCGCACGTCGACCCCGCCCGCGGCGAGGGCCGCCTCGAGCGCGACGCCGGCGGCATCCGCCCCCACCCGGCCGATGAACCGGGTCGGAACGAGTCCGGCCGCGAGGGCCGCGACGTTCGCCGCACTGCCGCCGCGGGCGCGATGCACGCGCGCCGCGGTGTCCGTCGCGTGGTGCACGGGCTCGCTCGCCCACACCACGATGTCCTCGACGAGGTCGCCCGCGACGGCGAGCACGCCCGCGTCGCCCGACGCGCCCGTCTCACCCCGCGACGGCACGCGCGATCTCCGCCCCGAGCGAGACGTTGCCCCGGTACACGTCGAGGTTGACCTTGAGGCTCGCGCCGCCGGTCGCGCGCTGCACGTAGTCGAGCAGGAACGGCGTCGTGTCGTGCCCCGTCACCCCCTGAGCGGATGCCGCGGCCAGCGCCTCGGCGAGCACCCGATCGTGGAAGGCGGGGTCCAGCTGCTTCACCGGGTCGACGGGGTTGGCCACGAGCACCGCCTGCGGCAGCCCGAGCTCGTCGCGCGCGAGCGCGAGCGCCGCAGCCTCCTCGGGCGTCTCGACGCGGTAGTCGAGCGCGAACCCGGAGTCGGTGACGTAAAAGGCGGGGTAGCGATCGGTGCGGTACCCGACCACGGGGATGTTCAGCGTCTCGAGGCGCTCGAGCGTCGCCCCGATGTCGAGGATCGACTTGACGCCCGCGCTCACGAGCGTGATCGGCGTCGTGGCGAGCGTGCCGAGGTCGGCGGACTCGTCGAACGTCTCGCTCGCGCCGCGGTGCACGCCGCCGAGCCCACCGGTCGACATCACGCGGATGCCGGCGCGATGCGCGAGCCACGCCGTCGCGGCCACGGTCGTACCGGCGTCGAGGCGCTTCGCGCGGGCGATCGGCAGGTCGCGCACGCTCGCCTTCACGACGTCGGGCGCCGTGCAGAGCCGCTCGATCTCGGCGGGGGAGAGGCCGACGACCGGGGTGCCGTCGACGACGCCGATCGTGGCGGGGGTCACGCCGAGGTCGCGCACCTGCTGCTCGGACGCGAGTCCGACCTCGAGGTTGCGCGGGCTCGGCAGGCCGTGCGTCAGGATCGTGGACTCGAGCGCGAGCACGGGACCGCCGGCCTCGAGCGCGTCACGGACCTCGTCGGCGATGCGGATGCCGGGGGCGGGTGTCTGCATGGGCGTCATCGTATGGCGGGGCCCCGCGCCCGATGCCCGCCGCCCCGCCGCGCGGCGTGTTTCCGCGTGTGACGTGCACAGGCGACATCCGGGGATCGCGAGCGTAACGTGGCCGCATCGAACCCCGAGGAGCCCTCATGTCGCACCGCGAGCCGCACGCCGTCACCACGCCCCGCACGGGCGAGGTCATGGGCATGCGCGGCTGCGAGCACGCGGCGGACTGCTCGAGCGACCGCCCCGGGCACGGGCTCAACGCCGTGCAGGAGCGCCTCGCCGCGGTGACCGCGAGCAAGTGGATCGACGCGTTCGTCACGTCGGTCGACGCCGACGGGTTCGCGACGCTCGCGACCCTCGACGGCGGCATCCGACGCGTCTGGCAGCATGACGCGTTCGCGGGCGCGCTCGTCGCCGGCGACCCGGTCGCCCTGCACGGCATCTACGGGGTGCTCGTCGCGGGCGCTCGTCGGTACAGCGTCGCCGCAGCCTGAGCGAAGGGCGATGGGCGCGACGATCGCGGCCGTCAGGCGGGCGTCACGCGAGTGGAGCCACCGAGGCGGGACGGGCAGCCGCCCTCATGCCATCGGCATGGCCTCGCTCATCATGCCCATCATCTTCTCCATGGCCATGACGACCTGATCGCAGGCCATCGCGCACATGCGGCAGTGCTCGCTCATCTCGGCGTGCATCATGCACTCGGCCGAGCAGGCGCGCGCCATCATCGCGGTCGACTGCATCATCGACATCATCACGCCCATGTCCCAGCCGTGCATGCGCAGCATCATCTTCATCATGGTGTCGCACATGTCGGCGCAGTTCGAGCACATCGAGGCGCAGCGTCCCATGCCCTCGGCGGCGTCGGCATCGGCGCACATGACGCACGCCTGCATGCAGGCCGAGAGGGCCTCGAGACACTCCTGCATCATCATCGGATCCATGCCCTGCATCGGCATCTCCGACGACGACATCGCGCCCTTCATCATGTCCATCGTCATGTTCATCGCTGCACGCTCGCTTCCGGGCCTCGAGTGCCGGCGGTGGCGGCGGATGCCTCGGCTGCCCTGTTACGCCATGTTACGACGGCCCGGTTCGCCCGTGAAGGGCCGTTCGTGACGTTCGCGTGAACGGTTCCTCACACCGGCCGCGAGGTGTGCTCTCTCCAAGCGCTCGCATCGGCGATCGCGATGAAGGGCGGGGCGGATGCCGCAGCATCCGCCCCGCCCTTCGTGACGACGGATGCCGCGGCATCCGCTCGACCGAATCCCTACGCGTTCATGTCGACGTCCTTCGTCTCCTTCGAGACGAGCAGTGCGATGAGCGTGAGCACGGCCATGACCGACAGGTAGACGCCGACCCAGAACGGGCTGCCGTCGCCGGCCTGCCAGAGCGCGACCGCGATGAACGGGGCCACGGCGGCGCCGAGGATCGACGAGACGTTGTACGAGATGCCCGACCCGGTGTAGCGCACGTTCGTCGGGAACAACTCGGGCAGCAGCGCGCCCATCGGCCCGAACGTGAGGCCCATGAGCGAGAAGCCGACGATGAGCCAGACCATGACGCCGGCGAAGCCCGCGTTCAGCAGCGGCACCCAGGCGAGGCCGAACACGATGATGCCGAGCGTGACCCAGATGAGCGTGCGCCGGCGGCCCCAGCGGTCGGCGAGCGGACCGGAGACGAGCGTGAACACGCCGAAGAACAGCACGCCGCCGATGAGCATGAGCACGAACGTGCTGTACGAGTAGCCGAGGCCGGGCAGGGCGCCGTCGGCCGCCTCGACCGGGGCGCGGCCGTAGCTCAGCGAGAACGTCGTCATGAGGTAGAAGAGCACGTAGGTCGCGAGCATGAAGAACGTGCCGAGGATCAGCTTGCGCCAGTGGTCCTTGAACACCGTGGCGAGCGGCAGGCGCTTGAGCTTGCCCTGCTCGGAGGCCTTCGAGAACGCGGTCGACTCGACGAGGCGCAGTCGCACCCAGAGGCCGACGATGACCATCACGACCGAGAACAGGAACGGGATGCGCCAGCCCCAGTCGAGGAACGCCTGCGACGGCATCGACGGGTCGTCGGACGGGAGCACCGCGGCGATGACGAGGAACAGGCCGTTCGCGATGATGAAGCCGATCGGCGCACCCAGCTGCGGGAACGTGCCGTACCAGGCGCGCTTGCCCGCGGGGGCGTTCTCGGTCGCCACGAGCGCGGCGCCCGACCACTCGCCGCCGAGCGCGAAGCCCTGCGCGATGCGGAGGATCACGAGGAGCAGCGGTGCGAGCCAGCCGACCATCGCGTACGTCGGCAGCAGGCCGATGAGGAAGGTCGCGATGCCCATGGTGAGCAGCGCGCCGACGAGCGTCGCCTTGCGGCCGTGCTTGTCGCCGAGGTGGCCGAAGACGACCGCGCCGAGCGGGCGCGCGACCATGGCCGCCCCGAAGACGGCGAACGACGACAGGAGCGCCGTGGTCGCGTCGCCCGTCGGGAAGAACAGGTGCGGGAAGACGAGGACCGCCGCGGTCGCGTAGACGTAGAAGTCGTAGAACTCGATCGTCGTGCCGATGAGGCTCGCGAGCACCACGCGACTGCGCGGATTGGCGGGGGTGGTCGGTGCGGGGGATGCGGCCGTGGCCGCGGGCGTTGCAGGCATCGCTGTCGAAGACTCCGGTGTGGTGATGGAACGCTGCACCACGAGTCGGTCGGTCTGGCGTGGAACGGGGCAGGCTGTTGGGAATCGTCGCTTGTGGCAACCGACCGAGACTACGCCCGGATGCCCGCGGCAGCCGAGCTCACGGGTGCGCCATGCGACGAACGGCGCGGATGCTGCGACGAACGGTCGCCCGGGCCTAGCGCCAGATGACCGCGATGGCCGCGTTCAGCAGGGTCAGGATGCCGATCGCCCAGAAGAGCCCGCGCGGCACGGGCTGGTTGCGGCGCTGGCGCGCCGACCCGATGCCGATGAGGGCTCCGATCGCGATCAGCACGACGAGCTTCGTGCCGATCTTGACGTAGTTGAGCTCGTAGGAGATGCCCCAGGGTGCCGCCAGGGCGAGGCCCGCCACGCCGGCGATCAGCAGGCCCCAGTTCATGAGGCGCGTCACGCCGTACCGTCGGTTCACCGCCTCGACCGCCCAGGCGCCGAAGAGCAGGGCGAACCCGACCAGGTGGACGAGCAGGACGATGTGCCGCAGGGTCTCCATGGACCGAGTTTAAGTTCTACCGGTCGTCGAAGTCGAGTCGACGCGCGGCGTCAGGCCCGCACCGCACGCAGCGCGCGGGCCGTCGCGATGGCGGCCTCGGCCGCCTCGCGCCCCTTGTCCTCCTTGGAGCCGGGCAGGCCGGCCCGGTCGAGGCCCTGCTGCTCGTCGTCGAGGGTGAGCACCCCGAAGCCGACGGGCTTGCCCGTGTCGAGGGCGACCCTGGTGAGGCCGTCGGTCGCCGCCGCCGAGACGTACTCGAAGTGGGGCGTGCCGCCGCGGATGATCACGCCGAGCGCGACCACCGCGTCGGCGCCGGCCTCGAGGGCCGCCTTCGACACCACGGGCAGCTCGAAGCTGCCGGGCACCCGCACGAGGGAGAAGGACGCGCCGGCCGCCTCGAGGGTGCGCGTCGCCCCGGCGATGAGCGCGTCGGTGATCTCGTCGTGCCAGCTGCCGGCGACGATGACGACGTCGAGGCCGGTGCCGTCGACGTCGAGGGTGGGGGAGCCTGCTCCGCTCATGATGCGTGTCCTTCCAGAAGGGCCTCAGCCGCGGCATCCGCGAGCTGGGCGTCGTCGATCGCGTGGCCCATGCGGCGACGCTTGGTGTCGAGGTACCCGGTGTTGACGCTGCCGACGCCGACGACGAGCGGCAGGCGCTCGGCCACCGCGATGCCGTGGGCCTCGAGCTGGCGCACCTTCTCGGGGTTGTTCGTCAGCAGTCGAACGCGCTCGATGCCGAGGTCGGCGAGGATCGCGCTCGCGGCGCGGTAGTCGCGTGCGTCGGCTGGGAGGCCGAGCGCGACGTTCGCGTCGAGCGTGTCGAGGCCGTCCTCCTGCAGGCGGTAGGCCCGCAGCTTGTTGATGAGGCCGATGCCGCGTCCCTCGTGTCCGCGCAGGTACACGACGACGCCGCCGCGATCCTGGATCTCGGCGAGGGCCGCGTCGAGCTGCGGCCCGCATTCGCACTTCAGCGAGCCGAAGGCCTCGCCCGTGAGGCACTCGGAGTGCACGCGCACGACGGCGCCCGCGGCATCCGCCTTCGGATCGCCCGCGATGATCGCGACGTGGTCGGCACCCGTCTCCTGGTCGCGGTAGGCGCGCACCGTGAAGTCGCCGTGCGTGGTGGGCAGCCTGGTCTCGACCTCGAAGGTCACGCGCGAGGACTCGGGAACCGCGGTGAGCACGGGGCCGGCGAGGTCCTGCCCGGCGTGCCAGGTCGAGAGCCAGTCGATGAGCGCCGCGACCGTCGTCACGGGCAGGTGCTCGCGCTCGCCGAACTCGATGAGCCCGGGCAGGCGCATCATGTCGCCGTCGTCGGTCACGATCTCGCCGATGACGCCGACGGGGGAGAGCCCGGCGAGGCGCATCAGGTCGACGGCCGCCTCGGTGTGACCGGCGCGCTCGCGCACGCCGCCCTCGACGGCGCGCAGCGGAATCACGTGGCCGGGCCGCACGAGCCGGTCGGGCGTGGACTCGGGGTCGGCCAGGACGCGGAGCGTGTGCGCCCGGTCGGACGCGCTGATGCCGGTCGACGTGCGATCGGAGGCGTCCACCGAGATCGTGTACGCCGTGCTGCGCGCGTCCTCGTTGCGCGCGACCATGAGCGGCAGCTCGAGGCGGTCGGCGAACTCGTTCGGCATCGGCGCGCAGAGGTAGCCGCTCGTGTGGCGCACCATCCAGGCGATCCACTCGCGCGTGGCGAACTCGGCGGCCATGATCGCGTCGCCCTCGTTCTCGCGGCCCTCGTCGTCGGCGACGATCACGGGCTTGCCGGCGCGCAGCGCCTCGAGCACCTCGGGGATGGTCGCGAGGCTCATCGGGTCGCTCCTGTCGTGGCGGTGGCGGGTTCGCCGACGGCCGGCGCCGCCGGCTCGGCGAGGGAGGACGGCAGCGATCGGCGGGTGTCGAGGCGCAGCATCCGCTCGACGTGCCTGGCGAGGATGTCGGTCTCGATGTTGACGCGGTCGCCGACCTCGAGTGCGCCGAGCGTCGTCGCGGTGAGCGTCTCGGGGATGAGCGAGACCTCGAACCACGACCCGTCGGCCTCGTCGCCGAGCCCGCTCACGGTGAGCGAGACCCCGTCGACCGCGATCGAGCCCTTGTCGACGACGAGCGGCGCGTGCGCGGCATCCAGCGAGAATCGGATGACGCGCCAGGCGTCGCCGGGGCGCACCTCGAGCACGCGCGCGGTGCCGTCGATGTGGCCCTGCACGATGTGCCCGCCGAGGCGGTCGCCGACGAGGGCGGCGCGCTCGAGGTTGACCCGGCGGCCAGCCTCGACCGAGTCGAGGGTCGACATCGCGAGGGTCTGCGCCATGACGTCGGCGGTGAACGACTCGTCGTCGAACGCGACGACCGTGAGGCACACGCCGGAGACCGAGATGGAGTCGCCGTGCTTCGCGCCGCTCACGGCGAGGGGGCCGCGCACCGTGAGGCGTGCGGCGTCCGCCGTGTGCTCGACGCCGGTGACGGTGCCCAGGTCTTCGATGATTCCGGTGAACATGTCAGTTCCCTTCGGTGGGGCTGGGGTGGGCGACGAGCAGGACGTCGGCGCCGAGCCGCTCGATGGCGGCGAAGTCGTAGCGGCGGGCCTCGCCGATGGTGGTCACGGCGAGGTCGCCGAGCGCGAGGCGACCGCCGCCGAGCAGGGCGGGGGCGAGGTAGACGAGCACCTCGTCGGCGAAGCCGGCCGCGACGAACGCGCTCGCCAGGGTCGGGCCGCCCTCGACGAAGAGCGAGCGGATGCCGCGGCGCGCGAGGTCGCGCAGGTCGGCCGCGAGGTCGGTGCCGTCGAGGCCGACGAGCTCATGGGCGAGCGGATGCCGCATGAGCGCCGCATCGTCGGGCACGGGGCGCCGACCGAACACGACCGGGATCGGCTGGTTGCCCAGCAGCTCCCCGTCGTGGCCGCGCGCGGTCAGCGATGGGTCATCGGCGAGCACGGTGCCCGTGCCGACCGCGATCGCGTCGGCGGCCGCTCGTCGCACGTGCACGTCGGCGCGGGCCTCGGGGCCCGTGATCCACTGGCTCGTGCCGTCGTCGGCCGCGGCGCGCCCGTCGAGGCTCGAGGCCCACTTGACGGTGACGCGCGGGCGGTGGGTGCGCGCCGCGAACAGCCAGTCGCCGAGGAACGCCTCGGCCGCCTCGACGAGCTCGGCGCCGGCGACCTCGACGTCGACGCCGGCGGCGCGCAGGCGCTCGGCCCCGCCCGAGGAGTGCTCGCCGGGGTCGGCCACGGCGTAGACGACGCGGGCGACGCCCGAGGCGATGAGCGCCTCGGCGCAGGGTCCCGTGCGGCCGGTGTGGTTGCAGGGCTCGAGCGTGACGACGGCAGTGGCGCCGGCGGCGGCGCCCGGCTCGAGCCGGCTCAGGGCGTCGACCTCGGCGTGGGCCGTGCCGGCGCCGCGGTGCCAGCCCTCGGCGAGCACCTCGCCGTCGGCGGTGAGCAGCACGCACCCGACACGGGGGTTCACGCCGCGGGCCGGGCCGCGCTCGGCGAGCTCGAGCGCGCGGCGCATCGCCGCTGCCTCGATCGCCGTGCGGTCGCCTGCCGTGCGGTCGTCGTGGTGCGCCGCCGTCGTCATCCGTGGTCCTGTCGTCAGGCTCCGGGGATGTTCGGCAACGCCGAGAACGCCGACAGTGCATGGCACTGCCGACACGTGCCGCCTCCCATCCGGACTTTCACCGTCGGTTCCGGAATTCCACCGGATCAACCAGGGGTGTGAGGTCGAGGACCTCGCACCCGCAGTTCGCGGACTGTCACCGCCGGCTCGGAATTACACCGACCCCGGAGCACGTTGTTCGTGTCGATTCTACTCAACGCCGCGTCGGCCGTCGTATTCCCCGTCGTACGGCGCAATGCACGCACGACGCACGACGGACGGCCTCAGTGCTCGATGAGCGCGCGCGCCGTGCCCTCGTCGACGATGAGGTCGGTGATGAGGTCGGCGGCGAGCGCACCGCGCAGGCTCGCGAGCTTCGCGCGGCCGGAGACGACGCAGATGCGACGCGGTGCGCGGCGGAGCACGGCGAAGTCGGGTCCGGTCGCACGATCGTTCAGCGCGATGCCGTCGGTGCTGCCGTCGGCGCGGTAGAACACGGTCGCCACGTCGCCGACGGCGCCCTCGCGGCTGAGCCCGTCGTAGTCGGCTGGATCGAGGTAGCCGCCCTGGTAGACGTGGCTCGGCACCTCGGCGAAGGGGGAGCCGACGCCGAAGAGCGCGACATCCATGCCGGCCTGCAGGTCGAGGAGTCGCTGCGTGCTGCGCTCGCGCCAGAACGCCCGGCGGGTCTCGGGGTCGTCGAAGAACGCGGGCACCGGGAACTGCTGCACGCGAGCGCCGAACGCGTCGCCGAAGCGGCGCAGCAGCTCGCTCGCGTAGACGATGCCGGTCGTGCGGCCGTTGCCGGCGCCGTTCAGCTGCACGATCTCGGAGTTGTGCGTCGACTTCGGCACGAGGTGCCGGCTCATCGCGCTCATCGTCGACCCCCAGGCGACCCCGATGGTCTGGTTCGAGTCGACGAAGCGACCGAGAATCCGTGCAGCCGAGAGCGCAACGCGGTCGAGCCGGTCGACGTCGCTCGCGTGGTCGGGCACCGGCACCACGTGCGCGACGATGCCGAACCGGGCGAGGATCTCCTGCTCGATGCGGCTCGGCAGGTCGTGCGGGGAGTGGATCGAGATCTCGACCAGGCCGCTCGCGCGGGCGTGGCTCAAGAGGCGTGAAACCGAGGATCGCGAGGTGTGCAACTCGTGCGCGATGGCGTCCATGGTCAGGTCCTGCATGTAGTACAGGTGCGCGGCGCGCAGCGCCTCACGCGTCTTCTCCGAGACCGTCTCGGCCCCGTCGGCCGGCCCCGGCCGGTGCTTCTCGTTCATTCCCCTACCCTTGCACGTCTGTGCACGCGGCTTGCAACTGCGTGCGGACGAGTCGACGATGTATTCATCCACACCGGGGCCGGTCGCGCAAGCCGCGACGGACGCCCCGCGCTCGAACCGAGAGGACAGCGATGTCATCGCACCCGATCACGCAGCCGAACACCACGCGTCAGGACGACGACGCCCTGGGCGAGGCCGTCCCCGCGACCCGCGCCGAGGTCGCCGCGCTCCGCGCCCGCCCCGAAGCCTCGGTCGTCATCATCGGCGCCGGCATCAACGGCATCGCCACCTTCCGCGACCTCGCCATGCAGGGCGTCGACGTCGTGCTCGTCGAGCGCGACGACTTCGTGTCCGGCGCCTCCGCCGCGTCGTCGCACATGATCCACGGCGGCATCCGCTACCTCGAGAACGGCGAGTTCCGGCTCGTGAAGGAGTCGGTGACCGAGCGCAACGCGCTGATCCGCATCGCGCCGCACTACGTCAAGCCGCTCGAGACCACCGTGCCGATCTACTCGACCTTCTCGGGCATCCTCTCGGCGCCCATGCGCTTCCTCACGCACAGGCAGGGGAAGCCGACCGAGCGCGGCGCCGCGCTCATCAAGACCGGCCTCACGATCTACGACGCCTTCTCGCGCGACGGCGGCTCCGTGCCCCGCCACCGCTTCCACGGTCGCAAGCGCTCGCTCGCCGAGCTGCCCGCCCTCGACCCGGCCGTCAAGTACACGGCCACCTACTACGACGCGAGCATGCACGACCCCGAGCGCCTCGCCCTCGACGTGCTCTTCGACGGCCTCGCCGCCGGCCCGCACGCCCGCGCGGTCAACCACCTCGGAGCTGTCGGCTTCGACGCCGACGGGGTGCGCGTCCGCGACGGGCTCACCGGCCGCGAGTTCTCGATCGCCGCCGACGTGGTCGTGAACACCACCGGCCCCTGGACCGACCTGACGAACGCCGAGCTCGGCCGAGGCACGCAGTTCATGGGCGGCACCAAGGGCTCGCACATCGTGCTCGACCACCCCGAGCTGCTCGCCGCGACCGGCGGACGCGAGATCTTCTTCGAGCACGAGGACGGTCGCATCGTGCTGATCTACCCGCTGAAGGGCCGGGTCATGGTGGGCACGACCGACCTCGAGCACGACATGCGCGAGCCCGCGGTCTGCACCGAGGCCGAGATCGACTACTTCTTCGAACTCATCGCGCACGTTTTCCCAGCCATCGCCGTCGACCGCTCGCAGATCGTCTACCGCTTCTCGGGCGTGCGCCCGCTGCCGAGGCACGACGACACGCAGCCGGGCTTCGTGAGCCGCGACTACCGCATCGAGCGATCGGATGTCGCGGCACGCCCCGGCACCGCGCTGCTGAGCCTCGTCGGCGGCAAGTGGACCACGTTCCGCGCCCTCGCCGAGCACCTCTCGGACGAGGTGCTCGAACTCCTCGGCCGCGACCGCATCCGGTCGACCGAAGGCGTCGCGATCGGCGGTGGAGCGGGCTACCCGACCACCGACGATGCACGACTGGTCTGGCTCGTGTCCCACGACGACGAGGTCGGACGCGCTCGCGCCGAGACGCTGCTCGAGCGCTACGGAACCCGCGCCGAGGCCTACCTCGGCGAGGTCGACGGCGAGACCGAGCGTCGCCTCGAGCACCATGCCGACTACACGCGGGGCGAGATCGCCTGGCTCGTGCGCACGGAGCGGGTCGTGCACCTGACCGACCTCGTGCTGCGCCGCACGAGCATCGCGTTCACCGGCACGCTCACGGCCCCGCTCCTCGTCGAGCTGGCCGACCTCGCGGGCGACGAGCTCGGGTGGGACGCCGCGCGTCGCGCCGCCGAGGTCGAGGCCGCACGGACCCTGCTCGCCGAGCGCCACGGCGTCGTGCTCGAGCAGCCGGCACTCACCGCATAGCGCCGGTCGGCAGGCGGAGCGCGCGCCGAGACCGACGCCCTCGGCGTCGCGGCGCGCGCTCCGCGCACTCGAGCCCCTGAAGCGCGAATCTGCACGGATGTGCACGCCGAAACGCCCGGCATCGGGCATTTCGGCGGTTACGTTTCATCGGGGCCGCTCGGCCCGCACCACACAAGGAAGGTCAACGTGGACAATCTCGGAATCGTGTTCCTCTCGGAACTCGTCGGCACGGCGATGCTCGTGCTCCTCGGCTGCGGCGTGGTCGCCAACGTCATCCTCGCCAAGACGAAGGGCTTCGGCGGCGGCACCCTCATGATCAACATCGGCTGGGGCCTCGCGGTCTTCGCCGGCGTCATCGTCTCCTACGCCTCGGGCGCGCACCTGAACCCCGCCGTCACCCTCGGCCTCGTCGCCAACGGCGCGACCGAGTTCGGCATGGGCGTCCCGGTGAACGGGCTCTCGGTGCTCGTGTACATCGCGGCCCAGATGATCGGCGCCTTCATCGGCGCGATCTTCTGCTGGCTCGCCTACAAGCAGCACTTCGACACCGAGCCGGATGCCGCGACGAAGCTCGGCGTGTTCTCGACCGGCCCCGCGATCCGCTCCTACGGCTGGAACCTCGTCACCGAGATCATCGGCACGTTCGTGCTCGTCTTCGTCATCATCGGCTTCACGAACGGCGGCACCCCCGCCGAGCTCGGCGCGATCCCCGTCGCCTTCCTCGTGATCGCCATCGGCGCCTCCCTCGGCGGCCCGACCGGCTACGCGATCAACCCCGCCCGCGACCTCGCGCCCCGCATCGCCCACGCCCTGCTGCCCATCAAGGGCAAGGGCGGCAGCGACTGGTCGTACTCGTGGGTGCCGGTCGTCGGCCCGATCATCGGCGGCGTGCTCGCCGGCTTCGCCGCGATCCCGCTGCTGCCGATCCTCGGCTGACCCGCGACATCCGCCCCCTTCCCCATCACTGACAGCAACGGAGTTCTCAGATGAGCGACTACATCCTCGCGATCGACCAGGGCACGACCTCGTCGCGCGCGATCATCTTCGACAAGGCCGGCTCGATCGTCTCGACCGGGCAGCTCGAGCACGAGCAGATCTTCCCCAAGGCGGGCTGGGTCGAGCACGACGCGACCGAGATCTGGCACAACACGGGTGAGGTGATCGGCCAGGCGCTCGGCAAGGCCAAGCTGACCCGGCACGACATCGCCGCGGTGGGCATCACCAACCAGCGCGAGACCGCCGTGGTCTGGGACCGCACGACCGGCGAGCCCGTGTACAACGCGATCGTCTGGCAGGACACGCGCACGCAGTCGATCGTCGACCGGCTCGCCGCCGACGGCGGTGTCGAGCGGTTCAAGGCGAAGGTCGGACTGCCGCTCGCGACGTACTTCTCGGGCACCAAGATCGTCTGGATCCTCGAGAACGTGCCCGGTGCCCGCGAGAAGGCCGAGGCGGGCGACCTCCTCTTCGGCACGACCGACACGTGGGTGCTCTGGAACCTCACCGGCGGTGTCGAGGGCGGCGTGCACGCGACCGATGTCACGAACGCCAGCCGCACCATGTTCATGGACCTCGAGACCCTGCAGTGGGACGACGAGATCCTCGCCGCGTTCGACGTGCCGCGCTCGATGCTGCCCGAGATCCGCTCCTCATCCGAGGTCTACGGCGTCGCGAACGAGCACTCGCTGCTCCGTGAGACGCCGATCGCGGGCATCCTGGGCGACCAGCAGGCCGCCACCTTCGGCCAGGCGGCGTTCGGTGCCGGCGAGGCGAAGAACACCTACGGCACCGGCAACTTCCTCATCTTCAACACGGGCGAGGAGATCGTCCACTCGAAGAACGGGCTGCTCACCACCGTCGGCTACAAGCTCGGCGACCAGCCCGTGCACTACGCGCTCGAGGGCTCGATCGCGGTCACCGGTTCGCTGATCCAATGGCTGCGCGACAACCTGGGCCTGATCTCGTCGGCCTCCGAGGTCGAGGCGCTCGCGAACAGCGTCGAGGACAACGGCGGCGCGTACTTCGTGCCGGCGTTCTCCGGCCTGTTCGCGCCGTACTGGCGTCCCGACGCCCGCGGTGCGCTCGTGGGGCTGACGCGGTACGTGAACAAGGGACACATCGCCCGCGCGGCCCTCGAGGCCATCGCCTTCCAGACCCGCGACGTGGTCGAGGCCGTCAACGCCGACGCCGGCATCGACCTCACCGAACTGCGCGTCGATGGCGGCGCCACGTCGAACGACACGCTGCTGCAGTTCCAGGCCGACATCCTCGGCGTGCCGGTCGTGCGACCGGTGGTCGCCGAGACCACCGCGCTCGGCGCCGCCTACGCCGCCGGACTCGCGGTCGGCTTCTGGGCGGATCTCGATGATCTCGCCAAGAATTGGCAGGAGGACAAGCGCTGGACCCCGTCGATGGACGAGGCCGAGCGCGAGCGCCTCGATCGCAGCTGGAAGAAGGCCGTCACGAAGACGCTCGACTGGGTCGACGGCGACGTGGCATAACCCGCTCTGCAGGCTACTGTGGAGCGACGGGTCGGTCGCATGGGGGTGCGACCGGCCCAATCTCGTCTCAGGACGACGACGCGCGTCAGGCCGATGGCGCGCGTGAGCGCGATGACGCGTCCCACCGGTCGGTGAGGCGTGCGGTGAGCTCGGCGAGGCCCGGGATCACGATGACGCCGGCCTCGAGCACGGCCGACGCGTCGTCGTCGGCGAGCACGGTGTCGTGGCGATCGAGCCACACGCCGTCGAGCCCGGCCGATGCGGCACCGAGCGCATCGGTGCGCAGGCGGTCGCCGACGTAGGTGGCCCGCTCGACCGGGGCGTCGGCGGCGAAGCGCTCGAGCGCCGCGTCGAAGATGCGCTGGTCGGGCTTCGTCACCCCGAGCGCGCCCGACGCGATCACGTGCGCGAACCGGTCGAGGATGCCGAGCCGCTCGAGCTTGGCGCGCTGGAAGTCGGGCTCGCCGTTCGTGATGATGCCGAGGCGCACGCCCGGCAGGGTCGCCTCGAGTTCGTCGAGGGCCGCGACGGCGTCGTCGTGCAGCCGCCAGGCATCGCGGTAGCGCTCGAAGTAGCGATCGAACCAGGCGCCGGCGCCGAGCGCGTCGAGGGTCTCGCCGTGCGCGAGCGCGAAGTCGCGCGCACGGGCACGACGCTGATCCTCGAACGACAGGTCGCCGGCGAGGTACGAGTGGTAGTGCCGTTCCTCGAGTTCGTGCCAGAGCAGCTGCGCCGCGCCGGGATCTCCGTCGTATGCACGCTCGCGCATGTGCAGCAGGATGCCGTCGGCGACCGCCTGGCGGTGGGCCATGAGCGTGTCGTCGAGGTCGAAGAGCACGACCGACGCCGTGTGCGGGAGCATCATGCCCGAGCCTCGAGGATGTCGTTCCAGCTCGCTTCGGCGCGCGGGTCGACGTCGACCTCGCGCACGCCGTACCAGGCGGGCAGCGTGCCGGCGCCGTCGCGGGTGGGCACCGTGGGGTTCTCGGGTTGGATGCGCCGGAATCCCGCGGATCTGGCGACCTTCGCCGAGGCCGTGTTGCCCTCGACGGCTCGCCAGAACACGGTCGTCGCCCCGTCGACGCCGCCCTCGAGCACCCAGGTGCACACGGCCGCGGCGGCCTCGCTCATGAGCCCGCCGCCCCGGTGCTCGGAGCCCATCCAGAAGCCGATCTCGTTCTGCGTCTCGCGCACGCTGATCACGCCGAGGAGCACCCCTCCGCGTTCGGTGCGGAGCGCCCAGGTGAGGTCGGTCCGGGAGGCCCATCCGCCCGGTACATACGTGGAGAGGAATGATTCGGCGTGGGCGCGCTCGTACGGCCACGGCGTGGTGAGGTACTGCTCGAACAGCGGGTCCTGGCAGTACCGGGTCACGACCTCGGCGTCGCCGGGCACCGGCAGGTCGAGCAGCAGGCGCGGGGTGCGGATCTCGACGGGGAGCACGCTGGAGCCGATCAGCGGCGTCGGACGAAGCCGACCCGGTCGTACACCGTGCGGAGCACGACCTCCGCGCGCTCCGCGGCCTTGTCGGCGCCGATGGCGAGCAGGCGGTCGAGTTCGGCGGGGTCGTCGAGCAGTTCGAGCGTGCGCGCGCGGATCGGCGCGAGGCGGTCGACGACGACCTCGGCGAGGTCCTTCTTGAAGTCGCCGTAGCCGCGCCCGTCGTACTCGGCCTCGATGTCGGCGACCGTCCGGCCCGCGAGCGCCGAGTAGATGTCGAGCAGGTTCGAGATGCCGGGCTTCTCCTCGCGGTCGTACCGCACCTCGCGACCCGTGTCGGTGACCGCGCTCTTGAACTTCTTCGCGGTGACGTTCGGCTCGTCGAGGAGCTTGACGAGGCCGGCCTCGGACGCGGCCGACTTCGACATCTTCGACGTCGGGTCCTGCAGGTCGTAGATGCGCGCCGACTCCTTGGGGATCAGCGCCTCCGGCACCACGAAGGTCTTGCCGTACCGGGCGTTGAAGCGACCCGCGAGATCGCGCGTGAGCTCGAGGTGCTGCCGCTGGTCGTCGCCGACCGGCACCGCGTTCGTGCCGTACAGCAGGATGTCGGCGGCCATGAGCACGGGGTAGGTGAAGAGCCCGACCGTCGTCGCGTCGGCGCCCTGCTTGGCCGACTTGTCCTTGAACTGCGTCATGCGACCGGCCTCGCCGAAGCCCGTGATGGTGCTGAGCACCCAGGCGAGCTCGGCGTGCGCCGGCACGTGCGACTGCACGAACAGCGTCGAGCGCTCGAGGTCGACGCCGGCGGCGAGGTACTGCGCTGCGGTGCGGCGCACGTTCTCGCGGAGTGACGCCGGGTCCTGCTGCACGGTGATCGCGTGCAGGTCGACGACGCAGTAGATGGGGTCGTACTCGTCTTGCAGGGCGACCCAGTTCACGAGCGCGCCGAGGTAGTTGCCGAGGTGCAGCGAGTCGGCCGAGGGCTGCATGCCCGAGAAGATGACGGGGCGGGCGGAGTTCATGATCGAGGTTCTTTCGTCGAGGTGTCGAGAGGTCGAGAGGTCGAGGTGTCGTGAGCGACGGCCGCGCGCGGCATCCGCTCAGATGGCGTAGTCGACGACCACGGGGGAGTGGTCTGAGAAGCGGGCGTCGTAGGTGGCCGCGCGGTCGACCGTGTAGTCGGTGACGAGGTCGGCGAGTGCCGGGGTCGCGAGCTGGTAGTCGATGCGCCAGCCGGTGTCGTTGTCGAACGCCTTGCCCCGGAACGACCACCAGGTGTACGGCCCGTCGACCTCGCCCGCGAAGCGGCGACCGATGTCGACCCACCCGAGACCGTGGTCGTCGGAGCCCTCGGCACCCACGAACCGGTCGAAGTACGCGCGCTCCTCGGGCAGGAAGCCGGCGCGCTTCACGTTGCCCTTCCAGTTGCGGATGTCGAGCGTGCGGTGCCCGACGTTGAGGTCGCCCACGACGAGCGCGAGCTCGGAATGCGCTTGGAGCTCGGGCAGGCGGGCTTGCATCGCGTCGAGGAACTTGAACTTCTCGACCTGCTTCGGGGTCTCGGCCTCGCCCGAGTGCACGTAGGCGCTCACGAGCGTGACGATGCGCCCGCCCACCTCGTAGTCGGCCTCGAGCCAGCGGCCGGCCGTGTCGAAGTCGTGGGCGCCGAGCTCGACCCGGTGGATGCTCGCCCGACGGCGGCTCGCGATGGCCACGCCGGCGCGGCCCTTCGCGGTCGCGGGGTCGTGCAGGATGCTCCACTCGTCGCCGAGCAGGGCCTGCAGGTCTTCGGTCGACGCGCGCACCTCCTGCAGCGCCAGCAGGTCGACGTCACGCGCCTGGAGCCACTCGCCCATGCCGCGTCGATAGGCGGCTCGTACTCCGTTCACGTTGACGCTGGCGACACGGAGACGGGAGGTCGAAGGCATGCCCTCGATCCTATTCGAGGGGCCCGACACCGGGTGTCGCCGGGCCCGGGGTCGGGTGCCGGGCCGACGCCGGCGCCGGCGACCCGCGCTCAGATGCGCGTGCTGCGCCGCGGCGGCGCCACGCGCTCCGCCGCGGCCACCGCCTCGTCGAGCGCGAGCTTCGCGTGAGCGACCGCTCGACGCGCCTTGAACCCTCCGAACCAGCCGGCGGACGCGGCATCCGCCTCCGCATCGCGGAGCCGCACCCTGGCGACCGTGACCGCGGCGCGGGCCTCGATCGCGCGGCGCTCGGCCTCGCGCTGCGCCGGCGTGAGCTCTCGGAGGCTCTCGTTCGCGTCGGAGGCCTCGACCGCGATCCAGCTCGCGGCGACGAGGATCACGATGCTCGTGATCCGGAACCAGAACAGCAGGGCGATGAAGACGGCGAAGGTCGCGAGCAGCGGGTTGCTGCTCGCGAACGTGATGAGGAAGCCGCCGAGCATCTGCGCGACCGAGAGGGCGGCCGACCCGAGCAGCGAGCCGATCACCAGGCGGCGCCACGGCATCGCGGCACCCGACAGGAAGCGGAACAGCACGGCGAGGGCGACGGTGTCGATCACGAAGACGACGACGAGGGCGCCGACCTGCACGGAGAACGACATCCAGCCGGAGTGGGGGTCGAGGCCGAGCACCCCGAGCAGCCACTGCATGAAGCCGGTGGTGGCCACCGACAGGGCCGCCGCGATGAGGAGCACGATGCCGAAGGCGAGTCCGGCGAGCAGGTCGCGCGCCTTCAGCAGGACGTAGGAGCGCTCGTCCTTCGGCAGCCCGAACATGCTCCGCACGCCGATGCGGGTGTAGGTGACCCATCCGATCGCGGTCCAGATCAAGCCGACGAGGGCCACGCCACCCGTCCAGCCGAGGGTGCCGGCGCTCGAGGTCGTGATCGCCACGAGCTCGTCGGTCGAGATGATGCCGTCATCGCCGATGAGTCCGGGCGCGTAGGTGTTCAGGAGGGCCGCGAACGCGTCCATCGTCTGCTCGTTGCTCGTGAGCCAGATGCCGAACACGGCGAACACGACGTAGATCGCCGCGAAGATGCCGAACAGTGCCTGGTAGCTCATGCCCGACGAGAGGATGAAGCCGTTCTGCGCCAGGAAGTAGCGCCAGACCCGCACGGGGAAGAGCTCCATCGTGCGGTGCGTGATGTTCGTGACGCGGCTGATCGGCGCCTCGAACCGATCGCGGATCGGGCTGCTGAGCTCGTCGAACCGCTCGCGGGCGGTGAGCGGTTCCGGCCCGTCGAGGGGGGCGTCATCGGGCGCGGCGTCGGATGCCGCGCCCGGCGTCCCGCTCGCGGCCTCGCCGGTCGGAGGCGCACCCGGTCGGCGCCGGTCGTGGCGGTCGGTCGGCGTGTGCGCATTCACGCTCCAACAGTACTGAGCGGGTCGCGCGGGGAGCGCGGCGTGCTCGGCCGGCGTGCCGAACCCCGTTTCCATGCGGATGCATCGGCCCGCCGTCGCGGCGGTCGCGGATACCGCATTCCGGACCTGCCCCCGTCTGGGGGGTGCCGCTTTGGAAGCCCCGGTTTTCCGGGGATCTCGGTCGAAGTGCCCCCCGTATTGGTTACGCGGCCACCCTGTCGGACCTTCCCTCGGCAGTGCTTGACTCGGCACACCTGCGTATTCCTCACATTTCAGCAGTCTGACCCGACGCGAAGGTTCAATGATGAAGAGCAACTGGTTCGGTACTCGGAACGACGACAGCGATCAGCGCCCGCGTCGGGCGCGACGTCGACGCGAAGCCGAACGAGCTCGATCCCTCCGCGGCGTGATCGCGTCGATCGCCGTCGGCGGCCTGCTCGTCGTGGGCCTGCCGACCATGGCCTTCGCCGAGGGCACGGACCCGGCGACCGATCCGGCGACGAGCGAGACCACCGAGGCAACGGATCCCGCGACGCCGACCGAGTCGACCGAGGCGCCGGCCGAGGAGACGCCGTCGGAGACGCCGAGCGAGGAGCCGTCCGAGACGCCGAGCGAGGAGCCCAGCGAGGCCCCGGCCGAAGAGGTCCCGAGCGAGGAGCCGGTCGAGGAGACGCAGGCGCCCCTGAAGTCCGCGAAGTCCGTCGCGCCGCTCGCCGCGCAGGACGTCGCGGCCGCGCTCGTCGACCCGACCACGAACACGGCGGTCGTGCGAGTGACGGTCGGCGACGACCGGTCGCTGGCGAACGCGGGCACGATCAACCCGCGTCCCGGTGTCACGCTCGCACTCTTCGCGACCGAGACCGGCGGCAGCCAGCTCGCCGACCCCTGGGCGACCTGTGTGTCCGACGCGACGGGCATCTGCGAGTTCGTCATCCCGAACACGGGCGATGCCCCGAACAACGCCAACCGCGACCGCGAACTCTGGGTGCGCCAGGTCGGCGTGCCGGCCCTGTACTTCTCGAACCCGCTGATCCGCACCGGCGATGCCGACGGCGGCAACAGCCAGCAGACTCCGTACAGCTTCCGCATCGGCCAACTGGTCGACCCCCCTGGTTCGGCACCGGCCGCATGGCAGCTGCGGGGCAACACCGTGTACAACAGCACCTCCCAGTTCATGACCAGCTCGGGGAACTCGAACCGCAAGGCATCGGGCGGCACCTGGCAGAACTCGCGCAACAACATCGCGCTTCCCCAGCAGTGCGGCCTCGACGTCGCGCTCGTCATGGACCTCTCCGGTTCGGTGACCCCCTCGATCGGGCAGGCCCGCGCCGCCGGCGTCAGCCTCGTGCAGGCCCTCGAGGGCACGCCGTCCCGCGTCGGGCTCTTCACGTTCGGCCCGACGGCGCCGCAGTCCGGCGCGAACAACATCAACCGGCCGATCACCGCGGTCTCGACGTCCGCCGGCGTCTCGACCGTCTCCGGTTGGATCAACGGCCTCACCTCGACCGGCTCGACCAACTGGGACCGCGGCATCTACCAGGTCGCCACGAGCGCCGCGAGCTATGACGTGGCCATCATCCTGACCGACGGCAACCCGACCGTGTACGGCACGGAGACCGACCCCGGCGACTTCACCCGAACCCGTGAGGTCGAGAACGCCATCTTCTCGGCGAACGCCGTGAAGAAGGAGGGCACGCGCGTCATCGCGCTCGGCGTCGGCAGCGGCGTCACCTCCGCGTCGACCGCGCTGAACCTCGCGGCCATCTCCGGTCCGACCAAGTACAACGGATCGAACTCGGCCGCGGCCGACTACTACCAGGAGGCGAGCTACACGGCCGCCGCCGCGGCCCTGCGGGCCCTCGCCCTCGGCAATTGCGCGGGTGGCGTGAGCGTCGTCAAGCAGGTCATCCCGCCGGGCGGCACGATCGCGAACGCGCAGCCGGCGGCCGGCTGGGCGGTCAGCGCGACCAACCCGAACCCCGGCACGATCACGGTCGGCACGCCGAACCCGGCGAACGGCCAGACCGACAACACCGGTGCCGTCAACTACCCGCTCGACTTCCCGGGCGGCGTGTCGGGCACGGTGACGATCCGCGAGACCCAGCAGGCCGGCTACACGATCGCGCAGCAGGGCGGGTTCAACGCCGTCTGTCGTGATCTCTCGACGAACCCGGCGACGAGCGTCGCGGTGACGAACGCCTCGGTCATCGCCGGGCAACCAGGTGTCGTCGTGCCGGTCTCGGCCACCTCGGCGATCAGCTGCACGTTCTACAACCAGGCGCCGAACCCCGCGGCGCAGGTCGTGGTGAACAAGCTCTGGGCCGTGAACGGCCAACCGCCTGTGCCGCACGGCTCGCAGGACCCGAGCCTCAACGGCATCTCGACCGTCAACGGCGCCCAGGTCGGCTTCGGCATCCAGACGGGCGGGTTCACCCAGGGGCAGGTCATCCCCATCGGCGAATCGCTCGGAACGCTGCCGACCCTCTGCGTCATCGACAGCCAGCGGCTGACGAAGTCGAACGGCACCACGGTCAACGTCGACGTGACCGGCGCGAACACCTACGCCGCGACGCTCGCGGGTGGCCTGAACACCTACGAGATCACGAACACGGTGACGTGTCCCACGAAGCTGACGCTCCTCAAGGAGGTGCAGGGCGGCCCGGCCGTGAAGGCGGACTGGACCCTGACCTCGCTTCCGCCCGTCGACGGCCCCGGCGGGCCGTACCTGCCCGGCCCCTCGGGTTCGGACACGGGCACCGGCGTGGTCGGCAACGTGACGCCGACCGCGTACTACCCGCTCGCTGAAGCAGGAGTGCCCGCGGCCAGCGCACGCACCTCGCTCTACAAGCAGGTCGACAACCGCAACTCCGACCTCTCCGTTCCCGGCTCGACCGGCAGCTGGAACTGCCTCACCCTCAACGCCGACGGCGGCACCGCCGGAGCCGGCAGCAACGCCGGCGGCCTGAACGGCGGCGTGCGTGTGCCCTTCGGCACCTGGGTCGGCTGCACCGCGGTGAACCAGACCTCGCAGGTCGAACTGCGCAAGGTCGTCGACCCGGCCAACGGCGGCAGTGCCGTTCCGGCGAACTGGGACCTCCGCACGACCCCGACCAGCACCGCGAACGGCGAGGTGACCTCGACCGTCAAGAGCGGCACGACCGTCTTCCTCCGCCCCGGCAGCACCTACGGCCTCTCGGAGCTCAACGGGCCCGCCGGGTACGACCAGAAGTCCCTGCAGTGCAACACCGGACCGAACGGCACGTACGTGGATGCCACGAGCGTGGCCCTGGCGGCGAGCGGTTCGGCCATCTGCGTGTTCACGAACATCGCCCGCCTGCCGAAGCTCTCCCTCGACAAGGTCGTCTCGCCCTCTGGCGTCGCCGACAAGACGTCGTGGACGCTGAGCGCGACGCGGGCCGACACCAGCGCGGTCGTCGCGACCGGCGCCGGCGGCACGTCCGGATTCGTGAACGTGCCCGCTGGCGTGGCGTTCAACCTCGCCGAGACCACGGGACTCCCGAACTCGGGTGAGTTCCAGGCCGGCACCTGGCAGTGCACGGTGAACGGCGGCGCGCCGATCGGCGGACCGCTGCTCCCGGCACTTGCTCCGGGTGACGAGGCCGCCTGTGTGGTCACGAACACGCTGAAGGCGATCGTGCCGACCATCACGAAGACGGCGGCGATCCCGACGGCCAACGCGAACGGCTCGTGGACCATCGACTACGACATCGTCGTGACGAACCCGAGCAACTTCCAGGACCTCACCTACGCGCTGACCGACCAACTGCAGTTCGGCAGCAACGTCACCGTGAACAGCGCCTCCTACCAGCGCACGCTGCCGGCACCGCCGGGCGCGAGCACCCCGTGGAGCGTGGCCTTCGGCGCGGCGCAGGCATTCGCCGATGAGCCGGTGCTGGTCAAGGGCACCTCGCACACCTGGCACGTGACGGTCAACGCGACCGTGGCTCCGGGGGCGGACTTCGGGGGCACCAGCCCGACCGCCTGCGACGCCGGCACCCCCGGCACCGTCGGCTTCCTGAACACGGCGACCATGACCGTGGCGGGCGTCCCCTACACGGCGCGCGACTGTGCGATCCCGGTGAAGCCGACGATCACCAAGGTCGGCGGCACGGCCGTCGACAACGGTGACGGCACGTGGACCCTTCCGTACACGATCACCGTGACGAACCCGTCGGCCTCGACCGGCGTCGTCTACGACCTTCGGGACAAGCTGGCCCTGCCCGCCTCGGCGACGCAGGTCGGCGCGCCGACCGTCGTCGCGAAGCCGGCCGGCGTCACGACCGAGCCCACCTGGACCGGTGTCGTGCCGAACGACCTGCTCGCCAACGACATCGCCCTCGCGGGCGGTGCCGCGGCCCACGTGTACCAGATCTCCGTCGTCGTGCAGCTCGACGCCGGCGACCCGACCTACACGTGTCCGAGTGACACCGGCCTGAACAACACGGCGACGCTCGTCTCGGGCAACCAGACGACCGACGCAACGGGCTGCGTCGTCATCAACTCGCCGAAGATCACGCACACCAAGGTGGTCGTGCCCGGCTCGGTCTCGCAGGGCAGCGACGGCAAGTGGACCATCGCCTACGACATCGCGGTGACCAACACGGGCCCGGTCGGCGGCGTGTACACGCTGGTCGACGCGCTGCACTTCGGCACGGGCGTCAGCCTCGGTGCGGCGACCTACGTCGTGACGAAGGACGGCGCGCCCTATGCGACGTCGTGGGCCGGCAGCGGCACCATCGCGGGCAACGCCTACCTGGCGGCGGGCACGGGGACGACGTACCGCATCACGGTCGCGGGCATCGCGCTCGCGGGGCCCGACCTGACTCCGGCGCAGTCCGCATGTCCGGGCGGCACCGGCAACGGGGCGTTCAACAACACCGCGACGTTGAAGGTCGCCGGCGTCGACATCGACAAGTCGGCCTGCGACTCCCCGAGCGCCCCGACCATCGTGAAGTCGGGTGCGACCTCGTCGCAGCGACTCGACGGCACGTGGGATGTCTCGTACACCCTCACGGTGTCGAACACCGGCCCCGGTGCCAAGCCCTCGTACTACACGCTCCAGGACGACCCCGCGTTCCCCGCGGGCGTCGCCTACCTGAGCTACGCGATCGACGGCGGAGCTGCGGTGAGCCCGTACGACGGTTCCGCCTTCACGGTCGCCGCCAGCACGGCGATCGCGGCGGGCGACACCGACGTGTACACGGTCCTGCTCAACGTCGATGCGCCGGTCGGCGCCATCGAGCCCGATGAGCTCGAGTGCGCGACCGAGGGCAACCCCGATGGCGTCGGCTTCCTCAACGACGCGATCGTCAGGTCGGGCGAGATCGTCCGCACCGACGACGACTGCACGAACATCAGCCGTGGTGGCGAGCCGACGGTCGTCAAGGACGACCCGACCGTGACCCAGGACGGCGACGGCCTCTGGACGATCGTGTACGACATCACGGTCACCGGAAACCCCGAGTTCGTGTCGAAGTACACGCTCGACGACACCCTCCGCTTCGGACCGGACGTCGACATCGAGTCGGCCTCGTGGGCCGGTGAAGGCGCCAACGGCACGTGGAGCGATCCCGAGGCCGACGCGACGACCACGATCGTGGCATCGCCGAAGGTCATCGGCATCGACGCCGTGCACACCTACACGGTGACGGTCACGGCGAATGTGGACGCCGCGGCGTTCGAGGACCCGGCGACCAGCACGTGCGCGCCGACCGAGGTCGAGCCGAACGTCGGCTTCCTCAACGAGGCCGCGCTCACCGCCAACGGCATCACGTCGACCGACACGGGGTGCGGCCTTCCCGCGCAGCCCGAGGTGCTGAAGACGAAGAGCGGCGAGGTCACGAAGGTCGGCGACCAGTGGGAGGCCACCTACACCATCACGGTGGAGAACCTCAGCGCCGATCAGGACCTGGTCTACGACCTGACCGACACCCCCGACTTCGCGGGCGACGTCACGATCACCGAGCGTGAGGTCTCCAGTGCGGATGTCACGGTGAACCCGGCATGGAACGGCGCATCGCCCACGACCGACGTCGTCGTCGAGGACGAGACGCTCCCGGGCGGCGCGACGCACACGTTCACCGTGGTCGTCTCGTTCACCGTCGCGGACGCAGACGGCAGCTCCGAGCTGCTCTGCGACGTCGAAGGCGGCAAGGGCCTCCTCAACGGCGTGGTCGTCGCCTCCGGTGACGACTACGAGAGCGACGCCTGCTTCGACGTCCCGGTGGTCGTCGAGATCCACAAGGACTGGGTGATCAACGACAGCGACCCGATCGCGTGGGACAGCGCTGACCTGCCCGAGGGCTTCGTCGCCCAGGGCACCCTCGACGGCCAGCCCGTCGCGTGGGACGCCGAGCAGGGCCCGTACGTGCTGGACGACGAGGTGGAGGTCGGCGAGACCGACGTCCGCCTGCCCGAGGGCTGCACGCTCGAGAGCACGACCGGTCTCGGCACCGAGGTGCTCGAGAACACGTACAACACCTTCACCGTCGAGAACGTGGTCGAGTGCGTCCAGGAGGTCACGCTCACCAAGATCGTCGACAACCAGCACGGCGGCGACGCCGTGGCGGCGGACTGGACGGTTTCCGCGAGCGGACTCGATGACGGCTTCGGAGGACTGGGCACCGTCTCCGGCCCCGTCGATGTCGGCGTCGGCTACACGCTCAACGAGGTCTCGACCATCTGGGAGAACGGCGTCGAGTACGAGGTCTCCGCGACGTGGACCTGCGAGTCCGAGAGCGGCGATGACGCGTTCACCCTGCTGAGCACGCCCGGCTCGACGAACGCCACCCTCACGGTGAACACCTACGGTGCGAGCGTCGACTGCGAGATCGAGAACACGGACATCGCGCCGAACCTCGAGCTCGAGAAGTTCGTCGCACCCGACGAGGTGGCTGCCGACTTCCCGCCGACGCTCTGGAACCTCAGCGCGAGCGACAACGGGACCGCGGTCCTCGAGGGCGCCGGCGGCGCGAGCGGTGAGGTCGAGTCGAACGTGGCCTACGACCTCGCGGAGAGCGCCGACTTCCCCGAGTCCGACGAGTTCACGCCGGGCGCCTGGGAGTGCCTCGTCACGAGTGAGGACCCGGCGGTGCCGGTCGTCCTCGACGACGACGCGGTGACGCTCGAGCCCGGTCAGGACGTCTACTGCGCGATCACGAACACGGCCGAGCCGGCCACGTACGAGGTCGAGAAGGACGTCACGTCCGCCGAGCAGCAGCCCGACGGAACCTGGCTCATCACCTACGAGATCACGGTCGAGAACACGAGCGGCGTCTCGCCCCTCACCTACGACCTGGTCGACGACCTCTCCGAGTTCGGCGAGGGCATCACGATCGACGAGGCGTCGTGGAGCGGCGACAACGGCGAGTCCGGCAGCTGGGAGGGCCTCGGCGAAGACCCGCCCGTGCTCGAGACGACGTTCGTGACCGATTACCCGCTGGGTGCCGGTGAGACCGACACCTACGAGGTCGAGGTCGTGGCCACGGTCACCGAGGAGGCATGGGTCGAGGAATCGACGGCGTGCACCACCGGCGACCTGTACGGCCAGGGCGGCTTCCGGAACGTGGCGGAGGTCACGATCGACGACCTGCCCACGGTTCGCACGGACTGCGACGAGCCCGGTCGCGCGACCGCCGAGAAGAGCCTTCTCGACGGGCAGCCGACGCTCAACGGCGACGGGACGTTCACGGTCGAGTACCAGATCGTCGTGACGAACCCGAGCGGAAAGGACCTGTACTACGACCTGAGCGACACCCCGGCGTTCCCCGCCGGCACGACGTTCACGGCGACGGCCACGGACCCCGAGGGCGCACCGGTCGCAGACTGGACCGGTGTCGACCCCGACACCGTGCTGGCCGACGACCGCCTGATCCCGGCCGCGACCGACGGCGGTCCGACGACGGAGACGTGGCTGATCACGGCCATCGCCGACGTCGACACGATCACCGACATCGACGACGTGCTCTGCGTCGCGACCACCGAGGGCAAGGGCTTCTTCAACGGCGGTGTGTTCACCTCCGGTCAGCTCGAGACCGAGCTCGAGGCCTGCGTCGACATCCCGGTCGCGAAGTTGACGCTCGTCAAGCACGTCGACAACTCGGCCCTCGGCGCCCTGCCGATCACGGGCGGGGTGGCGAGCGACTGGGATCTCTTCGCAGACGGCCCGAGCGACCTGATGGTGGCCGGCAGCGAAGACGGCGTGACGACCGTCGTGCCGGTCGGCGAGTACAGCCTCTCCGAGGCTGCGATCGCCGATCCCTCGAGCCCGCTGGTGCCCGACTACTACGAGGCCGACGAATGGCTCTGCGGTGAGGGCACCGCCGGCAGCCCGGTGACGCTCGAAGCCGGAGACGACGTGACGTGCGAGATCACGAACGTGCTCTTCCCGGTCGACGTCGGCATCGAGAAGACGGCCGACCTGCCCGAGGGCGTGACCGCGGTGGACGACACCGAGGACAACACGTTCGAGTGGGTGCTCACGGTCACGAACCACGGTCGACCGGTCGCGAACCTCGAGGTGACCGACCTGATCGATCCGCAGCTCGAGATCACGGGTCCGGCCACGTTCGAGCCGGCCGACGGCTGGAGTGAGTCCAAGGTGGGCAACCAGTTCACCGCGAATTACGACGGCATCTACGCGGCCGACCAGGTCACGACGATCCGGATCCCGGTCATGCTCCCGGCACCGCCGCCCATCGACCCGGGTGACGCCGTCGGGCCGGATGACCCGCCGCCGCCCCTGCCCGTGCTGAACACGGACCCGATCCCGAACGAGGCGTGCGTCGCCGTGCTCGGACGCGGGGACGCGGAGCGGGCCGTGCCGTCGCTGCGCGACCTCGACGACCTGAACCCCGACAACGACTGCGACGACGCCGAGGTGCCGGTCAAGCGGATCCAGCCCACCGCCTACGTGCGATGCGTCGCGGATGTCCCGTGGCTGTACTACAACGTGCAGACCACCGACAACGTGACCCCCGGCGACATCACCGTCACGTGGACGTCGGCCGACGGCACGCAGACCAAGGTGGAGACGATCCCGTGGGACGCCCGTGAGGGCCGGCTCCTGTGGCCGGGCGCTGCGGTCGATGCGGACGGCTTGCCGTATCAGTTCCCTGGCTGGCGTCCGATCACCGAGGAGGACCTCACGAACCCGCCGACTCCCGGCACCCGGTTCCTGGACCTCATCCTCGATGACTCGCTGCCCAGCTACGCCTGGCGCGACATGGAGAACCCGGCCTCGGTCGAGTTCTCGGTGAACCCGAGCCAGACCGTGCTGGCGGTCTACCCGCAGGCGCTCCCGACCTGTGCGGTCGACCGGCCGGGCGAGCTCGCCATCGACAAGACCGCGAGCGTCACCAGCACGAAGGCGGGCGGCGACTTCAGCTACTCGCTGCAGGTGACGTCGGTCGGCACCGGTGCGACGAACCCGACCGAGGTGTTCGACGAGATCCCCGCCAACCTCCGGGTCGACGAGATCACGACGGCTCCGGCTCCCGCGTTCCCGCGCTGGGAGGACTGCGAGGTCACGGGCAAGGACTCGAGCGGGTACGGTGGCACGCTCCACTGCGACCTGCTCGGCGAACTCGGCCCGAACTTCCTGACCGCCCCGGTGATCGACCTGGCCGTGCACGTGAAGGAAGGCACGACGGTCTCGACGATCGACAACACCGGTGAGGTCTGCTGGCAGACGGCGGATGATCCCGATCCGGCCACCGAGTGCGCGGATGACACCGTCACCGTGACGCTCCTCGGTGGAACGGCGATCACCGGGTTCGCGACCGGTCCGTGGATCTGGGGGGCCGCGGGCCTCGTGATCCTCGGCGGCCTGGCCGTGGTCTGGGTCATGGTCCGCCGGCGCCGGGAGGCAGCCGGAGACTGATCCGCGGAGGCCCGGCGGTGGGTGAACCCGCCGGGCCTCCGTGACAGGCACCCTGGCCGCGAGGGGGAACGCGACCGGGCACGAAGAAGGGCCGATGCGATTCGCATCGGCCCTTCTTTTCACGGCGACGGGGTCGCGTGGTCGTTCGTCAGGGCTTGCCCCGCATGATCGCCTGCTTGACCTCGGCGATCGCCTTGGTCACCTCGATGCCACGGGGGCACGCGTCGGTGCAGTTGAAGGTCGTGCGGCAGCGCCACACGCCCTCCTTGTCGTTCAGGATGTCGAGGCGAACGGATGCCGCATCGTCACGGTCGTCGAAGATGAACCGGTGCGCGTTCACGATCGCCGCGGGGCCGAAGTACTGGCCGTCGGTCCAGAACACGGGGCACGACGAGGTGCACGCGGCGCAGAGGATGCACTTGGTGGTGTCGTCGAAGATCTCGCGCTTGGCGATGGACTGCACGCGCTCCTTGCCAGACTCGGGCTTCGAGTTGGCGATGAGGAAGGGCTGCACCTCGCGGTAGCTCGCGAAGAACGGCTCCATGTCGACGATGAGGTCCTTCTCGAGCGGCAGGCCCTTGATGGCCTCCACGTAGATGGGCTTCGAGATGTCGAGGTCCTTGATGAGGGTCTTGCACGCGAGCCGGTTGCGGCCGTTGATGCGCATGGCGTCGGACCCGCAGATGCCGTGCGCGCACGAGCGGCGGAACGTGAGCGAGCCGTCCTGCTCCCACTTGATCTTGTGCAGGGCGTCGAGCACGCGGTCGGTCGCGTACATCTCGACGTCGAAGTCCTGCCAGCGCGGCTCGGTGTCGACGTCGGGGTCGAACCTGCGGATCAGGAACGTGACGGTGAACGACTGGATGGCGGCTTCTGCTGCCGGCGGCTGCTCGAGCGTGGTGGTGCTCACGATCAGTACTTCCTTTCCATCGGCTGGTAGCGGGTGATGGTCACGGGTTTCCAGTCGAGCCGGATGTGGTCGGCCGCATCGGCCGAATGCGCGTCGCCCGAGAGGTAGGCCATCGTGTGCTGCATGTAGTTCTCGTCGTCGCGCTTCGGGAAGTCGTCGCGCATGTGGCCACCGCGGCTCTCCTGGCGGTTGCGCGCCGAGTAGACGACGACCTCGGCCAGGTCGAGCAGGAAGCCGAGCTCGACGGCCTCGAGCAGGTCGGTGTTGAACCGCTTGCCCTTGTCCTGCACGGCGATGTTCTTGTAGCGCTCGCGGAGCCCGGCGATCACGTTCGTGACGTGGGCGAGGGACTCGTCGGTGCGGAACACCTGCGCGTTCTTGTCCATCTCGTCCTGCAGTTCCTTGCGGATCGCGGCGATGCGCTCGGTGCCGTTGGAGTCGCGGAGCAGCTGGAGCATGCCGCGGATGCCGGCGGCGGGGTCCTCGGGCAGGGGCGTGAAGTCGACGCCGGAGTTCACGTACTCGACCGCGTTGCGGCCGGCGCGCTTGCCGAAGACGTTGATGTCGAGCAGCGAGTTGGTGCCGAGGCGGTTGGAGCCGTGCACCGAGACGCACGCGCACTCGCCGGCGGCGTAGAGGCCGGGCACGACGGTGTCGTTGTCGCGCAGCACCTCTGCGGCGACGTTGGTCGGGATGCCGCCCATCGCGTAGTGCGCGGTCGGCATCACGGGAACCGGCTCGTAGACCGGGTCGACGCCGAGGTACGTGCGTGCGAACTCGGTGATGTCGGGGAGCTTGGTCTCGAGCACCTCGGCGCCGAGGTGGGTGCAGTCGAGGAGCACGTAGTCCTTGTGCGGTCCGGCGCCTCGGCCCTCGGCCACCTCCTGCACCATGCACCGCGCGACGATGTCGCGGGGTGCGAGGTCCTTGATGGTGGGGGCGTAGCGCTCCATGAACCGCTCGCCGGAGGCGTTGCGGAGGATCGCACCCTCGCCGCGGGCGCCCTCGGTGAGGAGGATGCCGAGACCGGCGAGGCCGGTCGGGTGGAACTGGAAGAACTCCATGTCCTCGAGCGGCAGGCCCTTGCGCCAGATGATGCCGACGCCGTCACCGGTGAGGGTGTGCGCGTTCGAGGTGGTCTTGTAGATCTTGCCGAAGCCGCCGGTGGCGAAGATGATCGCCTTGGCCTGGAAGACGTGCAGCTCACCGGTCGCGAGCTCGTAGGCGACGATGCCGGAGGGCTGCTCGACGCCGTCGACCTCGGTCATGATGAGGTCGAGCGCGTAGTACTCGTTGTAGAACTCGATGCCGAGCCTGACGCAGTTCTGGAACAGCGTCTGCAGGATCATGTGGCCCGTGCGGTCGGCCGCGTAGCAGGCACGGCGGACCGGCGCCTTGCCGTGGTCGCGGGTGTGGCCGCCGAAGCGGCGCTGGTCGATCTTGCCCTCCGGCGTGCGGTTGAACGGCAGGCCCATGTTCTCGAGGTCGATGACCGCGTCGATCGCCTCTTTCGCGAGGATCTCGGCCGCGTCCTGGTCGACGAGGTAGTCGCCGCCCTTGACCGTGTCGAAGGTGTGCCACTCCCAGCTGTCCTCCTCGACGTTCGCGAGGGCTGCGGCCATGCCGCCCTGGGCGGCACCCGTGTGGGAGCGCGTCGGGTAGAGCTTGGAGATGACCGCGGTCCGGGCTCCGGGCCCAGCCTCGATCGCCGCGCGCATGCCGGCGCCGCCGGCGCCGACGATGACGATGTCGTACTGGTGGTAGTGGACTCCGTCGACGACCTTCGTCTCGACGTGTGCGCTCTGGGACGTCACGGTTCTCCTAGGCAGCGGGGCAGAACGAGGGAAGCAGGTCGGCGGGGGAGCCTGCGGGGCACGGGTCGAACGTGAAGACCACGAGCGTGCCGAGCACGATGAGCACGGCCGCCGCGGCGAAGAGCGCGCCCTTCAGCACCTTCTGCGTCGTGCCGGGGTTCGTGTAGTCGTTCACGATCGTGCGCATGCCGTTGGCGCCGTGGATGAGCGCGAGCCAGAGCATCAGCACGTCCCACCACTGCCAGAACGGGTCGGCCCACTTGCCGCCGACGAACCCGAAGTCGATGGCCTTGACGCCCTCGCCGACCAGGAGGTTGACGAAGAGGTGGCCGAAGATGAGCACGAGCAGCACGACGCCGCTCGCGCGCATGTAGATCCAGCCCCACTTCTCGAGGTTCACGCCGCGCTTGCGTGCGGGGCGTGCCTGGCTGCGAGGCGCTTCGATGACGGACATGTCTGCGCTCCTTAGTGGCTGAAGACGTTCATGAGGTGGCGGGGCGCGAAGCCGAGCATCGTGACGACCCAGAGGGCGATGACGATGTAGAACAGCAGCTTCTGGTGGCGCGTGGCCCAGGCCCACAGGTCGACGAGGATGATGCGCACGCCGTTGAAGGCATGGAACACGATCGCGCCGACGAGGGCGACCTCGCCGAGGCCCATGATGGGCGTCTGGTAGGTGCCGATGACGGCGTTGTAGGCCTCAGGGCTCACCCGCACCAGTGCGGTGTCGAGGATGTGCACCAGGAGGAAGAAGAAGATGGCGACACCGGTGATCCGGTGCAGTACCCACGACCACATTCCCTCTCGGCCGCGATACAGCGTGCCGCCCGGCTTCTGTTTCGCCGGCTTCGCGGGTGCGGCCAGGGTTCCTGCCGAGTTCTCTGGCATGAACAACCCTCCCTGGCTGTGTGAAGAGCCCTGATTCGAAGGGCGCGAACGGGCAGACGGCCCGATGCGATTGTAGTCCCGAGGCTGTTGCGCCGCCGCTAAGGGCTGCCTAACTCTCTCGACGTCGAGATATCCGGGCGGTCGGCGGCGATGACGGATGCCGCATCCGGACGGATGCCGGCGGCGCCCGCTATCCTCGGACTCATGTCAACGCGCGCCGAACCCCTCGACGACTTCTACAGCGTGATCCCCGCGGGCGGGGTCGGGTCGAGGCTCTGGCCGCTGTCGCGCGCCGACGCCCCGAAGTTCCTGCACGACCTCACGGGCTCGGGCCAGACGCTGCTGAAGGACACGTGGGACCGCCTGGCGCCGCTCTCCGGCGATCAGCGCATCATGGTCGTCACGGGTCGCGCGCACCGCGCGGCGGTCGAGGCGCAGCTCCCCGACCTCGTCGACGAGAACGTCGTGCTCGAGAGCGAGCCTCGCGACTCGACGGCCGCCATCGGCCTGGCCGCCGCGATCCTCGAGCGTCGCGAGCCCGGCGTGATCGTCGGCTCGTTCGCCGCCGACCACGTCATCTCGGGCGCCGCGCTGTTCCGCTCCGCGGTGTCGGATGCCGTGGCCGCCGCCCGCGCGGGCTACATCGCGACGATCGGCATCACGCCGACCGAGCCCGCGGTGGGCTTCGGCTACATCGAGTGCGGCAGCGAGCTGCCGGTCGAGGGCGCCAAGCGGGTCGAGCAGGTGAAGAGCTTCGTCGAGAAGCCCGACCTCGACACCGCGCGCACCTACCTCGAGGGTGGCTCGCACCTCTGGAACGCCGGCATGTTCATCGCCAAGGCGTCGACGCTGCTCGAGGAGATCGCGCGCAACAAGCCCGAGCTGCACGCCGGGCTCGTCGAACTCGCCGAGGCGTGGGACGACGCGGGCACGCGCGGTCCGGCCGTCGACCGCATCTGGCCGAAGCTCGAGAAGATCGCGATCGACTACTCGGTCGCCGAGCCCGCAGCCGACGCGGGTCGCCTGGTCGTCGTGCGCGGCCACTTCCAGTGGGACGACGTCGGGGACTTCGCCTCGCTCGCCAAGCTCAACTCCAGCGGCCGCTCCGGCGAGCTCGCGATCCTCGGCGAGCACGCGCGCGTGCTCGCCGACGCCTCGAGCGGCATCGTCATCAGCCGCTCGAAGCGCGTCATCAGCCTCATCGGCGTGCAGGACATCGTCGTGGTCGACACGCCAGACGCCCTCCTGGTCACCACGAGCGAGCACGCCCAGCGCGTGAAGGCGGTCGTCGACGCGCTCCGCCTCGGCGGCTCCGGCGACGTGCTCTAGGCGCACCGGTCATCGCACCACCGCAGGGATCGACAGCGAAGGGGAATCGGATGTCGCGCAAGGGGTTCGGGTTCGGGATCGCGCTCGTCGCGGCATCCGTCGTGCTCATGGGGTGCCAGGCGGCGCCAGAGGGCGAGGAATCGACCGAGAGCGCGGGTTGCGTCCGCATGGTGACCAACTCCGGCGGCCTCGAGGACCGGTCGTTCAACCAGTCCAGCTGGGAGGGGCTCCAGCAGGCCGAGAGCGAGCTCGGCGTCGAGGCCGAGGCCATCGTCTCCACCGGCGAGACCGACCTCGCGCCGAACGTCGAGCAGGCCGTGGCCTCCGGATGCGGGCTCGTCGTCACGGTCGGCTGGGAGCTGGCCGACCCGACGCTCGACCAGGCGGGCAAGAACCCCGAGGTCGCGTTCGCGATCGTCGACGAGTCGGTCGAGGCCGAGAACGTCAAGCCCGTCGTCTTCGACACCGCGCAGGCGTCCTACCTCGCCGGCTACCTCGCGGCGGGTGTGACGAAGACGGGCGTCGTCGCGACCTTCGGCGGCGGCAACCAGCCGCCGGTGACCCTCTTCATGGACGGCTTCGTCGACGGCGTCGCGAAGTACAACGAGGTGCACGGCACGAGCGTGCGCGCACTCGGGTGGAGCAAGGCCGCGCAGGACGGTGCCTTCACCGGCGACTTCGAGGACGTCAACAAGGGCAAGACGCTGACCGACGGCTTCATCGACCAGGGCGCCGACGTGATCCTGCCGGTCGCCGGGCAGGTCGGCGAGGGCGCCGCATCCGCCGCCGTCGAGCGCGGCGGGGTCTCGGTCATCTGGGTCGACAGCGACGGCTACGAGACGCTCTCGGAGTCGTTCCGCCCCGTGATCCTGACGAGCGTGCTGAAGAACACGCAGGACGCCATGGTGCAGATCGTCGGCGACGTGCAGGACGGCGCGTTCACGAACGAACCCTACGTCGGCACCCTCGAGAACGGCGGGGTCGAGATCGCGCCCTACCACGACCTCGCACCGCTCGTCTCCGAGGCGCTCGACGGCGAGATCGAGGGCCTGCGGCAGGCGATCATCGCGGGGGAGATCGTCGTGGAGTCGCCGAGCAGGCCCTGAGGTCGGGCCCGCAGACGCCGGTGCGCGAGCGGGCGAGCGCACCTCCACCCCCGCGCGGGGGTGTGCCTCCGTGCTCATATGAGCAGAATGTCGCGTCTTCATAACCATTGGATGTCGCGTCCGCAAAGTGATGGGGCGGTGCGCGCAACATTCGGTAACGTGTGCGCACAGCCCCCGCGTTCTCGATCGGGGCGCACTATTTGGAGGACACAGTGAAGGTCACGACCAAGAAGGCCGGATTCGCCGGCCTCGCGATGTTCGGCGCAGCCGTGCTGCTCGCCGGTTGCGCTTCTGCTCCCGAGGAATCGGGCAGCGGCGACGGTGGCGAGGCCATCGACTTCCAGCCCTGCATGGTGTCCGACTCCGGCGGATTCGACGACAAGTCGTTCAACCAGCTCGGCTTCGAAGGCGCCACCAAGGCCGCCGACGAGCTGGGCGTCGAGCTCAAGAGCGTCCAGTCCGAGGCCGAGACCGACTACGCGCCCAACCTGACGAACCTCGTCGACCAGGGCTGCGACCTCATCGTCACCGTCGGCTTCGCCCTCTCGGCCGCCACGGTCGAGTCCGCGACCGCCAACCCCGACGTCGAGTACGTCATCATCGACGACGCGGCCGACAACGACTTCGACGGCACCGTCGACGCTCCGAACATCAAGCCGATCCTCTTCGACACGGCCCAGGCCGCGTTCCTCGCCGGCTACGCGGCCGCCGCGTACAGCCAGACCGGCGTCGTCGGCACCTTCGGCGGCATGAACTTCCCGACCGTCTCCATCTTCATGGACGGCTTCAAGCAGGGCGTCGACTACCACAACAGCGAGAAGAGCACCGCGGTCAAGGTCCTCGGCTGGGACGGCACCGACGGTCTCTTCACGGGTGGCTTCGAGGCCAACGACACCGCGCGCAACACCGCGCAGGGCCTCATCGACCAGAACGTCGACGTGCTGCTGCCCGTCGGCGGCCCGATCTACCAGTCGGCCGCTGCGGCGATCCGCGACTCCGGCAAGGACATCGCGATGATCGGCGTCGACGCCGACTTCACCGAGACCGACCCGTCGGTCGCGGACCTCATGCTCACCTCGATCCTCAAGGGCATCGACGTCGGCACGTACGACGCCGTCCTCGCGGCGGGCAACGACGACTTCGACCCGACCCCGTTCGTCGGCACGCTCGAGAACGAGGGCGTCGGCATCGCGCCGTTCCACGACTTCGAGTCGAAGGTTCCGGCCGAACTGCAGGGCGAGCTCGACGAGCTCAAGGCCGCGATCATCGCGGGCGACGTCGAGGTGAAGTCCTACCTCGCGGAGTAATCCACGACACGCGCAGCGGGGAGGTCGGCTTCGGCCGGCCTCCCCGATGTGTGTTCACCAGCTGCCAGACAGCTCGCACCCGGCCCTCGGCCAACACGTGAGCATGCGGCATCCGGTGGTTCCGACATCCGAGCGACATCTGCTGCAGATGCGCCATCTTCACTAGGATCAGGACATGAAGCTCGAACTTCGCGGCATCACGAAGCGCTTCGGCAGCTTGGTCGCCAACGACCACATCGACCTCACCGTCGAGGCAGGCGAGATCCACTGCCTGCTCGGTGAGAACGGCGCCGGAAAATCCACCCTCATGAACGTGCTCTACGGCCTCTACCAGGCCGACGAGGGCGAGGTGCTGCTCGACGACGAGGTCAAGCACTTCGCCGGACCGGGCGACGCGATGGCCGCCGGCATCGGTATGGTGCACCAGCACTTCATGCTGATCCCCGTGTTCACCGTGGCCGAGAACGTCATGCTCGGGCACGAGTCGACCAAGGCCGGAGGCATGCTCGACCTCGCGAGCGCCCGTGCGAAGGTGCGCGAGATCTCCGATCGCTTCGGGTTCGACGTCGACCCCGATGCGCTCGTCGACGACCTGCCCGTCGGCGTGCAGCAGCGCGTCGAGATCATCAAGGCCCTCTCGCGCGACGCCCGCGTGCTCGTCTTCGACGAGCCGACCGCGGTGCTCACCCCGCAGGAGACCGACGAGCTGATGGTCATCATGCGCCAGCTCAAGCAGACCGGCACGTCGATCGTGTTCATCACGCACAAGCTGCGCGAGGTGCGCGAGGTCGCCGACCGCATCACCGTGATCCGCCTCGGCAAGGTCGTCGGCGAGGCGGCGCCCACCGCGTCGAACGCCGAGCTCGCGTCGCTCATGGTCGGGCGCGCGGTCGAGCTCACCGTGCACAAGGACCAGCCGAACCTCGGCGAGGCCGCGCTCGTGGTCGAGGGGCTCACGGTCGTCGACCAGATCGGCCAGCTCGTCGTGAACGACGTCAGCTTCACCGTGCGACGCGGCGAGATCCTCGCCGTCGCCGGCGTGCAGGGCAACGGGCAGACCGAGCTCACCGAGGCGCTCCTCGGCCTCCAGCCGCGCGTCACCGGGTCCATCGCGATCGACGGCATCGAGCTGAGCTCCGCGAGCCCGCGGCGCATCCTCGACGCGGGCGTCGGCTTCGTTCCAGAGGACCGCAACGAAGACGGCCTCGTCGGCGAGTTCACGATCACCGAGAACCTGATGCTCGACCGCAGCAACGGCGCCCCGTTCGTGCGCGCCGGCAACATCCAGCGGGCCGCGCTCGAGCAGTTCGCGCGCGAGAAGGTCGCCGAGTTCGACGTCCGCACCCAGGGCATCGACTCGAAGGTGCGACAGCTCTCGGGCGGCAACCAGCAGAAGGTCGTGCTCGCACGCGAGCTCAGCCGCGACCTCCGACTGCTCGTCGCCGCACAGCCCACGCGCGGCGTCGACGTCGGCTCGATCGAGTTCATCCACAAGCGCATCGTCGAGACGCGCGACGCCGGCGTGCCCGTCGTCGTGGTCTCGACCGAACTCGACGAGGTTGCGGCCCTCGCCGACCGCATCATGGTCATGTACCGCGGCCGAATCGTCGGCATCGTGCCGGGAGACACCCCCCGCGAAGTGCTCGGCCTGATGATGGCCGGAGAGGTCCCCACCGAAGGAGCCGCCGCATGAGCGACCCCCGCGACCCCGCCGCGGGCGGGGCAGACGCCCAGGAGCCCGAGATCCACGAGCAGACCCCCTCCGAGCACGACGGCCCGTCCTCGACCGCCGACGCCGACGTCGCGATCGAGGCGTCCGGTGCCGTCGCGACCGGGCCGGCCGCGCCGACCCAGGCATCCGCATCCGCCTCCGCGACGCCGACGGCGACGACGCCCGCCGACGCCGAGGTCGAGCCGCCGTCGCGCTGGCACACGACGCTGCACCAGATCGCCACCGGCAACGCGATCATCTCGGTGCTCGCCGTGCTGCTCGCGCTCGTCGTCGGCGCGATCATGATCGCCTTCACCGACGAGAAGGTGCAGGAGGCGAGCGTCTACTTCTTCGCCCGCCCCGGCGACACGTTCATCGCGATCTGGGAGTCGGTCTCCGGTGCGTACACCGCCCTGTTCCAGGGCTCGATCTACAACTTCAACCGCGACACGTTCGCGGCCGGCATCCGGCCCCTCACCGAGACCCTCACGTTCGCGACGCCGCTCATCGCCGGCGGCCTCGGCGTCGGCCTGGCCTTCCGGGTCGGCATGTTCAACATCGGCGGTCGCGGGCAGATGCTGATCGCGGCCTCCGTCGCCGGATGGATCGGCTTCGGCGTCGACCTCCCGTGGGGCCTGCACATGCTCGTCGCCCTCGTCGGCGGCCTCCTCGGCGGCGCCCTCTGGGCCGGCATCGCGGGCCTCCTGAAGGCGCGCACCGGCGCGCACGAGGTGATCGTCACGATCATGCTCAACTACGTCGCGTTCTACCTCGTGTCGTGGATGCTGCGCACCCCCGGCCTGCTGCAAGCGCCCGGATCGAGCAACCCGAAGACGCCGCCGATGAAGGAGACCGCGATCTTCCCGTCGCTTCTGGGGCCGCAGTACAACCTGCACTTCGGCTTCATCCTCGTGGTCGGGGCGACCGTGCTCGTCTGGTGGATCCTCAGCCGGTCGAGCCTCGGATTCAAGTTCCGCGCCGTCGGCGAGAACCCGAACGCGGCGCGCGTGGCCGGCATCAACGTCAAGTCGATGTACGTCTACGCGATGCTCATCGCGGGCGCCCTGCTCGGCCTCGCAGGCGTCAGCCAGGTGCTCGGCACCGTCACGACCGGCTTCACCGCCGGCATCGACGCGGGCATCGGCTTCGACGCGATCACCGTCGCCCTGCTCGGGCGCTCGACGCCGTGGGGCATCTTCGTCGCGGGCATCCTGTTCGGCGCCTTCAAGGCCGGCGGATTCTCGATGCAGGCCGCCGAGGGCGTGCCGGTCGAGATCGTGCTCGTCGTGCAGTCGCTCATCGTGCTCTTCATCGCCGCACCGCCCCTGGTCCGCACCATCTTCCGCCTGCCCGACCCGGCAGCGACGACGCGCAGACCTCGACCGATCGTCACGAAGGAGGTGAAGGCGAAGTGAGCCAGACCGTGCAGCAGACGCCTGCAGCCGACGTCCCCGCCCTCGCGACGACCGTCGTCACGAGCTGGAAGGCGCCCATCGCCTTCGCCGCCTTCACGCTGATCGCGCTCGCGCTCGCGGTGTTCGCACCGCGCGAGGGCGACACCACGTTCCGCCTCGTCGACGCGAAGGACGTCATCCAGATCAACTCGATCACGACGCCGGCCATGCCGACGCTCTGGGTCGTCATCGTGCTGCTGGCCCTCGCGACCGGATACTCGGCGTACCTCGTCTCCACGAAGCGGCGTGTGCCGCTCTGGCTCATCGTCGTGTTCGCGGTGCTCTTCATGACGGGCTTCCTCACGTGGGCGGCCGCCGGTGCGACGATCCCCGTGATCGGCCTGCTCTTCGGTTCGCTGAGCCTCGCGGTGCCGCTCATCTTCGGCTCGCTCTCCGGTGTCATCTCCGAGCGCGTCGGCGTGGTCAACATCGCGATCGAGGGCCAGCTGCTCGCCGGTGCGTTCACGTCCGCGCTCGTGGCGAGCCTCACGGGCCTGCCCATCGCCGGGCTCGTCGCCGCGATGGTCGCTGGCATGCTCGTGTCGTTCGTGCTCGCGGCGTTCTCGATCAAGTACTTCGTCGACCAGGTCATCGTCGGCGTCGTCCTGAACGTGCTCGTCACGGGCCTCACGAGCTTCTTCTACTCGCAGGTGCTCGTGCCGAACGCGGCGCAGCTGAACACGCCCCCGCGCTTCGACCGCCTGCCGATCCCGGTGCTCAGCGACATCCCGATCATCGGGCCGGTGCTGTTCCGGCAGACCCTCGTCGTCTACCTGATGTACATCGCGGTCGCGCTCGTGTACGTCGGCCTCTTCCACACCAAGTGGGGCCTGCGCCTTCGCGCCGTCGGCGAGCACCCGCAGGCCGCCGACACCGTCGGCATCAAGGTCAACCGCACGCGATTCTGGAACGTCGCGCTCGCGGGTGCCATCGCGGGCCTCGGCGGCACGTTCTTCACGATCGGCTCCGGCATCGCGTTCAACAAGGAGATGACGGCCGGCGCCGGCTTCATCGCCCTCGCCGCGGTCATCTTCGGCCAGTGGGATCCGATCAAGGCCACGCTCGCCGCGCTGCTCTTCGGCTTCGCGTCGAACCTGCAGAACACGCTCTCGGTCATCGGCTCGCCCGTGCCGAGCGAGTTCATGCTCATGCTGCCCTACCTCGTGACGATCTTCGCCGTGGCGGGCCTCGTGGGCAAGGTGCGCGGCCCAGCCGCGGCCGGCAAGCCGTACATCAAGTCCTGACCTCGTGCGCGCCGACGCCGGCGCGCACGAGCACGGCAGAACACCCATCCATGAACGGGGGAGCACCATGACCGCAACGGATGCGATCGACTGGACCGATCTTCGCGAGCGCGCACGGGAGGCCATGGCGAAGGCGTACGTCCCGTACTCCGAGTTCCCGGTGGGAGCCGCGGCCGTCGTCGACGACGGCCGCATCGTGAGCGGATGCAACGTCGAGAACGCCTCATATGGCGTGACGCTCTGCGCGGAGTGCTCGCTGGTGTCCGCGCTCATCATGTCGGGCGGGGGCCGCCTCGTCGCGTTCTCGTGCGTCGACGGCCACGGCAACGTCCTCATGCCGTGCGGCCGCTGTCGCCAGCTGCTCTACGAGCACTCCGCCGACGGCATGCTGCTCGAGACCGTCTCCGGCATCAAGACCATCGACGAGGTGCTGCCCGACGCGTTCGGTCCGAGGCAGCTCGCGGAATTCAAGGGAGCTGGAGCATGAGCGGCATCGAGGCGTTCGACGCGGTCGACCTGATCAGGGCGAAGCGCGACGGCCACGAACTCGACACTCCCGAGATCGACTGGCTGGTCGACGCGTACACGCGCGGCTACGTGGCCGACGAGCAGATGTCGGCGATGACCATGGCGATCTTCCTGAACGGCATGAGCCGCCGGGAGATCCGCGACCTCACGATGGCGATGATCGCATCGGGCGAGCGCATGGACTTCGGCGGGCTCGGCAAGCCGACGTCCGACAAGCACTCCACCGGCGGCGTCGGCGACAAGATCACCCTCCCGCTGATGCCGTTGGTCGCGAGCTTCGGCGTGGCGGTCCCGCAGCTCTCCGGCCGCGGGCTCGGACACACGGGCGGCACGCTCGACAAGCTCGAGTCGATCCCTGGCTGGCGCGCCGACCTGACGAACGAGGAGATGTTCACGCAGCTCCGCGAGGTCGGCGGCGTCATCTGCGCCGCGGGCACGGGCCTGGCACCCGCCGACAAGAAGCTCTACGCCCTGCGCGACATCACGGGCACGGTCGAGGCGATCCCGCTGATCGCGAGCTCGATCATGTCGAAGAAGATCGCCGAGGGCACGGGTGCGCTCGTGCTCGACGTGAAGTTCGGGTCCGGCGCGTTCCTGCAGGACATCGACCGCTCGCGCGAGCTCGCCCGCACGATGGTCGCCCTCGGCGAGGACGCCGGCGTCGCGACATCCGCCCTGATCACGAACATGAACGTGCCCCTCGGGCTCACGATCGGCAACGCGAACGAGGTGCGCGAATCGGTCGAGGTGCTCGCCGGCGGCGGCCCCGCCGACGTGCGGGCGCTCACGATCGCGCTCGCGCAGGAGATGCTCGAGCTCGCGGGCGTGCGCGATGCCGATGTCGAGGCGGCACTCGACGACGGCCGGGCCATGGACAGCTGGCGGGCGTTCGTGGTGGCGCAGGGCGGCGACCCCGACGCGGCGCTCCCCGTCGCTCGCGAGACCCACACCGTGGTCGCCGAGCGCGACGGCGTGCTCGTCGAGCAGCGCGCGCTGCCCTTCGGCATCGCCGCCTGGCGCCTCGGCGCAGGGCGCGCCCGCAAGGAGGACCCGGTGCACCACGCCGCCGGCATCGACCTGCACGCGAAGCCCGGCGACGTCGTGCGCAAGGGCGAGCCGCTCTTCACGCTGTCGGCCGACGAGCCCGCGCGCTTCGCCCGGGCGCTCGACGCCGTCGAGGGCGCGTACCGCATCGGCGACGCCGGCGAGGACGTGCTCGACGGCGGCCCGCTGATCGCCGACCGCATCGGGCGCTGATCCGAGGCGGGGCTCCGCAGGCATAGCTTCGAGATTGCCGAGACTTCCCGGCGGCCTCGCCGCTATCGTGGACTCGTGAACACGATTCCGACGGAGTACCGGCTCGAGGGCGACGGAGCGAACATCCAGGCATTGCCGAAGGTGTCGCTGCACGACCATCTCGACGGCGGCCTGCGCCCGCAGACCATCATCGAGCTCGCCGACGCCGCTGGCGTCGACGTTCCCGTCCACGACGCCGATGGGCTCGGTGCGTGGTTCGCCGAGAAGTCCGACTCGGGATCGCTCGTCGAGTACCTGAAGACCTTCGACCTGACGACGGCGGTCATGCAGACCCGCGAGGGACTCACCAGGGTCGCTCGCGAGTTCGTTCAGGACCTCGCCGCCGACGGCGTCGTCTACGGAGAGATCCGGTGGGCGCCCGAACAGCACCTGGCTCGGGGCCTGAGCCTCGACGAGGTCGTCGAGGCCGTGCAGACCGGACTCGACGAGGGCATCGACGACGCGCGCAACCTCGGCCACGCCATCCGCACGGGCCAGCTCGTCTCGGCCATGCGGCACGCCGACCGCGGGCTCGAGATCGCCGAGCTGGCGGTGCGCCACCGTGATCGCGGTGTCGTCGGCTTCGACATCGCGGGTGCCGAGGCCGGGTTCCCGGCCGGTCGTCTCCGCACGGCGTTCGACTTCCTCGCGGGCCAGTACCTGCCGGTCACGGTGCACGCGGGCGAGGCCGACGGCCTCGAGTCCATCCGCAGCGCCCTGTTCGACGGCCGCGCGTTGCGCCTCGGCCACGGCGTCCGCCTCGCCGAAGACCTCACGATCGAGCGCCAGGACGACGAGAACACCTACGTCTCGCTCGGCCCCATCGCGCAGTGGGTGCGCGACCGCGAGATCGCCCTCGAGCTGAGCCCGTCGTCGAACCTGCAGACCGGGGCGATCGAGGCATGGGGCGACGAGCTCATCGACCACCCGTTCGACCTGCTGTACCAGCTGGGTTTCCGGGTCACGGTGAATACCGACAACCGCCTGATGTCGGCCACGAGCCTGACGCGCGAGCTCGCCCTGCTCGCCGACGCGTTCGGCTACGACCTCGACGACTTCGAGACGTTCCAGCTCAACGCCGCCGCCGCCGCCTTCCTGCCGCTCGACGACCGCGACGAGCTCGCGGAGGTCATCCGCGAGGGCTTCGACGAAGCCTGATCGGATGCCGCGGCGCACGCCGGAGCCTCAGACCCGAGATCGACCCGACCGCCACTCGAGCCCCCGCGCGAGTCCGTGCTGAAACGGAACCACCACTCATGACCACGACGCCCCTGCCAGACACGGCGGTCGTCCTCGGCGCCGACGTCGACGATTGGCGTGCCGCGGTCCGCGAGTCCGGCCGTGCGCTGACCCGCGCCAAGGTGACCCGACCCGAGTACACCGAGCGCATGATCGGCGTGATCGAGGAGTTCGGCGCCTACGTGGTCATCGCGCCCGGCCTCGCGCTGGCGCACGCCCGTCCGGGGCCCGACGTCCTGGGCGAGGGGCTCTCGGTCGTCACGCTCGCGACGCCCGTCGAGTTCGGGCACCCGCACAACGACCCCGTGCGGGTCGTCATCGGTCTTGCCGTCTCGAACCCCGAGGAGCACGTCGCGTCGGTCGCCAGGCTCGCGAACGTGTTCAACGACCTGGGCGTCATCGATCGCCTCGCCGGTGCGGCCGATGCAGCCGAGGTGCGCGCGCTGCTCGGCGTCGAGGCGCTCGACGAGGGCGACGCGGGCGAAGGCGCGGGCGAATGAAGATCATCGCAGTATGCGGCGAGGGCATCGGCACCTCGGCGATCCTCAAGGTCAACGCCGAGCGCGCCCTCGACCGCCTCGGGCTCACGGCCTCCGTCGACGCGAGCGACCTCGCCTCGGTGGCCGAAGCCGCCGCCGACGCGCAGGTCGTGCTGACCTCGACCGAGCTCGCGGACGCCGTGCGCGCGACACTCGGCCGCTCGTTCGCAGAGATCATCGAGATCGTGAACTACTTCGACGTCGAGGAGATCGGCTCGAAGCTCGAGCGCTCGCTCGCCTGAGGCCTCGCTCGCTCGCCTGAGGCCTCGGGCCCGATCGGGCCGACCCGTGTGGCGAGCCGGCGCGATCGCGACGCTCAGGCGGTGAGCTCCCGCATGCCCGCCTCGAGGCGCGCGAGGGTGTCGGATGCCGCGGCACGGCGCTCGGCGACGGTGCCCTCGTGCGCGACGACGTCGAGGTAGACCTTGAGCTTCGGCTCGGTGCCGCTCGGTCGCACCATGACGCGCGAGCCGCCCTCGAGGATGATGCGCAGCACGTCGCTCGGGGCGAGCGCGCCGAACCCGTGCGAGAGGTCCTCGATGCGCTCGACCCTGATGCCGCCGACGGCGGCCGGCGGCTCGGCGCGCAGGCGGGCCATGATGGCGCCGATGCGGCTGAGGTCGGTGACGCGCAGTGAGATCTGGCCCGAGTCGTGGCATCCGAACCGCTCGGCGAACTCGTCGAGGTGGTCGGCGACCGTGCGCCCGGAGGCGTGCAGGTCGGCTGCGAGCGACAGGAACGCGATGGCGGCCGAGATGCCGTCCTTGTCGCGCACGGTGCCGGGGTTCACGAGGTAGCCGAGCGCCTCCTCGAACCCGAAGATCAGGTTGGGCGCGCGCGAGATCCACTTGAAGCCGGTGAGGGTCGCCTCGAACCCGAGGTCGTAGGCGTCGGCGATGGCTTCGAGGCCGGGGGAGGAGACGATCGAGCAGGCGAGGGTGCCGTCCGAGGCGCCGTCGCCGGAGTCGTCGGCGGCTCGGCGGGCAGCGCGCCAGCCGAGCAGGAGCCCGACCTCGTTGCCCGTGAGGCGGCGGTACCCGTCGGCGGCGGAGGGGTCGGGGATCGCGATCGCGAGCCGGTCGGCATCGGGGTCGTTCGCGACGATGAGCTCGGCGCCGACCTCGCGGGCCCTGGCGAACGCGAGGTCCATCGCGCCCGGTTCCTCGGGGTTCGGGAACGACACCGTCGGGAACGCGCCGTCGGGCTCGATCTGCTCCTCGACGAGCGCCGGCGCGTCGAATCCGGCCTCGGCCAGCACGCGGGCGGTGGTCTCCCACCCGACACCGTGCATGGCGGTGTACACGACCTTCGGCTGCGAGGGCGGCGCGTATCCGGCCTCGTGGGCCGTGGCCTGCACGTAGGCGTCGACGAGCGACTCGTCGGCCGTCTCGAACGCGCCGCGCGGCAGGTCGGTCACGAGCGCCGTCGCAGCAACGCCGGCGATGTGCGCGGCGATCTCGGCGTCGGACGGCGAGACGATCTGCGACCCGTGGTCGGTGTCGCCGAGGTAGACCTTGTAGCCGTTGTCGTTGGGCGGGTTGTGCGAGGCCGTGACCATGATGCCGGCCGAGACGTCGAGGTGGCGCACCGCGAACGCGAGCACCGGCGTGGGCAGCAGCCTCGGCAGCAGGATCGCCCGGAGGCCGGCGCCCGCGAGGATCTCGGCGGAGTCGCGCGCGAACACCGCCGAGTTGCGACGCCCGTCGTAGCCGATCACGACCGAGGGCGTCGTACCCGGCGCCCGCTCGAGCAGGAACGCCGCGAGCCCGGCCGCGGCCTGGGCCACGAGCACCCGGTTCATGCGGTTCGGGCCGGCGGCGATCTCGCCGCGGAGGCCCGCCGTGCCGAACGCGAGCCGCTGGTCGAACCGGTCGGCGAGGTCGGCGGACGCCTCGGCGTCGCCGCCCTGCACGCGCGCGACGAGGTCGAGGAGTTCGACGCGCGTCTCGGGGTCGGGGTCCTGGGCCACCCACGCCTGGGCGAGGGCGATGCGGCGCGCGTCGTCGTCGGAGGGGACGGCTGGCGCCGCCGAGGCGTCTTGCTGCGACATCCGCTGCTCCTAGAGTTCCGCGACGATCTTCGCCAGCAGCGAGGAGATGACGGGCTCGGCGGCCTGGCCGGCCTCGATGACCTCCTGGTGGCTCAACGGGGTCTTCTGGATGCCGGCGGCGAGGTTCGTGATGAGCGACATGCCGAGCACCTCCATGCCGGCCTGACGGGCGGCGATGGCCTCGAGCGCGGTCGACATGCCCACGATGTGGCCGCCGATGGCCTTCGCCATCTGCACCTCGGCGGGCGTCTCGTAGTGCGGCCCGCGGAACTGGCAGTAGACCCCCTCGTCGAGCGTGGGATCGATCGTGTGCGCGAGGTCGCGCAGCCGCGTCGAGTAGAGGTCGGTGAGGTCGATGAACGTCGCTCCCTCGAGCGGCGAGTCGGCCGTGAGGTTGATGTGGTCGCTGATGAGCACGGGCGTGCCGGGCTTCCAGTGCTCCTTGATGCCGCCGGCGCCGTTGGTGAGGATCATCGTGGTCGCACCGGTGGCCGCCGCGGTGCGGACCGAGTGCACCACGCGCCGGACGCCGTGGTCCTCGTAGTAGTGGGTGCGGGCGCCGATCACGAGGGCGCGCTTGCCGCTCGGCAGCAGCACCGAGCGCAGGGTGCCGACGTGGCCCTCGAGTGCGGGCTTCGAGAAGCCGGGCACGTCGGTCGCCGCGAGGGTGTGCGTGGTCTCGCCGATGAGCTCGGCGGCGCGGCCCCAGCCGCTGCCGAGGGTGAGGGCGATGTCGTGGCGTTCGACCCCGGTGAGCTCCGCGATGCGGGCCGCGGCGTCGGCTGCGACGGCGAAGGGATCTGCGGCGGGGTCGTCGAGCACGTTTGCTTCGGTCATCCCACCACTCTATGCGGGGGGCGGATGCCGCGGCAGGGCGCTGCTCGTTTGTCGGTCGAGGCGTGCCGACTGGCAGAATATGAGCATGGTCTACGAGTTCGAGCGCACCCAACGGATCGCGGTACTCGGAGGTGGACCGGGCGGGTACGAGGCAGCGCTCGCCGGAGCCCAGCTCGGAGCCGAGGTCACCCTCATCGAACGCGCGGGCGTCGGCGGCTCGGCCGTGCTCACCGACGTCGTGCCGTCGAAGTCGCTCATCGCGACCGCCGAGGCCTCGAACGCGGTGAAGGAGGCCGCCGACCTCGGCGTGCAGTTCTACGCCAAGGGCGACGCCGAGAAGGCCGTCAAGCCGAACGTGGCGATCAACCTCGCCGCGGTGAACAAGCGCCTGCTCGGCCTCGCCGCGCAGCAGTCCGACGACATGCGCCGCAACCTGCTCGACGCCGGCGTGCACCTCGTGCACGGCGAGGGCCGGCTCGACGGGCCGAACGCCGTCATCGTGGCGACCGCCAAGGGCGGCACCGACTTCGACCGCATCGAAGCCGACACGATCGTGCTCTCGGTCGGCGCCTCACCGCGCGTGCTGCCGTCGGCCGTGCCCGACGGCCACCGCATCCTCACGTGGACGCAGCTCTACAACCTCCAGCAGGTGCCCGAGCACCTCATCGTCGTCGGCTCCGGTGTCACGGGCGCGGAGTTCGCGTCCGCGTACCGCGCGCTCGGCGCGAAGGTGACGCTCATCTCGAGCCGCGACCAGGTGCTGCCGGGCGAAGACGCCGACGCGGCATCCGTCATCGAGAAGGTCTTCAAGCGCAACGGCATGAAGGTGCTGAACACGTCCCGTGCCGAATCGGTCGTGCGCGACGGCGACGAGGTCGTCGCCACGCTCTCCGACGGGCGCGAGGTGCGCGGCAGCCACTGCCTGATGGCCGTGGGCTCGGTGCCGAACACGAGCGACCTCGGCCTCGCCGAGGCGGGCGTGCAGCTCACCGAGAGCGGCCACATCCGGGTGAACCGCGTCGCGCGCACGTCGATCCCGAACATCTACGCGGCCGGCGACTGCACGACGTTCCCGCCGCTCGCCTCGGTCGCCTCGATGCAGGGCCGCACGGCGATCTTCCACGCGATGGGCGACATCGTGAACCCGCCCGAAGAACGCAACATCACCTCGAACATCTTCACGCAGCCCGAGATCGCGACGGTCGGCTGGACCCAGCGCGAGATCGAGGACGGCGTCGTGCCCGGCACGGTCTACAAGCTGCCGCTCGCATCGAACCCGCGCGCGAAGATGATGGGCATCCGCGACGGGTTCGTGAAGCTGTTCGCCTCGGCCGGCTCGGGGTCGATCATCGGCGGCGTCATCGTCGCACCCAAGGCGTCCGAGCTGATCTTCCCGCTCGCGCTCGCGGTCGAGCACCGGCTCACGGTCGACCAGTTCGCCGAGGCGTTCCCGGTCTATCCGTCGCTGACCGGTTCGCTGACGGATGCCGCGCGGGCCATGCACGTCGTACGCTAGGCCCACGAGCGTCGCGGGGGCGGCGCAGCTCGGGGGGAACGACATGAACCTGCGTGTGAAGTCCGTCGAATCGTCGATCGCCGATTCCCACGACGAGGAGCGGAGCCTCAAGCGGTCGCTCGGCACCTGGGATCTCGCGCTCATGGGCATCGCCGTCGCGGTCGGCGCCGGCATCTTCTCGGTGGGGGCCCAGGCCGCGGCGAACTTCGCCGGCCCGAGCGTCATCATCTCGTTCATCCTCGCGGCCGTCACGTGCGGCCTCGCGATCATGTGCTACGCCGAGTTCGCCTCGACCGTGCCGGTCGCCGGCAGCGCGTACACGTTCACGTACGCGACCATGGGCGAGCTGCTCGCGTGGATCATCGGCTGGGACCTCATCCTCGAACTGTTCACGGCCGCGGCCGTGCTCGCCAAGTACTGGGGCGTCTACCTCGGCGAGGCGCTGCTCGCATTCGGGCTGCCGTTCCCGGCGACGTTCCAGCTCGGCGGCATCGAGGTGAGCTGGCCCGCGTTCCTCGTCGTGGCCGTGTTCACGGCGCTGCTCGTCGCGGGAACGAAGCTCACCGCGCGCATCGGGGCGGTGTTCACGATCATCAAGGTCGCGATCGTGCTCTTCGTCATCGTCGTGGGCTTCTTCTTCGTCAAGGCGGCGAACTTCTCGCCGTTCATCCCCGAGGCCGTGCCCACCGAGGGCGGTGCCACGGATGTCTGGACGCAGTCGCTCTTCTCGTGGGCCACGGGAGCCGCGCCGGCGCAGTACGGCGTCTTCGGCATGCTGTCGGCCGCGGCGCTCGTCTTCTTCGCGTTCATCGGGTTCGACGTCGTCGCGACGAGCGCCGAGGAGGTGCGCGAACCGCAGAAGCGGCTGCCGCGCGGCATCTTCCTCGGCCTCGGCATCGTGACCCTGCTCTACGTGCTCGTCTCGATCGTCATGACCGGCATGGTCTCGTACACCGAGCTCGCGGAAGAGGAGACGCCCTCGCTCGCGACCGCGTTCCGCCTCGTCGGCCAGGACTGGGCCTCGGCCGTGATCTCGCTCGGCGCCCTCGCGGGACTCACGACGGTGATCATGATCATCCTGCTCGGCCTCTCGCGCATCGTCTTCGCGCTCAGCCGCGACGGGCTGCTTCCGCGGTGGCTGTCGAAGACGACGGAGCGCACGAAGACGCCCGCGCGCATCCAGATCATCGCCGGCACGGTTGTGGCGCTCGTCGCCGCGTTCACCGACGTCGGGCTGCTCGAGGAGATGATCAACATCGGCACGCTCTCGGCGTTCGTGCTCGTGAGCATCGGCGTCGTGGTGCTCCGGCGCACCCGACCGGACCTGCCCAGGGGGTTCCGGGTGCCGTGGTCGCCGGTGCTGCCGATCCTCTCGGCGGTGCTCTGCGTCTGGCTCATGCTGAACCTGACCACCCTCACCTGGGTGCGGTTCCTCGTCTGGCTCGTGATCGGCGTCGTGATCTACCTGCTCTACGGCCGGCGTCGCTCACGGCTCGCCGGCGGCGTGAGCGAGGTCGAGCTGCCGAGCCCGCAGGGCGCGGAACCGCCGCAGAACCGCTGATCGTCGCAGTTCGCCCCGGGGCGGGCGGGGGCTGGCGCCCCGAACATCGTCGACCATTCTGCGCAACAACGTTGTCAACACTGTTGCGCTGGAGTCGATGCGCGCAGTACTGTCCGAGTGCAGCATCCGTTCGTCGGCAGTCCCGCGGTTCGCGACCTGCCGACGGCCACCCCAGACGACGACGTTCCAGGAGGCACGATGTACGATCACGACGACTCGACCCCCAACCACGCGCAGGGAGTCGCCCGGCGCACTGTCCTCGGCTTCGCTGCGGCGGGGGCCGCCGCGCTGCTCCTCACCGCCGGAGCGCGGCCCGGCGGGGGCCTCCCAGGCTCGTACAACCGGATGTGGGACACCATCGTGATCGGGGCGGGTGCCTCGGGACTCGGGGCGGCCCGAGTCCTCGCCGACGCCGGCAAGCGGGTGCTCGTCCTCGAAGCCCGGGACCGCATCGGCGGTCGGATGTGGACGGATCGCACGTCGATGTCCATCCCGATCGAGCGCGGCGCCGAGCTCGTGCACGGCACCACCGTCTCGACCTGGGATCTCATCGATCGGCTCGGTCTCTCGACGCGGCGGCAGACAACCGTGTTCGGGCGTCTCCGCCCTGACTCGCCCTGGGTCGACGGCTCCACCTTCGAATCGCTGCACTTCCCCCTCGGCGCACCGTCGCTCCCGAACGGGCTTCCCGATCCGCTCGAAGGGGAGACGGCCCTGTCCTGGCTGGAACGCGTGGGCATCGCCCCCGACAACTACCCGATCCTGCTCGCCGCGCTCGAGGTCGACACCGAGCAGTTCGACGTGCTTCCGGCGGATCACGTCGTCGGGACGGTCGCCGACGCGCTGGCGGTGCAGGATCTCTCGGGACCGTTCCCGCCCGAGGAGTACGGGGACTACCGGGTGATCGGGGGCTACGACCAGGTGCTGCAGCCGCTCGCCGCCGGACTCGCACTGGTGCGCGGAGCCCGCGTGCACACCGTGGAGCATCGTCGCGGCCGCGTCGACGTGCACTCGACCCTCGGCTCGTTCAAGGCGAAGTCGCTCGTGGTCGCGCTGCCCGGCGGCGTCCTGAAGAACGGTGACGTCGCCTTCGATCCGCCCCTTCCGGCCGACCGACGTGATGCCTTCCAGGCGATCGAGTACCTGCCGGTGTTCAAAGGCATCCTCGAGTTCGCCCAGCCGGTGCTTCCCGCCGGGCACCCGGTGCCGCGCTCCTGGGACGTCATGACGACGTTCTCGAAGAACCCGCCCAGCCTCTGGAACGGCTCCGTCGGAACCCCGGGCTACGCCGGCGAGGTCGTCGTCGCGTGGATGACGGGCGCACGGGCTCAGGCACTCCTCGACCTGCCCGAGGTCCAGCGATTCCAGGCCGCGCTCGACAACGTCCGCACCGCGGCCGGCGATCAGGGTCTGGAGTACGTGCACGCCTCGACCTACGACTGGTCCGAGGACGAGTTCGCCCGGGGTGCCTACCCGGGGCCGTTCTCACGACGCAGTGGCCTGAACGGGCCCATCGACGGCACGATCTTCTGGGCGGGCATGGTGACCAGCACCATCCACTCGTCGCGCAACTCGGGTGTCGCGGCCGCGAACGCCGTCCTCGCGGAACTCGCGCTGCGCTGACGTGGGACCGGGCACCGACCACCATGCGATGCCGAACCCGCAGGGGGTGCGTGGCGTGCTGGTCGGGCGACCGGCGTGCGCCGAATCAGGCGGCGGGCGCGTCGGCGATCGAGAGCAGGAGGTGCCCGCTCGAGACGGTCGCTCCGGGCTCGGCGTTGACGAGCCCGACGACGCCGTCCTTGTGGGCGACGATCGGCTGCTCCATCTTCATGGCCTCGAGCACGAGCACGAGGTCGCCCTTGACGACCTTGTCGCCCTCGGCGACGGCCACCTTGACGACGGTCGCCTGCATGGGAGCCTTCACGGCGTCGCCCGTCGCGGTGTCGGCCACGTGCGACGTGCTGCGGCGGCGGGGCGCGGCGCCTGCGGTGGGCGACGCGGAGGTGCCGCCGGCGAGCTTGGCCGGCAGGGTGACGCCGATGCGGCGGCCGCCGACCTCGACGACGAGGCTCGTGCGGGCGGTGGCCGCGGTGGGTGCCGCGAGCTCGCCCGACCACGGCTCGAGCTGGTTGTCGTACTCGGTCTCGATCCAGCGGGTGTACACCGAGAAGGGCTCGTCGCCCGCCGGTGCGAACGCCTCGTTGCGCACGATGTCGCGGTGGAACGGCAGCACCGTGGGCAGGCCGATGACCTCGAACTCGTCGAGGGCGCGGCGAGCGCGCTCGATCGCGTCCGTGCGGGTCGAGCCGGTCACGATGAGCTTGGCGAGCAGCGAGTCGAACGCGCCCGAGATCTCGTCGCCGCTCGTGACGCCCGAGTCGATGCGGATGCCGGGGCCGCCGGGGAAGCGCAATTGGTGCACGGGACCGGGGGCCGGGAGGAAGCCGCGCCCAGGGTCCTCGCCGTTGATGCGGAACTCGATGGAGTGGCCGACGGCGACCGGGTCGGCGTAGTCGAGCACGCCGCCCTCGGCGAGGCGGAACTGCTCGCGCACGAGGTCGATGCCCGTGACCTCCTCGGACACGGGGTGCTCGACCTGGAGGCGCGTGTTGACCTCGAGGAAGGAAACGGTGCCGTCCTGGCCGATGAGGAACTCGCAGGTGCCGGCACCGACGTAGCCGACCTCCTTCAGGATGGCCTTGGAGGACTCGTAGAGTGCGGTGGTCTGCGCCTCGGTGAGGAACGGCGCGGGGGCCTCCTCGACGAGCTTCTGGTGGCGGCGCTGCAGCGAGCAGTCGCGCGTCGAGATGACGACGACGTTGCCGTGCTCGTCGGCGAGGCACTGGGTCTCGACGTGGCGCGGCTTGTCGAGGTACTTCTCGACGAAGCACTCGCCGCGGCCGAAGGCCGCGACGGCCTCGCGCGTGGCCGACTCGAACAGCTCGGGCACCTCTTCGCGGGTGCGGGCGACCTTGAGGCCGCGACCGCCGCCGCCGAACGCGGCCTTGATGGCCACGGGCAGCCCGTGCACGTCGACGAACTCGAGCACCTCGGACGCATCGGCCACCGGGTTCAGGGTTCCGGGTGCGAGCGGGGCCCCGACCTTCTCGGCGACGTGGCGTGCGGAGACCTTGTCGCCGAGGCGCTCGATGGCCTCGGGCGACGGGCCGATCCAGGTGAGGCCCGCAGCGATGACGGCACGGGCGAAGTCGGGGTTCTCGGCGAGGAAGCCGTAGCCGGGGTGCACGGCGTCGGCGCCGGAGCGGCGCGCGATCGAGAGGATCTTGTCGATGACGAGGTAGGTCTCGGCGCTCGTGGTGCCCTCGAGGGCGTAGGCCTCGTCGGCGAGCTTCGCGTGCCTGGCGTCGCGGTCCTGGTCGGCGTAGATCGCGACAGACCCGAGTCCGGCGTCGCGGGCGGCGCGGATGATGCGGACGGCGATCTCGCCGCGGTTGGCGATGAGGACCTTCGTGATACGCGGCATGCCTTTCAGCCTATTCAACTGCGTTGCATTGCCTTTGGGTCGAGTCCACAAGAAAGGGGCTCGACCCTTTCGGGTGTCGACAAAGCCCGGGGGCGATCAGCCGCGATTCCAGAGCGCGGTCCAGTCGGCTCCGAGCTCGCGCACGAGGTCGCGGAGCGTCGAGAGCGAGAGCCCGACGACCGTCGACGGGTCCCCCTCGACCCGCCGGATGAACGGTCCGCCCAGGCTGTCGACCGTGAACGCCCCGGCGACGAGCAGCGGCTCGCCGGTCGCGATGTAGGCGTCGATCTCGGCCTCGTCGAGCGCGGCGAACCGCACCGTCGCGACATCCGCCCGCCCGACCGCGCCGTGGACGCGGCCGCCGCGGTGGTCGATGAGCCAGTGCCCGGACCACAGGTCGCCGTGCGCGCCGTTCTGCTCGAGCCAGCGCGCCTTCGCCACCTCCGGCAGGTGCGGCTTGCCATGGATGCGCCCCCCGACGAGGAACGCCGAGTCGCCGCCGAGGATGAGCCCGTCGATGGGCTCGCCGTCGACCCGGCGTCCGACGACGGCCTCGGCCTTGGCCTGCGCGAGCACCTGCACCATCTCGGGTGCGGCGAGGGCGTGCCCGGCCTCGGCCTCGAGGCTCGAGACCAGGGCCTCCTCGTCGACGCCCGGCGAGATCGCGATCGGCTCGATGCCGGCCGCGCGGAGCGTCTGCAGGCGGGCGGGCGACGTCGAGGCGAGGTAGAGGCGCATGCCACCATCCTGCCGCTCACAGGCGCGCTGTGGAATGCTCGATGCATGCCCCGACCGCAACGCCCCGACCGCTCGAACTCCGATCGCGCGAACTCCGATCGCCCCTCCTCCGCCCGCCGCGGAGGCCGCACGGCGAAGGCCCAGTCCCGCCGCAGCGAGTCCCGCCCCGAGCAGGCACCGACCGGGCGCGCGAACCGCGGCCGTCGGCCATCGACGCCGGTGGCCACCGACGGCCCGGTGCTCGAGCTCGACGTCGAGCGCATCGCCCACGGCGGTGTCGCGGTCGCCCATCACGAGGGTCGCGTCGTGTTCGTCGCCGACGCGATCCCGGGCGAGCGGGTCATGGCCAGGGTGACGGATGCCGCGCACACGCGCTTCTGGCGCGCCGACGCGCTCGAGGTGCTCGACGCGTCGGCCGACCGGCAGGCGCACGTGTGGGCCGAGGCGGGCGTCGATCGTGCGCCGGAGCGCCGTGCGGGCGGTGCGGAGTTCGGGCACATCGCGCCCGAGCGCCAGCGAGCGCTGAAGGCCGAGGTGCTCGCCGACGCGCTGCGCCGCATGGGCGGGGTCGAGCGCGAGGTCGAGGTGCTGGCCGTCGATCCGGCGCTGGCTCCCGGCGTGCGACCCGACGGCACGGGGTGGCGCGCGCGCGTTCGGCTGCAGGTCGCCGAGGACGGCACGGTCGGCCCGTACGCCGCCAGGAGCCACACGGTCGTGCCCGTGGCATCCCTGCCCCTCGCCGTCGACGAGCTGGCCGCGCTCGCACCGCTCGCGGAGCGGTTCGAGGGCGCGCGCACGATCGACCTCGTCGCCCCGAGCGGTGCCGACGCGCAGGTGATCGTGACCGACGAGCGCGAGCGGATGCCGCGGGGCCAGCGCCCGGTGACCACCGAGGTGGTCGGCGACCGCACGTTCTCCGTCGACCGCGACGGGTTCTGGCAGGTGCACCGCGGCGCCGCGGCGACGCTCTCGAAGGCAGTGCAGGACCTCGTGGACCCCGACCGCTTCGACCCGCGCGCCGCGAACCTCGACCTCTACGGCGGCGTGGGGCTGCTCGCCGCGGCCATCGGCGACCGGTTCGGCGAGACGGTGCGCATCACGAGCGTCGAGTCCGACGAGCGCGCGACGATGCACGCCGGCGACAACCTGGCGGAGTGGGTCGGAGCGCGCGCCGTGACGGCGAGGGTCGACCGGTACCTCGCCTCGCTCGAGGCCGATGCGGGCCAAGGCGAACGTGCCAGGCTGCGCGACGCGACCGTGGTGCTCGACCCGCCGCGGTCGGGCGCCGGTCGCGAGGTCGTCGATCGGCTCGCGGCGCTGCGTCCGCGCCAGCTCGTGTACGTGGCGTGCGACCCCGTCGCGCTGGCCCGGGACATCGGCCTGCTGCGGGCGCACGGCTACGAGCTCGAAGAACTGCGCGCGTTCGATCTCTTCCCGAACACGCATCACGTCGAGGCGGTGGCGCGGCTGGCCGCTATCGTGTGACTGACCGGTCAGAAGGGGGCTCCGTTGTCGGATGCAGCACAGGGAGGGCAGGCGACGGTCGCGATCGTCGACGACCACGAGGCGGTCCGCCTCGGACTGCGGGCGGCATGCCGCGACGCGGGGTACGACGTGGTCGCCGAGACCGCCGACGTGCCGACCCTGCTGGCGGCCCTCGCCGCGCGTGACGGCGGGCGGTGCGACGTCGTCGTCCTCGACCTCTCGCTCGGCGACGGGTCGAGCGTCACCGACAACGTGCGGAGCGTCCTCGCGACCGGCAGCGCGGTGCTCGTGCACAGCATCGCCGATCGGGTCGCCGCGGTTCGCCAGGCGCTCGCCGCGGGGGCGGCCGGCGTCATCCCGAAGGCCTCGCCCATGGCGTCCGTCATCGCGGCCATCGCGACCGTCGCTCGGGGCGAGGCGCTCACCAACGTCGAGTGGGCGAGCGCCATCGAGGCCGATCGCGACTTCGCGAAGGCGCAGCTCGGGCGGCGCGAGCACGACGTGCTGCACCTCTACGCCTCCGGCCTGCCGCTGAAGCTCGTGGCCACCCAGCTGGGCATCGCGCATTCGACGGCCCGCGAGTACCTCGACCGCATCCGCGCGAAGTACGTCGAGGTCGGACGACCAGCACCGACCAAGGTCGACCTGCTGCGACGCGCGGTGGAAGACGGCATCCTCCCGGGGCTCGATGGTGACGGCGGGGATGCCCGCCGCTGAGGAGCGCGCATCACGTGCGGTGGTGCGGCGCCGGACGGCGGTGACCCGCGAGCAGGTCGAGATCGTCGCGAGCCGTGCCCTCGGCATCTTCGGGGCCGTCTTCGGCCTGCAGGCGCTCGCGCTCGCGCTCGACCAGACCGCGGGCCTGCGCCCCGGCGCCGGGGCGGCGATGATCGCCTTCCTCTACGGCGCGATCCTCGCGATCGGCCTCGCGGCGCTCACGGGCACGGCCGTCCGCAGCGCGGCGCTCACCTTCGCCCTGCTCTACGCCGCCTCGATCGTCGTCTGGCCGTTCATCGTCGACGACGTCTCGATCGTCTCGTCGGCGCCGCCGTGGCTCTACTACCTCTGCACCGTGGCGACGACGGCCGCGGTCGTCGCCCTGCCGATGCCGTGGGCGGCGGTGTACACGGTGCTCGTCCCGGCCATGTACGGCGTCGTGCGCCTGCTGCCGACCGGCGGCTCGGCGTCGCCGCTCGTCGCCCTGCTCGACGCCATGTACGCCGTGATCCTCGGCGTGGTGGTGCTCATCATCGTGACCATGCTGCGCAACGCCGCCAAGGCCGTCGACGTCGCGCAGGAGGCCGCCCTGCAGCGCTACGAGCACGCGGTGCGCCTGCATGCCACCGAGATCGAGCGCGCGAAGGTCGACGCCCTCGTGCACGACAGCGTCCTCACGACGCTGCTCTCGGCCGCGGCCGCCGGCTCGCACGACGAGCAGGCGCTCGCGGCCCGCATGGCGCGCGACGCGATGCATCGGCTCGACGAGGCCGGAGCCGCGCAGCCCGCCGCCGACGACCGCATGCGGCTTCCGGTGCTCGTGCGGCGGCTCCGCGCCGCGCTCGCGTCGTTCGCGGCGCCGTTCACGGTGCGCGTGGTGAACACGGGCGGCGTCGAACTGCCCTCCGACGCGGGAGAGGCCCTGTACGCGGCGGCCGTCCAGGCGATGGTCAACAGCATGCAGCACGCCGACGAACCCGGCCGCACCGTTCGACGGGAGCTCAGGGTGCGCGGCATCCGCACGGGCGGGTGCGTGATCGAGGTCTCCGACAACGGCATCGGCTTCGACGTCTCGGACGTGCCCTCTGAGCGCCTCGGGGTTCGCGTCTCGGTGATCGAGCGCATGGCGAACGTCGGCGGCGCGGCTGCCATCGACTCCACCCCAGGACTCGGCACCACGGTGTCGCTCGTCTGGCCGGCCGGCATGGAGGCGCGGCCATGATCGCGATTCCCCGCTGGCTCCTGCTCGGGCTCGCCGCGCTCTTCTCGGCGTACCACGTGGCGCTCGCGCTCTCGACGCTGAACGTTCCCGCGTCGCCATGGCCGACGATCGTCGCGCTCGTGCTCTACGTCGCCGCCACGATCGCGAGCCTGTCGGTCGGGTCGAGGGTGCGGATGCCCGACTGGCTCGCCGCCTTCGACCTCGCGGTCTGCATCGTGCTGCCGCTGCTCGTGACCAGCCAGCTCGATCCCGAGAACGCGAACGGCTACGCCACCTGGTACGTCGCCGCCGTCGGCACGCTCATGACGATCGCGGCGGCACGTCGACAGCTGACCGCCGCCTGGCTCGGCGTCATCGCGCTCGCGGTGCAGACGGTCTTCTGGGCCGGTCCGCTGGCGCTCGGCACGCTGGGCGTGATCGGCAGCATCGCGTGGGTCGCGATCGCGCACATGCTCTCGGCGGCGCTCGGCACGGCGGCGCGCGAGGCTCGGCGCTACGCCCACGCCGAGCGCGAGGCGGCCGAGTGGCAGGCGGCGCAGGACGCGCACCTCTTCGTCGGCCAGGCGCGACTGGTGCAGACCAACCGCATCGCCGCGCCCATGCTGCGGCGCATCGCCGACCGAGGCGGGGTGCTCACCGAGCCGCAGCGCCGTGAGTGCCGCATGCTCGAGGCGGCGATCCGCGACGAGATCCGCGGGCGGATGCTGCTCACCGACGACGTGCGCCTGCAGGTGCAGCGGGCGCGGGAGCGCGGCGCCGTCGTGACCCTGCTCGACGAGGGCGGCATCGACGACCTCGACGCCGAGCAGCGCGAGCGCGTGCTCGCCCGGCTCGCGGAGGCGATCGCCGGGTCGAAGGCCGACCGGATCGTGGTGCGCACGGCCGCGGACACGTCGGCGGCGGCGGTGACCGTGGTCGGCCTCGTCGAGCCGGAGCCCGGGGTGCCCGCGGTCGACCCCGAGGACCTCGACGTCGAGGTGTGGCTCGAGATCCCGCGTCGGATCCTGACCTAGCACGCAGCGCGATCGGCGGCCGCCCGGGATCCCGGGGCCATCGACCGGCGCCGATCGACCCGCCCCGGACATGAAGGTGGGGGGCCGACCGATGGTCGACCCCCCAACAAGCCCGAGTCACGGCGACAACCCGAATATCGCCCTGACTCGCCCCCAACCACTCGCCGGTTACCCGACCGACGAGGGCGGCAGCTCCCTGAGGGAGCCTGCAGAACAATATTCACAAAACCGGCATCACCACGACAGTCGGCACTTCGGGGGACAGTCGATGAGGACCCGCTTCGAGGGGTCGGGCGATGGCCCGCGCCGCGGCCTCCGCTGCGCCCCCAGCGGGCCGTCAGCGCGCTGTCAGCGGGCCCGAAGCCCACGGTCAGGAGGACCCCAGAGGCAGGCCGCGGGATCAGCCGACGCTGCGGCTCCAGCGCGTGCCGCGTGGGTCGACGGACCGCAGCGAGCCCGAGCTGCGCACCCACGCGCTGCGTCCGGGGTCGGGGGCGTGCACGGACTCCGCCTCGGCGTCGATCGCGGCCAGCAGCACCGCGGTGACGGCGGCCGCCTCCTCGTCGGTGACGCCGCGCGTGGTGAACCGGATCGCCGAGGCGCGCGCCGCGGCATCCGCTTCGGTGGTGTCTTCGTCTCGCGTGCTCATGATCCGACCCCCTACAGCGGGATGTTGCCGTGCTTCTTGGGCGGCAGGCTCGCACGCTTCGTGCGGAGCGAGCGCAGGGCCTTGAGCACGGCGACGCGCGTGGCCGCCGGTTCGATGACGCCGTCGAGCTCGCCGCGCTCGGCCGCGAGGAACGGGGAGGCGACGTTGTACGTGTACTCGTTGGCGAGCTTGGTGCGCACGGCGGCGACGTCCTCGCCGGCCTCTTCAGCGCGCTTGATCTCGCCGCGGTAGAGGATGTTGACCGCGCCCTGGCCGCCCATGACGGCGATCTCGGCCGTGGGCCAGGCGAGGTTGATGTCGGCACCGAGCTGCTTGGAGCCCATGACGATGTAGGCGCCGCCGTAGGCCTTGCGGGTGATCACGGTCACGAGCGGCACGGTCGCCTCGGCGTACGCGTAGAGCAGCTTCGCGCCGCGGCGGATGACGCCGGTCCACTCCTGGTCGGTGCCCGGCAGGTAGCCGGGCACGTCGACGAGCGTGAGGATCGGGATCGAGAACGCGTCGCAGAAGCGCACGAAGCGGCTGGCCTTCTCGCCGGCCGCGATGTTCAGGGTGCCGGCCATCTGGCTGGGCTGGTTCGCGATGATGCCGACCGAGCGTCCTTCGATGCGCGCGAACCCGATGAGGATGTTCGGCGCGAACAGCGGCTGCACCTCGAGGAAGTCGCCGTGGTCGACGACGCCCTCGATGACCGCGTGCATGTCGTACGGCTGGTTCGGGGAGTCGGGGATCAGCGTGTTGAGGCGGAGGTCCTCGTCGGTGACCTCGAGCGCCGACTCGGTGTCGTAGACCGGGGCGTCGGTCATGTTGTTGTCGGGCAGGAACGAGATGAGCGTGCGCGCGTAGTCGAGCGCGTCGGACTCGTCGCTCGCGAGGTAGTGCGCGACGCCCGAGACGGAGTTGTGCGTGAGCGCGCCGCCGAGCTCCTCCATGCCGACGTCTTCACCGGTGACGGTCTTGATCACGTCGGGGCCGGTGACGAACATCTGGCTGGTCTTGTCGACCATGATGACGAAGTCGGTGAGCGCCGGGGAGTAGACCGCGCCGCCGGCTGCCGGACCGCAGACGATCGAGATCTGGGGGATGACGCCGGAGGCCGCGGTGTTGCGGCGGAAGATCTCGCCGTACTTGCCGAGGGCGACGACGCCCTCCTGGATGCGCGCTCCGCCGGAGTCGAGGATGCCGATGATGGGCACGCCGGTCTTCAGCGCGAGCTCCATGACCTTGATGATCTTCTCGCCGGCGACCTCGCCGAGCGAGCCGCCGAAGATCGTGAAGTCCTGGGAGTACACGGCGACCTGGCGGCCGTGGATCGTGCCGGTGCCCGTGACGACCGCGTCGCCGTAGGGGCGCTTGGCCTCCATGCCGAACGCGTGCGTGCGGTGGCGGACGAATTCGTCGAGCTCGACGAACGAACCAGGGTCGAGCAGTTCGGCGATGCGCTCGCGGGCCGTCATCTTGCCCTTGGCATGCTGCTTCTCGATCGCCGCCTCGCCGCTCGCCGTCACCGCCTCGTGGTAGCGGGCTCGGAGGTCGGCGAGCTTGCCCGCCGTGGTGAAGAGGTCGGGGCCGTCAGTCGCTTCGGTCACGCGATTCACTCTACCGTCGCCCATCCGACGGGCTTCGTTGACGGATTCCTACAAATCGAGCGCGTGCAATGGTGCGTTCCGCGCTGCCGCCTGCGGGAGACTGTCGGCATGGACCTTCCGAAGTCGCGCACCGTCGCACCACGTCTCGAGTTCCTGCCGACCGCCACGTCGACGAACGACGTGCTCCGCGAAGCCGCGGAGGGGGCGGATGCCTCGGCGTGGCCGCACGGTTCCGTGATCGTCACCGACGACCAGACGCAGGGGCGGGGCCGGCTCGGGCGGACGTGGCTGGCCCCGACCGGCAAGACGCTCGCGATCTCCGTCCTGCTGCGCCCGCAGGCCGTGGGCAGGGGCTCGCTTCCGGCCGATGCGTACGGCTGGATCCCCCTGATCGCGGGTGCGGCGATGACCGAGGCGGTCTCGCGTGCCGTCGAGGCGGCGGCCGCGGCAGCCGCAACCCCCGCCGACCCCGACGACCGGTCCGGCGGGGTCGAGGTCGCGCTCAAGTGGCCGAACGACGTGCTCGTGTCGGGCTACAAGGTGTGCGGCATCCTCTCGGAGCTGCTGCCCGCCTCTGGCGCGGTGATCGTCGGCGCCGGCCTCAACCTCACCCTCGACGAGCACGACCTGCCGACGCTCACGTCGACCTCGCTGCTGCTCGCGACCGGCGCGGCGCCCGACGCCGACGCCGTGCTCGCCGACTACCTCGGCGAGTTCGCGCGGCTGTTCGACGCGTTCGTCGCGGCGGGCGGGGATGCCGTCGCGAGCGGGGTCGCCGAACTCGTGGCCTCGCGTTGCGGAACGCTCGGCTCCGAGGTGCGCGTCGAGCTGCCCGGCGACGAGCAGCTCATCGGCACGGCCGAGCGGCTCGACGCCGATGGGCGACTCGTCGTGCGAGACCGCGAGAACGGCGAGGAGCAGGCTGTCGCCGCGGGGGATGTGACCCACCTGAGGTATTAATGGGCGTATGGCGAGGGGGAGCGGTTCGCGCGCGATGAAGAGGGCGGCACGCTCGGGCGCGCCCTCCGGCGACCGGTCCGCCGGGTCGTCCGCGGGTTCGCGCCCCGACTCCCGCACGGGCCAGCAGGCGCCGACGTCCGGCATGCCGGCCGCGCCCGGTGCCGCGTCCGCGGGCCTCGCGCCGAGCGGTACGGTGCCCCCGCTGCGCCCCGAGCGCGTCGTCGCGCGCGTGCGGTCGCACGCCAGGCGGCTGATCCCGTCGGCGCTGCTGCTCATCGTCGTCGCCGGGGCGACGGCCTACGCGCTCGGCGTCGTCGACGACCTGTGGACGCGGGTCGGCCTGCTCGCGGCGGCCGTGCTCGTCGTGCTCGTCGGCTGCCTGCTGCCGCTCCTCGCCTGGCTCACGCGCCGCACGACCATCACGACCAGGCGCGTGATCCTCCGCCACGGCGTGTTCTCCCGCGTGCGCCAGGAGTTGCTGAACAGCCGCGCCACGGATGTCGAGGTGTGGGCCGGCTGGTTCGCGTCGATGTTCGGCTCCGGCGACGTCCGGATCAACACCGCCCACGACCGCACGTTCGTGCTGCGCGACGTGCCGCGCCCCGAACTCGTGCAGGCCGCCCTGCAGGAACTCATGGATCCCGCGAGTCCCGCCGCGATCGAGCACCGGCGCGCGATGCTGTCGGGCGCCGACGGCGACACCGTGGCGTGGCACCGGGGCTGAGTTCCGCACCCTGCGTCGCCCGGAGTTCGGGCGCGTGCACCGCCCCGCGGTGCCGGTGACGAAGCGGCTCGCACGCGGCATCCGGTTTCAAGGCTTACTCTAGAAGGTCGGACTCGTGCGCCCCCGAGCGCGAGCCGCCCTATGGAGGTCTCCCCGTGGACGAATGCAGGCACGGATTCGAAGCAGGAATGTGCGCCACGTGCTTCCCGCCGCCCGAGCCGGTCGCGAAGCCGGCGACGGCGACCGTGCGCGCCCCGCGCATGACGACGTCGCTGCGCGGCACCCCGACCCGCACCTCGTCGCGTCCGCCGGCCCGTGTGCCCGGCACGCGCGCCGCGGCGACGTTCACGCCGGTCGACCCGAAGACCGTGCGCATCTACCACGTGACCCACGTCGAGAACCTCGCCTCGATCTTCGGCGCCGGCGCGATCCTCGCCGACACCACGGGAGCCGAGCCCGAGGTCGACGTCTCGGCGCCCGCCGCGCGCGAATTCCGCCGTTCGGCGCCCGTCGAGGGCACCGACAACGTGGTGGCCGACTACGTGCCGTTCCTCCTGTCGACCGATGCCCACATGTGGGAGGCGCTGCGCACCGGGTCGCCCGACCCGCGACTGGCGAGCAGTGCGGCCTCGCGTCCGGCATCCGACCACGTGCTCTTCGTGACCTCGATCGAGAAGGCCGTCGGCGCCCGCACCGAGCAGGTCGGCGCAGTCGCCATCACGGGTGCGGATGTCGCGGCCACCGGGTCGGTCGCCGACTCGTCGTGGCCCGACGTGCTGCGCGCGCTGCAGCGCATCCACAGCGACGACGACGGAGCCCAGCTGGCCTCGGGCGAGTTCCTCGTGCACGACGCCCTGCCGCTCGAGCGCGTGCTGCTCATCGCGGTCGGCAACGACCGGGTGCGCGACCGCGTGCGCGCCGTGCTCGACACGTTCGACCTGCGCACGCGCGTGGCGGTGCACCCGCCCTACTTCCAGCCGGGCGGCGGGGCCGTCAGCGAGGCCTGAGCCGTCAGCCGTCAGCCGTCAGCCGTCAGCCGGCGCTGAGCGCTGCGGGGTCCGGGCCGTCCGCGGCATCCGGACCCGTGCTCGCTGCGGCATCGACCGCGGGGCCCGGCTCCTCGAACAGCGTGCGCTGCGCCTCCTCGACCCGCTCGAGGTTCGAGAGTCCGTCGGCGCGATGGTGCCCGAACACCCAGTAGCGGTACAGGACGAAGCGGAACGCCGTGCCGAGCGCGAGGCCGACGACGTTCGTCGCGACGTTGTCGGCCACGAGGCTCGTGTAGCCGAGCCAGTGGTGGCTGATCCACAGGCACCCGAGCGCGATGGCCATGCCGCCGAGCGAGACGACGGCGTACTCGCCGAACTCGCGCAGGTAGTTGCGGCGGCGGTGCTTGCGAAACGTCCAGTAGCGGTTGCCGAGCCAGTTGAAGATGATCGCGACGCTCGTCGAGATCGTCTTCGCGCCGAGCGCCGACTGCGCCCAGTGCCCCTCGCCGAACACGCCGAGGCGCAGCAGGTTGAACAGCGCCACGTCGATGACGAGCCCGATGAGGCCGACCACGCCGAACTTCACCAGGTAGGCGAGCAGCCCGTCCCACGCGCGGGAGAGGGCACTGCGGGTTCGGCTGGACACCGGCACATCCTATGCCGGTGGGATGCCGCCTAGACTGAACGGGTGCCGCGCAGCCGGCTCCGGCGGGGCGTCCGCGACACGCGAACCCCGTGAGCAGACCCCTTGAACCAGAGGAGCGACCGCGTGCGAGTCGGAGTGATCGGCGGCGGACAGCTCGCCCGGATGATGATCCCCGCGGCGATCGAGCTCGGCGTCGACATCCGCGTGCTCGCCGAGGCCGACGGCATGTCCGCGGCGATCGCGGCCGACCGGGTCGGCGACTACACCGACCTCGAGACCGTGCTCGCGTTCGCCCGAGAGGTCGACGTGATCACGTTCGACCACGAGCACGTGCCCCAAGACGTGCTGCGGGCGCTCGTCGACGCCGGGGTCGCCGTGCGGCCCGGGCCCGACCCGCTGCGGTTCGCGCAAGACAAGCTGCTCATGCGCGAACGCCTCTCGGAGCTCGGCCTGCCCGTCCCCGACTGGGCACGCATCGAGACGCCGGCCGAGCTCGACGAGTTCATCGCGGCCCACGGCGGCGCGGCGGTCGTGAAGACCCCGCGCGGCGGATACGACGGCAAGGGCGTGCGCGTCGTGCGCACGGCGGCCGAGGTGGCCGAGTGGTTCTCCGCCGCAGCCGAAGACGGCACCGGAGGCGCGCTGCTCGTCGAGGAGCTGGTCGACTTCCGCCGCGAGCTCGCGCAACTCGTGGCCCGTCGCCCCTCGGGTGAGATCGTCGCCTGGCCGCTCGTCGAGACCGTGCAGGTCGGCGGCGTCTGCAGCGAGGTCATCGCGCCGGCCCCGCACTCCGCCGGCCGCATGTCCGACGTCGCCGCCGAGATCGCGTTCGCCGTCGCCGAGGGACTCGAGGTGACCGGCGTCATGGCGGTCGAGCTCTTCGAGACCACCGACGAGCGCATCCTCGTGAACGAGCTCGCCATGCGCCCGCACAACAGCGGCCACTGGTCGATGGACGGTTCGACGACGGGCCAGTTCGAGCAGCACCTGCGCGCCGTGCTCGACCTGCCGCTCGGCGGCACCGGCACGCACGCCGACTGGTCGGTCATGGTCAACGTGCTCGGCGGGCCCGTCGAGGGTTCGCTCGCCGACCGGTATCCCGAGGCGCTCGGCCTGCACCCGACGGTCAAGCTGCACAACTACGGCAAGGCGCCGCGACCCGGTCGCAAGGTCGGCCATGTCACGGCGATCGGCGACGACCTCGACGCGGTCGTCTACGAGGCGCGTGCGGCCGCGGCGGCGTTCCAGGACTGAGCGGATGCCGGTGGCCGGCCGGGTGTGCGGGCGCGTGCGCGCCCTGCGGCGATCTGCCAGCCGAGCATCCTAAGATCGTCGGGTGACTGCAGCAAACAGCCCGCTCGTGGGCGTCGTGATGGGTTCCGACTCCGACTGGAACGTGATGCGCGAGGCATCCGCCCTGCTCGACGAGTTCGGCATCCCCCACGAGGTCGAGGTGCTCTCGGCGCACCGCACGCCCGAGAAGATGATCGCCTACGGCAAGCAGGCGGCATCGCGCGGCCTCAAGGTCATCATCGCGGGCGCCGGCGGCGCGGCCCACCTCCCGGGCATGCTCGCCTCCGTCACCACGCTGCCCGTGGTCGGCGTCCCGGTGCCGCTCTCGCGCCTCGACGGCCTCGACTCGCTGCTCTCGATCGTGCAGATGCCGGCCGGCGTGCCCGTGGCCACCGTCTCCATCGGCGGCGCGAAGAATGCGGGCCTCATCGCCACGAAGATCCTCGCGACCGCGGACCCCGCGCTCACCGATGCGCTCGCCGCGTACGCCGACGCCCTCGCCGCGCTCGTCGAGGAGAAGAACGAACGGTTGAAGTCCGCCCGATGACACTCACCGCAAGCCCGATCCGGTATCCCGACGCCGCGTCTCGCACGGTCATGACGCGCCGTGCGTGGTGGCTCGTGTGCCTGAACCTGCTGATCCCGGGTTCCGTCCAGGCGCTCGCCGGCGACCGTCGACTCGGCCGGTTCGGCCTCGGGGCGACGCTCGTGCTCTGGACGCTGGTCGTGGTCGCGGTCGTGGTGTGGATGATCTGGCCGACGGTGATCTACTCGCTGTTCTCCACGAGCATCACGCTCTGGATCCTGGCGGCCGCGGCGCTGTTCTACGCCGTGCTCTGGATCGTGCTCACGCTCGACACGCTCCGCCTCGTGCGCCTCGTCAAGACCGCGCCGTCGGCCAGGGCCTGGGTCGCGCTGCTCTCGATCGCCGTGATGACGGTCGTCTCCGGCACCGCCGCGTACGGCGCCTACATCGCGACCACCGCGAGCGGATTCCTCTCCACGGTCTTCGTCGCCGGCCCGAGCGAGCCGCCCATCGACGGTCGCTACAACATCCTCCTGCTCGGCGGCGACGCCGGTCCCGATCGCGACGGGCTCCGGCCCGACAGCATCACCGTCGTGAGCATCGATGCCGAGACCGGCCAGGCCGTCACGATCGGCCTGCCGCGAAACCTCTCCGACGTGCCGTTCAACGAGGACTCGCCCCTGCACGACGTCTATCCCGAGGGTTACGGCTCGATCGACGGCTGCGAGGTCGACGTCTGCATGCTGAACTCGATCTACACCGAGGTCGAGCTCATGAGCCCCGACATGTACCCCGATGCCGTCTCCGAGGGCAGCGAGCCCGGCATCGAGGGCATGCGCGATGCCGCGGAGGGCATCACCGGACTCGAGATCCAGTACTACGCGCTCATCGACATGCAGGGCTTCCTGGAACTCATCGACGCGCTCGGCGGTGTGACCGTGAACGTGCCGGAGGACGTCCCGATCCACGCCGACGAGACGTTCACCACGGTCGCGGAGTGGATCCCCGCCGGCGAGCAGCACCTCGACGGCTACCACGCGCTCTGGTACGCGCGCTCGCGTCACGGCACGAGCGACTACGACCGCATGGCGAGGCAGCGTCAGATCCAGGAGGCCGTGCTCGCGCAGTTCAACCCCGCGAACGTGCTGACGAAGTTCCAGGAGATCGCCGCGGCCGGTTCCCAGGTCGTCAAGACCGATGTTCCGCAGTCCATGCTCGGGTACTTCGTGAACCTCGCAGGCAAGACCAAGGAACTGCCGATCACCGATGTCCCGTTGGTTCCCGACAACGGCGTGGATCCCGAAGACGATCCCGATTACGAGTACATCCGCCAGCTCGTCTCCGACGCGCTGACACCGCCGACGCCGGAGCCGACGACGGACTGAGGTCGCTTCCACTGCGGTCGCGCTGGAGGGTTGCGCTGGCGCGCCGCGCGATGGAGCGAGTCGCGATGGAGCGAGTCGCGATGGTGCGAGGTGCGTCGTTGCGAGGTGCGTCGACGGCGCCCGGTGACGGATGTCCGCCGGGCCGCACCATCGAGATCAGAGGTCGGCGTGCAGTTGCCAGACCCGCTCGCCGGAGTCGCGCCAGCTGAACGCACGGCCTCGGTCGCTGCCCGAGAGGGCGAGGCGGTCGGCGAGGGCCCGATCGGAGACGAGCGAGGTGATCGCGGCGGCGAGACGGTCGGCGTAGCCGTCGTCGGCCACGCCGACCGGCACCACGAGCCCGGCGCCGCCCGAGATCTCGACGTAGGCGGGCACGTCGGAGTGGATCACCGGCGTTCCGAGTGCGAACGCCTCGATGAGGGCCGAGCCGACCGCGTCGTCATGGGCGGGCGCGATGAAGGCGAGCGCACGGTGGAGGACCACCGCGAGATCGCGAGGGTCGTCGAGGTCGAGGCATCGGATGCGGTTCGGTGCGACTCCGGACTCCTCAGCGACCTCGGCCACGTGCTGATCGCCCCACGTGGACGGCCCGAGGACGACGACCGGCACATCGGGCACCCCGGGTCGGCCGAGCGCGGCGAGCGCGTCCACGAGTCCGTTCCTGGGCTCGAGACTGCCGGCCATCACGACGAACTCCTTCGGAAGGCCGAGCCGCACGGCGCGGAGATCCGCATCGGCGCCGAGCACGAGGCCGGATCGGGCCGCGGTGCCGATGACCCGCACGCGATCGCCGAAGTCGGCGATGGCCTGGAGGTCGGAAGCGAGGGCGTGGGTCGGCACGACGACGGCGTCCGCGTGCTTGCGCGCTCGCTTCATCATCGCCTTCTGCCAGGCGACGGATGCCGACGTGAGCGCTTCGGGATGCTTCCAGGCCAGCACGTCGTGCACCGTCACCACGACCTGCGTGTCGCCGGTGTCGCGATCGTGCCGGCGCAGAGGCGCGAACAGGCTGGTGCCGTGGATCATCCCGCCGCCGGGCGAGGTCGTGATGCCGAGCTGCCATGCCGCAGCCAACTCGCGTCGCGCCAGCGTCGTCTTGTACAGCCCCGCCAGCCCGGGGATCAGGCCCTGGATGCGCTCGTAGTCCTCGGGAGGCGACGACGAGACGATGCCCTCGACCTCGCAGCCCGCCGGAGCGGCGGCCACGATCGCGTTCGCGAGATCGAGCGTGTACCGACCCAGGGGGCCCGGAACGTGGGCGACGACCTGGTCGACGACGACGCGGAGGGTGGTGGACAACGCGGCCCCTTTCGAGCATCGAGAACGTGGCTGGTGCCGAACGGTGCTCGGGGCTACTGGCCCTGGATCTTGTACCTCGCCTCGGTGGCGTCCTTCTGGGGAGCCCACCACGCCTCGTTGTCGCGATACCACGCGACGGTGTCGGCGAGGCCCGCCTCGAAATCGGAGAACCGAGGAGTCCAGCCGAGCTCGGTGCGCAGGCGCGTGGAGTCGATCGCGTACCGGAGATCGTGGCCCGGACGGTCGATGACGTGGTCGTAGGCGTCGGCCGGCTGTCCGAGCGTCGTCAGGATCAGCTCGACGACGGCCTTGTTGTCCTTCTCGCCGTCGGCTCCGATGAGGTAGGTCTCGCCGATCACGCCCTTCTCGAGGATCGTGAGCACCGCGGAGGAGTGGTCGTTGGCGTGGATCCAGTCGCGCACGTTCTCGCCCTTGCCGTAGAGCTTGGGTCGTTCGCCGCGAAGGACGTTGGTGATCTGGCGCGGGATGAACTTCTCGACGTGCTGGTACGGCCCGTAGTTGTTCGAGCAGTTCGAGATCGTGGCCTTCACGCCGAACGAGCGGACCCAGGCGCGGACCAGGAGGTCGCTGCCGGCCTTCGTCGAGGAGTACGGGCTCGACGGGTTGTACGGCGTCTGCTCGGTGAACTTCGCCGGGTCGTCGAGCTCGAGGTCGCCGTAGACCTCATCGGTCGAGATGTGGTGGAAGCGGATGTCGTGCTTGCGCGCGGCCTCGAGCAGCGTGTACGTGCCGATGATGTTCGTGTCGAGGAACGGACGCGGGTTCTCGAGCGAGTTGTCGTTGTGGGACTCGGCGGCGTAGTGCACCACCGCATCGTGCTCGCCGAAGAGCTCGTCGACGAGTGCGGCGTCGGTGATGTCGCCCTGCACGAACCGGAATCGGTCGGCCGGGAGGCCGTCGAGCGAGGCGAGATTGCCGGCATAGGTCAGCTTGTCGAGCACGGTCACCGAGTGCTCGGTGTTCGCGATGACGTAGTGGACGAAATTCGAGCCGATGAAGCCGGCACCGCCGGTCACGAGGAGTCTTGACACCCGAACATCCTAGAGGAGGAGGCTCCATGTCGTCGGCGCGTGGCCTCGGCTGTGGATGAGTCGCTGCTCGGTTCAGTCGAGGAGGGTGCGCCGCAGCCGCGACGGCATCGGCCCCCGACGGCGGATCAGGCCGTGCCACCCGCCGACGGCGATGGCGAGGAACTGGCGCGATCGATCCGGGCCGGAGAGGAGCGTGAGGACGCCGGTGACGAGTTCGCGTCGCATGCTCAGCGCCGTCCACGTCGGTCGGCGCCTGGCGAACCGGAACCAGAGGTCGAGGTTGTTCCGCGTGATGAAGTAGCGACGGTACGGACCGTGGTACGGATACGTGAGGACCTCCCCGCGGCGCCGGACCGGGAGGCCGAGGACCCGGACGGGGGATCTCGTGCCGATCGCGTGCTCGATGCGGGAGCCGGGCGCGATCGCCACGGCGAACCCGCGCAGCGACATCCTGAGGCAGTACTCGGTGTCGACCGTGTCGATGACCAGGCGCTCGTCGAGGAGGCCGCACTCCCGCAGGCACTCGGCGGACAGGAGGGAACCGGACTGGATCGCCTCCACCACGAGCGGGATGCCCTCGTCGGTGATGGCGGCCGGTCGTGCGCGATCGCCGTTCACGAACTCGGTGGCGATCATGCCGACCCGGGTCGGCCCGGTCGCGGCCCGCTCGAACGCCTCGACGAGCGCATCGACGTAGCCGAGCGGGAGGAGGGTGTCCTGATCCAGTGTGAGGACGTACTCGGCGCCGCGCGAGATCGCGATGCGGATGCCGGCGTTCAGGGCGTGCGCGATGCCGCGGTTGGATCCGAGCCTGATCAGCTCGCGCCCGGGTGCCGGGACCTCCGCGAGCACGGCGTCGGAGACCGCCGACGACGGACTGCCGTCGTCGACGACGATGACGGCATCGACCTGGGATCCGAGCCTGGCGAGATGCTCGATGAGCCCCGCTGACGGGAGATAGCTCGGGACGACGGCGATGACATGCGACACGTTCCTGCCCCCGGTGGTGATGGTCATGGCGAGCCGCGCTGTCGAACGCGTCGGTAGACTAGCCTACCCAAGATGAGGAGGGTCGAATGGCAGACGGCACGAGCGAGCGTGCGGCCGAGCGACCCGAACCCGCGACGGATCCCGAGCTCCTCGAACGCGAGATGATGCTCGTCGATCAGGTCATCGGCCTCGAGGCGAGGATCGCCGAACTGTCGGCCGGCACGCGGTTGACGCCGAGCGAGCAGCTGGGCGTGGAGCATCAGATCGCCGAGATGCGCCGCTCCGTCGAATGGCGCGCAGGGCGCCTGATCACGCTGCCCGCCCGGGTGCTCCGTCGCGTGTGGCCCCGGTGACGCCCGCGGTGCCGGCGCAGGCTCCGAGCTCTGCGACGGTCCGCCTCGCCGTCGCGATCGACCGGGCGGATGCATCGACGGCAGACGTGGAGCGCTCCTCCGCGTCCATCGCCGCCGCCGGCGTGGAGCCCCGCCACGTCATCGCGCACCTGCCGTCGGGCGGGGTGCCGGCGGCGCTCGACGCGTCCGACCGCACGCATCTGCTCTGGATCCGCGCGGGCGCGGAGCTCGCGCCGACCGCGATCGCCGACATCGTCGCCGGACTGGAGCGGTTCCCCCGATCCGCGCTCGTCTACGCCGACGCGCCGGCGTTGCGTCGACCCGACTTCTCCCCGCTCCTGCTCAGGAGCCTCGACTACCTCGGAGCCGTCCGCGTCTTCGATCTCCAGTCGCTGCGCTCCGTCGACGCCCTCGCGGAGGGCGTCGGCGCGCTCGAGGTCTGGGAGGCGGGCCTGCGTCTGGCGAGAGCCGGAGCCGAGGTGCTCCACCTGTCCGAGCCGCTCACGTCCCGCGAGCCGCGCCCGGGCCCGACCGACGCGGCGAGCGTCGTGGCGATGCTCGCGGGCGAACTCTCGGCGTGCGGGCTCGACGCGATGATCGAACCCGGCCCCGGCGGCGCGGCCTCGATCGAGTACCACTCGTCGCGGCGGCCGAAGGTCTCGATCGTCATCCCCACCCGCGGAAGCTCGGCCGAGGTCTGGGGGCGGTCCCGCGTCCTGGTCGTCGAGGCGGTTCGCAGCGTGATCGAACGCTCGACCTACACCGAGATCGAGTTCGTCGTGGTCGCCGATGCGGACACGCCGCCCGGCGTCCTCGAGGACCTCGCCGTGCTGGCGGGCGAGCGACTGACGATCGTCCCATGGACCGCGCCGTTCAACTTCTCCGCCAAGATGAACCGCGGTGCGGTGCACGCCACCGGTGAGTACCTGCTCCTGCTCAACGACGACGTCGAGGTCATCGCCGCCGACTGGATCGAGCGGATGCTGGCGCTCGCCGTGCAGCGGGGCATCGGCCTCGTCGGAGCCCACCTGTACTTCGAGGACGGCACGTTGCAGCACGCCGGACACGTCTACCGACGCGGGGAGCCGACGCATGCGGCGATCGGGTGGTCCGACGACCGTTCCGATCCGATCGGCAGCATCCGCTTCGATCGCGAGGTCTCAGGAGCGACGGCGGCCTGCGCCATGCTCTCCGCCGAGACCTACCGCGCCGTCGGGGGGATGTCGACGCTGCTGCCCGGCAACTACAACGACGTGGATCTCTGCATGAAGGTACGTGCGCGAGGGCTCCGCACGGTGGTCACGCCCGGCGCGCGGCTCCATCATTTCGAGTCGAAGACCAGGGACGCGACCGTGACCGACGTCGAGCTCGACATCGTCCGCGGGCGCTGGGGAGCGTGGCTCGAACGCGAGGCGTTCTGGACCGGCGAGGGCGTGTGAAGCGCCCCTGAGGTCCCTTGCTAGACTTTGCGGGTGCAAATCCGCGAACTCAACATCCCCGACAGCTATGAGATCACACCCAAGCTCCTGGGCGACGATCGCGGTACCTTCCTCGAGTGGTATCGGTTCGATCGGCTCGAGGAGACGATCGGGCACTCGCTCGACCTCGCGCAGGGCAACACGTCGATCTCGAAGCGCGGCGTCGTCCGCGGCATCCACTTCGCCGACGTGCCGCCGAGCCAGGCGAAGTACGTCACCGCGACCCGCGGAGCGGTGCTCGACTTCGTCATCGACATCCGTGTGGGATCCCCGACGTTCGGTCAGTGGGACTCGGTGCTTCTCGACGACATCGACCGCCGCGCGATCTACATCTCCGAGGGCCTCGGCCACTGCTTCGTCGCGTTGAGCGATGATGCGACGGTCAGCTACCTCGTGACGTCGACCTTCAACGCCGAACGCGAGCACGGGATCAACCCCCTCGACGAGGAGATCGCCCTCGCGTATCCCGAGGCGGCCGGCGAACTGCTGCTCTCGCCGAAGGACACCCAGGCCCCCTCGCTCCGCGAGGCCGAGGCCGCCGGCCTGCTCCCCACCTGGGACGCGGCGCGGGCGTATTACGACTCGCTGCGGACGGGGGCGTGAGCATGCGCGGAATCATCCTCGCCGGAGGCTCCGGAACCCGTCTCTGGCCGATCACCAAGGGCATCTCGAAGCAGCTGATGCCCATCTACGACAAGCCGATGATCTACTACCCCCTGTCGACGCTGATGATGGCCGGCATCGATGAGATCCTCATCATCACCACGCCGGAGTACAACAGCCAGTTCCGGGCGCTCTTCGGCGACGGCTCGGCGTTCGGCGTCAAGATCGAGTACGCGGTGCAGCCCTCGCCCGACGGTCTCGCGCAGGCGTTCATCATCGGCGAGGAGTTCATCGGCGACGAGTCGGTCGCGCTCGTGCTCGGCGACAACATCTTCCACGGCACGGGGCTCGGATCCTCGCTGCGCCGCCACAACGATGTGGATGGAGCCGTGATCTTCGCCTATCAGGTGAGCGATCCCACCGCCTACGGCGTGGTCGAGTTCGACGAGAACTTCACCGCGCTGTCGGTCGAGGAGAAGCCGGCCAAGCCGAAGAGCAACTACGCCGTCCCCGGACTCTACTTCTACGACAACTCCGTGATCGAGATCGCGAAGACGATCGAACCGAGCGCGCGCGGCGAGCTCGAGATCTCCACCGTGAACGAGCGCTACCTCGAAGCGGGCAAGCTGCAGGTGCAGGTCCTCGACCGCGGCACCGCGTGGCTCGACACCGGCACCTTCGAATCGATGATGCAGGCGTCGGAGTACGTGCGCGTCATCGAGGACCGCCAGGGATTCAAGATCGGCTGCCTCGAGGAGATCGCCTGGCGCGCCGGGTGGATCGACGACGCGCAACTCGCCGATCTCGCCGCGCCGCTCGAGAAGAGCGGGTACGGCCGGTACCTGCGCCGCCTGCTCGAGCACTGAGCTCCGCCGCACACCTCACCCCATCCGAAGCACTCGAGACGTCTTCGCACCGAGTTTGAAGGAGTACACCGTCGAATGACGCCCCCCAGCTTCACCCCGACCCCGACCGCGGCGAAACGCAGGCCCCGCATCGCCTTCTGGGTGACGTTCCTCGCGCTGTTCCTCGCCATCGGCGGCTGGTCGATCGTCAATCCCGCGATGGCCTCGCCCGATGAGCCCGCCCACGCGGTGAAGGCTGCGGCGACGGTGCGCGGGGAGTTCACGGCCGACGAGTCGGAGTACAACGCCGGACGAGGCACGTTCGAGGTCCCGGAGCTCTTCGCCCAGGTCTGGAACCTCACGTGCTACGCGTTCCACCCCGAGACCACGCCGAACTGCAGCCCCGGCATCAGCGGAGACCTCTCGGCGCCTTCGGAGAGCGCCTCCCACGTCGCGCGGTACAACCCCGTGTACTACACGATCATCGGCCTGCCCTCGCTCCTGCCGATCGGGGCCGAGACCCTCACGCTCATGCGGCTCGCGAGCGCCCTGCTCAACGCGTTCCTCATCGCACTCCTGGTCCGCACGATCTTCGAGCTTCGACGCCCGTTCTGGCCGTTGATCGGCGTCGTCGCGGCGACCACCCCGATGGCGATCTACATCGCGAGCTCGATGACACCCCAGGGGCCCGAGATCTTCGGGGCGATGCTCACGCTCGTCGTGCTGCTCGCGATGACCAGGGAGCCCGATGAGGGCCTGATCTCCCGACGGATGTGGCGACTCGTGATCGGCGCGGCGTTCTTCGTGCTCGCACGCGGCCTGAGTCCCGCATACCTGGCCTTCATCGTCGTGATCGCCGTGCTCGTCAGCCCTCGATGGTCGACGGTGTGGGATGTCATCCGGAACCGTCGCATCTGGCCGCAGCTCGGGCTCTGCATCGCCGCGTCGGTCGGCGCAGTGGTCTACACGCTGGCATCCGGCAGCCTCGCCCTCGGCATCGTGCTGCCAGAGCCGGGGCTGACCGCGACCCAGGTCGTGACCAGGATGCTCCGCAACACCGACTACTACTTCGAGCAGCTCATCGGCGTCTTCGGCTGGGGCGACACGCACCTGCCGATCTGGACCCAGATGCTCATCGTCTGCCTCGTGGGCCTCGTCATCATCGTCGGCCTCGCGATGGGCACCTGGCGCGAGCGCGCGGCAGTGGCCGTCGTCGGTGTCGCGACGCTCATCGTGCCGATCGCCGTCCAGCTCCTGAGCTACAAGGAGTCGGGCCTGGTCTGGCAGGGCAAGTACGTGATGCCGATCGCGCTCGCGGCCCCGATCCTCGCGGGCTTCTTCGCGGAACGCGGACCGATGACGATGGGCGTGGCCAAGCGCGTGGCGCCGTTCGTCGTCGGCATCGCCGGAGCCGGGCAGGTGATCGCCTTCGCCGTCAACACGCACCGCTACGTCAACGGGGCGAACGGCCCGTGGACGGCCCTGATCGAGGGCGCATGGCTGCCCCCGATCAACATGTGGCTCGCGCTCACCGTCGAGATCCTCGTCTGGGTCGGGCTGACCGTCGCCGTGGCCCTCGCGACGCGGCTGCCGGATGGCGGGGAGTCCTTCGAGCCGGGAGTACCGGCGCTGGTCGATGCGCGCTACCCTGACGGGTCGGGCCTCCGAACCGGAGCCGACGAGGGCGAGCATGCGACGCCGGCAGACGAGGACGTCGCGCCCGCATCCGCGGAGCAGGGCGTCCACTCCGCCGACCCGCTTCCCGCGTCCTCCGATTCGGTTCGATGAACCGACGCACTGCACAGCACAAGAGAGAGAAAGCACACCGTGTCACGTCCTGAGCCGCGCATCGCCGCGATCATCCCCTGCTACAACGAGGAGGCCGCGATCCACACCGTGGTGACCGACCTGCGAGCGGCGGTGCCGGGCATGGACCTCATCGTCTACGACAACAACAGCACCGATGACACCGCACGCGTTGCGCGAGAGGCCGGCGCAGAGGTTCGCTTCGAGGGGCGAAAGGGCAAGGGCAACGTCGTCCGTCGCGCGTTCGCCGACATCGACGCCGACATCTATCTCCTCATCGACGGCGACGACACCTATGACGCCGGGGCGGCGAAGCAGATGATCGACACGCTCGTCGAGGGTCACTACGACCACATCCTCGGCGTGCGTCGTCAGCAGGAGGGGACCGCCAGTGCGTACCGTCCCGGGCACGAGACCGGAAACCGGCTGTTCAACCGACTCGTCGGCTGGCTGTTCGGCGACCCCGTCAGCGACATGCTGAGCGGGTACCGCGTCTTCTCGAAGCGGTTCGTGAAGTCGTTCCCGGCACTCTCGCGCGAGTTCGAGATCGAGACCGAGCTCACCGTGCACTCGATGAGCATGCGGGTGCCGCAGGCGGAGGTCCAGGTCGGCTTCAAGGACCGTCCCGAGGGCAGCGAGAGCAAGCTCCGCACCTACCACGACGGATTCCGGATCCTCTGGTTGATCGTGGAACTCCTGCGTCACGAGCGCCCGTTCCTGTTCTACTCGCTCTTCTCGGCGCTGTTCGTGCTGGTGGGCCTGCTGCTCGGCATCCCGGTCATCGTCGACTACGCTTCGACCGGCTTGGTCGAACGATTCCCCACCGCGCTGCTCGCAACCGCGTTCATCCTGCTCGGATTCCTGGCACTGGTCGTCGCGCTCGTGCTCGACGGACTGCTGAGGTCGCGCCGCGAAGCGATGCGGCTGGAGTACCTCCGCTGGCCTTCGGTCGACGTCCAGCTCGGCGGCGGCTCCGCGGTCCGTTCGGAGCCGGCGTCCGGCGAGACGGCGGACTGAGCCGAGCTCCGAACAGCGGTCGTGAACGGCTGCCGTCCTGCGGGACGGCAGCCGTTCGTCGTCCGTGCGCACCGATATCGCAGACGGCGACGGACCGGAGCGGACCGGAACCGAGCGGCCGGCTCGCCGCGCCCGACGGCCGGTCGTCGTCGACGCGAGCACGCGGCGGATCGGCGAGGAAGCGAGGGCACCATCGACCCCGGACGTGGCGTCGCCGAGCTCGTCCGCTCGCCTCAGGGTGCCGAAGGCGTGCTGCGCTGGTCTCAGGGATGCCGAGCGCGTGCGCTCGCTCGCCGCATGGCGCCGAGTGATGCCTCGAGACGGGGTGCGGCTCAGGCCAGGTCGCGCTGGATCGCGCCCTTGCGATTGTCGCCGTAGACCCAGTAGCGGTAGAGCAGGAAGCGGAACGCGGTGGCGAGCACGAAGCCGATCACGTTCGAGGAGATGTTGTCCGCGAGGAGGCTGTCGAAACCGAGCACGTAGTGCGAGACGTAGAGGCACAGCAACACGATGGCGAGGCCGGCGATGGCCACGACGAGGAACTCGATGAACTCGGCGAACACGTCGGTTCGGCGGTGCTCGCGGAACGTCCAGTACCGGTTGCCGATCCACGCCACGACGGTCGACGCCACGAATGCGATGACGCGAGCGAGCATGAGCCACTGCCACTCGACCTCGTCGGGCATCGCCAGCCGGATGAGGTTGAAGATGCCGACGTCGACCACGTACGCGATGATGCCGACGACGCCGAACTTCAGCGCGTAGTTCATGACGAGGTGCACCGCGCCGTCGATGAATCGCTTGATCGCAGAGGGCTGGGTCTCGGACGAGGGGCTTGGCACCGAGAAAGTCTACCTTGGGCGGGAGCGGTGCCCGTCCGGTGCCGGCTACGGTCGAGTGGCCCGGCGGCGGAGCAGACGGTATCGCGCATTCAGGCCGATGCGCAGTCCCCAGCGCACCGGCGCGAGGTACGGGGCGTCGTACTTCTTGCTGAGGTAGCGGTATGCGCTGTCATGGTGCGCCTGCAGCATCCGCTCGGATTCGCTCGTCGTGGAGTGGGCGCCGGTGTGCATCACGGTGGCCGTCGGGAGGTAGACGTTGGTCCAGCCCGCCTTGCCGAGCCGGTAGCCGAGGTCGACGTCTTCGAAGTACATGAAGAATCCGTCGTCGAATCCGCCGAGGCTTTCGAAGGCCGAGCGGCGCACGAGGAGGCAGGACCCGGAGAGCCATCCGGCCTCACGGCGGACGTCGGGGTCGGCGGTCGCGAGTCGATAGCGCCTGGACCACGGGTTGGCGGGCCAGACGCGGCTGAACAGCGCGTGTCCGACGCCGGTTCGAAGCGACGGCAGGGTTCGCGCAGACGGGTACGGCGTGCCGTCGGCGTTGAGCACCTTCGGGCCGACGGCTCCGATGCCCTCATCGGACTCGAGGGCCTCCACGAGTGCCGCAACCGCGCCGGAACGCAGTTCGACATCGGGATTGGAGATCAGGATGAAGCCGATCTGCGGGTCGAGCCCGGCGATCGCGACGTTGAGTGCGCCGCCGTACCCGAGATTCGAGTCGAGCTCGAGCAGTCGGGCGGATCGTTCGGAGGCGATCGTGCGAAGTCGCTCACGATCGACCGATCCGTTGTCGGCGATGACCACGGAGAGCCCGTGACGCTGGTCGTCGGCCGCCGATGCGAGGAAGGCGTCGACCTGGTCGTTCGAGTTGTAGGTCACGGTGGCGACCGCGACGTGCTCGAGCTTGTGTGTGGCCATCCGTCCGATTTTACGACATCGGGAACCCTCGTTCCGACGCCCGGTCGAACGCGGTCGCGAAGACGGCACCGTAGAATCGAACGTCGACGAGAGGAAGTGCAGCATGCCCGAAGGACGCGTTCTGGTGACCGGTGCCGGTGGATATGTCGGACGGCATGTCGTCACGGCATTGCTCGACCTGGGCTATCTCGTGACGGCGACGGTCCGCCCCGGTTCGCGTGCGGACGTCGACTCGCGTGCGGACGTCGTGGCGATCGACCTGCTCGACCCCGCGACGGACGTCACGACCATCGCCGAGCAGGCCCCTGATGCGGTCGTCCACCTCGCGTGGCAGGACGGGTTCAAGCACAACGCCCCGTCGCACATGCTCATGCTCTCCCGTCACGTCGAACTGCTCGAGGCGCTCACCGCATGGGGCGTTCCGCGGATCTCGGTGCTCGGCACGATGCACGAGATCGGGTACTGGGAGGGCGCGATCACGGCGGACACGCCGACCAACCCGACCTCGCTCTACGGCATCGCCAAGGACGCGCTGCGCCGTGCGTCGTTCGTCTCGCTCGCGGATCGCACGAGCCTCCGGTGGCTCCGGTGCTACTACATCCTCGGCGACGACCGGAACAACAACTCGATCTTCACCCGGATCCTCGAGGCCGTCGATGCGGGCAAGGAGACCTTCCCGTTCACCACGGGCAAGAACCGCTACGACTTCATCGACGTGAGCGATCTCGGGCGGCAGATCGCCGTCGCCGCCGTTCAGGACGAGGTCTCCGGCATCATCAACTGCGCCTCCGGCGAGCCCAAGAGCCTCGCGCAGGCCGTCGAATCCTTCATCGCCGATCGGAACCTGCCGATCACGCTCGAGTACGGCGCCTTCCCCGACCGCCCGTACGACTCGCCAGGGGTCTGGGGCGACGCGACCGAGATCCTCGGCCTCATGGACCGCGCCTGATTCCGCACGCACCCCTCCTGCGTGCGTGGGGGCACGCCTAGCCGGCGATGCCGGTGAGGGCGCCGTCGGCGGCGATCCAGGTCTTGTTCTCGACGCCGTAGGTTGCGGAGATGTTGTTGATCTCGGTCTGGTTGGCGACGGCTTGCTTCATGCCGCCGGAGATGAGGTAGACCTGTGTGCTCGAGCTCTCGCGGATGAAGTGGGGTGCCGGTTGGGTGCGGAGGACGGGGATGCCGCGCCAGGCGCCGTTGGGCAGGGTGGTGAAGAAGGTCGTTCCGCCGTAGGTGTTGGCGGCGACCTCGAGCCATCCGCCGTTCGTGAGGATGAAGGCGCGGGAGTCCGAGAACAGCCGCAACGGGAGGTCGGCGGTGCTGGGGAGTCGGTCGAACGAGGGTGGTTGCAGGGCGC